>JACPPV010000030.1 GCA_016190825.1 Chloroflexota bacterium
CAGCACACATCAATAGTTCCGGCATGAAATATTCCTGCCAGTTGTAGGCTTCACCGGCCTCCATCATGCCGGAACACAAACCATCCATGGCCATCTCGAACGGGTCCATCTTCTCCGCCAGTCCAATCCTTACCCACTTCACAACCCTGGCTTCATCAAAGTTAAACACCGCCTCACGCAGTTTGTTAGTGATCTCCTGGGTTTTTATCTCTGTCGTCACTGATCTGTTCTCCGTGTAGTTACTCCTAGGTAAAAGTATATCATTTCCGAAGTAAAAAACAAGTCCATTTGCAGAAGTGTTTCATAGAATCGGCAGATTATCGCTTATTGATTGTCTTTAGAAGCCTCGTGGGGAAAACCCTGGCTGAAATGAACGTTCTGGTGTCAAGGCGCACGGCATCACGATTGAGATGGCTTTTTGCAATCAAGAGAGCCACTCAAAACGCTAATGCGGAGAGCTTTTCGGCAGGTAAAGAGGGTATATTTGCAGGAGAACTGGTTTATGAACCTGAACCAGACAAATAAGATGATAGAAACCCGGTGAAAGGACTATGAGAGCGCTAGACCGCACAGCTTATCAGGAGGTCGAAAACGCCCGAGGAATTCACCAGGAATCTCCTGTGAGACAAAGAGCGGTTATGACTTAGACCAAAGTATACTCTTTTTGCTGGCTCCTGAGTATAGACGAAAGCATATTATTAAGAAACTTGTTGGGTCGTCATACTCATATACCGCCACAGCTGTTGACATCACGAAGAAATAGCTGAAACCAAATTTAATTAATGTACTATATTGACTTTTACTGTAAACTAATACAAGATGATCACTGTCATTACACCACAACTGGCGCATAAGTCGCGTGTCATGTCAGAAGGAGGACAAGTAGATGACAGACGTAATCCCCGGCACACAATGTATCGTTCCCCCTCATGTTCTCAGGGAGATCGCCAGCCGTGGCTCGCCGAGACAGCGGGACTGGATCTGGAGAACGATAGCCCTGTCGGAGCAGATGCGTGGCCAGCGTGCCGCATTGCAGCGCGGGGCTGTCCTGGCCGCGTCCCCTCCAGGCCAAAAGGAGCGTGTCATTTATGACGCCGGGAGCAGCTACGATCTGCCCGGCGCGGTTATCCGGAACGAGGGTGGGCCGGTTTCTCCCGATGTCGCTGTGAATGAAGCCTACGACGGCAGCGGGCATACCTATGACCTGTACTGGAGGGTATTCGAGCGCCACTCAATAGACGATCGCGGGGTGGCGCTGTACTCGACGGTCCACTACGGCCAGGGCTATGACAACGCCTTCTGGAACGGACGTCAAATGGTCTATGGCGACGGCGATGCCGATCTTCCCGAAAACGAAAGGCTGTTCAACCGCTTTACAATCTGCCTGGAAATCATCGGTCATGAGTTGACTCACGGCGTCACGCAATACGAAGCAGACCTGGCTTACCGCTCTCAACCGGGAGCTTTGAACGAGTCCTTTTCCGATGTCCTGGGCGTACTGGTAAAACAACGCGTGCTGGGTCAGACCGCGTTGCAGGCCAGCTGGCTGATGGGAGAAGGGCTTTTCACCTCCAATGTTAACGGCGTGGCCATCCGTTCCCTGAAGGAACCGGGGACCGCCTATAACGACCCGGTTCTGGGGAAGGACCCCCAGCCCGGCCACATGGACCAGTACCAAAACCTGCCCCTCTGGAATGACAACGGCGGCGTACATATTAACTCGGGCATCCCTAATCACGCGTTCTATTTTGTGGCGATGGATTTAGGCGGACAGGCATGGGAAAAGGCCGGCCAAATCTGGTATGTTACACTTAGAGACCGCCTCCGCAGCACATCGGATTTTCAGGACGCGGCGAACAAGACGTATCAAGTCGCCGGCGAGCTCTACGGAAACGGCAGCCTGGAACAGCAGGCTGTGCGTAACGGCTGGTCAAAGGTAGGCATTACCGCAGCCGAGGTAAAGGGAGGGGCGGGCAAAGGTAGAAAATAGTGAAGGTTTCCCTGGAACGAACCGGTGGATTCACGGGCATGCGGGTTTCCGTCGTGGTTGATACGGATTCGCTATCTCCGGAGGAAGCCGCGCATCTCCGGGACCTGGTACGGTCTGCCGGGGTGCTCACGATGCAAGCGCCAGCTCCCTCAGAAGGGCGTCCTGACCAGTTCAGCTACAGGCTAACCATTGCCGAGGGCGACCGAGGCCGCGAGATTTTTGTCAGGGAACCGAATATCCCCACTAAACTCCGCCCCCTTCTTGAATGGCTGGTGAGACGGTCTAGAAAAATAACCTGACCCGACTCACCTCATCGAGTTATTGCTGGCATAGCGGATTTTTCTGAACGCGACGAGACACAAATACGGCCGAAGGAGGATGCTTGGCATCAAGCATCCTCCCCGGTCAGGTGATTTAGTCCGGCGTGGACTACTTAGCGTGGATGACGATACTACCGCCACCGATAGTCTGAGGATTGGCAGAATCGATATCCTCAGAACTCTCGTAGGCGTTGTCATAAACTACTTCGCCGCTGCTGATATTCCAGATCTTGATGCGAAATTTGTCCGCGCCTCCACCTCCAGAGGCCTGTCCGTCGGTCGCGGTCAGCAGGAAACCGTAGCCTGAGACCCCGTTCATAGTACCTGTGCCCTTGTATTGTGCCTTAGCTCCGGCAACTACCAGCCACTGGTAACTGCTGCTGTGGAAATTCATACCAGCCGCGTGGAACTGGAATTCAGTCTGACCAATCGGCGTGGTTGCTCCCCTTTGATACTTCGACACAAATCCAAATGTTGCTTTCCCTGATAGAGTTTGGTCTGGACGATATGCTCCGGCCGGTGAGCTTATCCAACCGCCGCCAGTGACGAACCCAGCGCTGGGATCATAGACCACAACCATGACTGACGTACTGGAAAATCCTCCGTCCTTATCAGTGACAGTCACTCTAATCGTATAGACACCCGCCCCGCTGAAGATCTTGGTCGCGCTGAAACCACCTTGGGCTGCACCATAGGTAACGCTTTGCAACGTCGAGGTACTATCGTCCCAATCGAACAGGACAGCGTATGGATTATCAGCCGCTCCAGCCGGATCGGTGAAACTTCCGGTGACGGTAACCGTGTCCCCGGCTTTATACAGAGCTCCGGCAGATGGCGAGATACCGGTGATAGTAGGCGCCACGTTGTTCACTACCAGGTCAAATTGCACTGAGGCCGTCCCGTCATTGCCATCGTCTGCGGTGATCGTCACCGCTTGGGTTTCGGACGTCCCGTCGGTAGTCTGGAACGACCAGGTCCAGGTCCCGCTGTTTGTGCCGGTCTTCGTTATGGTGCCAATTGGTGGGGAAGCACTGATGTGTACGTTGTCGCCGGTATCAGCATCAGAGTATACACCCGTAATAGTGGCGATCTGTCCTTCATCGACAGTGACCGAGGGAGCAGCGACGTTGATTTCGGGAACATTGTTAGTAGGTGTGAGGGGGGCCAGCACGTGCAGGGTGAATTTCCCTGGGTTCGTGTTATAGGTACCAGTTCCAGCATCACTCACGCTAACCGTGATGTCATAATCTCCGGGCGTGTTTGAGCTGAAGGTGACAGACTGGGCGGCACCGTCGCCGCAGGCTGTAAACGTTCGTGAAGACGGCGTAGCGGTTACGGAAGCCGGAGCATTGATGGTCACCGTTGCTGCCGTGCCATCACTCGCATTGCAGCCGGCCTGCCCGTCACCGCTGTTCGCCACGATCCAGTAGTCAACAGTCGTCGAACCACCAGCGGTGAAAGTATCGTTCCCGCCTGCTGTGACGTCGTTCACCACGTTGTCTGCCAGCGCCAATCCCGTCGGCACAAGCCCTGAAATTAAGATTGCCAGTATTACCGCTATGCATCTAAAGAGCCTCATTTCCGTCTCCTTTTCGCCCTCACCTGTATGCGCATCCCCGAGCTATGCTCTCGGCGCCTCGAGGGCTTGTTTCTTAATAATAACGAACACTCAGTCACAGCGCAGTTATTCTTTCGAACTATTTTTTCGTTGCCGGTTGGACAGTTTCACGTTTCCAGAAGCATGTGTTAGCGCCATAGCGGCATCAAATTACCATGACTGATAGTCATTTCGAGCGCAAATACGGCATGGTACAACTTCGCGCTCGTGTGCCAACCGAAGTATCTCCTGCACACGTATATCATTTGCGGAGACTTGTTGTGCTTGGTTGGGTATTTGGGAGAACTTTAGGCTGCACCGGGAACTGTGTACCTCTTACAAGCGATTGAGTGCTACCGCCTAGTGACCTCTGATAAATGATAGGGTGGCTTCGTTGACAGTGGGCTAATTTCTAACTAGACTAGAGCCACGTGACAAACGCGAAAAACCATCGGGCGGGCTATGGACGTGAATGGCAGTGAGGCAGCCATGCCTTTCGCTGATGCTTGGCTATGGCTGATATTCGTCATCTTCGGGCTTCTACTGGCCATAATGGAATTGTTCCTCGGCATAGATGCAGGGCTTGACTTCGTGATCATCGGTTCCGCCCTGGTCGTTGGCGGATTGGCGGGCTGGGCATTTCATTCCTGGGAACTGGCAGTGGTCATGACCAGCGTGGCCGGCATCGCCTACCTTACGCTTGGTAGGAGATACGTTCACCGCTGGACTGCGGTTCGCCAGCAGAAAACGAATATCGATGCCATTATTGGCGCGGAGGGAGTGGCATTGAAGAGCATTGCCAGAAACTCTGATGGTCTGGTAAGAGTCGGCAACGAAGAATGGCGTGCCAGAGCAGAGGAAAACATTGAGCCTAGCGAGGAAATAATCGTCAAATCGGTCAGCGGCGTGACGTTGAACGTCGAAAAAAAGGGGAAAGGAGGAGATTAGTATGCCAGTGGGAGTCGTAATTGTCCTGGTCATCGTGGGAATACTGGTGATCGCCATGCTGGCGAAGTCGGTATTGGTGGTTCATCAGGCTGAAAAAGGTATCGTGGAAAGGTTCGGCAGGTTCAAAGAGTCTCTGGATCCGGGTCTCCGTTTTCTCTTGCCTTTCGTGGATACTTTGAGGTCAAGGGTAGACATGAGAGAAAACGTCATCGACATCGAGCCCCAGCAGGTTATTACCAAGGATAACGTTACCGTAAGCGTGGATGCCGTGATCTACTATTATGTAACAGAGGCACAGGCGGTAATCTATGAGGTCGCCAACTTTTATACGGCCGTTACCAAACTCGCGCAGACGAATCTCAGAAATCTCATCGGTGAAATGAGCCTGGACGAAACATTGACATCGAGGGAGCGGATCAACGCCTCACTTAGGACTACGCTCGATGATGCGACAGACAAGTGGGGAGTGAAAGTGACCAGGGTGGAGGTCAAAGAGATCCAACCGCCGAAAGATATCACTGACGCTATGAGCAAGCAGATGAAGGCGGAAAGAGAGAAGCGGGCGACAATCCTTGAGGCCGAGGCCTACCGGGAAAAGCAGATACTCACCGCCGAGGGCGACAAACGGCATTCTATTCTTATAGCTGAGGGCGAAAAACAGGCGGCGATACTGAGGGCTGAAGGAGAAGCGCAGGCGATCGAAAACGTTTCCACGGCGGCCGACCGCTTTTTCGTGGGCAATGCCCAACTGCTCAAGCAACTCGAAGTGACCCAGGCGTCATTGCAAGACAATACTAAGCTGGTTATCTCTGACCAGTCAAGATTGATCAATGTCCTGGGGCTGGCTGAAGCTCTGGATGGTTCGCGGACCGGGGCAGGACTCAGGGCGGGGCAACCGCAACGACAGAAGTAACATCTACAACAGATCACAATGACCCTCGTTCGTTTGCTGCGCTCACCCCGATATGTCGGGATAGGTTTCTACTGAATCTTGGTTGTTCCATAATCCTACACACGTAAAGCAGATACGCTAATCGTAGGTGTTTCCCGGCTGTGCGTTTTTCACCTGACGACTGGCTTGTAACTCATTTTCCTTTTCCGTGTGCAAAACAATCTCATAAGCCCCTCCATTCGCTAGTTTCCACAGGAGAAAGGGAACAAGTTACTAATGGTCTCCTAATTGTATAGATGCGCTCTTTAATCTCAAAACACGCATTTTCAGTCGTGGGCGAAGGCCATATCGAGAGTAATTTATTCGTCCAGATTATCATGAGACTACTAGTAACAAATTGGCGATTGTCTGAACAGGTACACGATCATCAGAATCCGGCGGCTTACATTTTAGGGACAAGGGGACAGATGTGCTACAGAATGGCGCTTTTATCCCTTTCTTCCAGCCATTTCCTGATTTCGATGATCTCCGCTGGCGCCTCGCATTCATCAAATCTGGTCCGTCTGCCGGCAGTTTCAAGGTAACACTCCCCGCCGACCTCTCTGAGCCTCCCAATGACAGGCATCCCCTCCAGCCGGCAAGCTACCATTTCTCCGTCACTGAACGGCTCATCCCTGTCAACTACAATGATATCGTTTTCACTTATTGCAGGCTCATAATCGATGCCCTGAACCACGTAAGCTGTCATTTTCCGGCCAAGAGCCCGGCTTTTGGCCCGGTAGATATAGTCAAGGGGAGGCGGAGACTCTTCTTCCCAAGCAGGGAAATCGCCCCATCTGTATAAGGGGATGGCAGCGGGCTGCACAGTCTTCAACTGGTCGATTATTTCTTCCAGAGTCCCCGGACCTCTGGACATGCTTCTGCCGTCACCGATATAGCCAGCAGCATGATAAAGCTCATCGGGGGAAATGCCAAACGCGCTGGCAAGCCTGAGAAAAACGAGCGCCGAGGGATTCTTCACCAGACCAGCCTCGATGCTGGCCAGATAACCCCTTTTTACACCGCTACGTTTCGCCAGCTCCTGCTGGGTCCAGTCCCTCTGACCCCGCAATTCTTTGAGTTTATCGCCAAGCTGCTTGCCCATTTCTTGCAAAGATATTAGCACTATTGAATGTTGCTGTCAAATCGTTGTGCTGATTTAGACACGATTATGAGAACATTATGCCGCGACTATTGACATACTCCCATTATTATGTTATTATCTAAACACATACGGCAAATAAACCTGCATACTGGATTGAGGGGAGGCAATAATGTTCGGCAAGAAGAAAGCACCGGCAACAGAAACGGTAAACGCGGTCTGCAAAGTGTGCGGCGCTAATTGTTTCGATCAGGAAGGACTCACCCGCCATGCGACATGGGCGCACAAAGAGTCAGCGTCTACAGCAGGACAGCAGGAGAAAGCACCGGAAACCTCCGGGAAAAAATAACCTGCAAATGTGGAGAAGAGGGTCGATCTGAAGTCCAGCCCTGCCATGATTTCGGGAGCAGCTATTCGTGTGGCTTTGCGCCTATTGCCCCGAAGACGATCTTTTGCCCCGGTATATTAGCAGGGCAAGGGATACAGCGAAAACAATCACCGCCACCATTTGCGCCTGCTGCAATCCACCGAGACTTATGTTCTCCTGCCGCACAAAAGTCAGAAAAAAGCGTCCGGCGGCATAGATTGGCAGGTAGGTCAGGAAAAGCAGACCGTCCTTCTTGAAGACGTGCCTCAGCCTCCAGAGAATTAGGAGGGCTATCCCGTTCCAGAGGATTTCATAGACCGGATACGGGTGGGTTGGCTGCCCGAAAAGGTATTCCGGAATCGAGGCGGACGGGTGGGTGTAAATGAACGCCCAGGGCACGTTGGTCAACCCACCATAAGCATCCCCGTTGACAATACAGCCGAGACGGCCGATCATTTGCGCTACCAGCAACCCCGGCGTTACCGTATCGAGAAGACGAGCCAGTGGCAGCTTCTTCACCCGGGCGAAGCCGACGGCCACAACGCCTCCGCCGAATACCGCACCCCAGATAGCCAAGCCGCCGCGCTGGAACTGCAAAATCTCGGACGGATTAACGGCATAATACGGCCACTGATCGATAACATGGAACAGCCTCGCGCCGATTATTCCCCCCACCACCACCCAGAAACCCAGGGAATAAATCTCATCGGGCGGCAATCCCTTTCTCCTGGCTTCGAAAACGGAGAGCAGCACCGCGGCAATTATCCCCGTGACTATCGCCAAGCTGTACCAGCGAAGTTCGAATATCCCGATGTGAAAGATAACGGGGTCAATACTTATTTGAATTCCATTCATAGCCGCCCTACCGTACTGTCACCATTCATTTTTACGAAACGACGAGGACCAGAAGAAAAACAGCGCTGACAATCCCACTGGAAATCATAGCACCTTTTTTCACAACATTCATATTCCATCTTGATGCAGCGATTCTCTGAGACAGGCCGTGCCGCTGGATGGTCTCCAGCATTATGGTGATCCCAACTATGTTGGACAGCACGCCAACAACGATGAAAAAAAGCTGGTACCGTGTCAGGAAGATGGCCAGCCCTGATAGCCCCAGCAATGGCAACACATCACTGAGATGATGGGCGCAGCAGGCAGCCATTGAGCCCGAAGAGATGACTCCAGAAGCGCCAACCGAAGACCCGGCCGCCACCTGGCGCTGGTGTACGCCCTGTTTTATGAAGGAGAATAGGCCAGCCTGGGTGCCGAATCCGGCCGCAAGCGCCGCTACCCAGTACCATAATCGGCCGGTCTGCTCCACGGCATGAGTCCATCCCTGCGCCAGGGTAATGATTCCCAGGTAGACCAGGAGCAAAAGGACCGCGGCGCCAGTTCCGATGAGGACGTGTTTTCTCACAGCTCCCACCTCAGTACCCTCTCCCTGACGTCAGTAACTTCGCGGATAACCACTTCAACATATCTCGCTTTTCCTTGAGTCAAGGTATCGGGAACAGGAAAGGTCAGAGTTCCCTGTCGGTGATGGCCCCCGGGCGCCGCGTCCCACGTGATTGGCTGAAACTGGTTCCCCGCGTCATCCCGCAGCTCCGCCAGCTCTTTGAAGTCGTACCGGTCGAGGTCCACGGAATGGGTATCCATAGTAACGCGGAACACAAGAGCACTGTCCCTCATGCCCATCAGTTCGGCGCTAATGGTCACCGCGCCGCCTTCGTTCGACTGCTTGATCCCATTGGTCGGCTGGACCGGAAGGATGGACGGGGAAGTCGCTGCGGGAGCGCCCGCTCCCGGTTGGGAGGTATAACCTGTGGAACATCCGGCAAACACCAGGGGCAAAGCCATGAGGCAAACGGTTAGCGCCAGTTCCTTCCTGTGTCTCAACATCATATCTTTTCTTTAGAAAAGCTTCAGCGCCTCTTCGAGGATAACCATTGGATTGACGGATTTAATCGTCAGCCAGACTACTTGATCACCTTTTACCGGCGAGTTGTAAAAGAAATGGGTGTCCCCCATTCCTTCAACCCGGAAAACGTCATGCCCGTCCACAGTCAGTTGTTCGGGCATGGAAAAAGGTGACCCGCCTTTCTCGATTCCCTGCCGCATCCGGGTCAGAAGTGCGGCGGCTGTCTGACTACCATCCGCTTTGCCAACCCACACGGTAGCCCGTTCATCGTTGCTATGGTATGGATTAAAAGTATGAGAGTACTCGGCGATATAGGCACTCACCAATCCGAGGTTCATGCCATGCAACTGGTAAACCTGGGTCAATGCCTGCTGTCCCTCAACAACTGAGGCAAGCTTCATCTGACTCAGCGTACCAGGAGGACCCCCCGGCTTTTGAGGAGAAAGGATGTTCTGTCCGAAGCTGAACCATATCCCTCCAAGAAGCAGAAGGATAATTGAAATCTGGAAAACAAGGGCCTTTCGTTTTTTTCGGGGTGTAACGCTAGTTGATGTCAATAGCTATCTCCGCTACTTCCGCCGCCTCTCCGCCGAGGGAATGTCCAATCTGAGAGTTTCCATAATGACGCCAAAGTATACTGCATACTACCATGCTGTATTGTGTATGTCAAGCACGGTTAATCAAAATGCTCGGAATCATATGCCCTCCGCACCTTCCGAGGGCGTTTCGATCTGAGCGAAACCGAAATGCGCGCGGGGAGTCCATTAACTCCGGGAATCCGGAAAATCAGGAGCAGGGCAATGATTCCGGCGTAAACCAGCGGTTCACCCAGGTCTGCCGCGGATTTGACCTGCCAGATGAAATGCAAGACGGCGAGCCCGGCGGCCGCATAAATCGCGCGGTGCAGCCGCTTCCAGTTCTTGCCCAACCGCCGTTTCCATCCCTCAGTCGAAGTGACCGCCAGCGCAAAAAGGACCAGAAAGGCGGCCAATCCAGCCAGAATGAATCGCTTCTCCACAAAATCCTCCCTTAATAAAGCAAGATTGAAACCGTAGTCCAGGCCGATGAAGTTGAGGAGATGAAGACTAGCATAAACAAAGGTATAAAGCCCCAGAATCCGTCTCAGTTGGAGAGCCCGCTCAAATCCGAAAAGATGATAAAGGATTGTGCAAGCCAATGTGAGGACAAGCAGGTTGAGTGTGTATTTACCGGTTCGTAACTGCAACTCTCGTATCGGGTTGGCTGTTAACTGACCCTGGCTGAACTGCCAGATGAGCCAGAGAAAAGGCAAAATGGCCAGGACATGGACGAGTAGCCGGAGACCGGGCACCCCGGACTTGCGCATCATTCGATTGCCTCACTTTGGCGGAGTTTACACCGACCCTGATCCTTAGCCTACCGAAGGGGAAGGGGAATGTGCCCAGGGCCGGCATGACAGGTCAGAAAAATTTCCTCAGGTCCATCCCGGCGTAAAGGTGGGCGACCTCGCTGCCGTAACCGTTGAAGGGCAGGGTCTCACGCCTGGCCAGCTCGCCTATCCGTCGCTCGCTTGCCTGGGACCAGCGGGGATGCGGCACATCAGGATTAACATTAGCGTAGAAACCATACTCCGTCGGTGATGCTGCCATCCAGAAGGTGACGGGCATCTCCTCAACCAGGTCTATTTTCACGATCGATTTGATGCTTTTGAAACCATATTTCCAGGGTGCCACGAGGCGGACCGGCGCGCCATCCTGCGGCGGTAATGGCTGGCCGTAGAGGCCAGTCGCCAGTATTGTGAGAGGGTGCATTGCCTCGTCCAGCCGTAAGCCCTCCACGTAGGGCCAATCAAAACTTCTCGTCCGCTGCCCGGGCATCTGTGCCGGGTCAAGGAGCCCTTCAAAACGCACATACCTGGCACCCGTGGTTGGCCGAACTTCCTGGAGCAGGCTAGAAAGGGGAAATCCGAGCCACGGCACTACCATGGACCAGCCTTCCACGCACCGCATCCGGTAAACGCGCTCCTCCTGCGGAAACTTCCCAATCAGATCATCAACGCTGTATGTATTGGACCGCTCGACCAGCCCGCCCACCGCCACAGTCCACGGCGAAGTCTTGAAATCTGCTGCCAGACTGGCGACATCATGCTTCTCGAAACTGAATTCGTAAAAATTATTGTAGCTGGTAATATCCTCGCAGGAAGTAAGCCTCGCGCCAAGCTCATCCCCGGCGGCATTTGCCCTGGCCGATTTACAAAAATCGCTTTCCTGAGTCACCTGGCTATCCCTCCCCAGACAGGCCGGCAAGAGCGCGCTGGCCACCATCGCCCCGATACCAGCCAGAAAGCTCCTTCTCGAAGCATAAACATGCCAAGGCGTTATCTCCGCTGAGTCGCGCTCTGCCATACATTTCTGCTCCCATTTTTAATGTATTATCTCCAGTCTATCCTCACCATGGCTCTATTTCCATGACAGTCTTTATGTGCCGGGGGTCATCAATAGTGAAAGCCTTTGCATAATCTTCAAGGGGAAGGCGGCGTGAGACCATTTCATCCAGCATCCCTGAAAAGCTTTCATTTATCCTGGCGATATCCCCCAGGGCCATTTCAAAATGACGCCGGTTTGAGTTAACACTGCCAACGACAACCTGGTTATAGCGCACGACCTGCCTCACCAGCTGGGCGGCATCCAGCTCTATCTTAAGGTCACCACGCGGGATGCCGGTCATCACGTAAATGCTGCTGCGTGACATGAAGGGGATGAGCTTAAGGGCAGTATCCGCTGCTCCGGAGGCTTCAAAGATCATGTTCAGCTCGCCTATCGGGGTACAGCAGAAATCCACTATCTGCTCGGGCGTCTTCGCACGAGCGTCAACGTACGTAGCGCCCATATCTCCAAGGAGATGGACCTTGGGATGATCTTCGGGAACAATGTCGGTGGTGTAGGTGATCGTCCTGGCAAGCCTAATGAGCGCAGTGGCCAGTAATCCGAGCGGTCCGGCGCCCACCACCAAGGCGACCTTGCACCCGCCCCACTCGGGCGAGTCAAGGCCATGTTCAACATGTGGACAGTACCACGGCAGGCGCGACTGAATTACCCTGATCTGCTCTACTCCCTTCTCCACGATGCTCAGCGGCTCGGTGAAAACCGCCAGCTTCCGTATTTGCGGCGGGACCTTGACCATGTACTGCTCTTTGTCCACGACGTATTGAGTAAGCAGGCCGTCCATCTTGTGAATGCCACGTTCAGTGAAAAGCCCGGTCATGCACATATCGCTTTGATTGTGAAGGCACGGCTCGCAGTGACCGCATCCCCGTCGCACAGTAATGCTAACAAGATCACCCGGCGCGAGCGTCTTTACCGCGCTTCCCACCGCCTCAACCACCCCGATGCCCTCATGCCCCAGGACTATCTCGTTGCGGCCCTCAGCAATATCCTGGAGATTGTAGCGGACGATGTTGAAATCGGTCCCATCCAGCCCGACCTCTTTCATCCGGACCAGTACCTCGTCCGGCTCGTTGATCTCCGGTGCCGGGACTTCAAGACTATGCACGCCTGGCTTGCCCCGCAGCATACCTACCGCAAACATCAATAGCCTCCTTTGACACTTCTTACTAAGGCATGTCATCGCGAGCGAAGCGTGGCAATCTTAAAAACTCTGTAAAGATTGCTTCGCCTTCTGCGAATGGCTCGCACTGACACAAAAAAGACGGCGCTGCCAATCGTTTTTCGAGGTTGTTTAACAACTCACTCAAGCCGTTCGTGGTGAGCCGCTAGCCTGCCCTGAGAACAGACGAAGGGAACCACAACGGCCCTTCGACAAGCTCAGGGCGAACGGCGTTATTAAACGCTCTCGTTTTTCTCCTTTTGACATTTGCCCTTTTCTGCCTTAAAATTGGCATTGTTTTGCCGGTCCGAGTAATTCCAGCCATTCTAACCAGTGAACCTGAAGCCCTGCGCGCCATGGTACGCCAGGCGGAAGGCTTTGCCAGCTATGTCCAGCTTGATTTCATGGATGGCCGCTTTGTCCCCTCCCGCAGCGTAACCCTTGATGACCTGGCGCCTATCAACATCGCAGTTAAGTGGGAAGCGCACCTCATGGTAGAACGCCCCGCCAGTTATTTTGCCGACCTTAAAAAGCTCGGGGCAAGCAAAGTCCTCTTTCATTACGAGGCAACACCTTCGCCGGGGGAAGCCATCCAGCAGGCACGCGATCTCGGGCTGGAAGTCGGCATGGCGGTCAATCCCGATACCCCGCTTTCCGCCGCCATTCCTTTTGCAAGTGATCTGGACATCATTCTGTTCATGACCGTCCGCCCCGGTTATTATGGCAGCAGATTCGAGCCGCAGGTCATGGACAAGATAGCTGCGTTCCACCAGAGTCATCCTACACCCAAAATCGAAGTTGACGGAGGCGTCAGCGAAACCAACATTGCCATGATTGCCGCTTGCGGCGTTGAGGATATTTGCGTTGGCAGCGCCATTTTCCTCAAACCCTCCCCGGGTGAAAGCTACCGCCGTCTCCAAGCGCTAGCGGAAGAAGCTGCTCGCCGTTCCACCCCGACATAATCATTTTCCTGTCTCTTTGACAGTATGCCCACCAAACTTTTCCCTCAGCGCGGCAAGCAATTTATCGCTGAATGAATCGGGCTGGCGAGACCTGAACCGCATCTGGAGGGCGAGGGAGATGACCGGCAGCGGTATGCCGAGCTTCACTGATTCCTCCACGGTCCACCGCCCCTCACCGGAATCTTCGACATATGCCTGAATACGCTCCAATTCCGGATCTTCTTTCAAGGCGTCTGCCGCGAGGTCCAGCAGCCATGAGCGGATCACGCTGCCATGTCGCCATATTTCCGCAATCTGAGCCAGGTCAAGCTTCAGCTCATCCCTTTTCGCCAGCATCAGATTGAACCCCTCGGCGTAGGCTTCCATCAGACCGTATTCGATCCCGTTATGCACCATCTTGACGAAATGTCCCGCTCCGCTGGGACCCACATAGCCGTACCCGCTCTCGGGCGAAGGCGCCAGCGTCTTAAAAACAGGTTCGAGTCGGCGGAAGGCATTGATATCTCCGCCGACCATCAGGCAATAACCTTCTTCCAACCCCCAGATGCCACCACTGGTGCCAACGTCAAGAAAGACAACGCCCTTCCGGGCGAGAATTTGCGCCTGTTGCTGGCTGTCACGGTAGTTCGAGTTTCCTCCGTCAATCACCACATCGCCGACGGCCATATGGGAAGCGAGGCGGTTGACAACATCTTCGGTCGGGTCTCCGGACGGGACCATCAACCATATTGCCCGCGGCTGACCGAGCGTGCGAACGAGCTCCTCAATAGAATCAGCGCCGATGGCCCCTTCCCGGACAACTTCCGCCCGGGCTTCTCCGGCCGGGTCATAGACGATGACACGGTGCCCGCCCTTGAGGAGGCGCCGGGTCATATTGCTCCCCATCCGCCCCAGCCCGATCATTCCCAGTTCCATGAGTTCCTCCAGGGCGGACTTACAACAGCTTTTTTCTTCGCCCGCGCATATGCACCCTGATTACCGCTCTCCCGTTCGCCCGTAACGCCTCGAAATCCCCGAGCGCCTGGGCGTCAACCACAGCACCGAAGGTGTAAGGCTCACCGGGTATCGGCACGTCTTTTCGGTGCTCTCCGGTCAACTGGATGAAAAGTCCGGTGTTCGGTCCACCCTTGTGAAGCTGGCCGGTCGAGTGCAGAAAACGCGGACCATAGCCAACGGTGGTGGCGATGTGGTACTGCTCCAGCACTTTCCGCCGCAGGTCATTCAGGGCGGCATCCATCTCCATGGTTTGCTGGAGATAAGCCATTACCGCCAGGTATTTGCCAGGTCCAGCCTCAGCCAGCAGGTCGTTGAGCGAGCCGACATTCTCCAGCCGGGGAACATGGCCAGAGACTGCCACCTCTTTGAGAATACGCTCCGTGGCGTTTTTTGATTGCTGGACATCAGGCTGGTTGAAGGGATGAATACCGAGCCCGGCGCCAGCCACGGCAGTGGCGAACTCCCAGCGGAAAAACTCCGCCCCCAGGTCATACAGGTCCTCTATTTCCAGTGTCACCACCGGCTGCCCGGCTGCCCGGATTTTGGACACCGCGGCATCGGTGGTGGAGTTATCATCCGTTTGCAGCCGTAAATATATGAAAAGCCGGTCGTCCCCGTAGCAGTCCGGCGCAGCCAGAGGCTCACCGACAATGGGCACTATCCCTTTCCCATCCTTGCCGGTGCTTTCGGCGATGAGTTGCTCCACCCACAAGCCAAAGCTGGTGATGGATGGAGATGTCACCAGGGTAAGCTTGTTCCGTCCCTTCAGGGCCAGCGCGCCCAAGCAGGCTCCCAGCCAGCAGCCGGGATTCTCAGCCTGCGGCATGCACGAAGCACAGCCCTCCCGCATGTTGTCCGCCCGGTCGAGGAGAAGCCTAGCGTCTATCCCTATCAGCGCCCCCGGAACCAGCCCGAAGTACGACAGCACCGAGTACCTCCCACCGATATCGCCCGGGTTCAAGAATGCACGCCGGAAATGCGCCTCTTCAGCGAGCTTCGCCAGCGGCGTCCCAGCATCGGTGATGGCAACAAAATTTTGCCCGGCTGCCGCTATCCCCATCGATTCTTCCACCCGCCCGCGGAAATACCGATACAGGATGAGCGGCTCAGTGGTAGTGCCTGATTTCGATGATACCAGGAAGAGGGTGCGCCCCGGATCGATGGCTTCAGTCACGGCCTGCACCACTTCGGGCGCAATGGAGTCCAAGACAATAAGCTCAGGATAACCTTGTCCGCTACCAAAAACCTGGCGGAGCACTTCAGCGCCGAGGCTGCTGCCGCCCATACCCAGCAAAACGGCATGACGAAAACCAGCCTCCCTTATTTCAGTGGCGAACGACTCAAGCGTTCGGGCCTGCTCATGCATACAATCAGTAACGGTCAGCCATCCCAGCCGGTCGGCAATCTCAACCGACGACGGATTCCATACGGTGTGGTCTTTCCGCCAGATGCGGCGCACCACGTCTTTCCGGCTGAGCATTTCCAGCGTGGCCTGCACGTCCGCGGCGTACTGCCCCAGGCTGGCTTCGGGGTAAACATGCTCTGCCGGAGCCAGCCTGGTTTTCTTTTCCTCTATCCCTTTCATCAAACTGTTATAGGCATCAGAAAAAGACTTGACGCCGTCATCGAGGAGCTTGTCCGTCACTTTCTTCATGTCGATGCCGGCCGCTGCCAGCTTTCCTAAAGTTGCTTCAGCTTCCGCACCGTCCTGCTCAAGAGTCGGCGCGACTTTGCCGTGGTCGAGGAAGGCATAAAGTGTTGCCAGTGGCGAGGTATTGACTGTATCCGCACCGATAAGTGTTTCAACATACATCAAGTCGCTGTAATGGGGGTTCTTGGTGCCGGTGCTTGCCCAGAGCACGCGCTGCGCACGGGCGCCAAGCTCTCTCAGCCTGACGAAACGCTCGCCATCGAAAGTTTTCTTGAACCTCCGGTAAGCCGCCTTTGCGCTGGCGATAGCCGCCTTACCCAGTAGAGGCTTCAGATCATCCCGTCCCTGTTTGATTTGCTCTTCGAGCAAGCTGTCCACCGCTGTATCAATGCGGCTAAGGAAAAAGGAGGCAACGGAAGCAACGCTGGCCAGGTCACCGCCTTTTCTCACCAGGTCTTCCAGTCCAGCAATGTATGCCTCCATCACCTGCTCGTAGTAATCCAGGGAAAAGATGAGGGTCACGTTCACATTGACACCCTCGCTGATAAGCTGCCGGATGGCAGGGATGCCCTCGGACGTGGCCGGGACTTTGACCATCACGTTCGGGCGAGCGATGGCACGAAAGAGCCGACGGGCCTCTTCGATGGTCTTTTCTGTGTCATTAGCCACCAGCGGACTGATCTCCAAGCAGGGATAGCCATCAGCACCCTTCGTCTGCTCATAGGTGGGCAGAATCATATCCGCCGCACTACGGATATCTTCAACTGCCAGAGTTTCGTAGATTTCCTGCGGGCTCTTCCCTTCCCGCGCGAGGGATGACAAAGCATCATTGTAGTCGGTGCTGCCGACTATCGCCTTCTCCATGATAGTCGGATTTGCGGTCAGGCCGCTCAAGCCCAGGTCGATGAGCTGCCGCAGTTCCCCGGATTTGTTAAGCCCGCGGCGGATATAGTCGAGCCATATCCCCTGTCCCAGCCTGTTGGCGAGCCTGATGGCGTTTCTTGTTTCAGCTTCCATATAATTTCACTCGTTCCTGCGAAACTCTTTTTCGATGAAGAGGACCTTTTGCAGTCTGCGGCGGTGGCGTTCCCCCTCGCTGAAACTGCTGCTGAGAAAAGCTTCGGCAAGCGCCACTGCCAGCTCGATGCCGATAACGCGCCCGCCCAGACAAAGAACGTTCATATTATCGTGTTCTACGCCCTGGTGTGCCGAATAGGTGTCGTGGCACAAGCCGGCGCGAATGCCCGGAACCTTGTTGGCGGCGATGCAGGCGCCGACACCGCTGCCGCAGACGAGAATGCCGCGCTCAGCCTGCCCCGAGGTGATGGCGCGGACGACCAGCATAACGAAGTCAGGATAATCATCATTATCATCAAAGGCACTAGCGCCGAGGTCAACGACCTCATATTTGTTCTTCAGCCGGACATACAACTCGTTCTTCAGGTCAAAACCGCCATGGTCCGCCGCGATGCAAACTCGCAATTTCACCGGACTTTCTCCAGGAGCCGCATGGCTTCGTCTACCATGCGCTCAGGCGTCAGTCCCAGTTTCTCATAAATCACCTCGCCGGGCGCCGAAGCGCCGAACCGCGAGATACCAATGATTTTTCCCTCTTCGCCAACGTATCTCTCCCAGCCCAGGGGCGATGCGGCTTCCAGCGATAAGCGTTGTTTGATGCCCGGCGGCAAGACACTGCTCCGGTAGTCAGCAGGCTGGGCATCAAACAGCTCCCACGACGGCAGGGAAACGACACTGGCGCTGATGCCACTATCCTGCAAACGTCTCCCGGCTTCGAGGACAATGTGGACCTCCGAGCCGGTCCCGATGAGGATAACATCGGGCGTGGCAGATGCCTGCCACAGCACATAGCCGCCACGCCTGACATCGCTCGCCGGGGCAAAGATGGTCCGGTCGAACACCGGCAGATTCTGCCGCGAAAGGATAAGGGCAGTCGGACCGTTCCGCCGCTCGATAGCCAGTTTCCAAGCTTCAACCGTCTCCGTGGCATCAGCCGGGCGTATTGTCACCAGGTTGGGCACAGCCCGCAGCCCGATCAAGTGCTCAATAGGCTGGTGTGTCGGCCCGTCCTGCCCCAGCCCGACCGAATCGTGAGTAAAAATGTAGATCACCCTGATACCCATCATCGCCGCCAGACGCACCGGCGGACGCATATAGTCGTAGAAGATGAGGAAAGTACCGGTGAAGGGAATTACTCCCCCGTGCAGAGCCATCCCGCTGGCAACAGCTCCCATGGAATGCTCCCGCACGCCGAAATGCATGTTGCGCCCGAGGTAGTTCCCGGCTCTGAAATCGCCCATGTCTTTGAGATTTGTCTTGGTAGATGGAGCCAGGTCAGCCGAGCCGCCGATGAGAGATTGCACCTTGCCGGCGATTGCATTCATCACCCGGCCTGAGGCATCGCGTGTGGCGACGGGCTTATCCTGGGGGCCCTTGAACAGGTCATCCAGTCCATGGTCCCAGCCTTCCGGCAGGTCGCCTTTCAGGTCTTCTTCGAGCCGTCTTGCCTCATCGGGATAGGCTCTCCGGTAGGCGTCCATCTTTTCCTGCCACTCCTGCTGCCAGCGGCCGCCGCGTTCGAGCGCCCGTCTGAAATGCAGCAACGCCTCATGCGGCACGGCGAAAGACTCAAATTTCCAACCCAATTTCCGGCGGGTCAGCGCTACTTCGTCCGCACCAAGCGGCTCACCGTGGGCAGCGCCCGTCCCGGCTTTGTTGGGACTGCCGTAGCCGATCACGGTGTTGCAGACAATCAGGCTGGGGCGGGATGTTTCAGCCCGAGCTTCCCGAATGGCGGACTCAACGGCCGACAGGTCCATCCCGTCAATCGGGCCGACGGTGTGCCAGCCGTAGGACTGAAAACGTTGGCAGACATCTTCATTAAAGGTTATGTCAACTTGTCCTTCAATGGACACTTTATTGGCATCGTAAAGAAAGACAATCTTGCCGAGGCTGAGCGCGCCTGCCAGTGACGCAGCTTCGGAGCTGATACCCTCTTCCATATCACCATCGGAAAGAACGGCGTAGGTGAAGTGATTGATAATATCCAACCCGGGGCGATTGTACTTTTCCGACAGATGTTTTTCGGCGATTGCCATGCCCACGGCATTGCCGAATCCCTGTCCCAGCGGGCCAACCGTTGTCTCCACTCCGGGGGTAACGCCGTGTTCGAGGTGCCCCGGAGTCCTGCTCTCCCACTGGCGGAAATTCTTAATATCATGGATCAAAAGAGGATAGCCGGTAAGATACAGCAAGGAGTAGAGCATCATGGAGGCATGACCGCAGGAAAGGATGAAGCGGTCGCGATCAGGCCATTTCGGGTCAACTGGATTGTGCTTTAAAAACCTGTCCCATAGCACGTAAGCCACGGGCGCGGCGCCCATAGGCGTGCCCGGGTGCCCCGATTTCGCCTTCTCCACGGCGTCCACGGCAAGAAAGCGCATCGAGTTGATGCACAGTTCGTCAATAGCTTCAGCGGTCATTCCAGCGCTGGCATCAGCGGCCGTCTTCATGTTTTTTCTCTTCGCGGTCATGCCCGCCTGACAAAAGCCCGGGCCGGGGCGCCGTCTCCTTCTTTGAGCCTTAGCGGCAGGCAGACCAGGTGGTATTTCCCCTGACTCACGCGCGAAAGGTCCAACCCCTCGATAAGCCATATCCCGGCTTCGAGCAGTACCTGGTGGACCTTTTTCCCATCAGCCCGGTAGCCGCCGATCGAGAGATAATCAATGCCGACTGCTCTCACCCCGCGCCGGGCAAGGAAATCCGCCGCTTCCAGGGAAATTGAGACGAAGTCTCCAGTGAATTCCTTTATCCACCAGGCTGCGCCGGAGTTGCGCGTCTTAAGCAAAATGCGCTCACCGCGGCGAATACGGTGGGCAAGAAGTTCTTCAGCACGGACCAGGACAGTGTCCCGGATTTCAATCACACGGGCTATGCCCACCGTGGCTTCCGCAGGCATCCGGTCAATGCCTAACCCCTGCCGGAGAAAGTGCCGCGGTGCATCAATATGTGTACCCGAGTGCGAGCCCATTGAAATCTCGGAGAGCGTATGGCTATCGCCGAGGTCAATATCGGCGGTCCGCTGGATTCGCACCGGCGGGTCGCCGGGCCAGTGCACCATTCCGTCAAAGAGAGGGACCGATATCTCGGTCCACCCTATAGCCTGAGGGTTTCCTTTTGCCTGCGGAACAATCTCAGTTTGTGAAGCCATCTTAAGTCCCTCCGGAACCGGCATTAACGTGGCTTACTTGACCAATTATAGCCCTTTCCGGCGGCCGATGTCATCCGTAAGCCTACGTAGTTTGCACGGGCCACGCGTAAATCCGTTTGAGATTGTTCTTGTGCAATATGCTCAAGCCAGTCTGCATCTGGCATAATAGTGAGAAACCACGTCGCAGTGTTGACAAGCTTCTACCATTATGCCACTTTTTGAATAACTCCATCGCCTTAAAAGTCCAATATGTTATGGACACGAGCCATCCACGAAAATGTCGAATACGCACGTAAAGCAGCAAAAGAAAAAGGGTATTTATCCCGATCTTTCTGGTAAAATAGCTTTGATAACCAGCAAAAAATACGCAGGAGGAGGGAATAAATACCCCATGCATATTATACAGACTCCGCAAGGTCTTGACAGGTGTTGCCCTTTCGCTGTAAAGTTTTCTAGAACAGCTGTTCTTGGAAGGGAGAGACATGGAAAGGCAAGAGCTGACGCCGAAGCAGCGAGAAATGGTTGAATTCATCCGCCGTTTCCTGGATGAACGGGGATATCCCCCAAGCGTTAGGGATATTAGAGACGAATGCCGGATGAGTTCAACTTCGGTAGTCGCCTATAACCTGGAAATCCTGAAGAACAAGGGCTATCTGGAGAAAAAGGGTCCGGGGATACCCCGTGTGTCACGCGGCATACGGTTGACTGCCCATTCACTGTCCGGCGGCACCTTGGCGGTGCCAGTTATCGGCCTGATCGCTGCGGGGCAGCCGATACCAGTGCCTGACGCTGATACGTGGGATACCACCGCTTCCGCAGAGACGATTGGCGTGACGGCGGACCTGACGCGTGGCCGCAAGGACGTCTATGCCCTAAAAGTGAAAGGGCAATCGATGATCGATGCCCTGATTAATGACGGCGATACTGTCCTGATGCAATATACCAATGTGGTGGAAAACGGCGAAACGGCGGCTGTCTGGCTCAAGGACAGAAAAGAGGCTACTCTAAAAAAGGTATATTACGAGCCTGATCGGGACAGCCCGGCGGGTGGGCGGGGACGCATACGGCTTCAGCCGGCCAATACCCAGATGGAACCGATTCTTGTCCGGCCCGAAGACGTCGAGATCCAGGGAAAGGTCATCGCCGTAATCAGGCAATTGGCATAGACTTGGTGTCTTGACAAGTGATTAACTGAACTAATTATCTTATCAGTCCGGGTTACTTGCTTCAACGATCTCGTCCCCTGTATCCCCTTCTTCCTTCGGCTTCGCTCAGGACAGGTCTGCCAGGAGAAGGGGGTCAGGAGAATGGGCATTCGAGACAAGTCTCGTCCCGATGTTATCGGGACCAGCTAACTCTTCCGTTGTTGACAACACGAAAATTTTACTTGTTTACTTGTCAGGATACTAACCGGTGTTCCTTTTTGTCTGGTCCTGGCGCAGCAGTTCGGCAAAGAATTTCTGCCAGCTGCCGGCGCGGTCAAAATCAGCCTTGGCCACCGGCCAGAAATGAAGCATCATCACGAGCAAGAGGACGACGGAAAAAACAACAAAAAGCATCTCGAGGCGCGGGCTTTCCAGCAACCAGGCGGATACCGGAATGGATAGAAGACTGACGTTGATTGAGAAGATAACGTTACGTGTGAGAACGAAGAAAAGGGCTGCCAGCGCGAAGGCTATCGCCACTTCTCTTGTCATCAGGATAGAGAAAACCCCCAGCGAAGTTGCCAGCCCGTTGCCGCCGGTAAATCTGAGGAAGATTGACCACATGTGACCGAGCACTACCGCCAGTCCGGCCGCAAATAGATAAAGCAGCCGGGCATCGAACAACTGGCTGGCAAGAATCACGGCAATAGCCCCTTTGGCAACATCAAAAACGCCTACGGTGATACCAGCCATCTTTCCCACCTGGTGGAAGACGTTATTCGCACCCACGTTGCCGCTTCCGAGCTGGCGGATATCCTTTTTCGTGATCAATCGGGTGACCAGATACGCCATCGGAATGGAACCCAGCAGGTAGGCTGATATAACGGCGAGTGTCCCGCCAAACATTACCGCCGCTTCTCCGGCACCGTCGCCTTTTTGTATGCCGGTGTACACCAGTGAAGGTACTTTGGATTGGTGCCGCGTATTACATCGGAGTAGATTTTCTGGAGTTCCGTAGTTATCCTGCCGATCTCGCCATCGCCGATCTTGCGGCGGTCAACCTCTGCCACCGGGGTGAGATGAGCGGCAGTGCCGGTAAGAAAGCATTCCTGGGCAGTGTAAAGCTCGCTGCGGTCAATCGGCCGCTCGCTGGTCTCTACGCCTAGCTCTTTCTGCGCCAGCTCGATCACGGTGTTTCTGGTTATCCCCATAAGAATGCTGTTGTAGCTGGGTGGTGTAACCAGTTTGCCACCAACGACCAGGAAGATGTTCTCGCCGCTGCCCTCGGAGATGTGTCCATCGGGAGAGAGCATGATGGCCTCGTCAAAGTCGTTCTCCACCGCCTCGGTCTTGGCGAAGGCGTTGTTGACGTAGATGCCGGTAATTTTGCACTGGGGCGGGATAACATTGGCATCCGGCCGCCGCCAGGAAGCGATAATGCAGCGGGCTTTATCCACATCGAGGTAGCGTCCCCAGGGGATAGCGAAGACAAGAAAATCGCTCTCCAGTCCGTGGAGGCGGACGCCGAGCGTCTCCGAGCTCTTGTAGGCGAGCGGGCGGATATAGATGTCTTCCTGGAAGCCGCATTTTTCCACCAGCTCTACCGTTATCTCGCACAGGCGGTCGAGAGTATAGGGCAGGTTCATTTTGAGCACCCGGCAGCCGTTAAGGAGCCGCTCATAGTGCTCGCGCAGGCGGAAGATATAGATTTGCTGCTGCTCGGCGTTCCAGTTGCCCCGGATGCCCTCGAAAAGGGCTGTGCCATAGTGCAGGGCATGGGTCATGACTCCGATCCTAGCTTCGGCCAGGGGAACGAAGTCGTTATGAAAAAAAGCGTATGACGGCATCTCAGTATCTCCTTTGACTCGGATGGGCTTTATTATAGTTGTTATCAGTAGACAAGACAAGCGAAGCCTGGTACCGAGATTGTTTAATAACAGGCAAAGTAGCTTCTAATGCAGTAGGGGTTGCCTTGCCTTTTATTGTCCGTTTTGCTGATGGAGAGAAGAGAGAGAATGCGAGAAGTCCCGCGTTGCTACCCCAGCTTGCTGCCAAGCTGCCGTCCACCCAGCAGGTGCATGTGGAGGTGAGGAACTCCCTGTCCGCCTTCCGGCCCGCAGTTTATCACCAGTCGATAGCCTTTTTCGGCAACCCCCGCATCCTTTGCCAGCCAGTTGGCCACGTTTACCATCGCCCCAATCAAAGAGGAATCCTCTGCCTCAAGCTCAACCAGCGATGGAATATGCTTCCTTGGAACGATCAGCAGGTGGAGCGGGGCGAGCGGATTGATGTCACGGAAGGCGATTACCTCGCTATCCTGATGGAGCAAATCAGACTTTACCTTGCCATCCGCAATCCGGCAGAAAATGCACTCATCCCGTTCGGACATGATATTCCTCCTGCGGGCGAATCATGACAAACTGAATGGTAGCACAGGGGAGAGGAGGGGGCAAGGTCTGGCTACACGTCCGCCATTTTGTGCTAGAATTAGGGATGAGTCCGACGATCTTAAGAAAAAGAGGATACCGTTTCTTCTTCTTCTCGCGAGAAGAAGAGAGAATGCATGTGCACGTAACCTGTCCTACCGGAGAAGCCAAGTTTTGGTTGGAACCGGAAATAGAGTTGGCACGGAACCACAATCTAACACGTCTTCAGCTGAAAGAAATCGAAAACATCATAGAGGAGCACTGCGATGAGTTCAAAGACGCGTGGAACAAGCGCTCCGGACGTTGAAATTACGAACATTTCCACTAATGGGATATGGCTTTGGACAAAGGGCACGGAATTATTCATGTCCTATGATGATTTTCCCTGGTTCAAAGATGTTCCTATCAGGCAGATTATCAACGTCGTAGAGCCGTCCCCGAATCATTTCTACTGGCCAGACCTTGATGTCGACCTGACCCCTGAGATTATTGAGCATCCTGAAAGATTTCCCCTGAAGATGCAGTGACTTGTATTAAGCGTTAAGGCAGGAATGCCAGGATACTCGTTGCAGCTTCGGTCACCTTCAGGATAACGCCGGGCGCGATGCCCAGAGCCAGGACGCCTATGCTGGCGATAAGTAACCCGAACCGTAACGCGATCGAGGAAGGCACTCTCTCTTCCGATGCTGGTTCAGCGAACCACATTACCTTGACCACCCGCAGATAGTAGTAGGCTGAGATGACGCTATTGAGCACGGCGATAACCACCAGCCAGAGCAGGCCGGCGCGCACACCGGCGCTGAAAACATAGAACTTGGCGATGAAACCGGCGGCGGGCGGCATACCGATGAGCGAGATAAGACTAAAGGTAAGAGCCAGGGACAAAGCCGGTGCCCGCTTGAACATACCAGCAAAGTCTATGATGTCATCACTCCCTGTCTTATTGGTGATGGCGATGATAGCGGTAAATGCGGCCAGGTTGGCCACAGCATAACTCGCCAGAAAGAAAAGGATACCGGCCTGCCCGGAGCCGCCCGCCGCCGGTGAGATGCCGATGGCCGCCAATCCCACCATGAGGTATCCCGCCTGGGCAATGCTCGAGTATCCCAACATGCGCTTGATGTTCGTTTGTGGCAGGGCAATCACATTCCCCAGGGTCATGCTGAGCGCCGCCAGAACGGCAAAGACCATTCCCCAGCTTGAGCTCAGCAACTCCACCCCAAAAATAGAGGAGAACACCCGCAGGATAACGGCAAACCCGGCCGCCTTGCTCGCTACTGAAAGAAACGCGGTGACAGGGGTCGGCGCCCCCTCATAGACATCGGGCACCCACATGTGGAAGGGTACGGCAGCAATCTTAAAGCCAAAACCGGCTATCAGCAGCACCATTCCCACTGCCAGCGCGGGGCTTGCCACAGGGGTAGATAGCGACATCGACCGGATAACTCCGGCGATCTCGCCAAGCTGCGTCTTGCCGGTGACGCCGAAGACCAGCGCCATGCCAAAGAGCATCACAGCGGAAACCACCCCGCTGAGCAGTATGTATTTCAACGCCGCCTCGCTTGATTTTGGATTCTTCAAGAAACAGACCAGGGCGCACAGGGAAAGACTGGCAAGCTCAAGGGAAACATAGATAGAGATAAGCTCGGTAGTCGAAGCCATCAGCATCATGCCGAGCGCTGAGAGGAGCACCAGGGCATAGTATTCACCCTGGGAGTTCGGCAGCATCTTGCCGGCATAATCTACCGATGCCAGGATAACCAGGATAGCAATTCCGGCGAAGAGCAGCTTGAAGAACAGGGCGAAGCTGTCCACCGCCAGCATGTTGTTGAAAATAAGACTAGCCTCACCCGGCTGGAGGGCGCCCCACATGGCAACGGTGAAGATGCCGGAAATGAGCAGACCGGCAACCCCCACCCCCGCCAGAATGCCCTTCCGCTTGACGATAAGATCGAGCAGGATAATGGCGATGGCGGTTGCGCCCAGGACTATTTCCGGCATGAACGACTGAAGATTCAAACTGCGCTCCCCGAATTATTTATCGACTATTTGTCATTGCGAGCGTCAGCGAAGCAATCCGTTCGCCAGGGAAGTACGGATTGCCTCGGGCTTCGCCCTCGCAATGACAACTATTATTCTTTATCAATCTATCCACCTAGCAGCCTCACCACCGGTGAGATTCCGGTTTGGATAATATCGGTCAAAACAGCCGGATAGATTCCGATAATCAATATCAGGGCAACGAAGGAGAACATGTAGACCCGCTCCAGGGCATCGGCATCGTGGATTTCTATAGGAGTCTCAACAGTAGTCTCAACCACTTTTTTCGGTTGGTATCTTGCAAGAGCATCACGTCCGACTTCTAGTGTTTCTGTCTCGATATGTGTCTCCACGTACCCCTTCACCGGTCCGTAGAATGCGCGCTGTATCATCCACAGAATGTATCCGGCAGCGAAGACGACGCCCGCTACCGCCAGTATGGTGGCGGCCTGCATACCGCCGAACACGTCTGAGGCAAAGCTGCCGGCGAAGGTGATAAATTCGGCGATGAAGCCGCTGGTCATGGGCAGACCCAGCGAACCCAGCCCGGCAATGGAGAAGACGACGGCGATCACCGGCATCTGCCGCGCCAGACCGCCCATCTTGCGCAGGTCCCGCTCGTGAACGTTGTGCATGGTCAGTCCGGCCACCGCGAAGAGAAGCCCGGTCAGAAGTCCGTGGCTCACCATCTGCAGGGTAGCTCCGGTCAGGCTCACCTGCCCCAGGGCGAAGACGCCGAGAAGCACGTAGCCCATATGACTGACGCTGGAGTAAGCGATCATCCGCTTGATATCGTTCTGGCGCAGTGTCAGGGCGGCGCCGTAGAGCACACCGATGACTGCCAGCGTTATAAGCAGCGGGGCATAGGTCCGGGCGATATCAGGGAACAGGCTGACGGAAACCCTTATCATGCCGTAACCGCCCATCTTGATGAGGGCGCCGGCCAGCATCACGCTTCCGGCCGTGGGGGCATCGGTGTGAGCATCAGGGAGCCAGGTGTGGAACGGGAAAACGGGCAGCTTGACCGCAAAGCCGATGAGCAGAAAGAAGAAGATTGCCGTCAGCGGTATCGCCGCCTGCGCTATCCCCCCGCCCGCCATGTCAACAATGCTCAGGCTGCCGGTCGTAAAGTAAAGGCTCAGGATTCCGGCGAGCATGAAAGCGCTGCCGAAGAGCGTGTAGATCATGTACTTGATGGCCGAATACTCGCGCCGTCCCGCCCCCCAGACGGAAATCAGGAAATACATCGGGATAAGCTCGATTTCCCAGAAGATGAAGAAAAGAAGCAGATCAAGGGAGCTGAATACACCCAGGATGCTGGTCTCGAGGAGCAGTAGCCAGACGAAGTACTCCCGTACCCGGAGGTGCTCTTTCCAGGAGATGAGAACGACCATGAAGCCCAGGAAGGCGGTCAGGACAACGAGCGGCAGGCTCAGCCCGTCCACCCCCAGGTGAAAATTGGCGTTGAGGGCGGGGATCCAGAGCGCCTTCTCCTCAAACTGCATCCCCTCGATTGTTCTATCGAAACGGAACAGCATGCCGATGGCGGCCAACAGCGACGTAAAAGTGAAGACAGCCGCCACCCACTTGACCAGGCGCTCGCGCGCGCCCAGCAGGGCGATGACGATGCTGCCCGCCACCGGCAGGAAGACTACGGTCGATAGATACGGATACAAACCTGTCTGACTCCTTTATGATGAGCGCAGTCGAATCATTTTATCCGGCTAAAAATAAGACCAGGACAATGGCCACCACGCCGAGGCCGATGGCCAGTCCGTAGAGTTGCAGTTGCCCGGTCTGGGTGCGCCGCATCGTGTTGCCGCTGTCGTAGGCGCTGTTGGCTAGCCCGTTCACAGTGCCATCAACAACACCGGTATCAATTTTCTCCAGTCCGGCAAAAATCCCTTTGAGCAGGACGAGCCGGACAATGATATTCTCATAGAGCTCATCAAGAAAGTACTTGCGATAGAAAAGAGTGTATAGGGGCTTGAACGTCTTCCCGATGCTCTCCGCCGAAATCCACTTCGCGCCGTAGATCGCGTAGGCCAGGAAAATGCCGGCGATGGCGACGAACGAAGCAATCCAGGGCAGGGGGTGGGCGAAGATGCCGAAAAGGCCCGAGATGAAGCTCTGCGTCTCGCCGTGTCCCATGAAGGCGTTGAAGCCGCCGGTGACATTCCAGAACCCGGAAACGATCGCCAGAATCGCCAGGACAACCATCGGGCCTACCATGACCGGCGACGATTCATGCAGATGACCGTTACTGTGCGCGCCATGACTGCCCCGGTACTCCCCGCCGAAGGTCAGGAATATCACGCGGAAGATGTAGAAAGCCGTCATCAGCACGGTAATCATCACCAGGGTGAACAGCAGCTTCTGCGTGTCCCAGGCAACAGCCAATATTTCGTCCTTGCTCCAGAAGCCGGACAGCGGCCAGATACCGGCCAGGCTCAACCCCCCGATGACGAAGGTATAAAAGGTCCACGGCATGGCCTTGCGCAAGCCGCCCATTTGCCTCATATCGAAGGTCCCGGTGGCGTGGTTGACGCTGCCTGCGCCAAGAAAAAGCAATGCCTTGAAAAAGGCATGGTTGAACAGGTGGAAAATGCCGATCGCCGTGGCGGCCTTCGCAATCTCGACGGTTAAACGCCCCTCATGCTGCAAGGCCAATCCCGCCGCGCCGAGCGCGAGCATCATATAGCCAAGCTGGCTGATGGTGGAGTAAGCGACCACGCGCTTGATATCATGCATTACCAGCCCCATTGTGGCCGCAAAGATGGCAGTGAAGGCGCCGATGACCGCCACAACCGTCACCGCCGTCACCGATCCGGCGAAGAGCGGAAAGGTGCGGGCTACCAGGAAGACGCCGGCGGCTACCATCGTGGCGGCATGGATCAGGGCGCTGACCGGTGTCGGGCCTTCCATGGCGTCAGGGAGCCAGACGTGGAGCGGGAACTGGGCTGACTTGCCGACCGCCCCGGAGAAGATGCCTATCGCTGCCCAGGTAAGGGTTGTCCCCGCCAGCGTCCCGGCAATCGCCATCTCCTGAAGCTCAGGGATGTTGAAGGTGCCGGTATTGACGTACAGCACCAGTATCGCCACCAGGAAACCGAAATCTCCCAGCCGGGTAACGATGAAAGCCTTCTTGGCGGCGTTGGCCGCCGAGGGACGGTGAAACCAGAACCCGATGAGCAGGTAGGAGCAAACTCCGACCAGTTCCCAGAAAACGAAGATAAGGAGCAGGCTGTTGGAGAGGATAACGCCCAGCATCGAGGCAGTGAAGAGGGACATCCAGGCGTAGTAGCGGTGGTAGCCGCGGTCGCCCGGCTTGGCGTCCGGTACCTCGTGCTGCATGTAGCCCAGTGAGTAAATCTGCACCATCAGGCTGACTGTTGTGACCACCACCAGCATCACTGCGGTAAGGGAGTCCACCATCAGCCCGACGTTTATCTTCAGGTCGCCGACGGTAAGCCAGGTGATTTCAGGGATAACCAGCTCATGCCCCGGCGCAGCCATTACCGTCCCCAGAGTGCGCAGGGACAAGAACAGGGCGGTGCCGATGGCGGCGATGGTCACATAGCCAGCGATTCTGGATGTCGGCTTCACAAAGGGACGGATAAAGAAAGTGATAATGAGGAAAGAAAAAATGGGCAGAAGAAAGATCAGCCAGATCGAGCTACCTGTCATTATAGTTTCCTCATCACTTCGTCAAAAACATGTTTCTTGTCTTTGGGCACCATGACGCGATAGCTGGCGAACTCCTGCCCAATCGGCAAGCCGGAAAGGGGCATAATCCGCGTAGGAATCCCCTCTCCCTCGATGAGTTCCTTCCACATCTCGGCCATCATCAGATTTCTCGCCTGTTTGACTTCAACCCACATTAAATTAAATAGCTCCTAGATTGTTGTCGAATGCCATCACTATTATCATCGCGAGGGCGAAGCCCGTGGCGATCTCAAAAAGCCCCTTGAGATTGCCACGTCCCGACTTCGTCGGCACTCCCAATGACAAAAGAATTGTTAACATCCACGTCTACCATTTCATCAAATCGAATTTGTCCGCCTCAGTCGTCTCCCGGTTACGGTATATGTTCATAATGATAGCCAGGGCTATCGCCGCTTCAGCCGCAGCCACCACGATGATGAAAATGACAAAGACCTGGCCGGTCAGCAATACCGGTACGATGTAGTTCGAAAAGGCCGCCATGGCGATATTTACCGCGTTTAGCATAAGTTCGATCGACATCAGGATGACAACGGCATTCTTTTTCGCCAGCGCACCGTAAAGCCCGATAGAAAAGAGCGCCGTCGAAAGGACCAGGTAGTGCTCCAGTCCAATGGACATCCGGTTATTTCTCCCTCACCAGGACGATAGCTCCAAGCACCGCTGCCAGCAAGAGAGCAGCAGCAATCTCCACTGTCAGAATGAAGCCGTCCGGGCCAATGAGCCTGCTTGCCAGTGCTGGGGTGGTTGGCACGAGCGGGTCATCTGTTGATATTTTCCACCCGGTGTTGACCAGGGCAAAAGCGACCACTGCGAAAAAAAGTCCGGCGAGAAGAAAAGCCGGAATCCGCAGCCGGTTGCTCTGGCTGCCCCGCTGGATTTCCCTGGTCAACATGATGGCAAGGACAATCAACACGGCGATGCCGCCGACATAGATAAGCACCTGCACCGCCGCCAGGAAATCGGCATTGAGGGTTATATATAAACCGGCGACGGTAACAAAGCATAGCACCAGGGCGAGCGCTGCCCGGAATACATTCCTTGCTGATACAACTGACAGCGCTGCTGCGATACTCACGATAGCCAGCAGCCAGAAAACGATGCTTTGCAACATTACTCCTCTTCGGTAATCTTCTCCAATAGTAACGTCTGCAGAGGTAACTGGGCGGCAAACTCGGGATAGAAATAGCCGCTGACGTACTTTTCCGACGTGTATTTCATGACCTCTTTGGACTGGACAAGGTCGCCGCGCCGGTACTGCGCCTTCTCGTATCCGGCGCCCATGTATAGCGCTTCAAAGGGACAGACTTCAACGCACATGCCGCACATTATGCAGTAGCCGGTATCTATCTCATACTTTTCCACCGGGTATTTGTCCCCCTCCGGGTTTGGCGCGGTGACAATGCTGATAGCGCCAATGTGGCACGCCTTGGCGCAGGTGGAGCAGCCGGTGCATTTCTCTTCATTCCAGACCAGCTCGTTGCCGCGAATCCGTCTTGATGTGTTGAGGGTCTGTTCCGGATACTGCACCGTGACCGGGCGGCGAAAGAGGTGCTTCAGGGTAACCATCAGCCCCTTGGCAATGCCCAGACCGTAATAATCAAGCTTCAACCTGGCTCCCTCCCGGCTTAAAATTTCTCGATAACAGTATGACCAGAACAGCGCCGACAGCGATATTGACCGGTATCAGCAGCACCGGCAGAGCTTCCGGCCAGGCGACCACTTCAACGGCGGTAACAACCAGGTTCAGCAGGGCGAGGGGGAAGAGAAATTTCCAAGAAAACGTCATCAATTGGTCTATTCTCACCCTGGGCACGGTGGCGCGAATCCAGACCAGGACAAAGAATACGGCCCAGCTTTTAACGATAAGCCAGAGCCACGGCGGAAGCAATGGCCCACCCCAGCCCCCCAGGAAAAAGGTGGCGACGAGGGTGGAAAGAACCAGGGCTTCAGCATATTCCGCCAGATAGAAAAGAGCAAACTTCATCCCGGAATACTCCGTGTGAAAGCCGGCTACAATTTCCGAATCGGCCTCGAGGAGGTCAAAGGGAGAACGGTTTATCTCAGCCATACCGCCGAGAAAGAACACGATGAAGCCCAGCGGTTGCAGCAGAACAAAGGGCACACTCTGCGCCTGAGATCTGACAATGTCGTTCAGGGAAAGGGAGCCAGCGAGCAATACAATACCCGCCAGGGACAGCACTACCGGAATCTCGTAGCTCACCACCGAAGCAACATCCCGCATGGCGCTGATAAGGGTGTACTTGTTATTCGACCCCCACCCTGCCATGAATATTCCCAGCGTAGAGATGGAACTGACAGCCATCACATACAGGACACCGATATTCAGATTGACCAGAGCGGCGCCATCCTGGAATGGCATCACTGCGAAAACCATCAGCACAGGCACAAAAGCCACCAGCGGCGCCAGCAAATGTACCAGCTTATCGGCGCCGTTGGGCACAATGTCTTCCTTGAGCATCACTTTAATGGCATCGGCCATCGCCTGGAGCAATCCAAACGGGCCGACGCGATTTGGTCCCATACGCGCCTGCATTCTCCCCAGCGTACGTCGCTCAAACCAGATAAACATAATCACCAGCGTAAGCACAAAAGCCAGGATGATGATGGAGAAAACGATGAAGTGCCACCAGAATCCACCAGGCCAATCGGGCGGTAAGCCTTTGAACTGCCAAGCGGGGAAGACGAGATCGAAAGTAACCAACTAGCGGTCGACCTCCCCCATAACAATATCAATGCTGCCGAAAATGACAATGGCATCGGCAACCTTCCAGCCAACGATCATCTCGCGCAGGGCGGTAAGATTTATGAAGCTTGGTCCACGGATATGGCAGCGATAGGGCGCAATTGAGCCATCGGATACAAGGTAGAAGCCAAGCTCTCCCTTAGGCGATTCAACATGGCTGTAGACTTCGCCCGCTGGAGGCCGGATAAGCATGACCGGCGTTTTGCTGCGCACTGGGCCTACTGGTAATTGTTCCATAGCCTGCCTGATAATACGCACGCTCTGGCGCATCTCTTCAACCCTTACCCGGTAGCGGTCATAGGAATCGCCCCTCGCACCGCAAGGAATATCAAACTCGAAACGGGAATAGACTGAGTACGGGTCAGCCTTGCGCAGGTCCCAGGGGACGCCGCTGCCGCGCAGCATCGGGCCCGTCATCGAGCAATTAATCGCCGTCTCCTTCGATAGAATCCCCACACCCTTAGTGCGGGCCAGCAATATCTCATTCTCTTTGAGAAGCTGGTCGTACTCATCCAGGTAGCGGGGCATCTGGTCGATAAACTTGCGCAATGCTGGCAGGAACTCATCGGGTACATCCTGGCTCAAGCCGCCAAACCGCATATAGTTATAGGTCAGGCGCTGGCCGGAGACCATTTCAAACAGGTCGACGATCTTCTCCCTCTCCCGCACCATGTAAAGGATAGGCGTCATAAAGGCGCCGCAATCGTTCAAGAATGACCCAACGGCGATGAGGTGGCTGGCGATACGTTGCAACTCAGCCATGATAACCCGTATGTATTCTGCCCGCTCCGGCACCGGTATGGCAGCCAACTTCTCCACCGCCATGCAATAAGCCATGTTGTTACCCATGGCCGAGACATAGTCCAGCCGGTCAGTCAGCGGAATGAACTGCTGGTACGTTCTCTCCTCCGCCAGTTTTTCTATGCCGCGATGGAGATAGCCGAAAATAGGCTCCACATCGATGATGACTTCGCCATCGAGGGTCGCCCGCATCCGGAACACCCCGTGAGTGCTCGGATGAGCCGGTCCGATATTGAGAACAAGGGGTTCAGTCTTCATTACCATGACAGGAAGTCCCTACGCTGCGGGTGCCCCTGGAATCCCTCCCAGAGGACGATGCGCTTCATATTTGGATGACCCTCAAACCTGATACCCATCAAGTCAAATATCTCCTGCTCCTGCAGCTCGGCGCCTCGCCACAGGCCCACCAGAGAAGGTATAGCGGGGTTCTCGCGGTCGTGGCACCGCACTTTTAGTACTATGCTGTGATTGTGCTCCAGCGAGGTCAGCTGGTAGATAACCTCAAAATAATCGTAGTAATCAACAGCGGTGATGCTGCTGAGAAAATCAAACTCTAGCCCGGGCTCTGTTTTCAGGTGAGCGGCTAAACTCAAAAGAGACTGGTTGTTTACCAGGATACTTTCTTTACTTGTCCCAATAATGCTTCCCGGTATCCGCTGCTCCAGCCCGGCGGCCAATTCTTCCCCGGAAATAGCTCTCGTCATCCCCGATTACTTCCGAAAGACCTTCGCTTTGGAAATTTTGTCTTGAAGCATCCTGATGCCGTAGAGCAGGGCTTCAGGACGCGGCGGGCACCCGGGCACATAAACATCAACCGGCACAATCCGGCTGTATCCGGGAACTACTCCGTATGAAGACTGGAAAATGCCGCCGCTGATACCGCAAGCGCCCATGGCAATGACATATTTCGGCTCCGCCATCTGGTCGTAGATACGCCTCACATTGGGGGCCATTTTCCAGGTCAGAGTTCCGGCTGTGATCATCAAATCAGCCTGGCGTGGTGAGGCACGGATGATTTCCATGCCGAAGCGGGAAATATCGAAACGGGATGCGGCCGTGGAGATGAACTCAAAGGCGCAGCAGGCCGGGAAGCAAACGACTGACCACAGGGCGTTACTCCGCGCCCAGTCAATCACCTTGTCTACGGAAGTAAGCAGGATACCCGCTTCAGGGGCTTTTTCACTCAACCACTGGTCCTGGTCCGGAATGGGCTGCTGGCTGCGCGCCTTGAGCGCCTCAATGACCTCGCCTTCATGTTGGTCCAGGTCGGCATCCGAGTAAACAAATCTCCGTGTCGGGACTAGGTCCACTTAAGCACTCCCTTCTTCCATGCATAGACGTAGCCGACCATGACGATACCCACAAGGGTCAGTATCACAACCAGCCCGGCTACTCCCAGTCCCCTCGCGCTCACGGCCCAAGGGTAAAGGAAAACTACCAGCACATCAATAACCAGAAAGGCCAGGGCATAAAAATAGTAGCGGAAGTTAAATTGACTCCAGGCCTGGCCAATAGGCTCCATCCCACACTCAAAAGCGGTACCTTTGACGGCAGAAGGTTTCTGAGGAATGACCTTCAGAGATCTCAGAGCGGCGGGAAGAATAAGTGTAAAAGCAGCAAAGCCGACTGCGATTAACAGGAACAGGACAACATAGCCGTAGTCTCCCTGCATAGCAATTGTATACTATACTACAGCCTAATTGAAAAAACAAGGGGTTTGTAATCATTCACAACATATTGACCAGGTAGCGCAAAATGGATAATGGCGAGAAAAGCGATAAGAGAGATCATCGAGACCTGGAAAGATTGTGAAGGTAATTATTCTAAAGCAGCGAGACGTTTGGGGATTGATAGAAGGACGGTCAGGCTATGGGTACGACAAGGTCGACAGCCACGGGGGTACGTGGGCTGGAAGGTGTGGGGAGGGCTTCCACAGCCCCCAAACGCCCCCACCGGACTCTTTCCCGGGAAGAGGGCGCAGCTTATCCTGCTATCCCGTCGAAAGAGCGGTGTTTGCAGTGAGAAACTGGCCGCGATGGCCAACGCTGATGGTATCAGGGTATCAGTCTCCACGATACAGCGTTGGTGCGCAATAGAAGGATTACTGCGCCGTTCTCACAGACGCCGGCGGCCGCTGTTCCAGAACGGGAGAGCAATGAGGCCAGATAATACACCGGCTTCAGGGTACCTACAGATGGACGTAAAAGACGTGACCCCAGAACTCTCGTCTTCCTTCCACTTGCCTTGAATATGCCGCCATTGACATCCAGTCGCGTTACAAAGTGGCTCTGGTATTACCCGTGCTGGACGAAGCGGGGTCAGTGATATTGCTACACTGGGCGGTGCAGAGTTGTCTTTTCCCGGTGCGCTACATCCAGACAGACAATGGGTTAGAATTTCGCGTCGGTTCCACCAGGCAAGCCAGGAAATGAATATTGAGCATTTCTACATACACAAGAATTCCCCGCGTGAAAACGCACTGATTGAGCGCAGCTTTCGTACCGACGAAGACAAGTTCTTCTTGCTTTTGGAGAGGGGCGCCGATGACATCAACGCCCTCGATGCCTGGCTTCAGACACACCTCGTTACGTATAATGCCGTACGCCCTCATATGGGCATCAAAATGCTAACCCCAAAAGAGTTCATTAACCTGTACAACAAGTCTTATTGATCATAGGCGGTGAATAACCGATCTGTCATGCGAGGGCTAAGCCTCAAGCAATCCGTTCAGGTTTATGGTTACGGCTTGCACCATGGAGTTTACCCTGAGCGAGCGAAGGGCGCGCGGGAGCGGGGATTCGAACAAATCCTCCTCTCTGATAGCTCAGGCAGGCGTCGCGGCGCATTCTTCTTCACCGGTGAATGCTTCCGCCCGGGCATGCATTGACACGCCAGCACGATTGACAAAAGACGGACTCGCGACCAGGTAGAACAGGTCATCCAGGCGGTAATCAGGAAAGGCTTTAATGGCTCCAACGATGAATTTCTGGTTAATTTGACGAGCGCCCTGTCTGACTCGATAAAGCTGGCTCACCGATATGTCCATGGCTCTGGCAAGCTCGCTGAGGTTTCTGTATCTCCCATCACAAAGCTCAAAAATCCTCGTTCTTACAATCATGGCACATACCTCAATATGACAATCGTCCATAATATAGTATAAACAATGCCATTTGTCAATAGATGGATAAAAAGTTTTCAGCGGTTTCGGCATTATGCTATAATCTTTGGGCTGGTGGGGCCGTAGTTCACTTGGGAGAACGTTGCGTTCGCATCGCAAAGGTAGGGGGTTCGAATCCCCCCGGCTCCATTTCCCTGCTATTTTTGTGCTACTTTTTCTCTACCAATGTGCTACTTCTGATGACACCGCTCTCACCCTGTCTTCGCAACAAGCTTCAACGGGGGATTTCGGTTTCTTAGTCACTTATCCCTCAAAATTGCTTGGTTTTAGAGATACCCTCCCCCATTTCACTTTACTTAGCTTTGTACAGCTCTGCACTTCTGCCAAAAATTCATTTGCGATGTCTACGAACGATTCGGCGATATCGCAGTAGTCTGCCTTTTCTTCATCAAGGCCGATGAATTTAGCAAGTCCGTTCCGAAATTCACAGCTTTCCGGTAAGGGTGCATAGGGAAGTTCGGGGTTAAGCTGTAGCTTATCCAATAATTCACGCCCAGGCTTCGTTAATAAATCATGCTTATATGAGTTTGATAACAAACGAAGAACATCAAGTTTGTTCCATTTATCGCAAGACCATTGTGTCAATCTCTGCTTTATTTTTCCCCAGTCCCAATCATCCTTTCCCCTTCGAAGTTGCTTTAACCTTTCTTTGTGTTGTTGATCGCTGATTTCCCTACCACCGTCAGCAGTTCGTGCAGCAAGTCCGACAATCTCCCTCTCAATCTGATGCCTCAACGTGACCAGAAACATCAGACAGAGTTCGTTAAGAAAAGGCTCATCCCAAAATATCCAATGGTCGTAAGCATAATCTTGGTCTTTTAGTGATAATGACCTTCGTTCTTGCTCAGTCCTGATAAGTGCAATTATCTCTTTTAAAATTCGCGTGTCCATATCCACTGTCAGACTTTCTTACCCAGCTTCCCTAATATAGCTTTAACATGATCATAGATAAGAATTTTAGTTTCCGTGTCCCACCAGATAAACTCCTCCAATTCTTTTCCTCTCAGACGAGGTTCGTCATCAGTTTCAATCAGAACAACTCTATGTTTGTTAAGTGACCCTTCGAAATCACATTTAAAAATACGTTCAGCTTTCTTCGCACTCATTCCTAATTCTTCATAAAGCTCTCGAATTGCAGCGGCCACGGACGGTTCATTATTTTTAGTCCCGCCCCCAGGTAACGAAAACTTAGTCTTCCCTTTGTCTCTTACGAGTAAAATCTTATTGTCCCTGAAAACTATCGCTGTGCCCCTCGCACGTAAGTGATGTTTTTTATCTTTCGGGTCGGCAGGAGGTGCATTCTTGATTAGACCAGCCCGGAATAGCGAGTCGTATTCCATTGAAGACATATGTCTACCATTATAATAAGGCATTTTCTCACCCCTGAATCGCTTCAGTTTGATGCCATTCTACTGCGTCATGTATTTGCTTGTAAATCATTCAAGGCAAAATATTCAAACTGAAGGTCAAATCGAAGTCCTTGCTAGTACTACCTATTGATACCCCGGCTCCAATTTCAACAAGATTTTGGAGTATTGTTAAAACATAAAAGGCAATCTTTAGGTAACAAGAAGGTTACTTACGAGCTTCCGAGGGAGATTTATCTTCGTCTCCGGCCGCCTGGGCGACAGCCGAAAGAAGATACTGATTCAGGCTGACCCCCTCTCTTTGAGCTAGAGCCGCCACTTTGGCATGAAGACGTTTGGGCATCCGGAAGTTGATCCGCCCGCTATACTTTGAGGGCTTAGATGGCAGCGGTATCTTATAGCCACTTTTTATGTTTAATTCAAACCATTCGGGAGCTTCTAAACGTAGTTCCTTGATCGCTTCTTCAGGAGTCGACCCTGTCATGGTTAAATCAGGTAGCTCCAGATACCCGGCTACATAATATCCGCC
>JACPPV010000032.1 GCA_016190825.1 Chloroflexota bacterium
ACAACTTCTTCAAACAGCATGAAGGCATCGGGAACATCCCGCTACCGGACATTGACTACAAGGTAAGCCTGCATCGAAGGGCGTCAGTGAAGCGGGGAAAAGTTCTTGATGCTATCCTGACGCCAGTAGTAAAGCCTGCTGGGGAGAGCGCCTAATGAAAAGTCAAAGAGTGTACTTTACCTCGAATGATGCTCTCTTGCGAAGCAATCATTGCAGGTAGTAGAATAGCGAACAAAGCAGTAGCGTGCTTCCGAAGCCGGCTGTTAGCAGTGCCTGTTCTTGAACTGTTTATGGAAGTCTGGCAGAACAAGCTATGGAGACGGAATGAAAAAGTGGCCGAAGCTGAAATGGGTGATTAGTCTGGTGCTGGTTTTCTGGTTGGCGGGAAATACGCTCAGCTCTCCCGCTGCGTTGGCTGCTACCCCTGCTATCTCCGTGAGTCCCTTCACTGGACCTCCAGGCCGAACCGTAACGGTCTCCGGAACTGATTTCGCCGTTAACGAGACCGGGATAACGGTGACATACGAAGGCGCCACAGTAGCTTCGAGTATCACCGCTAATTCCCTCGGCGCATGGAACACAACTTTCCAGGTCCCGGCATCCCCTTTCGGTCCTCACATCATTGATGCCAGCGGTTCCGTGACATTGACAGCGAATGTAACCGACGTGGTTTTCAACGTAACTCCCATCATTACAGTTAACCGGACCTCAGGAGGAGCAGGGACTTCGCTAAGCGTCAGCGGAGCGGGTTTCGCGGCCAGTGAAACTGGTATTACAGTGACATATGATGGCGCGGCTATTGCCCCGGCTGTCACGGCGAACTCCCAGGGAAGCTGGAGCACCACCTTTGTTGTCCCGGCCTCATCTTCCGGTCAGCACACAATTGATGCGAGCGGCTCATCAACACCGGTATCGATCGTACCTGATCTCACCTTCACAGTCTCTCCGACTCTTACGGTAAATCGGGCTAACGGGACGGTGGGGAGCCAGGTAACTGTGACCGGCTCCGGTTTTGGCGGCGGCGAGACTGGAATTACGATAACCTACGGCGGCGTGGCTGTAGCTCAAGGGATAACCGCCAATTCCCAGGGAAGCTGGACTGCTAATTTTGTGGTGCCACCGTCTGCCACCGGCTCTCACACTATCGACGCGAGCGGGGCCTCAACTTCGGCGACCAGCATCTCTGACGTAACTTTCGTGGTCGCCCCGGCCATTTCTGCAAGCCGGACGAGCGGAACCGTCGGAAATTCGGTGACCGTTGCCGGTTCTGGTTTTGGCGCTGGTGAGACAGGAATCATGGTAACCTATGACGGCACACCTGTGGCTCAAGGGATAACCGCCAATTCCCAGGGAAGCTGGAGCGCCACCTTTGTTGTCCTGGCCTCCGCTTCCGGCAGTCATTCTATTGATGCTGGCGGGGCCTCCACGTCTGCGGTAAGCGTTTCTGAGATAGTCTTCACCACCAGCTCAAGTATCTCGGTCAACCGTTCAAGCGGAGCTACCGGCAGTTCTATCAGTGTTACTGGCTCAGGCTTCGGTGCTGGAGAGACAGGAATCACGGTAACCTATGACGGTGCGCCTGTGGCCCAGGGCATCACAGCAAATTCCCAGGGGGGCTGGACCGCTACCTTTGTCGTGCCATCATCAACTTCTGGCTCCCATTCGTTGGGCGCCTTTGGTTCCATCACAAAGACGACCACCGCAACGGAGGCAAGTTTCAATATCGGAGCGGCCATATCGCTGGAGCCAGCATTTGGCCATGTCGGCGAAACGGTCCGGATTTCAGGTTCCGGGTTTGCTGCCAACAGTCCTCTCAGGTTCACCTATGACGGCAAGGAGATTCCAGCGGAACAGGCAAGCACTGATGAGTCTGGCAGTCTCGATAAATTGGTGACCATTCCCAGGTCCCAGGCGGGCACGCATTCCATCGAATTAACGGACGGGCAAAGGAACTCATCTAAAGCTACCTTCACCATCGAAAATACGCCGCCGCCCACACCTACGCCGATATCGCCGCGGGACGGTTACAGACTCGGCTTGATGGGGAATGCCAAGCCCACCCTTAAATGGTCAAGCGTAAACGATCCTAGCGGGGTAACCTACATTCTCCAGATAGATACGGACCCGGACTTCTCTCATCCTATCCTGGAAAAGCAGGAGATACCGGGGAGCCGGTATATTTTGACTACAGCCGAAGCTTTGCCCCGAGGAGAGTATTACTGGCGTGTAAGGGCTGTCGATGGCGCTTCTAACCCGAGCAACTGGTCCCGTGTGTGGTTACTCAGGTCCGGCATCATAGGGGGTTGGACTATTGCTATCGCCACGATAGTCCTCGCAGCGTTAGCAGCCGGAGTGTACTTCTTCATGGTTAGACGCAGAAAGCTGGCAGAGGAGGCTTTCCCAGTACCGGAGGTGCCGGTCCCGCAGGTCTTTTCCAGGCGCTGGCAACTCAGCGCGCCTGCACCAACAACCCGGGAGACCACCTCTCCAGGCAGGCTTGCTTTGCCACAGCCCGCCAGGAAAGGTAAGACGCTCTCAACTGAAGAGATGGCTCAGCTCAAGGTCCTGATGGATTTTGCGCAGTCCATGCCACTGGCGCAGCCGGAATATTCCGCAGGCTGGCTGGTCGACCTGCTGGAAGGCAACATCGGGCTTGAGGTCTCCACGCCACTCCTCGGACAATTGCTAAAAGGCGAACTCCAGGTGCGGTATGAGCCCACATGGATGCGCCATCCCACGTACCAGGACCTGATAACTCTTCTCCATGGCCAGTCCATTGTGCAGGAACTGGACACCTTTGTTCACGGGGTGAACCAATGCGCCTCTGAAGCGGGGGCGCTGTTGCAAAGCATCTACCGGGATGCCGCAGCCGAAATTCCGCCAGACTTCCTGGAAAGGGGAGGCTGGAACTTTATCGGCGCTGTTTATTCCGACGCCTTGAGCTGGTTTCTCGGGAAGTCCTTGCGTGACCCCTCGGAACGGGACTACAAGATCAAACCCTGCCTAGACGTGACTGGCGGGACAAATGCACTTTGCCTGTGGGGTGAGGAACCCACGGCCTTCCCTGAGTCTCTCATACAGGCGTCCGAAGAAAGGGAAGCGCTGGAGTTCAGGTCTCTCCACCTGAGATTACGCCGTGCCTACCGCAATGATGACCGGGCGAGACAACTGGTAGCAATCATGGCCCAAACGGAGGTGCAGCGGACTAGGTTAACAAACGCCTTCAGCCAGTTTGGTCGCTTTAACCAGTAATCTCTGAACCTGTATAGCCGCGTTCTTTCCCTGGTTACCCGGGCTGAACTTTCAGAGTTCACGGAAACGATATTTCCGGGGACGACAGTTCAGCCGAAGCTTTTCAAACGGGATTGTCTGCTTCGACGACCTCGGCGAGAATTGCATTCGATGTAAGTACTCGTGATGGTGGCAACCTGTATCTGAAACCATCGGCAACAAGCTGACCCTGGCTGACCATCAATTCGAGACGGCGGGCCAGCGCCAGGGTATTACACCGCCCGAATTTCTCCATCAATTCGCAAACGTCGACACCCTCCACCAGCAGGCGGAGACGCAACATCGCTTCTTCAGCGGCTTTGTCTTTTGGACTCAATTCTTCGCTGTCTTCGGTCAGTTCGGCTGGTTTCTCAAGATAAGCAGCCAGGTCAGCGCGGTTCCTGAATCGCCTGCCGGCCAGATGAGAAGCAGCGGCTGGCCCAAGACCCAGATATTCCCCACCCCGCCAGTAGTTTAGATTGTGCCGGCACTGGTGACCCTCCAAGGCAAAGTTAGACACCTCATAATGAATATAATCATGCACTTCAAGGAAGCCACTTGCCCGTTGAAAGAGCTCGGCCTGCATATCGTCAGACGGCAGGTCTGCAGGTGGATTCTTGGCCAGCAGGGTGCCTTCTTCGAGGGACAAACAATACAGTGAAATATGTTCAATGCCTGAGTCAACCATCGTTTCCAACGATCGGCTGAGCGTCTGCCATGTCTGTCCGGGCAGCCCGATGATGATGTCAGCCGAAATGGACTTGAAGCCAAGGTGTTTGACCAGTTTGACCGTTTCCAGCGCTTGAGAAGCGGTGTGGATTCTGCCCACCGCTTTAAGCTCACTATCGTCAAGGGACTGAACACCGATGGAGACCCTGTTTATCCCGGAGTCACCAGCCGCTCCCAGGAGTTCAGGGGTGGCTGACTCAGGATTGACCTCGATCGTGGCTTCGACCACGTCGCTCATATTTAGCCGATGCCTCAGACCTCGTATCAGGTCGCTGAGAAGACCGGCACCCAGCAGGCTGGGCGTGCCGCCGCCAAGATATAATGTCTTAAAAGACATCCCGGCATGGGCTTCAGCCTCGCGCAAGAGGGCCTGGACATAAGATTGGCGGAAACCAGGGCTTGTGGGCAGAGAATAGAAATCGCAGTAATCGCACTTTTTCACGCAGAAAGGAACATGAATATAGATCCCTCTCACTCATCCTCCATTTTCAACAACAGCAAGAAAGCCTCCTGCGGGACCTCTACAGAGCCCACCATTTTCATTCGCTTCTTGCCTTCCTTCTGCTTTTCCAGGAGTTTCCTTTTTCGGGTAATGTCACCGCCATAGCACTTCGCCAGGACGTCCTTCTTAATGGGAGCGATGTCTTCGCGGGCGATTACTTTACCCCCGATGGCTGCCTGCAGTGGTATCTCAAAAAGATGACGGGGAATGACTTTTCTCAGTTTATGTATGAGCACTCTGGCGCGGGCAATGGCACCATCGCGCACCGAAATGAAAGACAGGGCATCGGTCTGATTGCCTTTGACCAGTACATCCACTTTCACCAGATCGCCCGGGCGATAGCCGGCGAAATCATAGTCCATGCTGGCATATCCGCGGCTGACGCTCTTTAGTTTGTCATAGTAGCCGGTGATGATCTCAGCGAGCGGTAAATCATACGTGAGCAGCGTCCGCCTGCTATCCGGATATTCCAGGGACACCATCGTACCGCGCTTCGATTCAGATAGCTCCATGCATGGTCCCACCAGGTCCGTCGGCACAATGATCTGTGCCCTTATTATCGGCTCTTCGATACGGTCAATGGCGTTGGGAGCCGGAAAGCGGGAAGGGTTGTCAATCATGATGAATTCTCCATCAGAGGTAAACACCTTGTAGAGCACTGACGGCATGGTGGCGATGAGCTCCTGTCCGTACTCCCGCTTCAGTCTCTCGATAGTGATTTCCATGTGAAGCATACCCATAAATCCGAGACGGTAACCGTGCCCCAATGCCGCCGAGCTCTCTTTCTCAAATGAAACGGAAGAATCATTGAGCTGGAATTTCTCCAGGGCGAGGGTCAGCTTAGGGAAATCGTTGCTATTCACCGGATAGATTCCACAGAATACCATGGGCTGGGAGCGCCGGGACCCTGCAATCGCCGTGGTTTCCGAGTGCTCAGGTGATATAATGGTATCGCCCACATGGATATCCCCCACCTCTCTGATGGTGGCGCCGACATAGCCCACCTCTCCAGCCGTCAGTTGCTCGCACGGAGTAAGCTGCGGCTCGAAATACCCCACCTCATCAACATCGAATACCCTTGAAGTCGATTTCACCATAATATGGTCGCCGCGGCGCAAACTGCCGGAAAATACGCGTATGTGAGGTATTACCCCGCGGTACGCGTCGTAATATGAATCGAAGACAAGGCATTGTAACGGCTCAGCAGCATTGCCCCGGGGCGGCAGGACCCTGGATACGATGGCCTCTAATAGCTCCGGAACACCCGCTCCGGTCTTGGCTGAGATCAATAAGGCATCCTTTCCTGGCAAACCAAGCATATCTTCAAGCTGCCGGCGGCATTCGTCTACCATGGCCCCAGGAAGGTCTATCTTGTTGATGACCTGGATGATCTCCAGCCCCGCATCGATTGCTAAATAGGCGTTGGCAATAGTCTGAGCCTCGACTCCCTGTGACGCATCGACAAGCAAAATAGCGCCTTCACAGGCCTTCAGGCTCCTTGAGACCTCATAGTTAAAGTCCACATGCCCCGGTGTATCGATGAGGTTCAGAATGTAATCGTCACCATTCCTGGAGCGATAGGGCATTCTTACAGCTTTCGCCTTGATGGTGATACCCCGCTCACGCTCAAGTGCCATGCTATCCAGGACTTGCTTGTTGTCAGTGGTGTGAATTACGCCGGTCAACTCGAGCATACGGTCGGCGAGGGTTGATTTGCCATGGTCGATGTGCGCAATAATACAAAAGTTTCTTATGTTATCCATACACAATGAATATTATCATGATTGCGGCTTTCCGAGCAAAGCGTGCGGCCGTAGCGGCTGATACGTCACTGACAGCAACATCACCCACCGGTTTCTGGAGGGACAATGCCATCCGTTCAATTAACGATTGATATGTTTAGCATGTCGCCCTGCGTCTTCAAAAGCATTAGCAATGAACCAACGGCACTAGCCGTCCACGTCTGTTCGGGAAGGTTGTCATAAGTGGGAATTCGCCAAAATAAATTGGTAGCCCCGCATTGGAAGCATTCCGGACTGGTCTTTGAGAAGAAGGGGCTAATTCCGGCGCTGCAGCAGGTACTAAGTGAGAGAAGTCTTGCTCCAATCGGAATCGACATGCAGCTTGAACGTCTCAGACTTAGAGGCGCCGTTTTCCGGAAATACCGTCAGTTTTATCTTGTAATCCCCTTCGTAGAATGCATCTTCGCCTCGTAGAGCAGGACCGAGGGGCATCGCGAAAACTTCGTTAGTTCCCGCCCAAGTAGTCAAAGGTCCCCATTTATTGTCCACTACTCCAGAACGGGCTGTGCTCGCCACGCTTGTATCGTCAATCACCGTGGCTAGTATAGCAGTACCTCCCCTCGGGGGTATCGTGTGCCTGTCCTCGACCCTCGGGGCAATCCAAATTAGAGCTTTCGGTTCAGGAGACGGAGCTGGGCAGCTTTCCCCATTCTTCTCTGGTCTTTTTAACACTCTCAGTTCTAAAGTGCAGTTTCTTGCTGGCGCAAAGCCCGTATTCTTGACAGGTAACCTTAGAAAATGCCATGTGGCCCCTCCCCTGTCAATCATTTTTTTAGAGTCTTTCCAAATGCCTTTCTTATCGAATGACACGAGCGAAACGTTTACGAAATGGTTGTAAAAGGCAATTGCGGACACTGGCCATGCGCCTAAGAAGGCAGCAACATATATTGGCTCGGTGAAACGGTATAGAACCAAGATGACAACGATGGGTAAAACTACCCCGGTTCCAATAAACAGCCAAAATCTCTTCACAGAAATCCACCTCTTGGTAGATTATACGATATGAGTGTCCGCAAGATGAAGTTGTAGTGAGCCAGATTAGATAATATAATTTCCAACGGCTGAATTCAGAAAATGGATGGTCTGTGGGAAGGAGAATTATTTGTGGCTAATTTGAGGTAATGATATTACCAAAGATGGTAGCCCGCATTGGAAGCATTCCGAACTGGTGTTTGAGAAGAAGCTTCTTGACGAGGGCGCTTTCAGCCATTTACCTCTCCTTTCATCCGTACCGTCAGTTTTACCAGGTTCTCCACCAGCTCCTTGATCAGCTTTCTGCCTACCTCGTCAGTGAACCGGCCGTTTTCATCCACCTTTTTGTCAGCCTGGCCGACAAACACCTCCGGCCGGGTCACCGGAGTCATGTTTAAGAAAATGAAACATTGCCTCAGGTGGTACTGCGCCCTGGCTCCGCCGAGCATGCCGATTGACGCGCTCATGATTGCTACCGGTTTGCCATCAAAGGCACTGTCTCCGTAGGGACGCGAAGCGCAGTCTATGGCATTCTTGAGAACTCCCGAGACCGAGTAGTTGTACTCCGGCGTGGCGATGAGGATGGCGTCGGCTGCTCTTATCTTAGATTTGAACTCTGCGACCCTTTGCGGAGGAGTCATTTCCAGATCCTGGTCAAACAGCGGAATCCCTTCGAGGTCAAAAATCTCCAGTCTTGTGTTCGGGGGCAGCACTTCTCCGGCGGCACGGAGTATGGCTTTGTTGTATGAGCCTTTGCGCAGGCTGCCGGCAAAACCGAGAATGGTTATTTCACTCATTTTTGGCCTCCTTTCCGGTCAGGGTTCCCCTGACAGGGCAGTTCATAATAAGAAATTATAGCATACCCCTTGACTAATGAGCCTGCCTGCCTTAATCTTGCTTAAGCCGCATACAGGGGCAGTTTTCTGGCGGCATTCAAAGGAGACATTCATTATGGTGTGGTTCTACGCACTGGGCAGCGTAGTGTTGGTCAGCGTTATCTCTTTTGTTGGGATATTCTTTCTGTCAGTGGACAGGGCGAAACTGAACCGGATGCTTCTTATCCTGGTAAGCTTCGCCATTGGTGGACTTACCGGGGACGCCTTCATCCATCTCATTCCCGAGGCTTTTGAAGAACTGGGGACCGGCCTGTCCACCTCTCTTTTTATTATTGTTGGAGTGCTTATTTTTTTCAGCGTGGAGAAATTCATCCGGTGGCGCCACTGTCATATTCCCACTTCCGGAGGTCATGTGCACCCCGTAGCTACCTTGAATCTTATGGGGGAGGCGGTACACAACTTCATTGACGGGGTCCTCATTGGCGCCACCTACCTGGTGAGCATCCCTCTCGGCCTAACGACAACCCTGGCGGTCATACTGCACGAAATACCGCAGGAAGTAGGCGATTTTGGCGTCCTTGTCCACGCCGGGTTTCCGGTCAAGAGAGCGCTTTTTTACAACTTCATGGTCGCTCTCACAGCAGTATTTGGAACGGTTCTTGCCCTCGCCGTGGGTCCGGTGCTGAAGTCATTTTCCCTTATCATGATCCCAATTACCGCCGGCGGCTTTATTTACATTGCCGGCGCCGACCTCGTCCCCCAGGTGCAGGAAGAATGCGGCAGCGCCGGCATCAGTTTTTCTCATTTCAGCGCCATTGTCCTCGGCATTGCCCTCATGGCCGCGCTGGTCCTGCTGGAAGGGTAGAAGCCGGTCAGCAATACCTGGTACCTAATTGCATAAAAAGGCGTCACAGTGAGACCGTTTGCCCCCGTATCAAGTACGGGGCAGGCTCTGAGACTGTCGAAGGACGCGCAGGTGGTTTCATTCAGCTTCGCTCCCTCAACTTCGTTCGGGACAGGTCAGGACGGGCTACCTCACCATGAACGGCGCTTATTAGTAGGCTTTCTTGCACAATTAAGTACTAGGCATGTGATGGGCGGACGATTGGAAGGCGGAAGGAGAAGGTACTGCCTTTGCCGTGGGTGCTTTCGGCCCGGACTTCTCCACCCTGACTCTCAACAAGCTGTTTGACGATCGCCAGGCCCAGCCCGGAGCCGCCGGTACTCCTCGTGCGCGAGCGGTCTACCCGGTAGAAGCGGTCGAAAACGTGGGACAGATCCTCCGCCGGGATACCGGTGCCGGTGTCAATTACTGATACGGTCACAGCGCCGGCACCGGAGTGGAGCTTTACGGTGATACTGCCGCCTTCCGGGCTGTATTGCATGGCATTGTTCAGAAGATTACGCAGGACCTGGGAAGTGCGCTCGGGATCCGCCCACGCTTCGGGCAGTTCCTTCGGAGCCTCAAGCTTGACGGACTGCTTCCTGGCGGTAAGCTGGGTCTGAAATCCATCAATAACCTGGGATGATAATACTTTCAGGTCGGCAGCCTGCAACTCAAACTTGAGTTGGCCGGCATCAGCCAGGGAGAGCGTCCGCAGGTCATCAACAAGCCTCGCCAGAAGCAGCGTTTCCTGGTGAAGTGAAGACAGGTTGTCTTTGTCCGGGGACAGAACGCCATCCAGCATTGCTTCAACGTTGCCCCTGAGCACGGTCAGGGGCGTCCGCAGTTCGTGGGCGATATCGGCGATCATATTGCGCCGTAGCTCCTGATCACGTTTCAGGGCCACCGCCATCGAGTTGAATGATTGGCCAAGCTCCTCCAGTTCTCCTGAGCCGCCGATGTCTACCTTCTGGCTGAAATCGCCCCGGGCTACCCGCCCTGCCGCCGCCGAAACCTTCCCCAGTGGAGCTACGATCAGACGGGTAAACAGAGCGCCGAGCAGTATTGCTACGATAACCCCGGCTGTTCCGGCGATCCATAACGTTTGCCTGAGATTACCCAGGAAATCGCCTGCCGCCTGAGTCAGGGTGACACCGCCCATCATATCCGTCATCATGCCTGCTCCCATCATGCCCTCCATAGATTCCATATGGCTAAGGAAGGTGTTAAACTCGCTCGAGGTAGAGCGGTATGCCAGCATGGCCACCATGACCACGCCGAGGACGGCAGCCACCACAAAGGCGGCAGTCAGCCTGGTGGAGAGGCGATTGAACAGCGGAAATCTAGCCATGCTGAGGTTCCTCGAGTTTATAGCCGATGCCGTGCACGGTAACGATATTGCAGCCTTCCCGGCCGTCGGCGGCACCGAGCTTGCGTCGGAGGTTCTTGATATGGACGTCTATGGTGCGCTCATAGCCTTCGTAGGTCTCGCCCAGGGCGCTGTCGAGAAGCTGTGCCCGGGAGAAGACCCGTCCTGGGGACCGCGCCAGAGCGGCCAGGATGTGGAACTCGGCCGGAGTCAGCGCCAGCGGGTGTCCATGGCAGGCTGCCTCAAAACGCTCCTCGTCCAGCACCAGCTCGCCCAGCACCAGCCGTGACGGCGAAGGAAGGGGTACGGCATAAGGGCGGGAGCGGCGCAGAACGGCGCGGACCCTGGCTACCAGTTCCCTCGGGCTAAAAGGCTTGGTAATATAGTCATCAGCGCCGAGCTCAAGACCAACCAGCTTGTCCGCATCCTCACCGCGTGCCGTGAGCATGATTATTGGGACGTCCGAAGAGCGGCGTATCTCCCGGCAAACCTCCAGACCATCCATCTCCGGGAGCATGATATCAAGGATGATGAGGTCGGGGATTTCACGCCGGAAAGCCTCCAGGGCACGGCGCCCATCGAGGGCATCGCTTACCTGGTAGTCCTCGCGCTCAAGGTAGGTGCGTACCAGGCTGACTATCTTCGGCTCGTCATCAACGACAAGAATCTTTCCCCTGGACATAGCAGGCTCCTGCCTCCAGTAGAGCATACAACAGCCGGACAGAGAAGTAAAATTGGAAAACTGAGAGTGTTTAATCATAGCGAGCACATTCCCCTTCAACACAGTCTACACTGAACGTAGCGAATGTGTTGAAGAGGGTCAGTGCCTGCCCCGTATCCCGAATCAAGTACGGGAAAACTCTGATATGAGGTAAAACTCCGCGTGGCGATCTCAATACCTGTCCTGAGCGATTTATCCCGAACGAAGTTGAGGGAATCCTAAGGAAATCCTAGAGATTGCCTCGTCCCGATTTCATCGGGAATCGCAAGGACAAAATGGGTTGCTAAACGCTCTCAAAACTGTCAGACGCTCTCAATAGCCTTCTTCAGCTTGCTCTCCACCTGCTCGGCAAGGCCGGCCAGTTTTTCGTTCTTCACCACGCCCATGGTGACCGTGGGGCGGGTGGCGACGACAAATGTTTTGCCGCCATCCTCATAGACTATCACGTTGCATGGCATGACCAGCCCGATGTTCCGCTCGGCCTGGAGCGCCTGGTAGGCGAAGGGCGGATTGCATGCCCCGAGGATGACGTATTTATCGAAGTCCACATCGAGTTTCTTCTTCAGGGTCTCTTTGACATTGATTTCGCTGAGGATGCCGAAGCCCTCATTCTGAAGCTCGGCCTTGACCTTTTCGACAGCGTCCTCGTAGGAAAGTGCTACCTGTCTCTTATTGCCGTACATGTCTTTTCCCCTTCATTCTTTGCGTTATCGGGTCAAAAGCCGGGGGCACGCGCTGCATGCCCCCGGTGTCTCATTCATCCTTGCCGGCCATTTACCAGCCCATCATGCCGCGGCCCGTGCCGCCACCCATCATCCCACCATTTCCCATCATGTCCTGCATACCGCCGTTGCCCATCATGCCGCCTGTTCCATGCATGCTTTGATGGTCCATGTCCCCCATGACAGCATCGCATTCCTCATACATGCTTTCGTGGTCAACGTCTTCCATCACGATAGCACATTGAGCATGTTGCACATCCGTAGGAGGGGCTCCCATAATGGGAACTGTGCCTCTGGGTGGGGTTGAGATTCCAGCAAAGGCAGTGCCCAACAGGGGAGTGCCGATGATGACTCCTGCGGCAAAAGCCAGTACGATGGCCGCTATCAATAGTATCTTCCGGGTTCCAAGCATTTATGACCTCCTTAATTTTATTTTATTTTGAGCATTTCCTGCTCTCATGATTAATGCTATCAGGCTCTTATGTAGATGGTATCAGCAAAGTATGAAGAAATTATGTGGTTTTCCGGAGAGGGTGACAGAATCGCGTAGTGTTATTAGAACTCTTGTGCTACTATTTGTCATTGATACGGCAGGCGGAGATAAAGCGATGGAAGACGAAGAAAAGAAAAAAAGGGGCGCGCCGAAGGGCAACCAGAACGCCCGGAAGCATGGTTTTTACTCCCGGGTCCTTGACGAGAAGGAGCGGGCTGACTTCGAGATGGCCACCTGCGTGGAGGGCATCGATGGCGAGATAGCCCTGCTGCGGGTAAAGATAAAATCGCTTGTGGAGCGGGACCCCGAGAATATGCGGCTCATCATGCAGGCAATAAATACGCTAGAAAGGCTGGTCAGAACGAAATACAGCATTGGCAAGGAAGACAAGAAAGGACTGAGGGGCGCCGTCGCCAACGTCCTCAAAGATATTGCTTTGCCGCTGGGTATCGGCGTGGGAACAGCGCTCAAGAAATAAAGTAGCAAGGGTCAATCATCAAGTGTCAAGCCCCCTTTTCTACGGCGTTTGTTACTTGTGACTCGGCAATTGACACCTTTCTCCGGAGGCACTTATTAATCCTCAGATCAGTCAGCTTCGTCCTTACCAGCAGGAGGTAGCCCTGGCGGTCCTGGACAGCGTCTTTGGCCGCAAGGGACTTACCTTTTCCGTGGAGATTGCCCGGCAGGGCGGCAAAAATGAGCTCTCCGCCCAGCTTGATCTCCTGCTGCTCACTCTCCACATGGCGCAGCCTAAGAACCTGGTGAAGTGCGCGCCTACCTTCAGGCCGCAGGCAGTTATTTCCATGGGCCGGCTAAAGGACCGCCTGAATGATGCCGGCTTTGACGGAATATGGACAGCCGAGCTTGGTTACATCATCCGGCTGGGCGCCGCCCGGGCGATTTTCCTCTCCGCCGATCGGTCAGCCAACGTCGTCGGACATACTGCCCATCTCCTGCTTGAGATAGACGAGACGCAGGACGTGGACAAGGAAAAGTATGCCAAGGAATTCAAGCCGATGGGGGCAACTACCAACGTGACCACCGTGCTGTATGGGACAAGCTGGGATGATTCCACCCTTCTCGAAGAAATGAAGTACACGAACCTGGGGTTGCAGAAGCGGGATGGTATCCAGAGGCACTTCCGCTTCGACTGGCAGGAAGTTGCCAGATACAATCCCGATTACCTTGCCTACGTAGAAGGGGAAAAGGCGCGCCTGGGAGAAAATCATCCTCTGTTTCTGACGCAGTACCGCCTCATGCCCATCCATGGCGGGGGCGGCTTTCTGTCCCCGCAACAACGGGCGCAGCTCCAGGGGGAACATTCCAGGAAGAGCCGGCCAGAGCCGGGGAAGGTTTATGTAGCCGGAATTGACCTTGCCGGGGAGGCGGAGGAAGGGGAAGGTGCCCGTTTGAGGGCGCTCAAGCCGCAGCAGGATTCCACCGTGGTTACCATCGGCGAAGTAGAATTTCCCGGCGGCGTTATGGCGCAAAAACAGCCGGCGGTCAAGATTGTGGAACACTACTGGTGGACGGGCAGGAAGCACACCGAGCTATACCCGCAGCTGGTGGATATCCTGAAAAACGTCTGGCGCTGCCGGCGGACAGCGGTGGATGCCACCGGAGTCGGGCAGCCGGTCGCGTCTTTTCTGAAGGAAGCGTTAGGCACGATAGTGGTCCCCTTCACCTTTACACAGCCATCGAAATCTGAACTGGGGTTTAACCTGCTGGCGGCGGTCAACTCCGGCCGACTGAAGATGTATACCGGAGATGGATCGTTGGAGTACCGTGAGTTCTGGTCTGAAATGGAGAAAGCGCGGAGCCACTACCGTCCCAGCCAGACGATAGACTTCTACGTCGACCCGACGCAGGGCCATGACGACTTCCTGATGAGCCTGGCGCTGCTGGCCGAGGCCGCCGGCAACTATTCGCCAAGGAGCGCGAGGGGAACAAGAGTTTGACACCTCCCCCTTTCCAGCTATAATATACCCTGTTGGATGGAGAGCTGTGACTGAAGCCAAAATGAAGAATATCGCCGTCATCGGCTTTGGCAATATCGGCACCGGCGTGGTGGAGCTTCTTTACCGGAAGGGAATCGCCGGGTTGAAACTGGTTAGGGTGGTGGACACGGACCTGGAGAAGAAACGCCCGATCACCCTCCCGGCAGACTATCTGAGCCGGGACTGGCGGGAAGCGGTCAGCGATCCCGGTATTGACGTCGTTGTCGAACTGATCGGCGGCATCGAGCCTGCCAGGACCATCCAGATTGCCGCACTGCAAAAAGGCAAGGACGTGGTCACCGCCAATAAGAAGCTGCTTGCCAGAGAGGGGCAAAATATCTTCCAGATGGCGGCAAATTTAGACCGCCGCTTGGGCTTCCGCGCCGCTTTTGTGGGCTGCCATTCGCTTATCCACGAGTTCCGACAGGCCGGCACCGCCGCCAAAAAATTCCGGCGGATACATGCCATTTTGAACGGCACCTCCAACTACATACTTTCGACGATGACCCGCGAGGGGAAAACCTTCGAGGAGGCCTTGAAGGAGGCCCAGGCGAAGGGCTTTGCCGAGGCCGACCCGTCCGATGATATTGACGGGCTGGATACGGCCAACAAGGTCCGCATCCTGCTGGCGCTTATCGCCAACTCCTACCAGCGGGCGGGCGATTTTCCGGTCGAGGGGATCCGTGATATCAGCGCTCAGGATATCCGGTATGCCGGGGAACTGGGCTACTCCGTGAAACTGGTCGGCGTGATTGAGCCGAAAGATGGCGTCTTCTACGTCAGCGTGCGTCCGGCACTGGTGCCGCAGATTTCCCTTCTCGGCTCCATAGACGGCGCCTATAACGGCACTGAGACGGAGGACGAATACGGCGTGGTCTCAGGGCTGGTGGCGCCCGGCGCCGGGACCTATCCTACCGCCGATGCCGTCATCAAGGACCTGCTCGATATCGCCGAGGGCCGGCCGATGCCCATGCCCGATTCCGCCCGGCCGCTTGCCCTCGGCTCTGGTGAAAAGGAGGAGCGCCGGTACTACCTTCGCTTCAGCGTGGTTGACCAGGCCGGCGTTCTTGCCCGGATCTGCAACATTTTCTGGAACTACAACATCAGTATTGCCGCCGTTATCCAGAAGGAGGCGACCTCCAAGGATTTCGTGCCGGTGGTCATCACCACCCACCTCGCCCGTGAGGGAGACATGATGACCGCTATCACCGAAGTTGATAAGCTGCCTGTGGTCAAAGCCCGGACAAAAGTCATCCGCATCCTTGCATAGACCTCCCATTGCCCATTCCCCGTAGTACCACGTAATAAATGCCAAATGCCAAGTAACCAATCAGTCTCCGTATCTGTAACTTGATTCTTGCTACTTGTCGCTTGATACTTCACTCTTGACACTTTACACTGAAACGTGTATTATTGAGTTATGCCCAGGAAATACCGGTATGAGGTCGGGCGCGAGGGGTGGGACGCCGAACGTATTCGGGCGCTGAGGCGGCACCTCAACCTGACCCAGCGCGAGCTCGCCGATAGGCTGGGAACGCGCCAGCAGACTATCAGCGAGTGGGAAAAGGGGATGTACCGACCGCGCGGAGCTTCAGCTACTCTCCTTTCTATGGTCGCCGAGCGCGCTCGCTTCAAATACGATGCGGGACAGGAGAAGGGGGAGACGAGCTAGCTTCCGATGCGAAAAAGAGTGTAGATAAGCCATTGGCTTGCCCGAGTGGTGCTGGCTCTGGATAGATACGGTCAAGCATGTTGTCCACTCGGGCAAGCCGGAACACGAAAGTGGCGAATCAGGCATGGTTTTTCAGCTTCCATGCCTTTGGAAGTCTTCAGAAGTATGAACCCGGCCTGGGACTCACGGTCGAAAAAGAGTTTACACAGTGCACGAGGCACATTGACAGCGCCAGGCGGGGGACGGCTTAGTAAGAGTGAGGGGATTAGGGAAGAGTTTTTGGCCGGCTGATACACGATAACGTGTATAAATATGGTGGCAAAAGAGCAAGAGCTATGAGTTTTCCTTCGGAAAATGAAGTTGTCCGCCTCTGGCAGCGGTTGCAGATGATAGAGGGGTTGGAGAGCGAAGACGGCTTGCCGGTGAAGGTCGTCTACCCCGGAAGGCCCGGTGATGGCCACGGTGCCGACTTCAGGGATGCCATCGTTTTCTGCAATCATGGAGTAACAGCGGGCGATATCGAGATTCATGTGAGGTCCAGTGATTGGAGCCGCCACTGGCACCTGACAGACCCAGCCTATAACCGGGTCGTTCTCCATGTAGTGATGTGGCATGACACCCGGCAGCCCACTATCCTGCAGAATGGCCGGAGTGTGCCCGTCCTGGCGCTGGCGAGGTACCTGCCGGAAGGACCAGGCCACCGGGCAGACCAGCAGCCATTACCCTCGGGGCCGTGTCTCCCATGCAACCAGATGCAGCAGTCTTTCAATGCCGCGGCCATCGGCGGGGTCTTGGATGGGGCCGGGGAGGTGCGGTTTTTCGCCAAGTCCGCCCGGTTCCGAATGCGGATAGAACAAGGGGAGACCGGCCAGACGCTCTACGAGGGAATCATGGAAGCGCTGGGTTATGTGAAAAACGTAACGCCGTTCCTGGAGCTGGCGCAGCGTCTGCCGCTGAAAACTTTGGAGGGAGCCGCTGGGAGCGGCGGCAGTACCGGCCTGCAAAAGCTACTGCTGATGACGGCGGGACTGGCCCCGCCGCCGCAGTATGGTGAGGGGGATCGAAAACTGGAATTCCGGCGTGAAAGACGCGCTTCCATTTTCGAGCCGGCGTCCCGTGAATGGTATCTCTGCGGCGTAAGGCCGAAGAACTCCCCGGTGCGCCGCCTGATAGCGCTGGGCCACCTGATCCGCCGCTACGGGGGAGAGGGGCTGGTTAAAGCACTAACAGGGAAAGTGAGAGACGTACCAGATAAAGGTGGACACCGGGAGCTGGAGGAAGCATTCATCGTCTCTGTTCCAGGCATTGGACGGAAAAGGGAAACCCTTCTTGGCCGGGAAAAGGCCGCCGTCATTGTCATCAACGTGCTGCTACCCTTCAGTCATGCCCTTGCCCGGTTCACCAGCCAGCCCGGGCTAGGGCAAAAGGCCAGTGACCTCTACCGGGCTTACCCGTTCCGGGCAACCAACTCAATAGAAAAGCACATGTGCCGCCAGCTTGGTGTGGACAGGAAGCTGGTCAACTCCGCGCGGCGGCAGCAAGGGCTGCTCCACATCTACAAGAACCTGTGCAGCCAGGGCAAATGTGGGGAGTGCGCTATAGCATCACGTCAGCCAAAAAAGTAAACTCGTTCCGGCTGCCTCATCCTTTAAGCGTCCTCTCATTCTTTCTGGAGAAGCGTGAGACGTCAAATACTGGGGCGATGATGTTCATGTTCAGGAACCATTTAATCAAAAGTCGTACTGCAGCCGATACCAGGAGTCGCGCTCCGACTCGTGGCTTCCGATTACTTCGTTGGTGTTAATCTACCACGACCCACAGGCTTAGTCAGTTATCTGAAGGTTTATTTCACCACTCTGCCAGATAATTAGTTTTGACTGGAACGGCCGTTAAGACCTGAAGTAGCATGGCTCATCGCACCGGGTGTTGCCTTTGAATGTAGCTTCCCTAGCTGACCCCCACCCTGACCACCCGTTTGATCCCCCGCAAGTCGGGGATAAGATCAATTTCAGTCGAGTGATAGACCTGGCGAAGCAACTCAGCCACCGCTTCACTTTGCCCCGCCCCCACCTCCAGAAGTAACACGCCTCCGGGGCGGAGCTTGCCTTCCGCCTGAGCGACCAAACGGCGGATTACATCAAGCCCGTCAGCGCCTCCGTTCAGTGCCAGCGATGGTTCGAAAGGCTGCGTATTTACTTTAGACAGTTCTTCTTCGCGCACGTAGGGCAGGTTGGCTACGATCAAATCGACTGGCTCGGGCAGAGGGTCAAGCAGATCGCCCTGCAACAGCGTGACCCGGTCTAGAACGCCGTGTTTCTCGCAGTTCTTCCGCGCCACTTTCAGCGCCGCCGGAGAGACGTCAATAGCGTAGATTTTACATTTGGGCACGTGCACCGCCACGCTGACTGCAACCGCCCCGCTCCCTGTCCCAACATCTGATATTGAAATCCCTTGGCTTTCACGGGCAAATGCCAGCATCTGTTCAACCAGAAGCTCAGTTTCAGGCCGGGGTATGAGGACGTTTCTGTCTACGTAGAAATCCAGTCCGAAGAACTCGCGGTGCCCGGTAAGATAAGCTGCCGGCTCGCCACTCAGCCGGCGCTCAATGAACCATCGGAAGGCTTCGGAATCCTTTGTGCCAAGGTCATCATCGAAGGCAAGATATAGCTGCACCCTATCAAGTCCGAGAACATGCCGCAGCAGCACTTCTGCTTCCAGGCTGGCATCCTCGATACGGACGGATGCCAGGGTCTCGGTTGCCCAACGTAGCGCATGCCCGACCGTCACACCAACTGCGCCTCAAGTTGTTTTGTTTGCTCGCTGGTGGCCAGGATATCAATCAACGGGTCAAGCTCTCCCGCCAAAATCCGGGGCAGGTTATGCATGGTAACGCCAATGCGGTGGTCGGTAACCCGGTCCTGCGGAAAATTATAGGTACGTATCTTTTCGGCGCGCTCGCCGGTGCCTACCTGAGACTGGCGCTCTTTGACCTGCGCCTCTTCCTGCTTCCGCCGCTCCATGTCCATTATCCGGGCACGGAGCACTGCCATCGCCTTCATTCTGTTTCTCAGCTGGGAGCGCTCATCTTGACAGGCGACAACAATGCCTGAGGGCAAATGGGTGATGCGCACAGCGGTGGCGACCTTGTTTACATTCTGTCCGCCGGCGCCGCCGCTATGGTAAATATCAATCCTGAGATCGCCCGGATCAATATCCACCTCTACATCCTCCACCTCGGGAAGCACCGCCACAGTAGCAGTGGAGGTATGAATCCGCCCCGAAGCTTCAGTCGTCGGCACCCTTTGTACGCGGTGGACTCCCCGTTCAAACTTGAACCGGCTGAAAGCGCCTCTGCCCTTTACTTCAAAAATGACTTCTTTGAACCCACCAGCGCCGCTCTCGCTGGTGTTCATGATGTCAACATCCCAGCCCTTTGATTGGGCATAGCGGCTGTACATACGAAAAAGGTCGGCGGCGAACAGGGCTGCTTCCTCTCCGCCGGTCCCCGAGCGGACCTCCACGATGATGTTCCGCTCGTCGTTTTCGTCTTTGGGCAGCAGAGACAGCTTCAACTCCTGTTCCAGCTCTTCGAGCTGCGACTCAAGGCTTTCGATTTCCTGCTTGACGAGAGCCCTCATTTCCTCGTCCAAGCCCTCTTTCAGCATCGCCCTGGTTTCCTCGAGCGTCCGGAACAGCGCTTCATGCCGCCGATACATGGTCACAACCTCTTCCAGAGAGGCCCTCTCACGCGCCAGTTTCTCCAGCTCCTTCCGGTCCGAAGCAACCTCAGGAAGGGCAATTTTTTCTTCCAATTCCTGGTAATGCTTGTTAATTTGTTCCAGTTTATCCCACATCATGATGTTTCTTCCTCGCTACCAAAATTATATCACAGGCGTGGCAGGTGCTCAAAAGCATGGGCAGTGTTGCCAGGTTCCGCCCGCTGGATGGCCCCAACCTTGTGCGGCGGAATTGGGCCTGGTAGTGTTAAGATTCATAGAAACCCTATCATTTCTTCGTATCCTGTGCATATCTTCCTGGTATCCTGAGAATGGAGAGCAAAAGCTTTCCTGACAAACTGGCAGGGAGGGGTACCATGAACAAAAATATCAAGACAGCATTAATAATCGGGGGTATCATTTTGGCCGTTCTCATTGTCCTGCTGCTGGTCTTCGGACTAATTCCGGGGCGGCAGGGTTACGGATACGGGATGATTGGTTCCGGTATGATGGGAGGTGTTGGGGCCATGTTTATTACGCCAATTTTATGGATAGGCATTCTCATCTTGATCATCTGGGCGATAACGGCGGCCGCCCGTGGCCCGTGGGAATCAAACATTCCTGCGCAATCGGCAGACTCAGCCCTGCAGGTACTGAAAAGGAGGTACGCCCGGGGCGAGATAGACAGAGAAGAATACGAAACCAGAAAGAAAGACATCACCTGAACAGATGGCTTTACACTGAGGCGCGGATCGAATTTTCACGCAAAAGAAGCGTTTGGCGACCCCGAGGGGATTTGAACCCCTGATCTACGCCGTGACAGGGCGTTATGTTAGACCGCTACACCACGGGGCCCCCCTCAGCATTCTAAGTCTAACAAGAAGCGCATTTTGTGTCAATCGGTTGGGCGATAATAATTTGGCAGCCGGACAGTTCACTTCAGCCCCCTTTTCGCACCACGCGCTCACCACCACATAGATTATGGGCAGGCATTATTTCGGGTGCCCCATATTAGTCGATTCATTTCTGCTCTTGACTAAGCGAGAGATAAATGTTAAAACGGATTATCAAATCCTGGCTGCAAGGAGGCACCTATCTTGTTAGAAAAGCAGTTGGACTCTACTCACTACAAGCAGGTCGTTTTTTCCGATGCTGCGCCAAAGGCGGTCGGCCCGTATTCCCAGGCAATCAGGGCAGGGAACTTCCTGTTCGTATCGGGACAACTGGCGCTGGACCCCGCTACGGGGAACATGGTCGAAGGCGGCATCGAGGAGCAAACAAGGCGGTCAATCGAGAATATTAAGGCCGTCCTTGCCGCCGTCGGCGCATCACTCACCGACGTGGTCAAGACCACGGTCTTTCTTAGAGATATGGGGCATTTCGCCAGCATGAACGCGGTGTACCAGGAGTATTTCGGCGCGAACGCACCGGCGCGTTCGACCGTGGAGGTGGCCCGGCTGCCGAGGGACGGGATGGTAGAGATTGAAGCAGTAGCGATTATCGGATAGGCTTGGATACGATAGTAACAGTCGAACTGCGCGCCGTTCGTGGTGAGCCTGTCGAACCATCGGCGCGCCCTTCGACAAGCTCAGGGCGAACGGGTCATTATGGCACTGCTTTATACAAGCCAGCAACTGGAAAGGAGGGCAATATGGTCCTAGACAAATACGCACTGAAACGATTCGATGTTGAGCGGGAGGACGCCATTGACACGCAGATGCTTGAGGCGATCCCCTTCGATTACCCGGAATCAGCCACCGAGGTGGTCTACGAGACGGACGAGTTCACCGCCGTCTGTCCGTGGACCGGTCTGCCGGATTTCGCCCGCCTGACGATAAAATATGTACCGGGCAACTCCCTGGTGGAGCTCAAATCCCTGAAATACTATCTCACTTCCTACCGTAACGTAGGCATCCTCCAGGAGCACGCCGTCAACCGCATCCTGAACGACCTGGTGGCGCTGCTCAAGCCCGTTTCGATGACGGTGGAGGCCGAGTACCGGGAGCGGGGGGGGATAAAGACGCGGGCGGTGGCGGGGTTCAACGAAGGCTGAGGATAGCAACAACCGATGTCATTCCCGCGAAAGCGGGAATCCAGGGGAGGCGAGGGCTGGATTCTCCGGCTTGACCGGAGAAAGACGCTACTAAACAACCTCATGAATAGGAATTTCAGAATCGAAAAGCCCCCCGAGTTTTCCCGTGAAAGCGGGCGAAGGAGTGTCTCGGCAGGCTAGTTTCTTAGCGGGTACACCTCGGCTCTCCCGTCCTTGATATCAGGGGGAAACTCTCCCACCTGCCAACCATCTCCCGTAGTCTCCAGATAAAGGTATTTTTTGCCCTCATATAAATAGTGCGTACCGTACGCAGTTGATAACGAAACCCCAACAGCCATGTGACTGTCATTCCTTAAAAGCAATAGAGCAACATCATATCCGAGCCGATCGAGTAGAGCCGCAACGAGAATCGATGTATCTTCACAGTCTCCGCCTCTATCAAAAAGAGTCTGTATGGGGTAGCGTGGATACTCATCGTAACCCGTCGTAACGTCGTCGGAAGTATAAGGCAGGCTTTGAACGAAAGCTATCACGAAATCGAGTTTCTGGAGTTCGCTAAAACCCTGTTGCAGGGCGGCGTTGTTTATATGTTCGACCATCTTGTCAATATAAACGTCGTCTGTTGTATCTTTCGCCAGTTCGACGTAAGTAGAGCCTAATGAGGGTCTTTCCGTCTGTAAATATTCAAAATATAACGCTAACGATATTGGCAAATCCCAGTTCCAGTCCCATCCTTGATAAGCCCAGCCATAATGCTGGGTTACCGTAACCCCGAGGATTTTGTCCAACTTTCCTTGCGAGAGTGATAAGTCTGACTGTAAGCCAGCTATCCGATTCTCAAAGCTGATTAGCTGTCTTTCACTCCTTTCTAAATCTGCCTTCAGAATGGAATTCTTTTGTCCCAAAGTATCTCTCTCCGTTCGCAAGAACGCGGTTTGATTTTTCTGGACAGTATTCTCTTGCTCCAGTTCGGAGACTTCGTTGGTGAGAGTGGAGACCTGAATTTCAAGGTTTTCCATTACTGGCTGATATTTCTTGATTGCCAGCAGGTAACCAGTCCCAGCCCCTGCGAACAAACAAACGACAAAGATGACGATAAGGATTGACTTTTTACCCATGAGGCACCTCCCCGCTGACTAATAGCTTCGAGGAATCAACTGTCCAGAAAGTTTGCACTACTCTCCTTAATGGTTCTCTTTCTCTCCCCACCCCCACCCTCATCTCCGCCTTGAACGTGCCGCACGGTCTAAGCCTGGTACGCATCACCTCTTGACCTCACCCGGTAGATGGTGACCACCTTTGCTTCATCGTCAATCTGGTAAAGGATGCGGTAGTCACCCATGCGAATCCGGTAGCCCTCTCTGGCGGTCAGTTTTTTGGCGCCGGGCGGACGGGAGTTCTCAGCCAGACCGGCGATAACCCTGTTGACTCTCTCCCGGATTTGCGTCGGAAGTCTCCCAACTTGCCGGTGGGAGCTGCGGCTAACCTCCAGCCGGTACACGGCTTTTCCGATGTTTCGCCTTGGCGAGGTGCTCCTCAAAGGGCATCGTTGGCTCTCTGTCAAGCTCAGCCTGAAGCAGATCGGCGGCATCGGACAGGTCTTCCAGGCGTTCTATCATATCGTTATACTGGTCAATGCCGATTAGGACGGCCTTGACCCGGCTGCCGGAGACTATCAGATAAGGTTCTCCGCCTGCCGAGACCTCATCCACAAGCTGCGTCAGTTTTGGCCGGGCCTCCGCCATACCGATTGATTTGATCTTAGTCATAGCGCTCTCCTTAATGGATACATTAACATTAATATTAATGTTTGGCAAGTTGTTTATGGGCAGCTACCCGTGGAACTGCCATGCCGGCCACCGAGCCAGAATCCAAGTGGGGTGGGAGTAGATTCCCGCTGGAGTTTACCCCTGCGAAGTCAGGGGCGGGAATGACAATAGAGGTGCGGAAATAGCACCTCACGCAATCTGTTCTTTTCCGCTGTCTCTCCCCACCCCCACCCGTATCGCCTCCCGCAGGGTGCTGACAGGGTACGACCTTTCACACGGTCTCAAACTGGAGGCGCTTCAGTTCCTCGGGCGGAATACGCTTCTTAATACCAAGAATCTCAATGCCCACCGCCTGCCCATTGGCGTTATAGTCCACGATAATGCCGGGCTGAACTTCCTCGGATTCGACTATCTGGCTTTCGTCGAGGCGGAAATACAGGGCATCGCTGGACTCATCTATCTTGATTCTCATATGTTCCTCCATTCCCGGCGGTCGAAAAACAATGTGACAATAATCATCGGTGACTCGCCTTCTTGCCTGGTCACCACTCTCAGCACGCGCCCGCCATGCTCCCGTATCGGCTTTAGATAGTGGACAGTGCCGTCTTCGTTTCGCTCTGTCCGCATCGGCTCCGCTATCGTGCGCTCGACCCACTCCAGGGCTATGTTACGCTCTTTGAGCATGTCCTCTGCGTGAGCGGTGAAGTTTAGCTCTATTATCAGCGTCTCCTGAGTTAATTTTACCATAAAGCGGGTGGCTACACTGAATTAAGTCCGTCATTCACTTGCGCTTGCTTCCTTCCCTCTCCCCACCCCCACCCTTATCGCCTCCCGGAGTGTGGCGGCGGGGATAAGCTCGATTTCGGGGGGAGCGTCAATCCGGGCATTGGCCTTGGGAATGATGCAGCGTTTGAAGCCAAGGCGGGCGGCTTCGTTCACCCGGCGGTCAAGCTGGGGGACGGCTCTTAGCTCGCCACCCAGCCCCACCTCCCCCACCACCGCCATGTGCGGGTCAACAACGGCATCGCGGAAGCTGGAGGCAATTGCCATGGCAATGCCCAAATCCGCCGCCGGCTCTTCGATTCTCAGCCCGCCGGTGACGTTGACCAGGACATCCTGGTTACCCAGCTTCAGGCCGGCCCTTCTGGATAGCACGGCGGAGATCAGGAGCAGTCGATTGAAGTCCACCCCGCTGGCGGTGCGCCGGGGTTGCCCGAAGCTCGTTGGATTGGTTAGTGCCTGTATCTCCACCAGCAGAGGGCGGGTGCCCTCGAAGGTGGGCACTACCACCGAGCCAATGGTCTCCTCACCTCTTTGGGACATGAACGCCTGTGATGGATTTGCCACTTCGACCAGACCCTCCGATTTCATCTCGAAGACGCCGATTTCGTTGGTAGAGCCGAAGCGGTTCTTCACACTCCGCAGTAGGCGATAAGGACTGAAAGGCTCCCCCTCCAGGTAAATTACAACATCGACGATGTGCTCCAGGACGCGAGGCCCGGCAATGGCGCCGTCCTTGGTCACGTGGCCCACCAGGAAGATTGGCACGTTCCGCGTTTTTGCCCAGTGCATCAGCCTTGAGACGCACTCCCGCACCTGTGTGACGCTGCCGGAAGAGGAATCCACTTGAGGCGCGTACACCGCTTGCACCGAATCAACCACAACCAGGCCGGGGGTAAGTGTTTCGACCTGGTCCAGGATGACTTCGAGGTTGGTCTCCGACAGGAGGTAAAGGTTTTCTCCCCTTATCCCCAGCCGCTCCGCCCGCAGCTTGATCTGGCGCTCTGTCTCTTCCCCCGAGACGTAAACCACTGTACTACCCCCTTGCGCCATCAAAGCGGAAACCTGGAGCAGCAGAGTTGATTTGCCGATGCCCGGGTCGCCCCCGATGAGCACCACCGAGCCCGGCACCAGCCCCCCTCCCAGCACCCGGTTAAATTCATTGATCGCCAGTGGCAGCCGGTCTCGGGCTTCGATGGAGACCCCCGACAGTTCTAGTGGCGGGCTCAGGGATGCATCCGGCTGAAATGCCGCTGAAACGACGACCGTTTTTTCGACCAGGCTATTCCACTGCTGGCACTCGGGGCAGCGGCCCAACCATTTGAGGCTCTCCTTGCCACATTCCTGGCAGACAAAGATGGCGCGGCTTTCCGGGCGGTTGCTTCTGACCATGAAGTAACTTTACTTCATTCCGCCGGAGCGATGCAATATCAAGAGCGTCGTGCTTCAGACTCTTAACGTTGCGCCCAATTCCCTCCCCAGCCTGTCCAGGACTTGTTTGAGAACCCCGTTGACTTCTTCGTCCGTCAGCGTGCGGTCAGGTGAATAGAAGGTCACGCGGTAAGCCAGGGACTTCTTTCCTGGCGGCACCTGTTCGCCGGAGTAGACATCAAAGAGCGCTACCTGTATGACAAGAGGAAAGCCCTTTATGAGGTCAGCCACCTGCCGGTGGGGGATTTCGGTACCCACTACCATCGCCATGTCCCTGACAACCGCCGGGAACCTGGGCAGCGGCTGGAACACCTTCGGCGTCAGAGTGAAGGGAAGCAACGCCGGCAGGTCTATTTCCAAAACACAGGTTATCCCCACAATCTCGAGGTTCTCCGCCACACGGGGATGGAGGTCACCAACCACGCCCACACGTGTGTCTGAGACAAGTATCGTCGCCTGCCGCGCCGGGTGTAGACCGGTGTCTGTCCCCCGCTCAAAGCCTGCCGGAACCCCGAGCTGACCGAGTAGCGTCTCGACCACGCCCTTAGCATCGAAGAAATCCAGCATCTTGTTGTCCCCGTGCCATGACCTCTCTGCCCTGGGACCGTTCAACACGGCACACAGCTTTTCCCGCTCCTCCGGCAGATCGCCGGGGCGGGGCATATAGACCCGGCCCACCTCGAACAGCCTTATGCCGCTTTCTTCATATTTTCTGTTGGCAGAGAGGGCTGCCAGCAGCCCGGCGCGCAGGGTGGGACGAAGGTATTCCTGCTCCACTGTCATCGGGTTCATCAGGCGCAAAGTGTCTTGCCCGTCCGTCAATCCAGCAGGCAAAAGCTTGCCTAACAAATCCCGGCTGGTCAGCGAATAGGAGACAATCTCCTGGAATCCGTAGCCCGCCAGCCTGTTCCTCACCTGACGCTTCAGCCCGATAATCGGCTCCGGGCTCTGCGGCGGTATCGCTTGGCAAAGCATCGTCGTCGGGATACGGTCGTAGCCCAAAATGCGGGCAACCTCTTCGATAAGGTCGACATTATAGCGGATATCGGTGCGCCAGTAGGGCGCCGTCACCGAAATCTCCCGGGGTCCGCGTACCTGGCAATCGAAGCCGAGTAAAGCAAGCGTATTTACTGTCTCGTCCAGGCTGAAGTCCGCACCCAGGATGCGTCTAACATCACCGGTAGAGAGCAGGATGGGCTTCGCCTCCCTCTTTCCGGGGTAGACATCAACGTAACCCTGCGCCGCCTTGCCTCCGGCGAGTTCCATCATAAGCTGCGTCGCCCGCTTCAACGCCGGAACGGTCAGTTCCGGGCTGATGCCCCTCTCGAAGCGCTGGCTGGCCTCGCTGGGCAAGCCCAGTGTGCGTGCAGTGTAGTGGATGTTGACCGGATTAAAGCTGGCCGACTCAAGTAATATCGTGGTGGTCTCTGGCGCCACCTCGCTGTTGGCGCCACCCATCACCCCTGCTATCGCCACCGCCCGCTCGGCATCGGCGATGACCAGCATATCGCTGGAAAGAAGCCTATCATTCCCGTCCAGAGTGGTCATCTTTTCACTGTCAATCGCCCGGCGTACGATGATCTTCTTCCCGCGCACCAGGCTGTAGTCGAAAGCATGAAGCGGCTGCCCGTACTCCAGCAGGACGTAATTGGTTATGTCCACAATGTTGTTTATCGGGCGCATGCCGCAGGCGAGAAGTCGGTGCTGCATCCATGGCGGTGATTCCCCGATCCTCACATCGGTAACGATGCTGGCGCAGTAACGCGGGCACAGGTCAGACGCCCGGATTTCTATTGAAACCCGCTCCCCTGTGGGCGGAGGGAACTCCGCGTAATCTGTCGCGGGAAGACGCACCTTCTGTCCGGTCAACGCGGCGACTTCGCGAGCAAGCCCGATCACTGAAAGACAGTCTGGCCGGTTCGGCGTTACCTCCAGGGTAAAAACTGCATCGCCGAGATGGTCAGCCAGCGGCATCCCCACCGGCGCATCGGGGGCGAGTACCAGGATACCCTGATGCTCATCGGAAATACCAAGCTCTTTTTCCGAGCAGACCATCCCGGTGGACTCCACCCCGCGGATCCTGGCGGATTTCAGCCGAACGAACTCCCCGGTGTGCCCGTCAATTAGCTCAGCGCCGACACGCGCAAAGGCGATCTTATCGCCCACGGAAAGATTCGGTGCACCACATACTACGGTCACCCTCTCTGTGCCCAGGTCCGCGGTTGCCAGGCGCAGGCGGTCGGCATTTGGGTGCGGGTTGACCGCTACCAGTTGGCCAACGAAGATGTTTTCCCATCTTCCGCCTGCATTCTCGATCGTTTTGACCTCAAGCCCGGCCATTGTCAGCTTTCGCGCCACCTCGGCGGCCGACAAAGTGACATCCACATATTCCTTGAGCCAGCTTAATGAAACTTTCATATCAGAATTGCCTCAAAAATCTCAGGTCGCTGCCGTAAAAAAGACGCACATCGTCAATGCCGTAGCGCAGCATCGGCAAACGGTCTATGCCGATGCCAAAGGCAAAGCTGGTGTACTCTGCGGGGTCTATCCCTCCGCGCTCCAGCACGCGGGGATGGGTCATTCCGGCGCCGAGTATCTCGATCCAACCACTGTTGCCGCAAAGACGGCAACCCTCGCCGTGACAGACGGCGCACTCGATGGCCATTTCAACGCCCGGCTCGACAAAGGGAAAAAAGTCGCACCGGAAGCGCACCCTTCTATCCGGGCCAAAAAAACGGCGGGCGAACTCGTAGAGCGTGCCTTTAAGGTCAGCCATGGTGATGCCTTTATCAACCGCCACAGCGTCAACCTGGTGGAACATCGGCACATGGGTGGCATCGCTCGCCTCGTAGCGGAACACCCTCCCCGGCTCAATAGTGCGAATCGGGGGCTTCATCGTCTCAACAATCCGTGCCGTGACCGAAGTGGTATGGGTGCGGAGGAGCGCCATCCATTCCCTGTCAGACGGCGGCGTATCAAGCCAGTAGGTAGACATCGAATCACGTGCCGGATGTTCCTTCGGGATGTTTAGCGCCTCAAAGTTATAGTAGTCCCACTCCACCTCTGCCCCCTCGACCACCTGGAATCCTAGTGACGCGAAGATATCGCACATTTCGTAAATGGTCTGCGTGATGGGGTGCAGGCGGCCAGAGGGAAGAGGGCGGCCCGGCAGTGTAATATCAACGGACTCAGCACCGGTGACAGCTATCCCCGTTTGGCGTAAAGCCTGCTCCTTCTCTTTCAGAAGGTCCTCAAGCTCAACCCTGAGCTGGTTTGCCCGGCTGCCAACAGTCTTTCTCGCTTCAAGCGGCAGCGTTCCCAACCCCCGCAGAACGCGGGTCAGCTCGCTGTTCCTGCCGAGATACTTCACCCGCCAGGATTCCAGCCCCTTAGGACTGCCCGCCCCCGATAGCGCCTGCAGCGCCTCCGCCCTTAGTTCGCCAACAGGGTCCCGCATTTCCCACCATCCAGAACTGATATTTTGCTCGGCTTGTCTGTCCCAAAATACGGAGACCCTCCGCCTGGGAGGGTCTCTTGCTCATGTCAATTAAGTTGTGCTCCGTCAGAGGCGTCTTTCTTACGCCAACACCCTCCAGGCGTCAGTCCCGATACATCGGGACGCCGGTAAACGTAAAGATAAAGCTCTTTGCCTGGGAGAAGTCGTTGGTCCCCATATTCCTGCCGCTCAAATATTTTTGTAAAAACAAGCCTAGCATAAGGAAAAAGGGTTGTCAATACGTTGGGAGGCTGGTTGTTTTAAGTATCTTGTGGCAGGAAAGTGCCGATGTTAGAATGTAGTCCTGTGTCAGAAGGAGAGAAATCATGATTTTGGAAAGGCTTGAAGTCGGGCCGCTCGCTACAAATTGCTATGTAGTGGGAGATAAAGCAAGCCACGAGGGGATGGTCATTGACCCCGGTGGCGATGCCACGGCCATCCTTGAAAAGGTTGCGGCTCTGGAACTAAACATAAAGTTCATTGTATTGACCCATGCCCATTTCGACCATATCGGCGCACTGGGAAGAGTGAAGGACGCCATGAAGGCTGAGATACTCGTCCACCGGGGAGATGCAGAAGCGCTGAGCGGTGGGCACCGTGCCGCAGCCGAGTTCGGGTTTTCCATGCCGGAGGCTCCTCATCCAGACCGGCTGCTTGGCGATGGGGAAACCCTTCTGCTGGGCGCGTCCGATTTCCGGGTGCTGCATACTCCCGGGCATACGCCGGGCGGCATCTGCCTGGAGGGTGGGGGCGTGGTTTTCACTGGTGATACGCTATTTAACGGCAGCATAGGCCGTACTGATCTGCCTGGCGGAGACTACGGGATGATATTAGATAGCATAAAGACAAAACTGCTAACCTTGCCAGATGGCACGACCGTATATCCCGGACATGGACTGGAAAGCACTATCGGCCGGGAGCGTCGGCTTAATCCCTTCTTGCTGAGCCAGTGACAAGCAATCCTAAGGAATTGGAGCGAAAAGTCAACCTGAAGATTCCCATGGTTGCTATCCGCAAACTAAAATATACCGGTAAATCTGCTCAGCACCGGCGCCAGCAGGAGCGATATTACCGCCATCAGCTTCAGCATGATGTTGAGTGATGGGCCGGAGGTATCCTTCATCGGGTCGCCGGCTGTATCGCCGACGACGGCGGCTTTATGTGCGTCTGAACCCTTACCGCCCAGATTTCCCGCCTCAATCCATTTTTTGGCATTGTCCCAGGCTCCGCCGGCATTGTTGAACATAATAGCAATGATGAAACCGGTGCCCAACGCGCCGACCAAGAAGCCGCCGAGGGCGTACTTCCCCAGAACTATACCTACCACGACCGGGGCGATTACCGTCATCAGGGCGGGCGCCAGCATCTGTCGGAGAGCGGCTCTGGTACAGATATCAACACACCGTCCGTATTGCGCTTTGGCAGTGCCTTCCCTCAATCCGGGTATTTCGCGCCACTGACGTCTGACCTCTTCTACGATCATTCCGGTGGTGATACCTACGGATTTCATTGTCATCGCCACAAATATGGCCGGTAAAAGGCCGCCAAGAATCACGCCGACTATCACTGGCGCGTTAAGCAGGCTGAGTTCCGGCGTAGCCACTATCTTTCCATTTGGCGAAACGGAGACGAGTCCAGCAGCGACACCGTAAGAAAGAATCAATCCCAGGGCGTTAAGTATCGCCGCACCGATGGCGAAGCCTTTGCCGGTGGCGGCGGTGGTATTGCCCAACGAATCCAGTGCATCTGTTTTCTCCCGCACTTCCGGCGGCAAGCCGGCCATGGTGCTGATGCCGCCGGCATTATCCGCCACTGGCCCATAGGCGTCAGTGGCAAGAGTCACGCCCAGAGTGGAAAGCATGCCGGTGGCGGCTATGGCCACGCCGTAAAAGCCACCGAATTTATAGGCAATCACAGTGGCGAAGCCTACCAGAATCACCGATGGCCAGCAGCTTTCCAGCCCCACTGCCAGGCCGCGGATTACCGTAGCGCCGGCACCAAAAGTAGATGCCTCGGAAATCTCTCTGGTCGGCTTAAAGCTGTAAGAAGTGAAGTAGCTTGTGGCTTCGCCCATTAGCACCCCGGCGACGAGCCCCCCCAGGACCGCCCAGAAAAGGCCGATATCCGCTTTCAGGAAGAAGATAACCAGGAAGGAAAAGGCGGCGGTCAAAATCGAAGAGCTAAGTGTGCCCCGCCGGAGAGCACCAAGAAGGGCGCCCATCTCGGGGGTTTCGCCCACCTTAACCATAAAGCTGCCGATTATCGACGCGATTATTCCGCCAGCAGCGATCAGGATCGGCAGATACCAGGCCGTCTGAATATCGGCAACCACACCGATGCCGACTGCTATCGCGGCCAGGGTCATAGAGGCAATGATGGACTCTACATATGACTCAAAAAGGTCTGCTCCCATACCGCAAACATCGCCGACGTTATCCCCCACGAAGTCGGCAACTACGGCTGCGTTTCTTGGGTCGTCTTCAGGGATACCGGCCTCAACCTTCCCTACCAGGTCCGAGCCGGCATCAGCGCCCTTAGTGAAGATGCCCCCGCCGACTCTGGCGAAAAGGGCTACCAGAGAAGCCCCGGTGGCATAGGCAGGAACAATGACGATGAATTGGGGATCGTTATGCCAGACAAAGTAAAGGATTGAAATGCCGATAATACCAATGCTGACCACGGTCAGTCCCATGACCGCCCCGGCACGGAAGGAAACACGCAGCCCCTGGTTCAGACTCTTCTCGGCGGCAGCCGTCGTCCGCCCGTTTGCCCTCACCGCAATGTTCATTCCCGCATAACCGGCTGCCATCGAGCAGACAGCACCAAAGACGAAGGCAATCGCTGCGTTCCAGCTAAGGTCGGGGCTGACAGCGCCCAGCAAGCCCAGGATGATTGCGACCACGATGACAACCGCGGCCAAAGTTCGATATTCCCGGCCGATGAAAGCCATGGCGCCTTCCTGGATGGCGGTTGATATTTCCCTGATTCTCGGCGTGCCCGGGCTCTCCCGCAAAACGCTGCGGACAAAATAGGCAACCGCCGCCGCCCCGAGTATGCCGCTGATTACGGCGATCCAGACCAAGTCCATAACATTCTCCTTTGTGTGAGATACTGTGGTCGGCATTCTTCACCCGGCCACTTTGGCTCTCACTAAGCTAGTGAGTTTAGCTTATTTTCCGGCGGAAATCAATGGCTGACGGTTGCAGCCTTATTGACAAATCACTCACACTTTGTTAACATTCAAACTACGCAAGGGGAGAAACCATCGACGATTGCGGTGAGTTTCTGCCCGTGGGCTTTAAGATACTGGGTCGCTTGGATCGGGGACGACCGAGACGGCATGAAGAGACTGCTAAGTTTGCCTTCTCTGGTTGTTCCGGAGAAGGCTTTTTGGTTTATTGGCAGGAGGCGGGAATGCTCAGGCTAGGCTTTATCGGAGCAGGGACGGTGGGTTCGGCTTTAGCCCTTCGACTAAGCGAGAAGGGCTACCCGGTAGTGGCCGTTTCAAGCAGGAGCCACACCTCGGCGGAGAAGTTGGCGCAGGCGATACCCGGCTGCCGCGCTGAGCACGATAATCAGGTTGTCGCCGATAGGGCTGAGCTCGTTCTTATTACTACGCCCGATGATGCTATTCCCCGTGTTGCCGCCGAGACAAAATGGCGCGCCAGGCAAAGCGTGGTCCACTGTAGCGGCGCCGATTCCACGGCGACCCTTGAGCCAGCCAGAAAGGTGGGCGCGCATGTGGGCGCCTTTCATCCCCTCCAGACATTCGCCAGTGCCCAGCAGGCAATTGAGAACCTCCCCGGTTCCACTTTCGCCATCGAGGCTGAAGAGCCGCTTCTGTCCGTTCTGAAAGACATGGCTGCTGCTCTTGGTGGGCATTCGATTGAGTTAAGGGCGGAGGATAAAGTGGTCTACCACGCCGCCGCCGTGATGGCCTGCAACTACCTGGTGACGCTAGTTAAGCTGGCTACGGACTTGTGGCAAAGCTTCGGAGTCCCGCCCCAGGAGGCCACGCGCGCTCTGCTCCCGCTTCTCAGTGGCACAGTGCACAATATCGAAACAGTTGGCATCCCGCGTTGCCTCACCGGTCCCATTGCCCGAGGGGATGCTGGCACAATCAGAAAGCATCTCGATGCCCTGGAGAAGGTCGCGCCGGAGCTGCTTGCTGTCTACCGCGAACTCGGCAGGCAGACCATTCCGGTCGCCCTAGGAAAGGGCAGGATAAACCAGCGGCAGGCGGAGGAGTTGAATACTTTGCTGGGGGAGCCGAGCCTGGCTGGCAGTCAAAGAAAGGGGTAAGTCAATGCGAACAATGCTGAGGAGTAAAATCCACCGCGCCCGCGTAACCGATGCTAATATCGATTACGAGGGGAGTGTCACCATAGACCGGACGCTGATGCAGGAAGCAGATATTCTGCCATATGAGCAGGTACACGTGCTCAATGTCAATAACGGGGCTCGTTTTACTACCTATGCTATCGAGGGGGAAAAGGGCGAGGTCTGCATCAACGGCGCGGCTGCCCGCCTGGCGGCCAAAGGAGATATAATCATTATCCTGGCTTACTCCACCGTGGATGACGAAGAGGCGCGCAACTTCAAGCCAAAATTGGTATATGTTGACGCTAAGAACAGCAAGACTGGTGCCAGGCGCGGCATACGGGCAATGACTCTGTTGGAGACGGAATGATGCGTATTTCAATAAACCAGGTCAGGGAGATGAAGCAAAATGGTGAGAAGATCACCATGCTTACAAGCTATGACTATGCTACGGCTAAGATTGTGGACGAAGTGGGCATACCCCTCATTCTGGTGGGAGACAGCCTGGGGATGGTGGTGCTCGGCTACGAATCAACCATCCCGGTCACTATGGAGGACATGCTGCATCATACCAAGGCCGTGGTCCGTGCGACGAAGAACGCGTTGGTGGTCGGTGACATGCCCTTCATGACCTATCAGGTCAGTGTTGAGGACGCCCTGCGCAATGCCGGACGGTTTATCCAGGAAGCCGGTTGCCAGGCCGTGAAGCTGGAGGGAGGGGTGACCGTTGCCGAGAAGGTAAGGCGGATTGTGCAGTGCGGCATACCCGTGATGGGACACATCGGCCTTACGCCACAGTCAATCAACCAGCTTGGCGGCTACCGGATCCAGGGCAGGAGCCCCGAGGCCGCTTCGCGACTATTGCAGGATGCACTCGCGCTGGAAGATGCCGGGGCCTTTTCTATTGTCCTTGAGACCGTGCCGGCACCGCTGGCAACACTCATTTCGCAGAGGTTGACGATTCCCACCATCGGCATTGGCGCGGGCGCCGGCTGCGATGGCCAGGTCCAGGTGATCAATGACATCCTGGGGTCATTTACTGATTTCGTTCCCAAGCACGCCAGGCAGTATGCGAAACTGACCGATGTTATCCGCAAGGCCGTGTCCGATTATTTCAGCGAGGTCAAGTCAGGCGCTTTCCCTACGGACAAGCAAAGCTTCACCATGGACGAAAGCGTTCTGGCCGAGCTAAAGGCGAAGTAGACACTGGCTTTACTCATTGAATAGCCGACCAGTACTACCATCAGCATGAAAGTCATTGAAACCATCGCAGAGATGAAACGTGTCAGGCTGGAGCTACCCGGCTCGGTGGCTCTTGTGCCGACGATGGGCTACCTCCATGATGGGCATCTCGAGCTGGTGAGGCGTGCCAAAGCGGAAAACAGGTGGGGAGTCGTCAGCATTTTCGTTAATCCTACGCAGTTCGCGCCGCATGAGGACTATACCGCCTATCTCAGGGATATCCCGCGGGACCTCGCCATGCTGGAAAAGGTGAATGCGGACATGGTCTTTATCCCGTCGGCGGATGAGATGTACCGCACAGGGCACCATACCTGGGTGAACGTGGAACAGATTACCGACCGACTGGAGGGGGAAATACGCCCCGGGCATTTTCGTGGTGTAGCCACGGTATGTAACAAGCTGTTTAATATCGTCCAGCCAGCGAGGGCATACTTCGGGCAGAAGGATGCACAGCAGCTTGTGGTCATCAGAAGGATGGTTTCCGATCTGAATATGAACCTTGAGGTCGTGAATGTGCCGACAGTGCGTGAGGCGGATGGTCTGGCGATGAGTAGCCGTAATACGTACCTTTCTCCCGATGAGCGTCGGGCTGCCGTAGTGCTGTATCATGCGCTGAAGCTGGCGCAGAAAATGTGGTCGCAGGGCGATCGGGACCCCCACCGCATGCGGCATGAGATGATCAAACTCATTGAAGAAGAGCCGCTGGTGGAGAAGATTGACTACGTGAGCGTAGCCGACTCCGAGACCCTGGAGGAGCTGCATGAGGTCAGTCCGCGGGCGCTGGTATCGCTGGCGGTAAAGATCGGCCGCCCGAGGCTGATAGACAATATTGTGCTGGAATAGCAAGCGTCGTGCTCGGCATTCACCATCCCTCCGGTCAAAAGTGGGGTTCAAAGTTCCACCTGCGAAGCCAAGCATGGTGTAGCGACAGCGCCTGCAGTGCGAGTTTACTGCATAGCTGTTCACTGGTGTTTGGTTACGCAAAAAGCATAAAACTGAGACCGTTCGCCCTGACCTTCCTTGAGCTTGTCGAAAAAGCCTGTCGAAGGGCGCGGCGATGGTTCGACGAGCTGACGATGAACGGCGTGAATCATAACGGTTATTTATGCAACTAAGTACTAGACTGTCAACAGGCTGGTCTCACTTTCCTACAGACTGAACGCCAGTTGATAGCTGGTTTGCCGAGGAGCGGACTCATTCTGGCGGTTCAGCTTGGCCGGTGCTGGCAAAACGGGATTATGGAAGGTAAAGATTTTACCCTCGTAGTTTCTCGCCACCAGTTCATCTTCAGTTTGAGACAGCACGTAGTTCGGCTGGAGCGGTATCTTGCCTCCACCGCCTGGCAGGTCAACGACGAATGTTGGGATAGCCAATCCGGAGGTATGCCCCCGCATTCCTTCGATGATCTTTATGCCCACCCGTACCGGCGTCCGCAGGTGCTCTGTCCCCTGGACCTCGTCGCACTGGAAGAGATAGTAGGGGCGCACCTTGATTTTGAGCAACCCCTGGCAGAGCTTGAGCTGCGTCTTGACGGTATCATTAACACCGCGCAGCAGCACTGATTGGTTGTTCACCACAATCCCGGCGCGTACCAGCCGATCGCAGGCAGCCGCCGCTTCAAGCGTTATCTCCCGATAGTGATTGAAATGTGTGTTCAGCCATATCGGCCCGTACTTCGAAAGCATGGCGCAAAGCTCACCATCAATCCGCTGGGGCAGGACGACGGGGAATCTCGTGCCGATGCGGATAATCTCCACGTGCTCTATCTGCCTCAGCCTGGCGATGACCCCTTCGAGGCGGTCGGTGGAAAGAGTCAGAGGATCGCCCCCGGATATGATGACGTCTCTAACGGCTTTGGTCTTTCGGATATAGTTGAGCATAGCCTCAATTTCTTCGTCCGAACGCACCCAGCCGCCATCGTGCCATTCACGTTTGCGGGTGCAGTGCCGGCAGAGCATGGGGCATATATCCGTCAGGACCATCACCAGTCGGTCCGGATAGCGGTGCACCAGTCCCGGGACCACGGAGTGCTTTCTCTCCTCAAGGGGGTCCTCGAAACCCATACTGGAAAGGGCGATCTCCCGAAAAGAAGGCACAGCCTGCTTCTTGATGGGATCATGCGGGTCACTCGGGTTAATTAATGATAAATAGTAAGGGGTTATCGAAAGGGGATATCTTTCGGTGACCAGTTTGAGGCGGAGCTTTTCCTTGTCCGAAAGGGGAATGAATCTCGCCAGTTGATCTATGCTGGTGATCCGGTTGCGGAATTGCCACTTCCAGTCGTTCCAGGTTCCCCTGGGAATCCGGGCGAAAGAGGCAATATCAAATGAGGCTAGATTACTGCCTGGAGGTTCTTCATCCTCCTGGGCGTGCTTTGATACGGGGCAACTGGGGGGTTCTTCCTCCAGGTCCTTGAGAGGTTCACTTGTCGCCGGGGCTGACTTGGTCGTCACTTTGTACTCCTTGTATTCTAATTTTTCAGCGCTCACCGCGCTTATGCTTCAACATCACTTATAGCATCAGGGAAACCAGTTGTCAATGGCTTCTGAAGCTGCCTGCCATAATTCTATGATTCTTTTGTGTCATGCGGCAAATTGAAAGGGGGGCCCTTCGGTGGCACCCCCTTATACAGTCCTTTCAAGTAATGACAGCTATTTACCCAATGCGGTCTCTTCCTTCTTCCTTATCGGCCGAGTGCCGTGGCCATGCTTCACTCCCTTGAAGGCCGCTTGATATTTGGCTCTTTGTTCCGCCTTAGCCTGTTTCCTCCCCAATTGTTTCCTCCCTTGTTCCGTTGCTCGTTTTCAGTGTAACGTTCTCAGGAGATGCTGTCAAGCCGTCCTTTCCACCACCGTCCCGGACGCAATCCGGCTGCCGGGGGTTATGTGAGAACCTTCACAAACGGTGACGTTGTCGCCGAGGACGGCTTCTTCGACGACGCTGTTCGCTTGAAAGTAGCAGTGGTCCGCCACAATCGAGTTCTTAACGCAGACCCTCGGGCCTATCCAAGCTCCGGTCCAGATGACGGAATTTTCGATGACGCTCTCAGCCGAAATGTTGCAGCCATCGCCGATGGTCAGGGGGCCGACAAGTTGCACCCTGTTTCCGATGAAGCAACCACTTCCGATAAGCACCGGCCCGGTTATCTGAGCGGAAGGGCTTACATTGCTGTCCTGCCCGACCCGCACACTTTGCGCGGGGTTGAAAATGTCCAGACCCGACAGGTCGGGACTCATAATGTCGGCTTGCAGCTTGAGATACTTGTCCGGGGTGCCGATATCAAGCCAGTACGCTGAAGAAGCATAAGCGTAAAGTGGCTTTCCCTGCGTCAGCAGTTGCGGAAAAGTCTGCCGTTCGATACTAACTTCAGTCCGGGACATAATTTGAGCCAGGGCCTCCGGCTCAAGCACGTAGGTGCCGATATTCACCATATTGCCGGTCGCCTCGCCGGCGGCGGGCTTTTCCCTGAAGCTCAGTATCCTGCTCTCGGCATCGGTCTCAATTACGCCGTAGTGGGTGGGATCATCCGCCCGAGCAAGGGCGATGGTTGCCAGTGCTTTTTTTTGTCGGTGGAAATCAATCATGACAGAGATATCGAGGTCGGTAAAGACGTCACCGTTTAAAGCGATGAAGGTGCCATCAAGGAGTTTCTCCACGTTCTTGATTCCCCCGGCAGTGCCGCGGGGAGAGTCTTCCAGAACGTATTTGAGCTTGACGCCAAAACCGCTGCCATCCTTGAAATAGGCTTCGACAGGTTCCGCGAGGTGACCCAGCGACAGGACTATCTCCGTTATCCCGTGCCGGCTGAGGTGGCGAATAACGTGTTCAAGAAAAGGAGTGTTCAGCACCGGTACCATGGCTTTGGGCAAGTTGGCGGTCAGCGGATGAAGCCTGGTTGCCTTACCCCCGACCAGTATGACGGCTTTCATTGCGGTTCTCCAGCGTAGATATTCGCAGTTGCGGAATTTTAGCACATTTTAGCGGAGTTGTTACTATCCCCCTGGCCCTTTCCTCAACGTCAGCGCCGCCAGCACCGAAGTCAGCACGGCAAATCCTGCCAGTACCGCAAGGTCTACCCATACATCCGGAAGACCCTTGCCGGTGAGCATAATTTCCCGCATGCCGTCAACGGCGTAGGTCAGCGGTAAAATGTGAGCAAACCATTGCAGGTAGTCCGGCATCTGCTCGACCGGCCAGAGAAGGCCTCCCATGAACATCTGCGGCAGGATAACCAGCGGGATGAACTGTACCATCTGGAACTCGTTACGGGCGAAAGAGGAGATAAATATGCCCAGGTTCACCGCCCCGATAATTACGGCCACCTGGAATACCAGAATCTCCCAGAGCTGCCCGCGATAGGTGATATCGAAAACATAGATGGTGTAAAACAGGATGATGAGGGTTTGTATCAGGGCAAAGACGAAAAAGCCGAAGAGGTAGCCCACGACAATATCTAGCCTGGTAACCGGCGATACCGTAAGGCGCTCCATTGTCCCCTGGGAACGCTCCCGCAGGAAACTGATACCGGTAAGCAGGAAGCCGAAGAAAAAGGCTAGGGCGGCAAGCAGAGCAGGGGCGATGTAGTCCAGCACTTTCAAATCCGGGAAGCTCAGGCCAATGAGCGTCATGACCACCAGCGGAACAACCAGGATCATGGCTAGCGTCCGGTGGTCACGCCTTATCTGGGTAATTACCCGTTTTGCGATTGTCCACACGGCGTCAGTCATCTGGGGTCTCCTTTCCCCGGCGGACGAAGTAAAGGAAAGCATCTTCCAGGCTCGCCCGGGGGCTGCCGGTAGCCAGCCTCAATTCGTCTGGCGTTCCTTCGGCGATGACCTTCCCATCCCGGATAAAGCCCAGCCGGTCGCAATGGGCGGCGTCATCCATCGTGTGACTTGAAATGACGAGGGTAGTGCCCTGTTTGGTCAGCGAAGAAAAGAATTCCCAGAAACTCGCCCGCAGCTCGGGGTCCAGACCCACAGTGGGTTCATCCAGGAAGAGGAGCGGTGGACTGTGCACAATAGCGCAAGCGAGACTAGTCCTCTGTTTCATACCGCCGCTCAGGTTTTGCACGGCATCGTCCCGCCGCCCCCAGAGGTCAACGAGCTTGAGTGCTTTTTCCACCTGCTGCGCCCGTTTGGCATTATCGTGCAGGCGGTAGATATGGGCAAAGAAATCCACATTTTGCAGGACGGTAAGCTCGCCATAAAGGGATTGGAGCTGGGGCATGTAGCCGATAAACGGCGATTTCTTCCTGGAAATCAGTTGTCCCATGATGTGTATATCACCGGATTTCGGTCTCAACAGGCCCACCAGCAGGCGGATAAGCGTAGTTTTCCCGGCGCCGTTGGGTCCCAATAACCCGAAGGCAGTACCAGCGGGAATATCTAGTGAAAGGTCTTTCAGCACTTCCCGACGCCCGAAACCAAACGTAACATGATTTACGGAAACGGCGATGCTCGTCATTGGACACCATCCTTCCACATCCCACGTGTTAACAGCGTCTCCATATTATAGGACATTTTTCGCTTTCATTGAACGTCTTCTGAAACTTTCGTGGGGCAGTCGGTTATGCTATCATGTTCGGCGTGTTGCTTTTTGGCCATATCGGGATTACCCTCGGTGCTGTCTGGGCAACTAATCGTTTTTTACAGGCAAGGGAGCGCCGCCGGGCAAAAGCTCCGGTTGATGCTCAGAACGTCACCTCTTCGCGGACGTCATTTTCTCAAAAAGTCCTTTCCTTTACCGGCAAGCTGGACTACCGGCTCGTCTTGTTTGCCGCAATGCTGCCCGATGTCATTGATAAACCCATCGGGCAATTTTTCTTCAGGGAGGTCTTTAGCTACGGCCGGATATTCGCCCATACGCTCCTTTTTCTGATCCTTATTACGCTGGGCGGGCTGTACCTGTATCGGAGCCGCTGCCAGACATGGCTGCTCACCCTGTCCATCGGCACTTTCGCTCATCTGGTTCTCGACCAGTTATGGAGGGTGCCCCGGACTCTTTTCTGGCCGCTCCTGGGTTTCACCTTCGACAGAATCAGCCTGAGCGAATGGATGCCAAATATTTTTCGTGCCCTTTTGACAGACCCACAATCATATGTTCCGGAACTTGTTGGGTTGGCGATCCTCACCTATCTGGCGGTAAGGCTGAGGCAGAGAAAAGCGGTTCTCACTTTTTTCAGGTCGGGAAAGCTGGATTGACCTTTATTTCAAACTGTAATTACGGCGTGTCCCTTCCTGCCAAGCTCGAAGGTGTTGAATGCCAGCGCTTCGGCGTCGTGATTACGACATGAAATGATCACCACGTTCGCCTGTTTGTCCCCTTTAGCCAGAACGTCAGCCAGCGCTCTGGTTGCCGGATTGAGGCGGGCGTTAGCGCTGAGGGCTCCGTATTCCAGCCGTAGTAGCCCGGCCAGCTTTTCTGAGGCCTGGCTCTCTGCCGACTGGAGACGGCTGATATTCGCCTTCAGCCGCAAAATATCGGGCGGATTCAGGTATCTTTTGGGGTTGACAATGGTAACTATTTCCCGGGCAAGCTGAATAGATTGTGGGAGCAACCGCTGCCCGGACAGCGAACCAGTGGTCAGCTTCACACCCCGGTGATCATAGGCAGCCAGCGCTGCCGGGATGCTGTCCTGAGCCAGTGAAAGCGCTGTGACTATGATATTGTAAGCCAGCTTGTCCGCCTCTTCGGCATTACCGGCAGCCAGGTTTATCAGCAATATGGCCGACCGCCCGTGAAACTCGGTAAATTCCTTGGAAACCAGCTCGTTGTATTTTACCGAGTGCTTCCAATCTATGTTTTTCAGGCTGTCCCCCGGCTGGTATTGCCGGTTGCCGTAATATTCGACGCCTCTCCTCAGACCGTAGGTTGGTTTCAGCGCGGCCACGTTTGATATCAGCGGCAGGATGCCGGGGTTGCTTCCAGCCATGTACTTCCTTGCCAGCCAATCGGCATATCTGGCCCGCGGAATTACAAAGAGCCGCAGCGGTTCAAGTTCAAAGTTAACACGGAAAAGCCCCCAACGGTCGGTAGCCTGGGCTTCGAGTTTGACCAGCGAAGGACCTGACAGCTCCGGCGAGAAAGAAATATCGATGTTCAGTTCGCCGCCCTGCAACGGCATTCTGGCGGGGGCTGCTCTAAGCCACTTGTACGGCGATCTGACAAACAAAAGCCCTCCAATCTCTGTCTGAACGGTCAGCTTGACGCTTGCGTCAGCCCTGGCGCCGGCAAGTATCCGCTGCTGGAGTTGTATCTCCTTCACCGGCCTGCCGGGCAGCTTCCGGTAAGCGAATGCCCCCAGCACGGCGAGGTATGCGCTTGCTGCCAGACACGCCAGAAGAAGGGAAAAACTGTTAAGGAGCAGGGAAACCAGCAGTACCAGCGCTGTAATTGCGCCGAGGGTGACAAATGTGTCCGTCGGGCGGCGGTCCCCTTTGCTTTTTCGATAGTTAGCTGAAGCGGCGGCCACTTCCAGGTGTAAATGGAAGAGTAAGAGTGCCGGCAGGGCAATAAGTGGTGAAAAGAGCGGACCGGTACGGGCTGAGAACAGCAGGGCGATGGCGAGAAACATGAAATATCCGGTCAGAAGTTGCACAACCGGAGCGAGACGCCAGCGCCAGAGGAAAAGATGCCAGATGAGGAGCAATATCGGAACAAAAGAGAGGGCTGCCGGCGACAGCGCCGCGGCGGCTGCCAGTGCTATCGCGATGTAAGTCATTAAGAAAGGGACAAGGTGCCGGTTCCGGAGTATGCTCATAGTTTCAGCTTCGGCACCGCTACACTTTCCAGCGCCCTTTTCAGAACAATTTGCGGGGTAATATCATCCATTTCAGACTCGGGCTTGATCTTGAGCCTATGCTCCATGGAGGGACACACCAAGTGCTTGATGTCATCGGGAATAACGAAATCACGGCCATCCAGTAAGGCTAACGCCCGCGAGCATTTGTAGAGCGCGATGCTGCCCCTGATGCTGGGCCCCCCTGCCACGTCCGTGTCCGAACGCACGGCTTCAACAATCGACATTGCGTATTCCACTATCTCCGGGGAGACGTGGACTGTTTTTGTCAGATCTCGCAGTTCCGCTATTTCATCCAGCGTGGTCACCGGGGTGATGGCAGTCTCATCAATCCGGTCAATATTGTTCAAAATCTGCGTCTCCTCTTCCTTCGTGGAATACTTGCTGAACACTCGCAGCAGGAACCGGTCCGCCTGCACATCCGTCAGGGGATAGGTGCCCTCGGCCCCTGCCTGGACCTGTGTGGCTATGACCATGAACGGCTCGGGCAGGTGGAAGGTCGTCCTTTCAATGGTAACCTGGTGTTCCTGCATGGACTCGAGGAGGGCGGACTGTGTTCTGGGCGTGGTGCGGTTAAGCTCATCGGCAAGGACGATATTGGCGAATATCGGACCCTCGATCAGCCGGGAGTCACCGTTGGGAGAATAGATGTAAAAGCCGGTGATATCCGCCGGCAGCATATCTGGGGTGAACTGGACCCTCTTGAACTTGCCGCCGATTGCCTGGGCAAAGGCTTTGGCAAGGGTGGTCTTGGCAGTGCCCGGGAATCCCTCGATTAGCAGGTGCCCGCCGGCAATAAGTGCCAGCATCAGGGCTTCTTTAACATCGTCTTTGCCGATGGTCGCCCTGGAGACTTCCTTGAGGACCCTCTGGTACAGGTCTGCGACTCTGGTAATTTCAGCCAATGGATTCTCCTCTCTTGATGTTGTATCTGGATACTGCCAGAAATATCAACGCCACGATCCCCAGGAGGGAATAAGGGCTTCTAATGATTTCCATCAAATTGGTCAATCTTGTTCTTGACGTATCGAGGGGGGTCTTCGTCAAAAGGGAATGGTCAACCAGCACGGTATTTGGGCGCTCCGCCCCCGGCGGGCTGGACAGGTACTTGATGAAGCGAGAGTTATCGTCTCGGTTTACCATCGAATTTATCATAATACTCGGGTCGGAAACAAGGGTTACTGTTCCCTGTCCATGCTTGAATCTTGCCACTACTGGAAAAGGTCCTGCGGGCTCACCGGCGTTGTACGCCTCGTTGCCATCGGTATCAAGAAAACTGTTTGATGACGACCACGCGAGCGCCTGGCTCTCTTCTACGTTAATCAGGCTGGTGGCATGATTAAGCGTCAGCGCGCTTATGCCCGCGTTTCTTATCTCGGGGCTGAAGTCTGTCACGCGCGGCATCCGCTGGTTCTTATAGGAAAAAAGGGGGTCGAGAAGTGGCCGGTTATCGAAACGGGTCGGCAGTTCCAGGTATTTCAGGATATTGTTGCCGTAGCCGTAGTCGTCCATCAGTAGCAGCGAGCCGCCGTTGTCGACAAACTGTCTTATCCGGGATAGCTCTTCAGGCGTGGGGTCGACATAGGGCACGACGATCAGCGTATGTTCCCGGGGAAGGCTGGGCAATTTGGACAGGGAGTCGACGCTCTGGGCGCCGCTTTCGCTGGAAAAGCTCTTTATCCCGTTCCACGTCCGGTTGCTCTCCATGAAGTCCTGTGCCGAAGGGTAAAACCAGACGGAGAGTAGCGAGCCGAGCAGTATCACCACTACCACGGCAAAGAGAACGTCAGATACCCTCACCCTTGAATGCCTCCCGTATGTCATGAGTGAGCTGTTCGCTCTTTCTGACCTCTTCCTCAGTGGGCTGGTGGCGCGAGTAAAGCAATCTTTCAACAGTCCGGCTGAGCTCCAGGAAATGCCTGGCGAATGGACCGAGCGCCTTGCTGTGGCTATCGGCGAACTCCCGCAGGGTCTGCTGCGGCGGCAGAAGAGTCTTTGTCAGCCTTTGCAGAAGTCCCAACACCAGCCGATATAAACCCAGTATTCTGCCCCGCGGTCCCTGGCTTGCTTCATCGATGGCGAATGCCACTGGCGTCTGACTGTTTGTGGCAGCTGTCTGCGGTGAGGGGGTGGGGTGGGGGCTAACGGCAGGCTTTCTGCCAACCTGCATTTCAAGCCCGAACTTTTTTCTAAGCTGGCGGGGAAGATAGACGCCAAGCAGTGCGATGATGACAATGAAACTACCGCTGTTAATTACGTTTACGGTGAACAGGTTGCCGGTTATACTCAAAGGTGCGTGCCATGGTTCTTGGGGGGTGATTTCCCATTCAAGCGATTGCCACCCCGCCAGTCCCGGGTGAAGTCCCATGGCCATTCTCACGTCAAAGGAACCATCAACAGAGGTTATCGCTGCAGCTTCGGAGCCGCCAAGTTTCATCTTGACCGAGGCGCCGCCTAACGCTCCAATCTCGGAAGACAGCCTGCCGTTCAGGTTCATGCTGCCCGGTATTATGACCAATCCTGGCAAATCAGTCACCAGGACGGGAACCGCCTTCGTAACGTTCAGGGTGGCGCTGACAGTTACCGGGGCGTATCTCTTCAATGGGCCTGCCGAGAATGTGACGGTGTGCTTGCCTGTAAGTGTCTCTGGCGGGATTTTCACTATCGTGGAAAAGTTCTCTTGCGCCGTTATCCGGGACAGAAAACCGTCATCGAGGTAGATTTCAACCGTTCTCTCCGCAGGTGCCGTGGCTTGTCCGTAATCGAACCGGCCATTGATGATTGTCTCAAGCCCCGGATAGGACTTGGCCGGCACATCCAGTTTCAACAGAGCCTCGTAAAACAATACTTTGAGCTTTACCCCCGGGCTTAACGCGGCCGAATAAATACCGGCATCGCCGTCTTTCGGGTAGTAGAGCGCCTGTAGCTCCATCTCCGGCTGGTAACGGTAAGGGACCGGGAGCGTGCCGGCAAAATGTCCCGCTCCGTCTGTCCTGGCAGCGGCGTATTCAGAACTATCCAGAAGAATGACAATATCGCGACTAGCCAGAGTCCGTTTCTCAGAGGTCAGTTCACCCTCGAAGGCAATAGCATCGCCCACGAAAGCAGTAGCCGGAACTATGTTGAAGGTAAGCTGCGTTTGTTTCGACTGCCGTTCGGCCGGAATATTTGCCACCAGTTCCCTGTAAGCGGCAAGCATGGCTCTTATCTTCTCAATGCGGTCCGTTACCTCGTCGAAAGAGCGCCGCAGGTCGGTTTCCGGTGAGGCTGAGGATATTCTTAGCTCTCTCCCGATGGTTGATATAGCCTGTTCCATCTCATTGAGCCTGATCTCGGAGTCCACTATGCTTGCCAGGATTTTCTCCGTGAACTCAGCGGCTTCGTCGAATCGCGATTGCCTCGCGAGACTCATCAACTTAGTGATGGCACGGTCAATATCAAAAACCAGGTAGGAAAGGTTGGTGCTTGATGAGGCGAAGACGCCGGTAGCCCTCGAAAGACCTTCCGGCACATTGGCGAAAGGCATCTTCTTCAGCCGGGCCTCAACTTCGTCCGGGACCTTTTTCAGCAATAAGTCCAGGGAGTCCGAGTAGTAGCGAAAGAGGGAGATGGCGTTGAATATTACCCTGGCCTGTTCTGGGTCTTCATGGATTTCAATGGCGTGCGCTGTAAGAGGACTCAAGGTGGCAAGGACGAGAGCCACCGTAATCGTAATCAGCAGAGCCTTCTTGAGACTGCGAAATAGCGTTTTCATTTGCCAGAAAGGAATTCCACGATTTTCAGGGCGATTATAACCGCGAAGCCGCCGAACAGGACCGCGTTTATTCCGTTGAGCGCCGTCCGGGCGCGGGGATTCAGGTGAACGAAAAGCAAGGTGATTCCCAGACAGATGATGATATTTACGACGAAGTAGTTCGTCAGATCATTGTTGCCCAGAAACGCCAGCAGCGAGTTTGCCGCTCCCATGACCAGCGCCAGAGTCAGAAGGTATTTATTATATATTCTCAAGAGAGTACCTCGAGCACTATCCGGCCTTTTCCCTGGCCGTAGTCTTCTTCTTTTATCCGGACAGGTTTTCCCAGTGCCTCGCATGAAATCGCCGCCGCTATTGACGCTATGGGGCTGCCGAGACAGCGGTAAAACCAGATATCTTCGTATCGCAATTTCGCTCCCTTAACTTCGATGTGTACCTGGGAATCGGCCATGTTCACGCTGACCGAACTGGCGATATCCAGGAGACCGGTCAAGACGTAGGTTACGGCAGCCTCAATATCGTCAGCAGTTGGGCCAGGCTTTGTCGCCAGCATATCGATGTTCAAGCTGCCGGGAGTTGACACAGCCACTGCCATGTCATCCGGATTGGCGCCGTACCGTACGACCAGACGCCCGGGGACTTTGTCCCGCGCCAGATTGAGCTCCCGGTTGTCCACCAGCGGGATGAGTGCCTGGGAACGGCCATCGCGCATCGCAGATGGAAGGTAAACCGCCTTTCCCCTGAGCCCCAGCTCCTCGATGAGCGCCGCGGTATTCTCCATTCCGGTTTTCAATATCAAATCGCACGCTTCAGGAGAAATGTAGGGACGCGTGTTTGCCAGCGCAACGCTAATGAGCCCGATAATAATGGCGGACATCCCTACGGCGGCGAGCGGCGCAGAACCGACAATAAAGTATGCTACGGGGGCGAACGCAGCCCCGGCTAGAGAGAGTCCTAATCCCAGTAGTCTGTATGGATTGCTCGTCAGTTTCCTCCAGGATAATGGCTAAGAATCTTTACTGAATATCCTATACTCTGGAAAATGTGAAGTCAACGTCTTTACATATTGTTGCGTAGGGAAAGAAAGGCAAAAAATCGAACTTTAGTATTTCTTGGTGACGCCGGTTCATGGAAAATTAACTAGTTGACAAATGTCTATAAGTGCGGTAATCTTTTTGTCAACTAATTGGACTATGGTTGGGTAGTCCTAACGAACTAGTCAGACATAGTCTCTTTGGGCAAGAAGAGAGAATAAGGCTTGTCTGCAGAGGACCGGCTCCCCTCCCCCATTAACGGGGAGACGGTCAGAGTGAATACGGCATGTTGAATAAAGGAAAGGTGTCCAGTAGCTTTCAGGAAGAGGTGGCAATGGAGATAAAGCGGGATATGAGACCCCCCGAGTACCGCTACTGGAAACAGCTTATGGACCACCTTCAGGGTGATGCCACAACATTCTTCAACGGTAAGTTCATCTATCCTCGTCAGTTAGAGATTCATCTTCCGGGGAACCATTTGAAGCCTTGCGACCTCCATTGTCCCCATTGCGCCGGCAGATATGTGCAAAAGGACCTGGGCACCTGGGAAATGGATGCGCTGGAGCTTCTCAATAAGCTGCAAGGGAAAATCCCTTTCCACATTTATGGCGGCAACTATACCGAACCTCTGTTAAATCCCTATTTCATGACTTTCCTGCACACCACCAAAAGGTATAGCAACCATTTTGGCATACATACCAGCGGGGTGCTGCTCCAGCAGTTAGAAGACCAGCTGGGATGGCTGAGTGAGCTGAATCGTATTTCGACCGATATGGTGGACTATCTCTCTGTCAGCCTCGATGCCGGCTTTCCGTGGTCATGGGCCAAGACGAAAGGACACCGGCAAGAGGAGCTGTTTAATCAGATAATCCGGGGATTGAAGACTGCCGTCGATATAAGAAATAGTGTTGGCAAAGGCCATGCGCTCAGGCTGTGCTATCTTATTTCACCGTTCAGTGATTCTCCGGAAAATTTTGGCGCAATTGTGAACATTGCGCGGGAAATCGGCGTGGACTCTTTGCGGTTCTCTATTCCTTTCGCCCCCTATAACCAGTCCTTTGAAAAAGTGCGGGAGTACAAGCGGGACCGCGAAGTGCCAATGACCGATGTATACGAGCAAAGATTAGCGCCGTATCTCTCCAAGAGTGAGGATGAGAAACCCTACATATTCTACACGGGACCCGAGTTCACCGATATTGACAAGTTTGATTTTAAGCATTGCGTCTATTGCTATTACCAGATCACCTACGGCGCTGACGGGTATGTTTACAAGTGCTCAACTACTGCCTCTCCCACTATGGCAATGGCCCGGCTAGGCAAGGTAACCGGCGACCTTGACGAATTCCATCAGCTATTGGAAGCAAACGCCAATCCGGACTGGAATGCCTTCACGTGCTTCTCCAAAGGCGGCCGGTGTAACCGCATGGGGCTGGAAATTAATCGCATGTATGCTTATTTACGCAACGGCGCCGTTCCTGCTGCAAAGGAAAAAGTATGGTAAACAGCGTGGGAAACAGTGGTAGGGATGAGACGCAGGAAAATTCCGGTGGCTATTTGGTTTGGGCTTTGCTTCTTTCAAGTTCCGGCTGTTGCCGCTGGCTCAGCCCGTCACAACGTCATTGTCACGCCAAAAGGGCAGCGAGATGATCGGCTGCGCCCTGATCGGTAACGGCTACTGGGGCTCGAAACTCAAGAAATATATTGAGGAGAATCCCAATTTCGACCTCAAATATGTCTGCAATTCCAGATCGGACCTGAATAGAGTGTGGCGTGATGGAACAATCTCCGCTGTCGTCGTAGCCACGCCCAATGAGACGCATTATCCTATTATCAGGGCGGCCCTGTTGCACGGCAAAAACGTCCTGTCCGAGAAGCCGCTAACGCTGGAAGGTGGGCAATGCCGTGAGCTCGGTCAGATTGCTTCCGATGCGGACCGGATATTGGCGGTTGAATATGTGTACACTTTCTCCCGCGCTCTGAAACAAGCCCAGGGCCTTATTGGAGCCGGAGAAATCGGGAATATTCTCGGTATGGAAATGGCGGTCAAACACCTCGGCAGGTTCAAGGGTGGGAGCGTCTACTGGCTGCTTGGTTCACATATGCTTTCCGTGCTTGATATGTTCGTTCCGCTTACGGATTTGTCCTTTGAAAAGAGGGACATGGTTACCTGCGAGGGGGAGGTAGAGACCGGGGTAATCTCTTTCGGTAAGCCCGGCTTCGAGGGACAGATTGTGGTCAGTCTAAATTACCCGGGAAAAGATACGAGCGTGGTGATTTACGGCGAGAATGGAACGATTATCTACGATCCCGTTAATCAGCCTGCCCTCCGCTTAGACAAGTATCAAAGAATGAAGTGGACGATCGCCGATAAGCTGCCGCGAGAGCACAAGGAGTTTTGCATCGATGAGAACAACAACCTGCGCTATGCGATCGAGTATTTTTACGAGGCGTTAAGCGGAAGAGCTAAAAGCAACGCGGGTCTGGCCACCGAGATAACTACGGTCCTTCAAATGCTGCAGGTTGACAAGGGTGTGGGTGGTGGCGAAGGCAGGTCTTGATGAGCTGCACAGGCAGGCTCTTGCCGACTTCTTGGGCCGGAGGACCCATCAGTTTCATGGCTCGGAGGCGCTGGTCTTCATACCGGTCCATAACGAAGAAAATACCATCGCCAGGGTAGTAGCGGGGGTGAGGGCAAGCTGTCCCTTTGACATACTGGTGATAAACGATGGCTCGAATGATTCCACATCCCGCATCCTGAAAAAATTGGGTGTGGAGGTGCTTGATCACCCCATGCCGTTGGGGGCAAACAGGATAATCGGCGGGCTGGAGGTGGGGCTGGCGTTGGGATACAACTACGTCATAAAAATTGATGGTGATGGTCAGCACAGTCCACAGGATATTCCAAGGTTGTTCAGGCACGCAACGGAAACCGGCGTCGATATAGTGATAGGCTCCCGACACCTCGAGAGATTCAATGGCAAAGTCTTGAGCACCGCAGGCGCGGGGATGTGGTTTTGCTCCCGCCTCGTCTCCCTGGTCTACGGAAAACGGATCACCGACACTACGTCTGGATTGAAGATATGGAGCCGCCGAGCCTGCCAGGTGGCAATCGAGGCTTCGAAAAAGGGGAAACTGAAAGACGGCTCCACTTATCATGTCGAGGAGCTGATGATTGCTGCCAGAAAAAGGCTCAGGGTGGCAGAAATAGGTGTGGTGATGCAGCCAAGAGAATTCGGGGAAACGAAATCCTTTTCACCAAAAAAGCTGGTATCATTTCCGCTTAACCTGGTAGTCAGCACAGTCAGGGCTTTGCTATAGCCGGGGCGGATTTCATGATGTGACTGCTGGCACTTTTGTAACATAATTGTAATAATTGTCTGGTATGTTTACATAAATTTGCCGGGACGAAGAAGGGTTCCGGCCACGGAGGAGGAAATAATGGTGAAAACGATGGAGAAGACCTTTGACATGACGCTGAAAAGGTGTACGAGATGCGTCTTGCCAGAGACGTTTCCGGGGATTACCTTTGACCATGACGGCGTCTGCAACTATTGTCTGAGTCACCAGCCGGTAAAGGTGCGCGGGGAGGAAGAACTTCTCAAAGTGCTCTCCGAAAACCGCAACAAAGGTGATAAATATGATTGCGTCGTTCCCATAAGCGGGGGGCGGGACAGTTCTTTTGTGCTCCACCAGATGGTCAAAAAATACAAGATGAGATGCATCTCCCTCACTGTTGACAGCGGTTTTATCCTGCCGGAAGGCATCCGGAACATAGAGACGGTTACCAAAGCCCTCGGTGTGCCCCATGTCTGGCTGCGCGATGACAACAAGATAGGGGTTGCCCAGCAGAACTGCATAATAAAGTTTCATGGTTGGCTGAAGAACCCCTCAATCAATACTATCGTGCCCGTCCTTAACGCCGGCGATAAAACGATGAATCTCCGCATGGCGCGCTTCGCCCACGAAAACAGGATTCCGCTCGTCTGGGGCGGCAACTACGTGGGAAATTGCAGCTTCGAGGAGGAGCATTGGAAAAGGGGATTCATGGGAGTATTCCCGGACGACCGTGGCACATTTACTACAGGCCAAAAAATCAAGCTGGTGACATACTTCGTCACTAAAGAATTCCTTCCGAATTCCTATAATTTCAAATGGCCCATTTTCAAGGAGTATATGACCGGAGGAGCGGTCTATTTCTTTGAAGCGCTGTTCCGGCCCAAGGATGTCCGCTTTCTTGGTTTCTGGGACTATATCTACTGGAGAGAGAAAGAGGTTGAGGCTACCGTTATCAATGAACTCGGCTGGGAAGGCGCGCCGGACCATACCACCACCTGGCGGATTGATGACAGCGCATATCCGCTACTCAACTACATGTTCCTGAAAATCGTGGGCTTCACCGAGCACGATGAGATGTACAGCAAAATGATTCGCGAGAACCAACTCACACGGGAAGAGGGTCTGAGGAGGACCTTTGCCGACCATCACTCGGATTGGGTCACTGGCCCGAGGGTGACTGCCAGTATCAAGGAGCTGGGCGCTACCAGGGAGCAGGTGGACGAGGTCCTGGAGAGGTACAGCGAGAAGTTCCTGGCGCAGATCCTCAAGAAAGATTGAAGTGCCATTGTTGGCAGGTCCAAAGATAACCCGATGAAAATTCTTTACGTTCAGGATACCGATTGGATCAGGCGGAACCCGATGCAGCACAATCATCTGGCGGAAAGAATGGTGCTCCGGGGACATGAAGTAAGGGTAATTGACTACGAGATTCTGTGGCGGGCAGAAGGCAAGAAAGAGCTATTCTCAAAGAGGCAGACTTTCCGCGTCGCCCGGTTGCTTAGGGATGCTTATCATACGGTCATCCGCCCGGGAATAGTGAAGATTCCCCTTCTGGACTATGTTTCCATGCTCTTTACCTACACGCAGGAAATCAACCGCCAGGTAGGGGAGTTCAAACCGGACGTCATCATCGCCGACTGTATCCTCACGCCTTTCCTTGCCTTTAGAGTGGCGAAGAGGAAGCATGTGCCGGTGGTGTACTATGTGCTGGACGTCAGCCATAAGCTGATTCCCTTCAGGCTCCTTCATCCCCTGGGACGGATGATTGAGAGATGGAACTTCCGCTCCGCCGACCTGGTTATCTCTGGGCATTCAGGTCTCAGGGAGTATTGTCTGCGAATGGGGGCTGCGCCGGAGAAGACCCGTGCGATCACTGCTGGCATAGATGTCAGCCGCTTTCGCCCCGCTGCCGATGGCGCAGAAGTGCGAAAAAAGTACAAGATTGACAGAAATGACCTTGTCCTCTTCTTTGTTGGCTGGATACACCATTTTCAGGGATTGAAAGAAGTGGCCATAGAAATGGCTAAGGTAGGTGACAGCAGAATTAAGCTGATGGTCGTTGGGGATGGGGATGGCTACGATGACCTGGATAAAATCAGAAGGGAATCCGGTCTTAACGGAAGGCTTATCCTGACCGGCCGGAAACCCTATGACGAAGTGCCTTCATTCCTCGCCGCCGCCGATATTTGCATCCTTCCCTCTCCCCAGGACGAGCCGGTTATGCAGGGCATCGTGCCGATAAAAATATATGACTATGTGACGGCCAGGAAACCGGTTATATCTACCCGCCTCTCCGGCGTTGTGAATGAAATTGGAGAGGGCAACGGCATCGTCTATGTAGAAAGGCCGGAGGACACGGTGCGCCAAGCCATGGAGCTTGCCCGGAACGGGGCAATCAAACAACTGGCTGAGCAGGCGGGACAGTTCGCCGCCAGACATAGCTGGGACAAAGTCACCGATGAATTTGAGCAAACCCTCCTGAACGTTGCCGGGGGTAAAGAGCTTTAGATGCCACTCTCCACTAGCCGATTGCACTTCTCACTGCTGGTTGTTATAATGGAGCAACAGTAGACATTTGCCTGCGGAGTCCAGGAACAGGCGTGAGTGAATCTGTGCTTGTGCTGAGTCTGGAATAGATACAGAGACGTCATCACCTCTCGTCCCGGAAGGGGGTGGGAGGTTTTTGTTTGTGGAGGCGATGGTCCCGGGTGGTAATTAAAAAAGGGGGGGAACAAGATATCGAGAAAGTGCGCCATTCGGCGGCCCATGTAATGGCGGAGGCGGTCCAGTCCCTTTTTCCCGGGACGAAGTTTGGGATCGGTCCGGCCATTGAGGATGGGTTCTACTATGACTTTGAACTGCCGCGGGCGTTGACGGCGGAGGACCTTCCACTCATTGAAACCCGGATGGCGGAGATAGTGGCTTCGGGAGTCCCCTTTGTCCGGGAAGAGATGAGCCGGGGGGAGGCGCGTGCGCTATTCGCCGCTCAGCCGTACAAGCTGGAGCTGATTGATGAAATCCCGGAGGACAAGCTCAGTGTATACCGGCAGGGGGCGTTCGTTGATTTATGCCGGGGCCCCCATGTGGCGAATACCCGGGATATCAAGGCTTTTAAGCTCATTAATATCGCCGGCGCTTACTGGCGCGGCGACGAGCATCGTCCCATGCTCCAGAGGATATACGGCGTTGCCTTTCACACTGAGAAAGAAATAGAGGAGCACCTGGCGCGCCTCGAGGAAGCGAAAAGGCGCGACCACCGGAAACTGGGCAAAGAGCTGGACATATTCACCTTTGATGATGACGTTGGGCCGGGTCTGCCGCTCTGGCTACCCAATGGTGCGGCAATGATTGAGGAAATCGAGAAACTGGCCGTGGAGACTGAGTTCAGGCATGGCTATGTGAGGGTCAGGACTCCCCATCTTGCCAAGGAAGACTTGTTCAGGCGGAGCGGGCACCTGCCCTACTACGAGGAGAGCATGTATCCGCCGATGGAGCTGGAAGGAGTCCGCTATTACGTTAAGCCGATGAACTGCCCGATGCATCATCGGATATTCGGCAGCAGACCGCGCAGCTATCGGGACCTGCCTCTGCGCCTCGCCGAGTACGGAACATGCTACCGCTACGAGAAATCCGGCGAACTGTTCGGGCTGATGCGGGTACGCTCGATGCAAATGAATGATTCCCATATCTATTGCATGGAGAAGCAGTTTGAAGAGGAGTTTGCCGGGGTTATTTTTCTGTACCTGGAGTACTTCAAGCTGTTTGATATCAAGGAATTTGCCATGCGCTTGAGCACCCACGCTCCGGGCGGGCTGGGGAAGAAATATGTGAACAATCCGGAGCTATGGCTGAAAACTGAAGAGATGGTGCGCAAGGCGCTTGACCACAACCACATCCCGTATTATGAAGTCGCCGATGAAGCGGCGTTTTATGGCCCGAAGATTGATGTGCAGATTAAGAGTGTTATAGGCAGGGAGTTCACGCTGGCGACAAACCAGGTGGACTTCGCTCAGGCGGAGCGCTGCGGTTTGACCTTTGTGAATGAGGAGGGCAAAGAAGAACGGCCGTTGATTATTCATCGCGCTCCGCTCGGCACACATGAGCGGCTGATCGGCTTCCTGCTTGAGCACTACGGCGGGGCATTCCCGGTATGGCTGGCGCCTCTCCAGGTGGCGGTTATCCCGATCGCTGACCGCCATCTTGACTATGCCCGCAGCCTCGCGACGCAATTGAAAAGCGATGGGATCCGGGTAAAGCTTGACGCGCGTTCGGAAAGTGTAAATTATAAGATACGCCAGGCGCAGTTGGAAAAGGCGCCGTATATGCTGGTGGTCGGCGACAGGGAAGTAGCCGCATCCACCATCTCGGTGCGCCTGCGCACCGGTGAGCAGTTGCCTTCTCAGCCATTCGAAAGCTTTCGGGAGATGCTGAGAACGATTATTGCCACAAGGTCCGGGGACTTAAGATAACTGTGCCCGGCCTGGGCTTGACAAATCTCGCAGAAAAAGGGTAAATGGAGGATAAAGGGGCTGCGTTTGGGGGGGCGCTTTGGAACCGGCCCGGCGGGACGCAGTGCCGGAGGAAATTTTGATACTATTGGACTTGATGTTTGATTGGATGTGAGACATATGGTATATTCCTTCTTAAATCTTGAAACATTTGGGGGCGGAGTAACAGATAGTTAGAAAACTGCGTGTTAACGAGGAGATCAGGGCGCGGGAAGTACGGCTGGTGGGGGAGCAGGGGGAGCAACTTGGAGTCATGCCCCTCTACCAGGCGCGAGAGGTAGCCAAAGCTCACGGTCTCGATCTTGTTGAGGTGGCGGCGACTTCTGTGCCGCCAGTGTGCCGTCTGCTTGATTACGGCCGGTTTAAGTATGAGCAGGCGAAAAAAGAGCGTGAGGCAAAAAAGGGCCAGAAAATTCCCACCGTGAGGGAAATGCGGTTTCGACCGAGCATCAGCGATCATGACCTGGCTTCCAAGATCAAGCTGGTGGAAAAGTTCCTTGTCGATCGGGATAAGGTCAGGGTGGTGATCATGTTCCGGGGACGGGAGATTACCCATAGTGATCTTGGGTGGAAATTGCTGCAAAAGGTGGCAGAGCTTCTGAAAGATGTGGCGACACTCGAAGGACATCCCGTGATGGAGGGAAGAAGGATGGTTGCCGTCCTGGCTCCGGGGGCGGCGGTAAAGGCCAGGAAAAATAGAGAAACGGAAGAAGTGAAGGGAAGCTAGAAATGCCAAAAATCAAGACTCACAAAGGGGCGCAGAAGCGGTTTCATATTACCGGCAGCGGCAAGATCATGCGGGTCAAGATTGGTAAGAGTCACCTGCGCATAAACAAACCGAAACGTGTTAAGGCCCAGTTCAGTGAGAAGCTGTCATTGAGTTCGGTGGATAAGAAAAGGATAAGCAGGCTGCTGCCTTACGGAGTGTAGGAAGAGGAGAAGCTACAATGCCAAGAGCGAAAACTAATGTCCCTGCCCACCACCGGCACAAGAAAGTGCTTGAACTGACCAAAGGACACCGGGCAAGCCGCCATAAGCTTTACCGGCGAGCCCATGAGTCCATGATGCACGCTTTGAACTATGCCTTTTTTCACCGGCGCGAGCGTAAAGGTGATATGCGGCGTCTCTGGATTATCCGTATCAACGCGCTCAGCCGCGCCAATGGTCTCAATTATGCCCAGTTAATTGATGGTCTGAACAGGGCAGGGATTGAGGTCAACCGAAAGGTACTGGCTGACATGGCTGTCAGGGACCCGCAAGCCTTTACCAGCCTGGTGACCATGGCAAAAAGCAAGATTCAGGAGTAGATTGTAGTCTTCACGTTCTTTGGTTCACCTTTTCCCTAAAGGCGATATCGCTTTCGAGGGGACTGTTCCATTCGATCGCTTTGGATCTCAGAGCGGTGGGCGTAATGGGAAAGTGGAATGGAAACTGAATCCAGCGTTTGCTCACGTGCACTTCCCCGCCAGCGTTGTTTCATCAGGCATGCAGGGCGCTAATCTTGGGTTAGGGGCAAACAGGGAGGACCAGCAATATGGCTCAGCACCAGCCGCAAAATGAGCGAAGAATTTTGCTTGTGGAACCGCCGTTTTACAGGCTCTACGATACAAGATTTGGAGTAAACATATTCCCCTTATCTCTCGGCTATTTGTCAGCAGCAATCATGAGCCGGACGTCCTGGAAAGTCCAGGCTTACAACGCGGAGTTTTCTGGCCAGCAGGTGGGCATTTCAATCGATTTCCTTATGAAGAAGGGATATAAAAGCTATCTGAACAGCCTTGAAAATACGTCTGGCGGGATATGGGAAGAGGTAAAAGCAGCCATTGCCGACTTTGCTCCCGACGTTCTGGGGATTACGTGTAAATCACAGAATTTTGCTTCAGTCAGGATTGTGGCTAGACTGGCCAAGGAAATCGATAAAGAAATCATTGTGGTGGTCGGAGGTCCACATCCTTCCATGGATGGGGTTAACGTAATGAAATGTCCGGATATTGACATTTGTGTCAGAGGTGAAGGAGAAGAGACGGCAGTTGAATTGCTCAGCGCAATAGACGAAGGCAAAGATTGGGGTGATGTCAGCGGAATCATGTTTAGAAAGAATGGTGACGTATGCCAGACTCCTCCAAGGAGCTATATCGGAGATTTAGACTCCCTTCCCTTTCCGCATGAAGTAGCGCCCGAGGTATTGAAGGATTACAGTAGGTATCCATTAACTGCCTTCCATCGGATCTTTGCCATCAGGGGATGTCCTTTCAATTGCTCTTTCTGTGGTTCGAGATATGTATGGAGCAGGAGGGCAAGACATCGTTCCGTTGAGAATGTGGTCAGACAAATCCAGTCACTGCAGAAGATGGGGCTGACCTTTATTCATTTTGATGATGATACATTCGGAGTAAACAAAGAATATATCAGAGATTTGTGCCACGCCATAAAGTCGAATTGTCCGGGGTTAACCTGGGGTTCCGAGATTCATGTGAATCTCGTTGATAGAGAAACAATTGGGCTTATGAAATCGGCAGGTTGCGTCTTTCTTCAACTTGGAATCGAATCAGGCAGTAATCGGATGTTGGAGCTTATTAGAAAAGGGATCACTGTGGAGAAAGCCCTTTCAGTGTGCGAAATGATAAAAGGCGTTGGTGGGATCCATTTGAATACCTTTTTTATGGCTGGTTTCCCTCAAGAGACGGAAGAGACTTTGCGAGATACTTGCAATGTCATGGAAGCGGTCAAATGTGATTCAATATCCTTCAGCATTTTTACTCCTTATCCAGGTACAGAGCTGTTTGAGCTCTGCAAAGAGAGGGGATTAATCGGAAGTGACTTTGACATTTCCCTGTATAACCATCAGAGCCCCAATAACTATTTTTGCCCAAATATTCCCCGGCAGAAATTCCGCGAACTTGTTTCGGAAATGGTAAGACTGGTTGATGCGAAGAACCGCCGTGGCACAAGCCTGTTTCGAAGAGTTCGTGAGTTGGGGTTGAGAGAGAGTTTCAGAAGGTTCAAGCAAAGAATGAAGGTTGGTCGTCCAGCTTGAGAGGCTTTGTCAAGGGCACGTAAGCCCAAGTGGCGTCCAGTTGTCTGGGCTATCGTCAAAGTAGTGCCAAGATGGAAACTCAACTTCTGAAACAAGATTGGCGCGTTTCTCGAACGGTTCAGCGGGGCAATCAACGCCAGAGCTTTTGCCGGCAAATGGTTGCTTTACCCCACAATCTGCGCACCGGACAGTTCTCCCCTATTATGGACAGGCGCTGCGTCAATCCCTGATCAGCACCATCACAAGCGCGAATAGCAGGAAACCGGCTCCCATCCCGATGAACAGGCCCGGCACAAGTTCGCCAGTTGCGAAGCCGATACCCATGCCGACAAATAGACCTGCCGGTATGAACAACGCGCTGGCTCCTTTTCTGCTCTTCTTCTTCGGTTCTGCTTCCTGAGACATAGCACGCCTCCTTCGGTTGCGGTGATTAATTCTAGTAGGTGGGCATACCGGCGTCAATCGGGAGAGCGTCTCGCCAAGACTGTCAGCCTCAGGAAGTCTCGATATGTCGGGATTGCATAAAGTGGATTTTTCCCTGAGTCAACCCGCGCGGCGATACGGGGGATGACGATAATGACGCTGAAATTGGATACAAAGCGCATCTAACGGAAAGCCCCTGTTGGTTGCATCTTGACAAGTTGCGTACGGCATGGAATAATAATAATGAAGCTACCTGATACCACTCGAGATAGCTGAGGAGGTGTCCAATGAAGCTTCAGGCAGTTCTTGGAGTCTGGCAGGTTGACAGTTAAGACCCTGCCGCAAGGCAGGGTAGTTGGAACACTTAGACCGGACTCTGTGACCCAACCTGGACTGGTTCTGGTTAAGAACAAAACAGTAGTCACTACGGTGTAACATCGTGACGAGTCAGGTTTGAGTAAAGGGGAAACCAGATAGAGGACGCTGAAAAGCGTCCTCTATTGTTTTATCCAGTCTTAGGCGACCCGGCCATGAGACGCTCCCCCAAAATCCGGATACATTCCTGGCAGCACCCGGCCAAACGTGCTATCATTTTCACCAGACAACTCTTATAATCTGTCTAATCAAGGTATAGCCAATGAGACATGACAATACGGGGCATCTATACAGCCAACTCACCAATACTGCAAGGGAATTCAGGAGTTCGTGGAAGAACTATTTCTATCAAAGTTTCCTGGCCACTTTAGTAACGCTGGTAGTTGTCTGGCTTCTTTCAGCGGAACATGCAGTCATAATCGCATCCATAGGCTCGACGGCTTTCATAGTCTTCACAATGCCTACATCTTTTGCAGCCAAATCCAGGAAAATCATAGGTGGCCATACTGTGGGGTTTCTTTGTGGCACCATCGGCGCCCTTGCCATCCAGCAGTTGACCATCCCTTCCATTGTTACATATTCGTTGACCGTTGGACTATCCATATTCTTAATGGTGGCTTTGGACTTCGAGCATCCACCTGCCAGCGGGACCGCCCTGGGAGTAGCCATCAGTGGTTTCTCATTTAAGGTCATGGTTGCAATCTTGACCAGTGCCATAATATTATCTTTGGCCCATCACTACACGAAAAAGCATCTGAGAGATTTGGCGTAAAGAACATCCATTCGGTGACTACTCCGTGCCTTCTTTTTGCGGGCTATCGTCTTTATATCTCAGCGGCCACCAGCTTTTAAGCCGCTCAAGTACCTGCTTCTCGAAACCCTGGTCGCTCGGCGTGTAGAAACGCTTGCCCTGGAGAGATTCCGGCAGATTCTGCTGCTCGACGAAATGGCCCGGGAAATTGTGGGCATATTTGTAGTCCTTGCCGTAGCCGATCCCTTTCATCAGCCCCGTAATCGGATTACGCAGATGGAGCGGCACAACATCGCTGGCACCTTTTCTTATCTCCTCTTGCACCTTCGAGTAGGCCGCGTAGAGGGAGTTACTCTTCGGGGCTTGAGCCAGGTAGACCACTGCCTGAGCCAAAGCAAGGCTGCCCTCCGGCATGCCGATGAAGTGGACTGCCTGCTGGGCTGCCATCGCCACCACCAGCGCCTGCGGGTCCGCCATACCGACGTCCTCCGAGGCAAAGCGCACCAGCCTGCGGGCGATATACAGTGGGTCCTCGCCCGCCTCAATCATCACCGCCAACCAGTATAGACCGGCATCCGGATCTGAGCCTCGCAGGGACTTGTGCAAAGCAGAGATCACATCGTAGTGGCGGTCGGCGGCGCGGTCGTAGCGCAAAGCCCGTCGCTGGATGGCATCCTCGATTGTCTCCAGGGCAATGCGGCGCGCGCCTTCAGCGTCAGGGGCGGTGTTCATCGCGGCCAGCTCCAACGCGGTAAGGGCGATGCGCGCATCATGGTCGGCCATGGTGACCAGGTGGTTCGTGGCGGCTTCTTCCAGCACCACATTCATTTCGCCCAGGCCATATTCTTTATCATGCAAAGCCCTCGCAATTATGCGGCGCATATCGCCATCGGAAAGGGCATTGAGGACAAACACCCGGCAACGGGACAACAGTGGTGAATTGACCTCAAAAGATGGATTTTCAGTGGTGGCGCCGATAAAGGTGACGGTGCCGTCCTCGACAAAGGGCAGCACGGCGTCCTGCTGCGACTTATTGAAACGGTGGATTTCATCAATGAAGAGGATGGTCTTGTGCCCGTAGAGCTTGCGGCGCTCCTTGGCGTCCTGGATAACCCGGCGCAGGTCGGCCACGCCGGCGGTGACGGCGCTGAGGGCATCGAAGTGGGACTTGGTCATCCGGGCGATGATGTAGGCGAGGGTGGTCTTGCCGCTGCCCGGCGGCCCCCAGAGAATCATGGAGGGAAGCTGGCCGGTCTCGATCGCCTTTCTCAGCACCCGCCCTGGTCCGATGATATGTTCCTGGCCCACGAAGTCTTCAAGCGTAGCCGGCCGCATCCGCGCCGCCAGCGGCTCGTCTTTTTTCTTCTCCTGTTCGAAATGGTGCTCAAAAAGGTCCATAACTTAGAACAAGTCCTTCAGCCGGTCGTAGGTGTCTTCGGAACGACGTGCGATTTTCACTACGGCTATGCGCCGCTCTCTGTCAAGGATTGCATAAATGACTCGCCATTCGCCTACTCTAATACGATGTATCACGCCGCTTAATTTCTTGACTCCTATTGGCCGCGGGTTATTCTCAAGTTCACCGATGACGGCATCCAGACGCTTCTGGTCATTTGCAGCTAGTTTTTCGAACTCACGTCGGGCGCGCGGAGTGAACCCGACCTCATACATTCACTTTTTTCCGCCGGCGCACTTCGGCTAAACTGACTGCCGAAGCTGGATTGGCCAAATACTTTTTCAGTTCTTCCTCGCCATCACGGATATCCTCGATATCTTCCCCATAGACCGCTTCCACCGCACGCCTGACTAATTCAGCGATTGAAGTATTGGCTTCAAAAGCCAGCTTTCTAAGCCCCTCGTGTGCTTCCTCCGATAGGTAAATCATCGTTCTTTTCATTGGTTTCTCCACATCATTTTTTAGATATTGTAACATATATATGTCATAATATCTATATGCCACTTGCTGTCTTCTTCTCCCCAAACTCGTGCTCAAAAAGGTCCATAAGATGCCTTCCTATTTGGGCGGAGCCCAATGCCCAGCCTCATCATAGTATGGGTCTTTCGGGAAGCCACAGGCGTTCCAAATCGAATCAAAGCATAGTTTGAGAACGGATTCTGCTTTAGCGTCAAAAGTTTCGATGGTCGCTTCAGGTAACTGTAAGACATCTCTGTCAATGGCATAATCATCATCGACGAAGCGATGCCGCACACCCATTTTGTAGCCCTTTACTCCCACCAAAGTCAAGAACACCCAGATATATGGCTCAATACCCAATTTGTTTAACACAGAGCAATATCTCGTAAGTGCCTTGATGAGTTCCTCTTCGTAAGCGACGCTGGGTATTATTAGTGACTCACCAGCACCCGAATAAGGCCTCAAAAGCCTAGTATCCACGGCCTCAATAATTCCATTTCTGAAAAGCTGGACATACGAGGATGATATTCCTTCCTGCACTCTGAAGTTGGTCAAAAAGCCATCCAGGTTATATCTGTTGTCCCATCCAAGCGCATATATCGGTGGCATTGTATCGGGATGAGAGGATATTATGGTTAGATCGTAGCTCTGACCGGGATTGAACGAAACTAACGGAATCAGATGCAGGATTATCTTCGCGCTGCCACTCAGGGGCACCTGTATTTCGTCTGCGAGTATCTTTGATATTCTATCTATCCTGAAGTTTCTGATTCTATCTGTTATGGTTTCTGACAGATTGAAAGCTACGCGTAGCTCTCCAACGTCAAGAGCATATTTGCCGTTTGAACCTCTGGAATAAAACTTATCATGGCTTCCGTAAGTGACTCTATGTGGACTATTCCAACTTTTCGCAACCCTGACTAGCACAATGATTTTTGAGTTTGTTAGGGGGACGGACTTTAGACTTACACCTGAGATTCTCGGTTCTATCCCGCTCCGAATCATGCTTTCAAGTCTGAGAATTTCGCCGTCGGCATCGGCACCGCTTAAACCTTCCAATAATTTTGGGGTTCCATTTTCCGCATTCATGCCATATATTAGGTACCCGCCGCTTGCATTAGCAAACGAAGAAACATCGGCAAGAAATTCTTTCTTATCAGCATCCGAATTATTCGGGAGGGATCGTTTATACTCTACAGTTTTCCCTTCCGGCACCGAATTATCTATCAAAGCCTGCAAATCCTGCTCTGCAATTTTGTCAATATCTTGTTGAATCATACCCTACCCCACAATAACATCTTCCAGCCTGCGCTTGGGGACGTGGTGGACACCATTGTCATCGCGCCAGTAGGCGGTCTTGCCGTCGGGGCCAACGGTCTCGATTACCACCGTTTCCTTTGGCTTGCCCAGTGCCAGCACCAGGAGTATCTCATATTTCTCCGGGATATTCAGGCTCGCCATCAGTTCCGGTCTCTTCGCTGAGCCAAGCATGACGCCGCCCAACCCCTTCTCCACCGCCCCCAGCAGGATGCTCTGCGCCGCGATGCCGTGGTCGCAGCCGAAGTTCTGGGTCGCCTCCTTATCGCCAAGAATAATGATATAGCCTGAGGGGCGTTCTCCTTCCGCCGGGCCGGACCAGTTGAGCTGACGGGCAAAGGTGAGGTGCTTGAATATTTTGGCGTTCCTTTCCGGCTCACAGGAAAGCATGAATCTTAACGCCTGCCGGTTTGTGCTGGATGCCGAGCATCTCGCCAGGTCAATGAGTTCCTTCAGGGTTTTCTCATCAATCCGATGGCTCTCATCAAAACGGCGATAGCTCCTGTTCCTGATTACCAGGTCTCTTAGTGTCATCTCACTCTCCTTCTTTTATTGTCATTTCAGTCTCGATAGTCGACAGATTCGGGTAGGGCAGGAGTAGATTCCAGCCGGAGTTTACCCCGTACTTGATACGGGGCTGGAATGACAATAGCGGGACGGATTGCTTCGTCACTGCGTTCCTCGCAAAGACAGAATAGTTAGGCTCTCGGTATTCTCCTTTGGTTATTGTATCTTGTCCCTTGTCCTTTGTTACTTGCTACTTGCTACTTGTCACTTTGGTCTTATTTGTATCTCTTCACCTCAAACCGGTAAAGGGTCTTCGGTTCGTCCGGGGAGATGCCGCCCTTGAGGCAGCAGATGTTTATCTGCTCTTTAACGGTGTCCACGCCATCGAGGTCAGGGAGCAGAAGTCCCCGCCGCCACCCGCACTCCACAATCGCTCCGTATTTTTTGCAGTCCAGGTAGCTTTCATCCAGCACCGGCTCCGGCCTGGTCAGCACGTCCACGCTGTATTCAAGGTCTGGCAATTCATGGGGTGCGATAGGGGGAAAGCGGGGGTCCCGCGTGGCGGAACTGATGGCGTTGACAATGATTTCCATGGCAACGTTCTCCTCGGTTGGCTCAAACGTGCCGATGCAGCCGCGCAGCTCGCCATGTTTATGGATGGAAACAAATACGCCCGCCCTTTCCCGCATCTCCGGGGGCAGTTCTCCGAGCCACGGTATATTGTGATTTTTGACATAGGTCTCCACCGTCTCCCTGGCCAGGCGGGTGATGCTTGACATCGCCCGAATGGTAATCCCCGCGTAGCCGACCACGCTGGAATAATCGCCGCTGACTTCGCCGCTGGTCTGGTATCTGACAAGCTCGGTGCTGCCTGCCCCGAGTTCTTTCGCCGCCGAAATGAGACAGGCAGCCGGGGCGAAGCCACACATTGATATGTCCGCGTCCCGTACCCGCCGCAACAATTCTTGCTCATTCAATTTCAGCATCGCCTCTATCGCCTGGGAGTCCTTCTCCCGCGCCGATTCCTGCGGCTCGTAGTGGGTCATATCGCTCGATGCGATTATCACCACCTTCCTGTTCAACTCTTGTACCGCGCGGGCGATCTCTTTGCCGATTTCACTGAAAACGCCAGCAGGAACATAACCGAGCACAATGGGCACCAGCTTGAAATCGGGGCGGAAATACTGCAAAAATGGAAGCTGCACCTCGATGGAATGCTCGTGCAAGTGCGCGCCGGTGTCCTCTTCCAGATGCTTTGAACTGGCCAGAACCTTTTTCGCCAGCTCGGAATCAACCTCAACATCGCCCAGTGGAGTTTTCCACATGCCTTCGGTCATGATGCTGAGCGGCTTGCCCAGACCGGTATGGTTGGGACCGATAATGATGAACGTGTCCTTGTGTTTGATCCGGGAAAATACGGCGCCGGCCACGGTGCCCGAGTAAATATACCCCGCATGCGGTGAGACCACGCCGATGACATCCTCTTTTGGCAGGGTTTCGTCCACCATGCCTTTTATCATCGCCCTAAGCCGGTCGGGTGAAACGGGATAAAACTGTCCCGCTACGGCGGGATTTCTTATCATCTTTAAATCTGTCCTCCTGAAATTCAACTTGTCATCGCGAGAAGCACATTCGCCTTGCTCAGTGTAAACTCCGCGATGTGGCGATCTAACGAATGAGGAATATGTTGCCGAGAGTTTGCCACGTTTCGCTCGCAATGACAACAATAAGACTAATGTTCTTGTTAGCCGTTAACCACTTTGATCATCTCCACTTTTGACCCTGAAGTCAAGCCTGGCGCCGCAATTGCGGCACTGCGAGCCGTCCAAAGCCACAATCCTGGTCTGGTAGCCGATCCTCTCCGCTATCAGCTCACCGCAAGAATAACAATAAGTATTTTCGTCCTTATGGCCGGGGATATTCCCCACATAGACAAATTTGAGCCCCGCCTTAATGCCGATATCCCGGGCACGCTCGATGGTGGAAATTGGGGTGGGAGGCAACTCGCGCAGGCGATGGTGGGGATAGAAACGGGTAACGTGCCATGGCGTAAGCTCGCCAAGCTCATCGTGTATCCAGCGGGAGATGCCCGAAAGCTGCTCATCGTCATCATTCATTGTCGGAATGATATTGGTCACCACCTCCACATGCATTCCCCACTTTGTTTTGGCGCGTTTCGCTACATCGAGTATGTTACGCCAGCGGATCACCTTTGCCAGGTCACTGTAAAAAGCATCGGAAAAGCCCTTGATGTCCACACGCCAGGCATCCAGATATGGCCCGATGGTATCCATTGCCTCAGGGGTGGAGTAACCATTGGTCACATAAACGGTGTACAGGCCATTTTCCTTAGCCAGCCGGGCGCAATCAAGCGTATATTCGAACCAGATGGCCGGCTCATTGTAAGTCCAGGCCATGCCCTGGCACTGGCTGCGCTTCGCGGCTTCTATGGCTTCTTTGGCGGACATCTCACGGCAGCCGAACTTGGCAGCGCTGGCTTCGGCCGTGGAGATTTCCCAGTTCTGGCAGTGCTTGCATTGGAAATTACAGCCCAGCGTACCCAGGGAAAAGACATCGCTCCCGGGGAAAAAATGAAACAACGGCTTCTTCTCGATTGGGTCGACCGCCACCGCCGACACGCGGCCATAGTTCAGATTGTAAAGAATTCCGCCATTGTTCTGGTACATGCCGCAGACACCGAGCTTATCCGTACCAATGCGGCAGCGCCACTGGCAGGTATGACAGCGCACCCGCGAATCAGTCAGCTTCTCGTAAATAAGCGCCTCGCGCAATTTTCACCTACCTTCGTAATTATAGCATCGAGTAGCCCTTAAAATAAAAATTGGTTCGGACGTCGCTCAATATGTCCGTTCCATTTCTTGCCACTCCTGCCCCGTATCAAGTACGGGATAAGCTGCGGTGGGAATCTACTCCCGTCCTGCTCCCGATCCATCGTGAGTTCCAAAAACCAAATTTTACGGGACCTCTTATCTTTGTCTCTCGTTTTCTTGGCATGAACATGGTAAAATGAATATCAGAACACATGTTCTTGGCGAAATAGAAAAACCGAGAAACAGGGCATATGTCTAACCGCACCATTATGCATATCGACCTAGACGCTTTTTTTGTCTCGGTCGAGCAGATAATGAACCCATCACTCCGGGGCAAACCGGTGGTGGTCGGTGGAAAGCCGGGCGGGAGGGGAGTGGTGGCCTGTGCGTCATACGAAGCAAGGGCTTTTGGCTTGCATGCCGGGATGCCCATATCCAGGGCTTACCGTCTCTGTCCCCAGGCAATCTTCATCGAGGGCGGTTATCCGAAATACCGCGAGGCTTCACGGAAGTTCATGCTCATCCTGGCTGATTTCTCGCCCTTTATTGAGCCAGTGGGTATTGATGAAGCCTACCTCGATGTCACTGGCTTTGAGTCCATTCACGGCTCGATTCACCGGATGGCGGTGGCTATCAGGGAACGCACCAGAAAAGAGTTGGGGCTATGCGCCTCGGTGGGCATTGCCGGAGGCAAGGTGGTGGCGAAGGTCGCTTCTGAACTATCCAAACCAGATGGCTTGATTGAGGTGCCACCTGGCATGGATGCGGCTTTTCTATCACCCTTTTCCATTGACAGGCTGCCGGGAATCGGCGAGAGGACAGAGCAGGCGCTGAAGGGGCTGGGTATCAGGAGCATCGGTCAACTGGCCAGGTTGCCGCTAGAGGTTATGAAGAGGCATTTCGGTGTCTATGGACAGGGCATACACCTTTGGGCGAATGGCATTGACGAAAGGAAGGTGGAGCTGCCCGGAGGGGTAAAGTCAATCAGCCGTGAAACCACCTTTCCCGAAGATACAAGGAATAAAGTGGTCCTTAAAGCGATGCTGTGCTATCTTGCCGAAAGGGTGGCGGCTGAATTACGCGAACAGCAAAAGCGGGCGAAGTGCATCGCCATAAAGGTCCGCTATGCTGATTTCACCACCATAAGCCGCCAGCAGACCTCGCCGCAAAGCATGGATAGCGACCGGATGATATTCGGTAGCGGCGCCAGGCTGCTGGATAAGGCGCTACTGCTGGAAAGACAGCCGGTCCGCCTTGTCGGCATTGGCGCAAGCAACCTGGTGGAATTGGGCAGCCAGCTGAACATGTTCGACGCTTCGACGCAGAGGCAGGAGCAACTAAACCGGGCCGTTGACCGCATCCGCAAGAAATATGGCTTTACCGCCATCCAGACCGGCCGCACCCTGCCGCTAAAAGACCTTTTCCCCGAGACAGAGGCTGGCTATGCGCTTCATACAGCGAGTTTGTCACGGTAGAACTGTTGTTCAGCTACCCTCTCCGCCGGAGTTTTTGGGGGGTTCAGCCTCTTCGAAACTACGCATTTATGATGGGAAGTAAAGAGATAGTCTGATGCGCACAGCTCTGGTTGAGTATCCTCTTACACCTTCAACCCGAGGACTTCCTCGAAGGACTCCAGGTTGGGCTGGATGGCGTAGGACCGAACCATATCGGCGACTACTTCCTGGGTTCGGGGGTCAGCGCCCGGCTTCTGCCGGCTGTAGATGATGCGCGCCCCTACCCCATACCCCCCGATGAAGTCCCAGTAAAGCTTTTCATCAAAGACCTCGCTGGTTATCTCACCCGTTGCAAGGTTGACCCAGAGATTCTTGCCCATGTAGCCCGCCATACAACACCCCCTTCGGTTTCTAGGGTAAGTTTAGAGAAGAGGAATGGGGGGTGTCAAATTTGCAAGTAGCAGTTTAGTGCGGGAATCTTGGTGAAAAAAGCCCGGGTTCAGTTCAGTCGTGGTTGACGCTTATTTAGGGGAGATGTAGAATGGGCGCATGCGCCGAATCTATGTATTGTGGGTATTTGTTAAGCATATGTGGTTGGTTTCCCCTTCTCTTTTTACCGACCCCTTTGACTTTGCGGAGAGGTGGTTAAAAGTGGAGTATTTTAATCCGCCACAGTGGTTATTCTGGGTTTTGCTTGTAGCTGGTATTTCAGTAGCCATATATCTGACATATCGGGAATTAAATAAAAGCCATTCAGTTGCGTGGGAAGTCTATGATAACCTAAGTAAAGCTTTCAGAGATTTGACGTATGCGACCGATGAAAAACAAAGGGCGGAGATTCACGCCCATATTGAAGAAGAAAGAGGCAAACTTCCCGACAGGGAACTAGATACAATGATAAACCTATTTTTGAACGCCGAAGCAGAACGGGCTAGGTTTGGGTTAAGTCCATATAGCGATGATGCCCAGTATGTATTAAGCTTACACAATGAAAGAATGAGAAATTATCTAAGTATGAAATATGGGAGTCGAGAATATGGAAGAGCGGATAACGCACTGTCCTAAGTGTGAATCTGACCACATCGTCAAGTATGGCACGCATGAGGGGATACAACGTTACTTCTGTAAGGTGTGCAAAAAGAAGTTCGTGCCTAATCGTGCCTTGCCAAAAATGAAAACGCCCATAGAGCCTATTACTTCCGCCATGAGCGCATACTTTGGCGGTATGCCTCTTGATGCCATTCAGAGACACCTTAATCAGCAATACGGCATCTATATGTCTGAGTCCGGTATCTATAACTGGATAATCCGGTTTTCTGAAGAAGCGGTGAAACGTGCTAAAGACTTCAAGCCTGAAGTCGGGGATACGTGGGTAGCCGATGAAACGATGATTAAAGTCGGTGGTAAGAACGTCTGGTTCTTTGACGTGATAGACCAAAAGAGCCGTTATCTTTTGGCTTCACGGATAGCCCTTACCAGAACCATCAAAGAGACTGCGCTTGTTATGAAAGAAGCGCAAAGAGTAGCGGGGAAGTCTCCAAAGCGTATTCTTACGGACGGCATGACTGCATATCCCGATGGTATAGAACGTGTCTTTGGAGCGGATACGAAGCACCAAAGAGGAACGCCCTTTAGCGTTCTGAGTAGCGGTGAAAGCACGGCTATTGTGGAGCGGTTTCACGGAACAATGAAAGACAGGACAAACGTAATACGTGGCTTCAAGAATATGGACAAAGCTAATCTGCTAACTGATGCGTGGCTTGTCCATTATAACTTCTTCAAAGAACATGAATCGTTAGGCAATATGTCACCGGCGCAAGCCATGAAGACGCCCGTGCCGTTCAAAGACTGGAAAGAAGTTTTGAGTTCAGCTAAAGCGGATATGGCAAAAGCACCTTTGGTTGCTGATAAACCACCTAGACTTTCTAAGTCTGCATTAAGAATATCAGCACCAAGACCACGTATAACGCCGAAGCCATCGAGGTTGCCTAGATGATACCAACCACGATTGAACTTAACCAAAGCCCGTATCCTATTGACAGATTACTCGTGATAATGGTATCATATAAAAAATTGAATATGGCTTGAAGCTATCGAGAGATGCGGTGAGGGCACTGGCCTGATGACCCGCACGGCAACCTTTGAAGTTCTTCTTGAAGGTGCCAAAGCCAGCCCCGAAAGGGAACGATAGGAAGAAAAGAAGGACGGAAACCTCCGTCTAGGAGGTTTTTTGTTTGGCCTGCCTTTGCCATCTCCTGATAGCTCAACAGCTAATAAAAGGAGGTGGCTTTTTTATGTGGACATTGTGGCAACGGCTCATCAAATCATCAGCGCGGAGTGACCCAAACGGCATGCATCGAGTAGACAGGCTCTTACACCTCGAAAACCATCTTGACCCCGAAGCCTACCGGAGCGCTGCCAGCGACCTGGGGATAGGCGTATCGGACTCATTTTGCCTGGTTGTATCGGAGGCCATGAAGACTTATGACTTAGCCTTTCCTCAAGCGTGTCGCCTGTTGGAGCTTGTCGGATGCCTGGTATGGGCGGGGCATTGCCCTATCATCAGCTTTGGCGGTTATGAAGCTTGGATGCTCAAAGACCGGAAGCAGTCCAAATTTACATCGGAAAACGTAATCAAATGTGCTTATTTTACTCTTGTAATAAGAAGCGAAGCACTCGAAGAGAAATACGATGGAGGATTGGATGTTTTTGTCAGGAAATATCGCTGCGAATATAACGATAAGATAACCGTAGTGTCAGGCGTGGTTGAGGAGGAAATAGCCCAGCCAGGGGATGATATTATCCTGAACCGCATGGTTCCAACTGAGGATTTCTTCTGGTTTGATGCCGAAAGCTGGTCTCGACAGTTTGAGCAGCAGAAGTCAGAGGACGGCGCCATGCTACTCTTCGAGTTTTCTGAGTATGGTATCCATTGGCTAGCAGGGAGTTATGTGAACGGTGAGATTAGCCTCGTTTACAAGGAGTAACTTCAAGTATTAGTTAAGAAGAATATGGTAAACTTAGCCAAGCTATCGGCAGAGCGGGCCGAATTTCGTGAGAAAGGCTTTTGCTTGGAGCCAAGCTCATAGTCAGGAGGAAACGGGTTGCGCATTCCTATATGGCAGCTAGTCTTGTTGGGAGTAGGTATCGCTGCAGTAATTGGTGGCTCAATAGCAGTGGGACTACTGAAACCGATTCCCTCGTATGCGCCTGGGGAAGCGTCTGCTATGGTAAGACGTGTTCATTTTAAGTCAGAAGATGTGCCCTTGACAGAGACGTATCTAGGCCGGGGAATTTGGCATGTAATAGGTGAGGATTCCAAAACGAGAGTTGGCATTGCACATCGTGAATGGAAGGTTTACGAGAGGACAAACACTGTGGACTCAATGGGCTTGATATATACTTGGAAATATGTTTATAGTCCTGGCGTCGTCAATGTCGAGGTGCCCGTGCCCATCCCGCAACCCATCCCGAGCTACCTGCTCTGGGGTGTCATTGCCGTGTTTGTTGCTATTCTCCTATCTTTAATAATAACCCTCTTCTTTTCGCGGGTTATGCGAGCGAGGTCTAAGGGCTTAGGTCGATAAAGGTGCCCTGTAGAACTTCAGGCTATCCTGAAACGTGACAGACCTTGTGTTTCGCTGAACCATCTCAAGGCTTTCTCACCTGCCCAAGTCTTTGATGGTCATTGTATCAACTCCGGCTTTTCGGAGCACCAACAATATCGTCAGCTTGTTTCTCTGTCAGCGGAATCCTAGTCATATGTCTCTTATGCCGCTCCTCTTACACCTTCAACCCGAGGACTTCCTCGAAGGACTCCAGGTTGGGCTGGATGGCGTAGGACCGAACCATATCGGCGACTACTTCCTGGGTTCGGGGACCGGCGCCGGTTATGGCGGCAACGGTCATTTCATGCCGTTTTATCATGCCTGAAGCTACCAGCTTCTTTAGCGAGGCGATGACCACCCCACCCGTCGGCTCGGCGAAGATGCCCTCTGTTTGGGCAAGGAGCTTCACGCCGGCGATGATTTCATCATCATTGACGGCACAGGCCCCGCCCCCCGATTGCCGGGCAACCCGTAACGCGTAGTAGCCATCAGCCGGATTGCCGATGGCGATAGACCGGGCAATGGTATCCGGCTGAACAGGATGGACGTGTTGCGCTCCCGCCTGGAACGCGTTTACAATAGGCGAGCTTCCCGCCGCCTGAGCCACGAACATGTGCGTATTCACTGGCTCGATCAGCTTGAGCATGGAGAGCTCGTCCAGCCCTTTCCATATGCGGGTAAAAAGGAGCCCCGATGCCGCCGGAGCCACCACGCAATCCGGGGCGCGCCAGCCAAGCTGCTCGGCCACCTCGTAGCCCAACGTCTTGCTCCCCTCAGCGTAATAGGGCCTCAGATTTACGTTGATGAAGCCCCACTTGTACTTCCCTACCAGCTTGCCACAGAGGCGGTTGACATCGTCATAGCTGCCCTCCACGGTTACGATCACCGGGTTGTAAATGGCGATGCCTACCAGCTTGCCCACTTCAAGCCCTGATGGAACAAAGACATACGCCTTCACCCCGGCTTTGGCGGCATGGGCGGCAACACTGGCTGCCAGGTTACCGGTTGAGGCGCAGGCGACGGTCTCAAAGCCAAATTCCTTTGCCTTGGTAATAGCCACGGAGACCACCCGGTCCTTGAAGGAATAGGTCGGCGTGAGGCAATCATTCTTTATGTATAGCTGGTCCAGCCCCAGTTCCCGGCCGAGATTTTCAGCCCTGACCAGCGGTGTGAAACCGGTGCCAAGATCGACCGCTTCACTTTCCACCGGAAGGAGATCCCGGTAGCGCCACATGCTAGCGGGGCCGCGGGCGATCGTCTCGCGGGTGACCACGCTGGCAATCGCCTTGTAGTCGTAGTTGACCTCCAGGGGGCTGAGACAAAACTCGCACAGGTTGATAGGTTTCAGCGGGTATTCCTGCCCGCACTTGCGGCAGCGTAAAGTTCTGGCGTAGCTCATCTCTTTTTCCCAAGGCTATTTCAGCGCCTGCTCCAAATCCTCAATCAAGTCATCAACGTTTTCCAGTCCGATCGAAAGGCGGACGAGATCATCGGTGATGCCGACCTTCTGCCTGTGCTCCTTATCCATCGAAGCGTGGCTCATCGTTGCCGGGTGTTCGACGAGGGATGCGGCGCCGCCTAGCGATTCAGCAAGCGAGAAAATCCTTGTCCGTTTCATGAAACGGTTGACCGCGGCCTCCCCGCGCAATTCCGCGGATACCATGCCACCGAACCCCTTCATCTGCCGTTTGGCGATTTCGTGACCGGGATGGTCTTTGAGCCCCGGGTAATATACCCGCTTTACTGCGGGATGTTTGACCAGAAAATCAGCGATCGCCCGCGCGCTGGCTTCGTGCTGTTTCATTCTTACGGCGAGGGTCTCAATGCCCCGAAGGACTAGCCAGCAATCAAAAGGCGCGGCGCAGGTCCCCATGGCATTGAGCAAAAACTGGACCTGTTCAGTCAGCTTATCGGTCGTGGTGACGACTGCCCCGCCAACAACGTCGCAGTGGCCATTAAGATATTTTGTGGTTGAGTGTACCACTAGGTCAATGCCAAACTCAATCGGCTTAAGCAAATACGGTGTTGCGAAGGTATTATCAATGACACTGAGCAAATTGTGCTTGCGAGCAATATCCGCCATCATTTCGAGATCAATAATATTCAAGAGCGGGTTGGATGGCGTCTCTAGCCACATCATCTTCGTGTTTGGGCGGATGGCATCTTCTATCCTTTTACGGCTATCCATTCTCAAGAAGGTGAACTCAATGCCGAACTCTCTCATTACGCTCTGGAAGAGGCGGTAGGTGCCGCCGTAGATATCATCTCCGGATATGACATGATCGCCAGCCTTGAGAAGGTGCATTACGGTCGTCTCGGCGGCCATTCCGGTGGCGAAGGCAAATCCCGCTTTGCCGTCCTCGAGCCGGGCGATGGTATCCTCCAGCACTTTTCGGGTAGGGTTGGCAGAGCGCGAGTAATCGTATCCCCGCGTCTTGCCAATATCTTCAAAGACGAAGGTTGAAGTCTGGTAGATGGGCACCGTTATGGCTCCATACCGGTTATCAGTTCTGTCACCGGCATGAACGGCGATGGTCTCAAATTTCATATTCCTGCTCCCTGGCTAAACTCCTTCATTACATGTCTCTTTTCTTCGTCAAGCTCATCCTCCGGGGCAATCAATCCGTTAAGCTCTTCGAGCCGCCGCAAGCGGTCTTGCAGCTTGTCATTCTCCCTCAGCACCAGCCGAATCGCTTCAGCCACAGGGTCGGGCAGCCTGCCGTGCTCCAGGTCGACGATGTGCCGGCGCTGCTCCTCAACCACTCGTCCCGGAATGCCCACAACAGTAGCCCCCGACGGGACCGATTCCACCACCACCGACCCCGATCCAATTCTGGCGCCATCGCCAATCGTAATCGCACCCAGGGCCACCGCCCCCGCGCCGATCACCACGTTATTGCCGACGGTTGGGTGTCTCTTCTTCTTTTCCAGGGATGTACCACCAAGGACTACTCCCTGGTAGAGTAGCACGTCATCGCCGATCTCCGTAGTTTCGCCGATGACCACGCCGGCGCCGTGGTCAACAAAGAACCGGCGGCCTATCCTGGCTCCGGGGTGAATCTCGATGTTGGTCAGAAAACGGTTCAACTGCGCTAGGAGTCGGGCGAGAAAATACAGGCGGCGCCGCCATAAGAAATTCGCCGGGCGGTGCAGCCACAGCGCGTGCAATCCCGGGTAGCAGAAAATGACTTCGATGACGCTCTTTGCCGCCGGGTCTTTGGAAAAAACTGTCTGGATATCCTCACGCACTGTCCTGAACAAGACGAATACCCCTCCACCCACTTGTTTACCAATAGAATATACCATAACACAATTATTTGAGCACAGTCAACGGCGAATGAGGCATAGAATGTTCGGCAGCTCCGCATTGTCATTACCGCGCAAACGGGAATCTACTCCCTATATGTCTGGATTTCGGCTGGAGCTCACCGCGGTACGGGTTCACCCTGAATCCCGTCAGGACGAACGGGACAGCCTGCCGGGAATGACAGGGTGTTGCGGAAGTAGTTCCCCTGCCAACCCGGATTGAGCCTATTCTGTAACAATTATACAAACACTTGACAACACTTTGCGTACATGCTATTATTCGACCATCAATGTACGAAAACATTCGTCGCTTGAGGGAGTTCAGGGCCCTGTCACAGAGGGATCTGGCGCTCCGGGCGCAGCTCAGTCTCACTACCGTTTGCCGCGTGGAAAACGGCCAGTGCAAACCGATGCCACGCACCGTCCGCAAACTGGCAAGAGCCCTCGATGTCACTCCCAACGAGCTTCTCTCGGGACAACCACGGCTGCTGGAATAATGCGGTCATAATTTTGTTTTCGGTTATCGAGGAGGATACAGGATGCTACTGAAGGACTACAAGGGTCAGACGCAGCTCTTCACCCTGAACGGGGAAGCTGCCCGTGTCAACTACAGCACCAGGGTTGACCCCTTTTCAGGGAATGTGTCTAAGATTTCCGAGGAAAGGGCGCGGCGCGCTATTGGCATCTCCGTGGAGCTGCAGATGAAGCCTGCGGAAAACTGCGTCTTTTGTGCATTCAAGGAGCGCACACCCAAAGAGCGCATCGCGCACTGCTGCGGCTCGGTGTCCGTGCCGAACCTGTACCCGTGGGAGAAATATGACTGGGTCACCGTGTACCCGCCCTTCAGCCAGCACAAGATGCTGCTCTCAGACCTCTATTTCGATGACCTGGAGCGGATGATCGAGTCATCTTTCGATCTTGCCGCTTTATGCGCTGAGGACCCGGACGTCATCGCCTTCATGGACTTCACCAACTGGGGCGTTTTTGCGGGGGCATCCCAGCAGCATCCCCACTCGCAGCGCAAGAGCATTACCAAGGTGCTAAGCCCCACGCTAGATAACGAGCTGGAACGCTGTCAGCAGATATGGGAGCGCTACGGGGAGAACCCTTTTTCCATGCTGGTGAAAGAAGAACGCGCCGACGGCCGGAGGGTGATTCATGATAATGATATCTTCATTACGGCCGCCTTCGCGCCAACCTGCCCTGATGAAATACTGGTCTTTCCCAAGGAAGACATCGCTCATATCCTTCAGACCTCGGAACGGGACCGCCGGCGCATAATCCAGCCTATTCTCGGTATTTTCCCTGCCTTGTTCTTCTATCGCGGCGTGACCGATCTCAATATCGCCGTTCATATGGCGCCTTATGCCGGGATGGAAGAGGCGCGGAAGTACTACCGCTGGCATATGCATATCTATCCGCGGCGGGCAAGACTGCCGGTGGACCGGGCCGGAGCGGAGATGGGATTCGATACTGATGTCATTGATGCCCTGCCGGAGATGACCGCGGAACTGTTGCGCCGCTGGTACCACGGCGGACCGCAGAAGGAGTTGGTGGCGAAAGCAAGCGATGGCGCGCCTGAGCCCGGCTTGTTTGCCGAGTTTAATCGCTTTTTGCAAGTCCACCGCTAAGTACATAATCCGGGCGTGATTTGCTTAGGGTTGCACCAGGTGGTAATATAAAAATATGAGATTAGGCGACTTCGAACTTGTTGAGCCATTGCCGGAGCTTTCTTCGCCCCATGCCATTGTCATGCTCGACCCCTGGATTAATGCCGGCAACGTAGGTTCGCTGACTCTTACCTGGCTTGAAAAGCATTTCAAGGCTGAGGAACTGGGGAAGTTGAGTCGCCCGGGTTTCTTTTTTGATTTTACTCGTTACCGCCCGATGTCTTATTACGAAGGCGGCCAGCGCCGG
>JACPPV010000034.1 GCA_016190825.1 Chloroflexota bacterium
CAAACTTCTGGACCTCCTCCCTGCTGTTGCCCACCATGCCCCTCTGCTCCAACTTTCCGTCCCGGTCCTTCACGACTATATACGAATACTTCTTGTGATAGTCGATCCCAATATAGTGCATAGCGTCCTCCTTCGGTTTTTGGCTCCATTTTACTCCAGAGGTGCACTATGCTTTCATGTTACCTAAAGGTGACGCCTCCGCCGTATCACGGGGAACATGGGATCACTCCGTCCTCCGGGAGGGCAAATACCCGAATAGGTTCCAAAACGAACAGGGCACTCCTTAAATGATGTGCGCTGCCACAATGCCATAATTACGTCACTATTTCTTCGGAGATGGGCGTGCCTGTACTCCGCGATAGCCCTTTTATTTGGGTAACGTGGCTCACGAAACTTTTCGTTGGCGAGAACTCTTGTGAATGGGCCATCTGGTACCGAGCGCACTACGGAGACATCGCCAGGGTGCCGAGCGGTTTAACTATCAGTACAGCGAAGACGAACTAAAAGTGTTAGTTCTCAGAGTCAGAGAACTTGCGTCCCAAACCAAGCAGTTGCATGTCCTGTTTAATAACTGCTACGAGGATAAGGCAGTACTGAACGCCAGTCAGACGGCGCTCATCCTTGATTAAAGCGAGCGCAGAAAGGTAGCGTCAAGGTAACTTTAAGATTTAAAGTGCAGCGAAAGCTAACGCGGCCCGAGGCCAGGGAACCCGGGCAGGACACGGGTGGCGAATTTCGATCGGGGACGCCATGAGCGAGTCTATGTGCGCCGATTTGCTCGTGTTGCAGAGCTCGTTAGGAAACGCTTTATGAGGGACGCAGACTATCCTGGCCCGTGATATCAATGACAATGCCGCGGATACCACCGGTCTTGCCGGTCCGGACTATTGCCAGCGAGTGCACCAGGGCCGGGAAGGTAGTGCCGTCTTTTCTCTTCAGAACATAGCGCTCGGGGCCGAGGTCTTCTCCTCCTAACACCCTGGCAAATCTCTGCCTGGCCAGGGGTCAGGCAAACATGCTGCAGGCTGACCGGCAGTATCTGGACCTTGCGGCAATAATTTCCGGCGTTCTGGAGAGAATCAAGGTTCGGACAACAGGATACCAGTTCATCGTTGAGTGCCCCGGGTCGCTTCGATTTAACGCCGGCTTTGGCATGATGAAGACAATCTTAAGAAACCTGGTCAGCAACGCAGTAAAATACTCTCCGCCTGGCGAGGTTCGGGTCTCCGCGCATCAAAAGGATGAAATGGCCCTTATCTCGGTTAGCGATAGGGGCGTCGACATCTCCGAAGAAGACCAGAACAAACTCTTTCAACCTTTCGAGCGTCTGGCCGAAACATCGACCACCCACGCGGGGCTGGGGCTGGGTTTACTGGTCAGCCGGAGACTGGTTGAGGCGCATGGCGGGAGAATCTGGGTGGAGTCGGAGCCGGGCGAGGGTTCCACGTTCTGGTTTACGTTGCCGCTAACCCGTCAAGGGTAAGCTATTTCGAAGCATCAGGTTGCGTCAGGCAAATAACCTGTCATTTTCTGGTGGCCAACGTCCCACCGATCGATAGGGTATTCTACAGCGATAAAGGAGCGGCAAGCGTCTTTCCCCTCTACCTCTACCCCGCCGCAGGCGAGATGCAGCTTGAGGGTGGTAAGCGCCGCGTGAACCTCAACCGGGAGTTCATCAAGGCTGTCTCGGACAGGCGCTGGAGCTTAATTTTGTCGCAGACGGTAAGGGAGACCTTGAGCAGACCTTTGGCCCGGAGGACATTTTCAACTACGCATACGCCGTCTTTCACACGCCCACCTACCGCACCCGTTACGCCGAATTCCTCAAAATAGACTTCCCTCGCCTGCCGCTCACCTCAGACAGGGAGCTTTTCCGAGCGCTGGCGGCCAAAGGCGCTGAACTGGTGAAGTTGCACCTCATGGAATCGCCTGCGCTGAATAACCTCGTTACACAGTTCCCCGTTTCCGGCTCCGACACCGTAGAAAAGGTTTCCTACGACGCTAATAACCAGCGAGTCCATATCAGCAAGACCCAGCCACTTTGAGGGCGTGCCGCCGGAGGTCTGGGAGTTCCAGGTCGGCGGCTACCAGGTCTGTCAGAAATGGCTCAAGGACCGCAAGGGCAGACATCTTACCCATGACGACTTGACCCATTACCAGAAGATTGTCGTGGCCCTCAAAGAAACCATCCGTCTCATGACAGAGATAGACGAATTGATCCCGGGATGGCCGGTGGAATAATAGCTGGCGGAGAATTCGTTGGAGACTCAATCATGACAATAGATACCCATGTGGAGCTTCCGAAAGACTGGGCAAATCCTGCGATGCTCGAGTGGGCAAGGGCCAGCATGGGACTTAATCGGGAGGATGTGGAAGCTCTTGCTGGTATAGCTGCAGAGCGAATACGAGCTTGGGAGCACGCTCAGGAAGCCCCAGCACTTTCTGATCTCCAAGGTCTGGCAGAAATATATGATTGCCCCGTGGGATTTTTATTCTTGGATTCTCCTCCAAAAGAAAGGATGCTGCTTGACTTCAGAGGCCTCACAGCGGACAAGATTGATTCCATGAGTTACGAAACGCGCGTCCATCTCAGCGAATTTCTCAGGTTGACAGACTACCTCGCATCGTTAATGGAAGACCTCAGCCTAACACACCGAGTTGATATTGATGCGGTTGGAGTGGACGATCCGGTAGAAACGGTTGCCGCCCGGGAAAGAGAGAAATTTGGTTTTACCTCAGAAATAAGGCAGCGATGGGCAACCGCAAACGAAGCGTTCGAATTTTGGAGACAAGCCATCGAATCAAGAGGAGTGTTTGTTTTCTCTTTGAAGCTGAAGGCAAGTGAGGTACGAGGAACTTCCAGGTGGGAAGCACCACACGTGCCAGCAATTCTTGTGAACCGCGCAGACGTCGAGTTGGCCACTGGGCGTACTTTCACGCTCCTGCACGAGTGGGCACACTTGTTAATCAAGCGAGCCGGGTGGGCATGCGACTTTCGGGGACAGGCAAAAGGTGCCGTAGCCGAACGGTTTGCCAATCAGTTCGCTGCCGAAACCCTTGTGCCCAAAATAGAATTTGAGGCTTATCTCAAGAACCGCAATCTGAATGAAAAACGTGCCAGATGGGGAGATGTACTACTGGACGGGATCAGACGGGAATTCAAGGTTAGTCGGGACGTCATTGCAATTTCCCTGGAAGAGAGGGGGTTTGCCCCCAGGGGGTTTTACCAGAGAAGCGTGCTTCTTGGGATTTGCGAAAGCCGTTTTTCAGAGGTTTCGCTGGCACGAGACGGGGCAGAACGAAGTCTGCAATCCGATTGTCAGAAATAGGCCGCGCGGCAGCGAATCTGATTGCAGCAGGCTATGACCGGGGCGCGATCTCTCAACTGAACTTGGCTAGAATCCTTGGTATGAAAGTGGAACAGGCTGAGAGGTTCGTATCTTGGGTCCGAGAAAATCCCAGGGAACAAGGGACGATTTAGTTCCCGTCCTTAATATTTCTTGCTGTGATTCGGCCTCTCTAATAGACTTGAACGACGCCGGGCTGCACTACTCCAAACGGAATAACTGCCCAGAAAAGGCCCTTTGCGAAATCTTTTGCCAGCATGCGAGCCACTAGCCGGGCTGCGTGCCCATTCATTTCTCATCTTTGCCGGCTTGCCAGGGGAGGCAGCGTCCCCACGGACCTGAGATGCACGGTTTGATCGAACATATCGCTGCCATTCTTGCCATCAACATATCATGTTACCAACATCCTGACGACCTTCGCTCCTTACTTCACTATATTTTGCCTGAACGTTGACAGTACATACAAACGTGATTATCATATGGTTCAAAGAACGGTCGCCCCGGATTGGCATTGATCTTGCAGGAGGACCGGGATAGTCAAGCACTTTGTGTCCGCGCTGTTGTTTCCAGTTCTCCTGGTTTCATTGCTGGCGGGGACAAGCTGTATCTGGCAAGCTCCGGCTTCACCGCAGCCTGCGGTCGTTTCGTCTCCGCCTCCTGGCTCCTCAAGCAATTTTACCTCTTCTGTTTCGCCAGAACCACCCGGCCCACCGCTTCCTGTCGCCACTGTCCTGGTGGACGCCGTCTACCTCGCCAGCATCGGCGGCGGCACGAAGAATGGCCAGCTCAATCACCCGGATGGCATAGCTGTAGATAAAGCTGATGATGCGTGGAGGGCTCCGTATCATATCTGCAACCCGATGTCACGGATAACAGAAAACGATAAAGACGTATCTCGATGGAGGTGATATGGTGCGCAGCGCCAAGAGACAGGTAGCGGTTACCGTGGAAACAACGCAGAGTGTCTGCCCCTGGTGCTTCGCTGTCGTGGAAGCCAGTATTGTCGAAGATGGCGGGCGCATTTTCATGCACAAGACCTGTCTGGAGCACGGCGATTTCCGCGTACTGCTGAGCTCGGACGCCGAATGGTATCACCGTTCTTTTCCCTTCAACAAACCCGGTACGACGCCCCGCGGCTACAGCACCGGCGTCAAGGATGGTTGCCCCAACGACTGCGGACTCTGCCCGGACCATATTCAGCACACCTGCCTGGCGCTCATTGAAATCAACAGCGACTGCAATCTGGCCTGTCCCACCTGCTATGCCGATTCCCGTCCGGGCTTCCGCCTCACCGTGGAACAAGTTGGGCGCATGCTGGACAACTTCGTGAAGCTGGAGACGGAGCCGGGCGTTATCCAGATCAGCGGCGGCGAGCCCACCCTCCATCCGGACATCCTCCCGATTCTCCGCCTTGCCAAAAGGAAACGGCTGAGGATGGTGATGTTGAATACGAACGGCATCCGCATCGCCGAGGACGATGCGTTCCTGGCCGGGTTGGCCGATGTCAAACCGACCATCTATCTCCAGTTCGATGGTTTCAATCCATCGACCTATGAGCGGCTTCGCGGCCGGGACATCCTCTCGCTGAAATTGAAGGCGCTGGACAGGCTGGCCCAGGCGAAGATTGACGCCGTCCTCGTGCCGACCATCAAGAAGGGGGTGAACCACGATGAGGTCGGCGCTATCGTCAAGTTTGGCCTCAGCCATCCTGCCGTGCGGGGCATCTGCTTCCAGCCGGTGACCCTCGCCGGCCGGCTGGACGATTTCGACCCTCTCGATCACGAAACAGTGCCGGATATCATTCACGGCATCGCCGGACAGAGTGATGGCATGCTGGTGGAAAGCGATTTTGTCCCGGTGCCCTGTTGCCACCCCACCTGCCGTTCCGCCACCTATCTTTACGTTGATAATGGCAAAGTAACCCCATTGCCCCGGGTGCTGCCGGTGGATAAATACCTGGACTACATCACCAACAGCACCCTGCCGAATATCAAGCCGGAAGTGCTCAAAGCACTGGAAGGTCTATGGTCCGCTTCGTCAGTGCCGGGCAGCCGGAAGATGGCTTCCCGTTTCAAGTGCGCCATCTGCGACCTGCCCTTCTTCAATAAAGCGGAGCGGCTGAAGAAGCGTGTCTTCACGATTGTTGTCCAGGACTTCGCCGATGCCTACACAATGGACCTCAATGTTATCAGGAAATGCTGTGTTGGCGAGCTGGTGCCTGACGGCCGGATTATCCCTTTCTGCGCTTATAACAGCCTGGGATACCGCGAGAAAGTTTGGGCGGCTCTGGCCGCCGGCGAGATGAAATAAGGAGGCAGCCATGCGCCCCATCCTGTTCAATATCGGCCCGGTACCCATCCAGTCCTACACCGTCCTCATGCTGACGGCGTTCCTGCTGGTGGGCTGGCTGTCCTACCGCGAGGCGAAGCGACGCGACCGCCTGACCGATGACACGATGCTGGTCGGGTCAGCCGCCCTGCTGGGCGCGGTGCTGGGCGCCAAACTGGGGATGCTCGTCTTCCTCGGTCCGGCGGAGTTCTGGCGTCTCCTGCCCACGATTCCCGCCCACGGGGCGACGCTGGTGGGTGGCATCACCGGGGGGTATCTGACATCCGTGCTCGTTGAGCGGGCGCTAAAGATAGAGCGCTGCACCGGCGACCTGATAGCGCCGTTCCTGCCGCTCGGGCAGGCGATTGGCCGCCTGGGCGACTTCCTGGGGGCTGACGCCTATGGCACGGTGAGCAACGTTCCCTGGGCGGTGTACCAGGCAGGGGCATACCGCCATCCGGCGCAGCTTTACGAGCTTGTCCTTGACCTGGCGTTCTTTGCTTTCCTGCAGCGCTGGCGCCGGCATTCTTTCCGCGACGGCGAAATTTTCAGGGTCTACCTCTTCGGCTACGCTTTGATACGTTTTCCCATCGAGTTCCTCCGCTACCAGCCGACGCCCCTCTATTTCCTCGGTCTGACGCTGGTACAGTGGCTGTGCCTGGCGGCCGTTACGACTTTTGGCGTGCAGCTCTACGCTCAACGTAAAGGCGTTAAGTGCGTCTGCGACCTTTTGCCGCGCTTCCTCAAAAGGGTCAGAGCACCAGCCGTCAAGGAGATAACCCATGAGTAGCTTCGAAAAGGCTCTGCTATGGACAGCGATTCCCAGCAGTATCGTGAGCATTGGATTGATCATTGCCAGCATTCAGGGAGGGGGTTTCAATGCGGCTCAATTTAAACTTGCTATGGCATTGGTTGGTATATGGCTTTTCCTGGTACCGACAGCCGGGATAGCGGCGATTATCCTTTCCAGTCGCGGCCAGACCCGGGTAGCCGCCGGCATCCTGGCCGGAGTCGGTATCGGTCTTGCCGTTTCTTTCGCAAGCTGCTTCGTGATTATAGCGGTTGATTAGCAGCTGGAAAAAGAAAAGGATTGCTGGATGTCTGAAAAGGAGATTTATGAGTGATTTTCGCAAGGCCTTTCTGTGGACGGCGCTTCCTTTTGTCGTCGTTGGCATCGTTAGCGCCGTTGCCAGTATTCTCCAGCGCTTCTCCCCGCTCGGCTTTCCGGTGCTTGGCGTCCAGATTCTGACTCTCCTGGCGGCGCTGGTGCTTTTCATAGTTGCCCTGGGAATGGCGATCCGCGCCCTGATCAGAGGCAAAAAAGGGGAAGCCGCCGGGATACTGGCCGGACTTGGCATTGGGCTGGTCGCTTACTTCGCCAGTTGCTTCGCGGGCTTTCTCGGGGCCCTTGTCACGAACTAAGCTCTGTTGCCGGCTCACATCAGGAAATCCGGGGAAGAAACATGCCACTTTGCCTGACATGCTGGGCGTATTCGGGGAACTCCTCGGCTAGCAGCCGTTCTTCCAGTCGGGCACGCAGAAAGTAAAGAAAGACCACCAGGGGAGTGAGCAGCAGCATCAGGTAATTGCTGATGAGAAGACCTGAGCCGAGAAAAACCAGCATCATCGAGGAGTATATCGGGTGGCGGACGTACCGGTAAGGGCCGCGGGTCACCAGCCGATGGTCTTTCTTGACCGAAGCGAAAAACGACCAGTTCCGGCCCAGGGAAAGCAGCGAGGCCAGGTATCCTGATATGCCCAGCCCGATGATGACGGCGCCGGCGATTTGCAGCGGGGGCACGGCGCCATAGCTGCCGAAGCGGTCTCGAATGTAGACCGAGCCAAAAGCGAAGAGAAACGGTAGAATCACCGGAAGATGGCTGAGTGGATCGATTTTTCCTTTCGGAACATCCTCAAGAACCAGCGCGGCGACAACCGCGACCAGCACGAGGAAAAGCCAGGCAGATTGGAATATCAGGGCGGCAAGTTCTTCAGCCATCGCTTTTAGCCGAGCTTCGGTGCGAGTCTCCTGGCGCATGGTACGCCACTTTCGATGAAGGTGTCAACCTTACTGTAGGGCGGCTGCACAGTCCATCTTTTTGGTCAATGAGAGGTCGTGGATAGCTGGTTCTTGACCACTGGCATTCAGGTCACCCAACCCATCCTCGCCAACAGGCATTTGCACCAACGTATCTAGAACTTCCAGAAAACTCTTCAGGGTAACCCAGGCACGTTCCCCTGAGATTTTGTCCTTAGGCACAATCAGAAGGTCCTTATCCAGAGACACCATCCACTCGGTGTTTCCCAGTCCCTGCACAGCACTATCCAAGCCCAGCATTGCATAGTTACCGGCGGTGACTCTATCTCCACCGACGATTCCTCGATGTCGTTTCTCAGAGTGTCCCGTCGCTCTTCCAGAACAGCTATTTCACCAGTCACTACCGATCTATCTCCGGCCAATTTCCCCAGTTCCTCTGCTTCCGTTGTGCGGCATTTTTCGAGTTCGATGACGTCCTTGAAAACGCCGAGAGTTATGAAGAACTCCTCTTTGACCATCTCTTGAGCGACGCCATTTTCCTTGGCGATATTTTCGATTATGGCCATTAACCGCAGCAGGTCCTCGTCCAGGAAGCCAAGGTCATAGAGTCGTGCGAGGGACTCTTGTTTTCCATTCACTTCCGATGATAATTTCACTTTACTTTTCTCCAGTTCTTTGACTTCCTTGGCTAGCTGCAGACATTCCGACTTGCGCTCGGCCATCTTCGATTTCAGTTCCTTTAGTTGCAGTGAGGTGGCGCCCAGTTCTTCGTTAAGAGCTATTTTCTTCCTGGACAGGGAATCAATCTTCCCCTTCAGTTGAGCGACAACCTCTTTGGCTTCCTCGTATTCTTCTACCATCGCCTCACAGGTTTTGCCTTCTTTGGCTTCGAGATGCCGCAATCTCAAGGCCGCATCCAGGAAATCTGCGGCCGGGAAGTCCGCCGGTGATAGTTCCTTCATTAGCTGCGCCCACTGGTCCAGATGCGCCGGCGGCATGCCGAGCGTCTACATCCTTCCGAAGAGCGTCAGACCGAGAAGAGCCTGAGAGATTGACAGTCCTTTCTTTTTGACCTCAGACGCTATCTTACGCAGGTCATTGAGCTGGTCAAGTGGGGTGCCAGGGATGTCCAGCTTCCCGGCCTCGAACTCTTTGATGATGTTGACGACACTCCCATGTGAGACTCCGGTTTCTTCCGGTAATGGACAGCAAGGACATAACGCAGGGCTACTTCCATCTTCTTCTCAATGGCTATCTCTTTCATTACAGTTTCACCTCCAATTTTGAAGCTATTTTCATAGGGAATTTTCGGGGTTTGGTTAACACTAAACCGGTGACATTCTGACCATTTGACCGGCGGCTTGACCTGCTTTACCATCGACTTGACCTCTTTTCCTCGCATTTGACTTGGATTTGACTTCTAACAAGAATACAGCCGATTGCTTCGGTTACCCGCGCCGCAGGCAACAAAAAGACGCCGCTGAGCCGAAGCTTAACGGCGTCGAAAATCATGAGGTTTCAGATTCAGATTGAACGTCAGGCATGAGAACATAGGCAGAAGTCACCTCCCAAGCTTTTAGGGCAGGACATCGTTGTAAGACAACTTTACTGCCTCTCAAACAAAAGGACAGCAATCGATTACTTTAATATCTTGAAAGTCTGCAGCATATGTTGAAAGTCAGCATTGGCTTGCTTCTACATGGCAGAAGATGCGTCCATACTGAATGTCCAAACAGCACCCCCGTAGCCAAAGTATACGCGTCTACCGATTTTCGGAATAGGTCTTTCCCCCCTCAACTGTTCAAAAGATCAGGTAGCCTGGTCCAAGAGTATATAATCTGTTCGCCTTGAATGTCAGACACACTGATTTGAGCGCGCTCCGTAAGCTTGAACTCGGAATAAAGAAAACCGGCCTCAAAGTGCCGCAAGTCATCTTCCATCAAAGTTTTCGCAGAATCATCTAGGGCGGAATTAATACTGATACTAACCAGTGGATCGACTGATAACTTGCCATCTTTGACGAGACGGTAGATCACCACTGCCGTAAACTGCGGGCCGGCTGTTCTATCGATGACTGGCCGCGCATATGACGACGGATATTCGAGCGCGAAAGACGCGTTGATCTCGCGCAAGACCAATCCCCTGTATTGACCGCAACTTAACGTGAGGAAGGCAGTGAGCCATAAGAACACCACAGTGGCCAGCATTTCCCAGAAGCCAGTCTGCCTTCTCCTTATCTCCATAGCGTTCTATCCCGAGGCTGATCAAGCATCGACGAACGGCTCTATCTTATCCATGCTGAGCTAGCAACGCTCAGGAAAGAGCGGTGACCCAACGCGAATCTACCACTCAGCCCGAACGGCCCTGGCCAAGCTCCCATGGCAATTGGCTCGCCGCGCCAAACGTCAGGCCAATAATACCTATCAGGGTACACTTGAAAGAGAGCGTATGAAGCATCTTTCATCCGCTGATTGAGCTCGCCTAGCGAAGTATCTGGGTTAATGTGGCTCAGTTGCGCCGCCATCGGAACCTCTTTCCCGAAGGATTCTTCATATTTAAGCGTCTTGCTTGCCTGGTAGCTAAGGCTGTACGCGAAAGCTTCGTTCGCGCCGAAGTTTGCCCCCCAAAATCCTTCTGTGCGTATGACCGCATGAAAACCTTCGTGGGCAAGTGCGATAGCTACGTGGTATACTTTATTCTCTGCATTTCTTGAGTTGTTAATGTCAATGGTGACGTTTAGGTTGAACGTAAGTTGCCATTTACCATGACTCGTTCAGTTCCGTATCCCTGGCCGTATCCGATTGTTATCGTCTGCTCTGCAGCTATCATCATCTTTGTTAACGCCGGAGCAATCTCCCTCAACTCATCTCATGCCAGAAGTAGAGCATACGCCTCATAAGATACTGGCATGCCTGCTTCCTCCGTTGCCCACAGATACTCATACGTGTAGCCAAACTCCACAATCATTCCTGTAGGATCAAGGTACTTCAGCGGGTTGTTGAAGACATACGAGTAGCGGTTAAGAGACTGTGGGTTGGCGAAGTTCTGGACTATGCTGTCCGGCGAGATAAATCTCCCGATCCCCGCGTCATAATACCTTGCGCCGTAGTAATAAAGCCCTGTCCCATCCAGCCTTTGTCCGGTGAACTTGATGTCAGTAGGGACGGAGCCGGAGCGGGTGGAACCGAATGCGCCGTAAACAATACTGCCCGCCGAATTCCCGCTCGTATCACTCATCAGGCTTGTCCCGCTCAGAGCCTGCCCCGTACTCGATCCGGGGTGGTCTTGATGCACATACGTTATATTGGCGCTGGATTGCTTCATGGCTACCAGTTTACCACCGTGGTAATAATAGGTGGGATTATCACCGGTGGTCAATATAACTAAAGCTACCCCTTTTTGATAGACCTTTTAGGCTGAAAAGCCTCCCTTTTTTCACCCCGAAGGTGAGCCTACTCAAAGCTGAATCACTGATTTAGGGCAACGATAACCTTCGCTGGAGTTCGAATACGTAGTGGGATAACGAAGGTTAGAATTGCAGGTGGCAAATCAGGAGTTAGGCTGTTCGGCTTGATCCTGGATTTTTATGCTACCACTGGACAAACATCGGCATGTCGGTTAAGTCAGAGTGTTACTGACTCCGGGCTGGGATTCTGCGATGTAATCTCGGACAGCCTCAAGCCTTTCAGAAGGCAAGCCACCTGCTCACATCCTCGAAAAGGCCATTGACTTAGAGATCCCACTTTAGTCCGCATCTTCATATGACTTTATCGCCGTCCGCCAACTCCCGATATTCTCACTGTATTTGGCTGCATACCGGGCAAATTGTCGCCTTTCGTCCGAATCCAGATCAGTTGTAACCCCGCAATTCGAAAGGAGAACTGGTCCTCTCAAGTTTCGAACCTCGAATTCCGGAAAACGGGCATCTAGATACAGGGGGTCCTCAGGGGAGTCTGCCGGGAGTTGCCACGGGACAAGATCCTGAAGGCGACAGGCTGTTTCGTAGGCGGTAATGGCCTCGGCCCGAATCTCCGTAGACTTGGTCCTCTCGAAGCAATATGCACACCCTTCATAGACCCCGTTCCATACGTGGGCAATTACTTCCTGAGGCGCTTCGGATTTTTCGATCACGTTTTTGACACCTCCAAGTGTGGTTAAGAACTGTTCTAGGCTGTTCAGTTTGCCCGCGACGATAATCGATGTGCGAATTGCCTGGTATGATGCCTCAGTCAAGGTAGCCTGGATTGCGGTCGCCCGCTCTATGTCTTCTTGTGCGCCTTTAAAATCCTGACAGATTTTCAGCGCATCGCCGCGCTTTTCGTACAGCTCTCTCAAAATATCCTTGTCATGGTACTTAGCGAGTTCTTCGAGGGTTTTGAGGCTGTTATAAATGTTAGGCAGAAGCTTCTCGGGGTTATCCACGAACTCGTGAAAATGGATGAGATTTCCGTGCGCCTTAGCAGCCATCAAATATGTGGACGGAGATGGACGTTTCTTGGCCTCGACGAGCGCAACTTCCGCAATGGCGTCGGCGCTCTGAAAATGGGCTTCAAGATTAGTACCTCTTTTCAATTTCGAATGAATCGCCAATAACTCCTCGAGTACAGCATCAGATGCGCCAGATCGTCCGCGCGACTCCATATAGTCATGCAGCGCGTCGAGCGTTGTAGGCGTATACCGCTTGGTGGCGGCCAGCCATAACCTTACGCCTGGTGGTAAGACAGTCTTGATCCCTTTGCGGATGTGCTCTTGAAGCACTGTGGCAAGTTCGGCAAAAGGCACTTTTGTAGCTAGGACTGGAGGATAGTAGTTCTGTAGAGGGGTTAAAGCACCCGCAGCGCCGAACTGGTAGCTCAAAGTAGCCGATAGCCACGTCTCCTGTGTTAGGAAGGTATTGAGTACCTGTTGTTCTTCGCCGCTAAGTTTCTCCTCTACCTTTTGGAATAGACCAGAACAGGCTTCAATGTAGGCATACTGGAGTTCGGCCCGCAGGTTCGGATTTTTTGTAATCCACGTGGCGGCCTCATCCCAAAGCCATGATAGAGTGCGGTCTACTAGCATTCCAACGATGATTTCATTTATCATAGGCACACTTGCTTTCGCCACCACTGGCGACAACATGCTCGCCGCTAATCGTCTACCACTGCACAAACATCGGCATGATGACATGCACGTAATCAGTGCCGACGGGACGGATCACGCCAGGGCTGGAGGGAGTGGTGGTTTCGAGAGCTACCTTCGGCTCACGGAGCACGCCCAGGACATCGGTCAGGTATTTGCCATTGAAGGCGATCTTTGCCTCTTTCCCTTCGACTTCACCGTCAATCTCGCCCGTATCTTCACCGATTTCCTCTGAGCGCGCAGAGACAATCAGCCTCGCTTTTTGCCCTTCGTCCGGGGAGATAAGGAGACGGACAATACCACTGCCATCACGGGCAAAGATGGAAGCCATCTTCGTCGCCCGCAGAAACTCGGCAACATCAACAATAATCCTGGTGGCATAGCCCTGGGGAATGAGCTGGGAATATTGCGGAAAACTGCCCTGAATAAGCTGGGATACCAGTTCGGCGTCTTTAAGGCGGAACAGAATCTGCCCCTTGGCGGAGTTAACGGTAATTTCCGCGGCTTCTTCACCATCGCCGGTGAGGCGGTTCAGTTCAGCCAGCGTGCGGGCCGGAATGATAACCTCCGTTTTGGAATCGACCGGTGAGGCCAACGGCAGTTTGTACACGGCAAGCCTGAAACCGTCCGCCGCCGCTAGGGTGAGCAGTCCGCCCTCGAACTGGGCGTCAACGCCAGTCAGGACGGGGCGAGACTCCTCAGTAGCAGCGGCGAAAGCAACCTGGCTGATTGCCTGGCGAAGGGCTGCCACTTCCACGCTGGTGGTGATCCCCTGTTCCACTTTGGGTATTGGAGGGAAGTCACCGGCGTCCACTCCGGTAATCCTTGCTTCAAACCGGGCGCACCTCAAGCCCACTGTCTTACCACGGGCCGGAAGGCCGATCTCAACCTGGTCATTCGGCAGGGAGTTGACAAAGTCAGTCAGCAGCCGGGCGGGCACCGTGATGGCGCCTTCTTCCTGCACATCGGCGTCAAGCCAGTAACTGATCGCCATCTCCAGGTTAGTTGCTACCAGTTTGAGACGCGGGCCGTCAGTTGCAAGCAGCACATTGTTGGTGATGGGCAGGGTTGCCCTTTGGGCCACCGCCCGTCCCACTATACCAAGTCCCCGGTTCAGGTTCTCTTGAGAACAGGATACTTTCATCGTTTACCTCCGATACTACGCCCTGAGCAAACAGGGAAGTATAGTATAAACGAAAAAATAGCCCTCTTCAAGACATATTTGGAAAGGTTGGTTAGTAACTCATTGGTCATTGCGTGCAGGGGGGCTAAAGGGTGGCTTGTTGAGTATCTTGATAGCCTTCTGTGCGGCCTGTGCGCGGTGGCTGATCCTATTTTTGACGGACGAAGATAGCTCCGCCATGGTCTTGCCGAGTTTCGGGAGATAGAAGACCGCGTCATAGCCAAAGCCGTGCTTGCCTTTCGGTTCAAAAGCGATGATGCCCCGGCACTCGCCCGAGCACATCTCTACATGTTCCTCCGGTGTTGCCAGGGCGATGATGCAGCAGAAACGGGCCGTGCGCCTCTCCCACGGAACATCTTTGAGCCTTGAAAGAAGAAATCTGATTCGCTCCTCATCCGTGGCATTTTCGCCGGCGTAGCGGGCGGAAAGATGGCCGGGCTCCCCGCCGAGGGCATCAACTTCCAGCCCTGAGTCATCAGCCAGAGTTGGCAAACCGCTCATTGTTGTCATGATCACTGCCTTGAGACGGGCATTTTCCTCCAGGGTCTGGCCGGTTTCGTCAACCTGATTGGTGAGCCCCATTTCTAACTGTGAAACCAGCTTGAACGGCACATCAGAAAGGAGACGGCGATACTCGCGCGCTTTCCCCGGGTTGTTGGTTGCCAGCAATAGCTTTGGGCGCAATGGGTCTCCAGAATAGTAATGTTGGTTGTGTTATGCGACGTCATCGACAGGCATTGCCGCCATGGTCATTGTTTGCAGGGTTCCCCGGGATCCCAGCTCAAGGGCAACCTTAGCGATGGCTTTATGGTCCGGAGCTTCCAGTATATTGATGAAATCATACGGGCCAAGAAGGGCGTACTGGGCAAGGATTTTTACCCCCATGGCTTCCACCTCTTTGTTGACTTCCTTGATCCTGGTAGGGTGTTGTTTAATAGTCTTGCGGCCTTCTTCGGTCAGATTAGTGAGCATTACATAAACTGCCATGACTGCGCCTCCTATCCGATTTTTGGGGAACGTGCAATTGTCCCTCTTAATTATGATAGCACAAACTACGGAGGCTTTCTGTGGCTTCCGCCACAGTTTTTCGGTGAAAAATGAAAGAGGAGACCGAAGCCTCCTCTTAAATGACTGCTTTCTTCCCCCTGTTGGGAAAAAGGACGCTTCACTATTCAGTGAGCGGCAGGAACCGTTTCTCCAGTTTCCTCATCACCTGGGGCATGGTGGTGTATTCCATCTCCTCCAGGGGCAGGCGGTGCGGTTCGAATGGCCCGTGCCGCCGCATCATGTCCGCCATCTCGCTCGCCTGATTGCGGGCTGAGTCAAATGACTTATCGGCGAAGAGGTCCCGCGGTCCAACAAGCGTTCCCTGGGTAATCTGGAAGCCGAGGGCGATGACCCTGGGCGGACCGTCAAAGCGGGTGGGTGTGCTGTCCCCAACGGAGACAGGCATCAGCGGTCCCATGTGGGAGCCGCGCATCCATCCTTCAACGAGTACCGGCGATGAGAAGGGTTCGACCACCTCGCCGACTGCCGGGAACTCACCCTGGCAGCGGACGATACACACCGGATCATCCTTGCCCACGTAGCGGCCGGCTATCAGGGCCAGACGTTGGGTTGAGGATACAGCGGCGATTTCGCCGGTATTACGGGAATAAACCGCCTTGACCATGAAGTGGGAGGGCGCGCCGATGAGCACAAGCATATCATATATCTCTTCAGGCGAATTGAAAGTCACCTTCTTATGCCCTTTGACATCATGTACTTCGAAGGCAAAGCCGTGATGCAGGTTTTCTGCGATAACCAGCCCGATGGTGTTGAAGGGGTCGGCGAACATCTTGTAGAGGGGAAAGTTCCATGCTCCCGAAGAGGTTTTGTCCGCCATGAAGATGACGACCGGTTCAGAAGTACGCTCTTTGATCTCCATCTCCGCCAGCCCCGGTCCCATGCCCCTCACGTTACCGGAAAAAGCGTCTGAAAGGAGGTCCTGTCCGGCGCCGTAAAGTCCGAGTTTCCGAGCGATCTGGGTGCACTCAAGAAAGGTATCCCAGGCAAGTTTGTGGATGTGCTCGTTATTTATGCCTTCTTCATGGGTCATGATAAGCTGCATGTCGTCGCCGCACTTGGTCACGTGACAGTCGATCAGCAATCCATCCTTCTTGGCTACGGCCATGCACTCCGCTCCCTGCGCCAGCAGGTCAGGGTGCGATTCGGAATGACCGACATAACCTCCTACATCGGCCTTGATGACGCTCAGTGTAACGCTCAATGAATCCTCCTTGATATTTAGTCGTTTTGCCTATTCCAGTCTGGAGTCATTATTCCATTGACCAGACGGATGCACGGTATTCTTCGCCCGTTATCAGGCGGCATGGTTTATTGGCAACGCGGGCGGCAGCGCAAAAATACGGACGGGGTCTTTCTGGAAAGGTTCGGGCAACTCTGCAAACCGGAGCGGGTCGCGGCTTACAGACCTGAGGTATTGTTGAGTCGTCCCTGTTTTTGCCAAGAAAACCTCTAGTGTCAACCTTGCAGGGAAAAGAAACACAAAACAAGCCTGATAGTCTTAAGTCTATCAGTCCAATCGCGCTTGTGTCAAGGCTACCCGTGTTTCCCGGCACAGTATCTCCTTTTCCACGGCGCACACAAGGAAAGGATGCTTGCTGCTAGAATTGCCCCGATTTTCTGGCCCTGAGAAATGCTGCCACCGTGCCAGCGGCGAGGGCGAGAATGCTGGTAGCCGCCCAGGCCTGTGGGACGAAGTCTGACAGCCGGTTAGTTTTGCCGGTGGCAGCCGTCGCCACGGGAGCAATGGCTGACAATTGGCCGGAATCTTTCGTGTCCGCCAACATTTCCAGGGGCTGGCTGCCTTGAACAATGTTCTCCATCTTGTCGGCGTGCTTGTCATGGGAGAGGGTGTGAGACTGCGGAATCTGCGAAACACCTTCTTCAGATACCAGGACCATGCCTGTCTGGCCAGGATGATAGAGGCAATAATATCGGTATTCGCCCAGGGCCTGGAAGGTAAAGGAAAAGCTCTGTCCTGGTTTTAGCATGCCGGAATCAAACAGCTTGGCGTCACTGGTGACAGTGTGCGGGAACCGGCCGCTATTAGTCCAGGTCACCGTGGCGCCGACCGGAACAGATAGGGAATCCGGCGAGAAGAAATTGTCGCCAATGCTGCTTGAGGCTGTAAGCATGGTAGCTGCAAGTGACGGTGAAGGCGGGGCATTGCCGGATGAAGTGGTAGCAGTGGAAGACGGATCGAATGCAGAGGTGGTAGTTTGAATGGGTGCCTGATCAGATGAAGTGGTTTGAGCTGTGGATCCCGAAGTGCCGGTAACCTGGACTATGCCGGATTGCCCGTCATGGAACGCGCAGTAGTATGAATAGGTTCCAGGATTCTGGAAGGTGAAGGAGTAGCTCTGACCGGGGTTCATCATGCCTGAATCGAATACGCCTGAATTGCTGGTTACCGTGTGGGGTCTCTGGCCAGAGTTGACCCAGGTGACGGTGGCGCCAGAGGCAACAGTAAAAGAAACCGGAGAAAAGAAATTGTCGCCGACGGTCAGGCTGCCCGGGACGGTCGTCGAAGATGTGGTCTGGTTCTGATTGGACGTGGAGGCTGTTGTCGAGGTAGAGGCGGAACTGGATGAAGTGGATTGTCCTGGTGATGCTGAAGTGCCGGTAACCTGGACTATGCCGGATTGCCCGTCATGGAACGCGCAATAGTATGAATAGGTGCCCGGATTCTGGAAGGTGAACGAGAAACTCTGGCCAGGGTTTACCGTCCCCGAATTGAATACCCCGGAGTTGTTGGTTACAGTGTGTGGTTTACCACCGGAGTTGGTCCAGGTGACGGTGGCGCCGGCGGAAACAGTGATTGAAGCCGGAGAAAAGAAATTGTCGCCGATCCTGAGAGCGGCGGATGACGCCGTTGAAGATGGCGGAGGTAGACCGGATGGAGGCGGCTGATCTTGGTCAGGCGCCGGTGAGGAACCAGGGACTCTTATTGTGCCGGTGAGGGAAGAGAACCGGTCTGTATATGCGTAGGTGCCGGGAGACGTGAAGGTATGGCTGTATCTGCCGCCCTTTGGTATAATGCCGGAATCGAACACGCCCGTCGTGCTGGTGACCGTGTGAGACCTGTCATCTTTGTTCCGCCACTCTACGGTAGTTCCCGGCAGGATGTCAACGCTGCCGGGGTGAATTCCATTTCTTATTTCGATGCGGGTCTCGTCATGAGCCACTACCCGCGTGGTGGGTCCGAGCGTCATGACCATTCCTGCCAGTATAAAGCACAGAGCCACTCTTGCAAGAGAATTGAAAGAGAGAAGTCCTTTCCCCACTTCTTCACCTCCACCGAGTATTTGAAACTTGCCCCGGGATTTATGGTTTTTCCTGGGCGTTTCCCTTTTTGACAGGCAGGAGTCGAATGGCTACCATGATTAACATAATAATTCTATTTTATTTTTACATAATCTGTCAAGGTTGGGTACGCGCGGAAAATAGCCTGACACTGCAAGAGCCAGAGTGACATCTCTAAGATGCCTCGATTACAATCGGGAGCGTGTTCGAATATGCGGATTGCGGACCAACGCGTGCTTGGTTCTGCCGCTGGTATCTGCTATAATTGCCAGGACTTTAGTGAGAGAAGAGGATAATAAATGGCTGACAAACCACTCCCAGACCTGAAACCGTTCATCGAGAACATCAATAAGAAAGACAAGCGCAACGGGAAGAAAATCAATTTCGCTTTCGTCAAAAGGAAGCGAAAATAGGTCACTTTGCCGTTGACGGATCGAATCCCGAAATATCGGGATGAGCCGATTCGAAGGGCCTGTCCTGAACTGAGTCGAAGGGATGGCCATCACGGTCAAAATCGGGGCGGTATTTTTCGGCGGCGCCCATCTCCTGTACCCAGCCGCTTTCCAGTCCCAGCCTGTTCACCAGTTCAATCACTTCCTCGTACTCTGACGGCGTGATTCCCCTGGCTATACCCTCAATACGTGATGCCCGGTAGGCGGGGTAGTACTGGGACATGATGCTCACCGTCACCGCCGGTGAAAGCTCGTCGGCAAGCCACGACAGCGATTCTTCACTTCCAGCCATACGGTTGGGCAGTATCAGGTGCCGTACTATCAGCCCTCGCTTCGCTATCCCATTATCATCGAGCACGAGGTTGCCAACTTGTCGATACATCTCCTTGATGGACGCCTGGGCGTGAGTTACATAGTTGGACGTATAGGAGAATCTCTTCGCCGCATCATCTGACGCATAGCGAATATCGGGGAGGTAGATATCCACAATGCCATCAAGCTCTCTTATTATGTCCACTGAATCGTAGCCGCTGGTGTTGTAGACCAGCGGTATGCGGAGTCCTTGCGGCACCGCGAGGAGTAGCGCCCGGACAACCTGGGGCGCAAAATGCGTCGGCGAGACCAGGTTGATGTTATAGCAGCCGAGTTGCTGCAGGTGGAGCATACGCTGTGCCAGCGTCTCAATGCCAACTTCGTTTGATTGCTCATTCTCCCAGTCCTGGCTGATCTGGTAGTTCTGGCAGTAGACGCACCACATCGTGCAGTTGCCGAAGAAGATTGTGCCAGAGCCACTAGTGCCGGAAAGGGCCGGCTCTTCCCCGTGATGGGCACAGGACGAAGAGACGATGGGCAGATAAGCGGAGTGGCAGAACCCACGCACCCCTGCCAGCCGGTTCACCCGGCACATGCGGGGGCAGACCTCACACTTGGTCAGCCGTGCTTCTAGCCTCTCCACCCGGCGCGCCAGCTCTCCCGATTGATATAAAAAAACATATCCCGGCTCGAATTCTTTCATTGTCTTCATCTTAACATAAAGACCGGTTCAGGGTGAAATCGTGCAAAACTGTCATTGCAGCCCACGTAGCGCGGTACAGGTTCACCCTGAACGGTTCACTGTGCATGGGGGTAAACTGCGGCTGTAATCCAAATGGAATAGCCTTGGTTCTTTCTCCCCGAGGAAGGACGCGGGAATGACAACAGGGAAAAGCCTAGAAACCACCTAAGGCACTACGGACTCCTGAATTAAATAGTTCACTAAGAAGAGCGCTTCAACCTGTCAATCGCCTCCTGAATCCGCGTCAGGCATCGTTCCCTGCCCAGCACAGCCATCGTCTGGAAGAGTGGCGGCGTGGCGGTCTCGCCAGTGACTGCTGTTCTCAGCGTACCAAAAAGTTGCCCCGTCTTGAGTCCCAGTTCCTCAGCCAGGGGGCGGAGCAGTGCCTCCAAAACCCCAGCATCAAACGTCTTCAATTCTGTCAGCCGCTTCTGGCTCATCTCAAGCGCCCGGACGGTAGATTCCCCGTCCATGCCTTTACTGATAAGAAGATTCGCATCATAGTCGAGATTCTCGGCAAAGAAATACCTGGTCAGCGGCGTCACTTCGAGGAGGGTCTTTACCCTCTCCTGGACAAGCGGCATGACCTCCCTGACATATTCGACCGGTAGAGGACGCGCAACATCGGGCGGCAAATCCCTCTCGAGAAAGGGAATAGACCGCCACGCGAATTCATCCGCCGTTAGCCCGCGGATATAGACCCCGTTCATCCACTTCAGCTTTTCGATGTTGAATATCGCCCCCGTCTTGCTTACGCGCTCCAGCGAGAAGCTCTTTATCAGCTCCTCCCGCGTGAAAAGCTCGGTCTTATCGTCGAGCGACCAGCCGAGCAGGGCAAGGAAATTGAGCATTGCCTCCGGCAGGAATCCTTGCTCCCGATATTCGGCCACCGAGACTGCGCCATGCCGCTTACTCAACTTGGAACGGTCTGGACCCAGGATCATAGGCAAATGGGCAAACCGGGGTGGGGCATACCCCATGGCATCATAGAGCAGGACATGGCGCGGTGTGCTTGACAGCCACTCCTCAGCCCTGATAACGTGGGTGATTTCCATTTCGTGATCGTCCACGATGTTTGCCAGGTGATACGTAGGGTAGCCGTCAGACTTGAGCAAAACCAGATCATCGAGAAGATTGTTCTCGAAGACTACGTTCCCCCAGATAAAGTCCTTAAACCGCGTCTGCCCGATAAGCGGCGTCTTGAAGCGGACCACCGGAGTGATGCCTTCCGCCTCTTTTTGCCGGCGCTCGGCCTCGCTAAGGTTGCGGCAAAGGCGGTCGTAGCCGGGCGGCATTTTGCGCCTTGTCTGCTCTTTTCTCATTTCATCGAGGCGCTGCGGGGAGCAATAACAGTAATAGGCATTTCCCTGCCGCACCAGCCGCTCAGCAGCCCTGTGATAAAGGTCCAGACGCTGCGACTGAAAATATGGCCCATATTTGCCACCCACCTCCGGCCCCTCGTCCCAGTCCAACCCCAACCACCTGAGGCTACCCAGTATTGCGTCCACCGCGCCCTCAACTTTACGGGCAACATCCGTATCCTCGATGCGGACAATAAAGCTGCCGCCGTGATGCCGGGCAAAAAGCCAGGCAAAGAGAGCCGTCCGGATGTTCCCCACGTGGGGGAGGCCGGTGGGGCTGGGCGCAAAGCGGGTGCGGACAGGGGTAGTCACCAAATTGCTTTCTACATCAGGAACCATCTTGCCTATTCTACCACCCCACCTGCCAAGTTTCTATAAGCGGTAAGACCTCACAAAACGATGAAATCCCCCTTGCAAGGCTGTCCAGGAAATTGTCATTCCCGACCTGATCGGGAATCCAGTTGGGTGGGGGGGGGGGGGGGTAGATTCCCGCATCGCAGTACGGGTAAACTCCGCGGGAATGGCAAGAATATGCTGGGAACGGCATTGACAGGAACGGTCTCTAAATTCACGGATTTCAGAACGCTCTGTCTAGCGTGTATAAGGTTCACGCGCAAATTTTACACTCCCTGGCCGCTTTTGACCCGCCCACAAGTGGTCGGTTTTAGTGCCCCGTGACATTTCGTCCTACTCCGAGACGACCAGGATTAGAATCTTGACCTCGGGAAGCGAGTTGTGGTCATATCCGAATTCGTGTATAATTTGGGTCATCGATTGTGCCAAGTCTTTTTCGGCATGGTTGTGATTCGTGAAACAGGAGCGTTAAACGTGTTATTGATAAAATAGGCGTTTAAGGCAAATCATCTGATGGCGGCAGTGTTGGTCCGTGAGATTTACAAGCAAATGAGAAGGAGGCATTTTTGAGCGTGGGCAAGAACCCCCGGAAAATATTCCCTGGCTGGTGGTTGGTTTTTAGCGGCGGTATTATCGCCATGTTGCAACATGCCTATCACACTCATGGATTAGGAGCTTTTTTTAAGCCCATATCGGCCGAGTTGGGCTTCAGTCGGGCAGCCACTGCGGTTGTCTCCAGTATCGGTCGATTTGAAGGGGGAATTGAGGCACCGCTTGTCGGGTGGATTACCGATAAGTTTGGACCACGATGGCCTCTTCTTGCAGGCACTTTTGTCTTTGGCGCCGCTCTCATACTCATGCTCTTCGTTCGTTCACTTTGGGCTTTCTATGTCGTTTGGGGAGTTTTGCTGGGCTTGGCCTTCAACTTGGCTACGACTGTGCCGCTCCGGGTGGCAATTTCCAATTGGTTTGTCAAGAAAAGGGGCACTGCTCACGGGATACAGATGACAATGTCTGGACTTTCCGGAGTGCTGGTGCTGCCGGTTATTGCCTGGATGATAATTGCCCTGGGATGGCGGATGACCGTTGTCATCGGCGGGATAATAATCTGGGTGGTCTGTCTGCCTTTAATCTGGTTTTTTGTTAAACAGCGTCGACCAGAGTATTATGGTTTGCTTCCTGATGGTGCTACCGTGAAGGAAGAGACGGCCGCAGCAAAACAGATGATCGACCGTGGAGTCACCTATGCCGCCGAGGTTCAGGAGGTAGAGTTTACCTTGAGGCAGGCATTAAGAACGCCAACATTCTGGCTTATAGCGATAGCGGAGATCAGCCATGTGATGACCGCGCAAGCTCTTAACTTGCATACCATACCGTTTCTTACCGATATCGGGATAGGTGCGCTCGTTGCTGCTTGGATGTATTCGTTGCGGCTTTTCGTTGGTTTGCCGTTCAGGTTCTTTGGTGGACTTTTGGCCGACCGCCTTCCCAAGAACCGTATGCGCTTTCTTATGGGCGGAGGTTATCTGCTCCAGGCTCTCGGCACGGGGATTTTTCTGCTTCAGCCAACGGTGGGCTCAATTTACGTCTGGTTTATCCTCTATGGCATGGGACAGGGAATCGCAATCGCAATCAGAAATCCATTGATGGGGCGTTATTTTGGGCGGAAAGCTTTCGGCTCGATTACAGGTTTGACAACAGCATTAATGTCGCCGGGGGCTATCTTTGCCCCCATCTATTTCGGGTGGATATATGATACGACTGGCAACTACATGAGTGCTTTCATTTTAGTCGTCATCACAGTCGGTTTCGCGGGACTTCTGGCTTCTTTCATACCGCTGCCGAAGCCTCCGGCTGTGGTTAGTGATGTGCATAAGTTAGTGTAAAAGTTTTCGCCTTAGTAATATCCGGCACTCAAAGGCAGCTTAGCAACTCTTTGAAGTCTGGGAGGCGAAAGGTGGCAAAGGCGCAGTAGCTTATTGAAAAAGCTGAAAACGGCGACCGATGGCAAGCAGCGCTGTCACCTGGCCTGACCCTTGTATTGAGTAGCATCGAGAAGAGCAAGTGGCATTACCGGTGTCTACGACCCCAGAACAATAAGCCGTGCGTGCATTCGCGAAAATACTCCGACGGGTCAAGCTGCCGTCCATGAATTGCGTAATATGCGCGTGAGGGGCTTCAGGAAAAAACGGATCACAGGCTCAGGAGTTCTTAGCTGCAAAGAAAGATGGCATTAGCAAATGTTAGCGCAGTCACGAAATATGGTTGACATAACATTAGAACCAGAATCGGGGCGGACGGATTTGAACCGTCGACCACCTGAACCCCATTCAGGTGCGCTACCAGGCTGCGCTACGCCCCGGGACTAACTGTAATTATACTGTGGAAGACTGTAGGAATCAATCGTGGGACCGGCCTAATCTCATGTCATGGAAAGAATGAAACGTGCATGTATCCCGACCGATATGTTACATCTTGGGTTGAATACTTGCCGTCCTGGCCAAATTCCGCCATGGGCCTGACTACGCTCGGGCTATCTGGAGGACTATTGCAGCGTAGATGGCGAAGGCGATAATGGCGACCAGGGCGATGCCTCCGGCAATCATGACCAGCCGCCACCGGCCAACTTTGTGACCCAGATAGTCGCCCATTGTAACTACTGCCAGCGTAGCGATGGTTACTTCGAGAACGTTGAGAGCGGCACTTAATTCAAACATGACTAGCACTCCTTGATAAAGATTGAGGGGTGGTTTCGCGGCCAGGCGGCACCAGGCTGCGCTTGTGGCGACAGAGATTCAGGACCTGGGTGCGTAGCGGCTCGACGTCGGTGAGCGTAAAGAGAGAAACATTATTCTTGTTGGTTCTTAGAATCACGTGGTTGGCCAGCAGGTAGCCGAGTGCCGTTTCCAGATTGCGTTCGCAGCCTTCCAGGAAACGGACAATGGCCAGGCGGTCAAGCTTTGCAAAGGGATGCCAGGCCCAAAAGTGGAGAAGCTCCAACAGGTAGTTGCGGTCATCTGCATACCCGGCAATAATATGCGACAGTTCATCTTTCATAGCAGCCCTGCCAGAATTATTCTATTTTTGCCTGCCCGAGCCTGACCAAAAATAGGGGGAATGTAAAGAGCGTCTCGACATGTCGAGACGCTCTTTACGCCTGGTTTTAGCGATACGAGTTGTGCGGTGGGCTTTGCCGGGGACGTTGACCGGCGAACGCCTGGCGATGCCTGAGGAAGGAGGGGATATCCAGCTCATCTGTGCCTTTCACACCCTGGAGTAGCTTGTTGATCTCTTTGTCGCGAGCGTTCCCGGAAAGCGCCTCTCGGGTCGCAAAACCAGTAGCGATCAGAGTTAACCTGACCTCGTTGCCCATATTGGGGTCGAGGACAACGCCGAAGATAACGTTGGCGTCTGGGTCCACTGACTGGCGAACCACATCAGCCGCATGGTTGACCTCAAACAGGGAAAGGTTGGCGCCTCCGGCAATGTTAAACAGCACGCCCTTTGCTCCGTCCATGGAGACATCCAGCAAGGGGCTGGACAGGGCTTGTTTGGCAGCGTCCACAGCACGGTTCTGCCCCGAACCGCGGCCAATGGACATCCACGCTGGGCCGGCATCCTTCATTATCGCGCGGACGTCAGCGAAATCAAGATTGACCAGACCCGGCACAGTAACCACTTCGGCGATTGCCTGTACACCGTGATGAAGGCACTCATCGGCCATTTTGAAGGCGCCGTCAACTCCGGTTTTGGCGTCGCAGAGTTCGAGCAATCGGTCGTTGGGAATGATGACCAGCGTATCCACCTTCTCAATAAGGCTCATAAGTCCTTCGTCAGCCGTGCGGCTGCGGTAGCTGCCTTCGAAGCCGAAGGGCTTGGTCACAATGGCGATGGTCAGAGCACCGCTCTGTTTGGCGACCTCGGCGACCATCGGGATTGACCCGGTGCCGGTGCCACCGCCCATACCGGCGGTAACGAATACCATGTCAGCGCCGGACAAAGCCTGCTTGATCTCGTCGCGGCTTTCCTCGGCGGCCTTGCGTCCCATATTATGATCACCACCGGCGCCGAGACCCCGCGTGATCCGCTCGCCGAGCTGGATACGTATACCCGCTTCAGTTATTGCCAGATGTTGGGCATCAGTATTCATGGCAATGAACTCGACACCCCTGATTTGCTCCCGTACCATCCTGGTAATCGCGTTGCAGCCGGCTCCACCAAGGCCAATGACCTTAATCTTTGCTCCACTCGGAACATAACTTGTTTTTGCCATTTCTTTCCTCCTAAAAATTTTCTCTACCGAAGAAACCGGAACAACTGAGAGAAAAGACGCCGTAGGCCGCTTTCCGGTTTCCATGTCTTTGTGCCCTTGTTACGCATCTTCCACAGAAGCAAGCCGACTCCTGTTGAGTAGGCCGGGTCTCGCAGGCTGTCCGCTACACCGACCAGGCTTACCGGGCTGCCGATTCTGACCGGCAACCGGGTCACCTCTTCTGCCATTTCAGCGAGACCGGGGAGATTGGATGAGCCCCCGGTGAGGACAATTCCGGAGGGTATGATCTTCGGGATGTCCGCATGGGGCAGTTCAAGCACGAGCAGCCGCATGAGCTCATCAGCACGAATACGGATGATTTCCGACAGGTCACGGTAAGAAACGCTGTGACCGTCTTCTGTCAGGGTTCGATCAATATCCTCTTTGCCCTTCTCCATGGGAGTTACATCGCCGTATCTTTTTTTCATCTCCTCAGCCAGTTCAAAGGAAATTCCCAGCCCCACCGATATATCGCGGGTGAAGGTCTGGCCGGCTACCGGGATGACACCGCTGTGATAGATTGTGTCATCCTTAAATACAGCAATATCAGTGGTTCCGCCGCCGATATCGGCAAGCATAACGCCAGTCTGCCTCTCCTCTTCACTGAGGCAGGCTTCAGCGCTGGCAAGCGGCTCCATTACCAGGTCATCAATCTCAATTCCCACGCTGCGGATGCATTTGCTCAGATTTTGCACCGAAGCCATTGCCGCAGTAATGATGTGCGCCTCAACGTCCAGCCGGAATCCGTGCATGCCGACAGGGTTTTTCACCCCTTCCTGGCCATCAATGGCATATTGGCGGGGGATGATGTGAAGTACCTGCTGCTCATTGGGGACCTTCACACTGCGGGCAACCTGGAGAACGCGCTTGAGGTCCGCCGTCCGGACGAGCTGGTCCCCCCGGGTAATAGCGATGACGCCGCGGTTGTTTACGGACTGAATGTGCCGTCCTGTCACGCCAACATAGGCTGATTCCATCCTGAACCCCGAGACGCTCTCCGCTTTCCGGATTGACTCCCGGATAGATTCCCTGGCATCATCGACATTGACCACCATTCCTTTTTGTAGTCCATGTGAAGGCGCGATCCCTACCCCCAGGACGCGCAGGTTGCCTTCGGTATCCACGTCACCCATAATGGTGCAGACCTTGGTGGTGCCCACATCGATAGCGCCGATCCTTGTTCTTTTCATTTTCTTATATCCTCCTTTCCGATGTATCTTGCACTAGCCGCCACGGCTTTCCCGATAGTGGACATTCCACCGGGCGCACAGCAAATTGAGAAAGTTCTTGAACTCCTGGTTTGGCGTCTCATAGAGTTCAGCCAGGAACCCGTGCAGCAACTCACCGCCGGTCATTCCCGGTGCCGGCTCCTGCGGGCCGGGCAGGTTTACATAGACTATCTCGGACATTACTTTCTGGTACTCGATTGATTGCCCCATTGCAATTTGCCTCCTTCCTTAATTTATATATATTCTTCGTACTTGCTATTGTGCATTTACATAGCGGACGTTCCATCTGGCGCAGAGCATGTCAATGATGTGTCTGAATTCCTGGTTGGGTGCTTCGTGAAGCTCGGCCAGGAACCCGTGTAGCAGTTCTCCCCCGCTCATCCCGGGGAATGGCTCTGATGGCCCAGGCAGGTTGACGTAGACGATTTCCCACATTACCTTCTGGTACTCGATTGACTGCGGCATCGGATGCTACCTCCTTTTGTTTTTCGCTTTGTGTGCCCTAATGTTACCGTGTCCTAAATACACCCTCCAAAAACTGTCCTGGATTTGTCCTTTTTTGTCCCTTTTGCAGGCCCATAAATTCCAGTAAATTCCACAAGTGAAAAGGCAAAATTCCGGACGGGAATTTTTCGGAGAACCCCCAAATACCTATTGAAATTCTGTTGTTTCTCTTCTATAATCAATGCCAACTAAACAGTGGAGGGCCGCATCATGACCCTGGCTAATGGCAATGATAAAGGCAGGAGACGGCTTCCACCTTACATTTCCTATAGGACCTTTCGTAATTTCCTTGATGAGCTTCAGCAGGGTATTCCTGCTCGCATCGACCGCAGCTACTGGGGCGAGCGGCTGTCTGGCAGCAGTGGAACGCAGCTTATGGCAGCGCTCCGCTTCCTCGCCCTGATTGATGCAAGCAATGTGCCCACCCCCAGGCTCAGAAATCTGGTTTATGCCAAAGGGTCTCAACGGATGGATTTCCTCAAGCAAATGATTGTCGAAGCCTTTAGCTTCCTGGGAGGTACCGTTGACCCCCAAACAGCCACCTATGCCCAGTTGGAGGAGGCCTTCCACCACACTTTTCAGTTGACCAGCGATGTTAGCCGTAAGTGCATCAAGTTCTATGTTGCTATTGCCGTGGACGCCGGGTTTACCCTGTCACCATTTATTACCAAACGGTTGAGGTCGGCCCGTAGTGGTACTGGCACTAAGATAATTACCAGAAAAAAGAATGCCAGGACAATTCAAACTGCGCCAGTGGCACAGGAAGTGGAACTATTTCCAGGTAGTATGTCGTGGGACAAATTACTGTTGACCAAGTTTCCATCTTTTGACCCAACATGGAAAGAAGACATCCAGCTTAACTGGTTCAAAGCCTATGGCGAGCTTCTCAAAATGAGACCCGGACACAATGGCGAGTGATATGATCTGTGCTCTTCCGGTCGCCAGCCGCAGGCTGGCGAAAACAACCAATAGTCAGCAACCTGTCCGTACTTGATACAGGATACAAGAATAAACAAATATGAATTATGGTCCCTTACTACCCTGTTATTGTCGCTTGTTTCTTGCCACGTTTGGGGAATCTTTAATCTGACGGGGAGAAAAAATGGCTCCAATTGTGTCTTTTGTTGGCCATTCCGGGTCGGGCAAAACGACCTTTATCGAAAGGCTGATTCCGGAGTTGCGGTCACGCGGCTACCATGTTGCCACGGTCAAGCATACCCATCACGCCATAACCCCGGACCATCCGGAGAAGGATAGCTGGCGCCACCTCCAGGCTGGAAGCGAGGCGGCCGTTTTCTGTTCACCGGATACGCTCACCTTGACGAAACTCGCCGCGGAGGCTGGTCTTACTGATATCGCCCGCCTGCTGGGGGAAGACTACGATATTATCCTCGTGGAGGGTTTTAAACAGGACGATGTCCCGAAGATAGAGGTGCACCGCAGAGAGACCGGACCTCTGCTGACTGGACTCACGAGGCTTTTTGCGATTGTGAGCGATGAGCCGCTGGATACGAAGATTCGCCAGTTCACTTTTGAGGATGTGTCTTTACTGGCTGACCTTCTGGAAGAGGGTTTTATCAAGCCGCAGGCAGAGCGGGTTTCCCTCTATATCAACGGCTCCCCGGTAATCTTGAAAAGATTTATCCAGGACCTTATTGCCAATGTCCTGACGGGAATCGCCGTATCACTAAAGGGGGTGGGCTGGGTAAAGAGTCTGGAGGTTTTCCTGCATAAAAAAGTGTGAGAGCTGCAGTTAGTCCACGTTCTTTGACCGGGACCGTCCTTTGCCGGTTCACAACATGATGTCCAGCTTTTCCTTCAGCGCCTTAAGATTCACCACATCTTCCCTGTTATAATCAAGCAGCAGCTTCAATGCTTTCTGATCACCCCTGTGCCTGTATTCCTGCCACAGCAGGACGGCATCAAATCCATTGATTCCTTTGAGATGGCGGGGAATGCCCAGTTCCTGCTCCACCGCCTTGAAGCCGCCGTAAAGATTGCATTTCCAGCAATCATACATGAGGTCGCGGTGAACAAAAAGGCTGGCGAGGTCTATCCCGAGCGAGGCATCAATGAATGGCAGGTCAAAGCGGGCGCCGTTATAGGTGTAGATGGCATCGGCCCCGTTGACCAAACTGAGAAGACTGTTCCTGTTTACGTTATCGCCAACCATCTGTACAAGCCGGCCACGCTTACCGGTGACCAGGTACAGGCCGACGACCGTTATCTCCGAGTTGAACCAGGATAAGCCGGTGGTCTCGATATCCAGATAGGCATCCATTATTCATCACAAACTTTCCTCGATACGTCTGTTCTCCCATGACAAAGACGGACAGACGTCCCAAGATAACTGATAGCACTATATTACAACATTTACAAGGTTAGCGTGGAACTGGTTTGGCCGCAGCTTCGGAGAAAGTGCCGGGTTTGGTTTGTGAAGTGTAATGATTTTGTAATTTTTTGCGTTGGGTGTTTATACATTTTATATACCGCACGTGTTATATCTATTGATAGGATACTGTTTGAGAAGAACAAGATTTTTCTCTGGAATGGAGGCGCGCATGAGTGATCGGCCAGGAGAGCGAGGACGATGACGCTAGCAGTAGTTCGGGATATAGTCATCATAGTTAGTGGCGTAGTGGTGACAGCGGCGCTTATTTTTCTTTCGGTTATTGCCTATTTGCTCTACCGGCGGATGCTGGAAATAATGAAACCTCTGGAAGCGGTTTCTGTCGCCTTGCAGACTCTGGTGACAGGGATATCGAGGCTGGTCAGTGAACCTTTGAACCGCGTGGCGTCTTTTGTCGACGGGGTACGAGATGGACTTCAAAAAGTCTTGAAGATTTTTCAGAGAGGGGGTTAGCGATGGCCAACGATAGGGAACTTACAAGTGCGGGTTTGGGTGTTGGGTTTCTCATTGGAGCGATCATTGGAGTGGCGGTCGGGCTTCTATATGCTCCTCGCGCCGGGAGTGAGACTAGGGCACGGGTAAAGGAGATGGCAGAGACAGCAATTGATAAAGGTAGAGAAACTGCCTCTGAACTGAAAGAGAGGCTGCCTTTCAGACTGGGAGCGCGTGAACAGGAATCTCAACCTGCCGAGCAGCGCTAATGGGTGGGCACGGCTTTATGAGCTTCCTTCGCGGACTATATTGTGCTTTGCACAGGGGATGAAGCTCAATTGCATGGGTCAGCGTAACAACTATTCTCCTCTCCCTTTGATTGGGGGAGAACCAGAGTTTGTAACGCGAACTCTCGCAGGTAATATTAGTTTATCCTGGAAGCCGGATAGCTGGGGGGAGGGGAAAGCTTGAACAAGATCAGCGGCGCGTTGCGAAATCACTGGCAGTTGATCATCGTGCTTTCAAGCCTGGCTGTCGCTTTTGCCGTTGTCTACAGTCTCCGGGACGTTTTTCTGCCGTTTCTGCTTGGTCTTGCGCTTGTCTATTTTCTGGAGCCGGTGGTCTCGTGGGTCGAAAGGCGGTTTCCCCACAACGGCAGGTGGTGGGTCAAGCATTTGCAAGCCAGAAGGGTTCCCTCGATCCTCATTGTGAATTTTGTCATCATTGCCGGTTTTGGCGCATTTGCCTTTTATGCCTTCAACACGATTATCCAGGCTATCTCGATTCTTCTGGGGGATGCAACGGAGCATTGGCTTGCTGCCACGGCGGTATTGCAGCAGTGGACCGATGCAATCAGGCAGCTTGTGCCTGAAGGGGTGCGGGGGCGGTTAGATTTGTTTGTGCTGGAAGCGGGAACAACCATAACCGAGGCAATCCAGGCGAACATGATGGAACGCGTTGCCCGGATACCTTCTTCTTTTGGTGCGTTGCTGGGTCTGGCAGTGCTCCCTATTTTTGTTTTTTATATTTTGAAAGACAGGGAAAAGCTGGGCAACAGCTTTTATTCGAGTATGCCTCCATGGGCGGCTTTTCATGCCAGGAACATTATTCTGATCATTCAAAACGTGCTTGGTAAGTATTTTCGCGCCACACTGACACTTGGATTCGCCGTCGGCACCGTGACCCTGGCCGGTTTGCTCATCATTGGTGCGCCGTTAGCCCCTTTTCTGGCCGTGATTGCCGGTGTGACTGAGATGATACCATCCGTAGGCCCGTGGCTCGGGGGCGCCATCGCCTCAGTCGTAACACTGGCCATGGCGCCGGAGAAACTGCCCCTGGTGATAGCGCTTTTTCTGACGGTCCAGCTCATTGAAAACAATCTGCTCGTACCCAGGATACAGGGCAGCTTTCTTGGTATACATCCCGCTATTGCTATTGTCCTGCTTGTCGTTGGCGGCAGGGTGGCCGGCTTATGGGGTTTACTCCTGGCTGTGCCCCTCACGGCTACCGCAGTCCAGCTTTACCGGTATGCCCGTCAGGTGGTGCAGGAGCAGAACTCGCCGGAAATTAAGACCGATACGTGAGCGGGGTCAAGAACCAGAGCCTGGCAATGGGCAATGACATCTCCGGCGGACCTCCCGTCAGTCAGTTTTACACTAATGGCCTCCGATGCTATACTGAAAACGTCTATGTGTGCGTGGTTTCTTTCCTCAATGAAGAATATGAAAGCGAAGACCGGCCTCCTTTTGGTTCTGGTGGGGCTAGTTGGTCTTGGCGGCTTTCCGGCATTGGGGCAGGAAGGCCCGGTGACTTTGAAGTCTGTGTCAATCGGAAACCAGTTTCCGGACGGGGTGCTGTTCCAGGTGGCAGCAGAAACAGCCGCGCCGGCACAGATCAGGGAAATTCGTCTGGAAATGAAGGTGAAGGGGAGCACGCGCAGCGCCTACGCCTACCTTAAGTTTACTCCGGCTACATCAGTCGAGGGTGAATATCTTTTAAAGACTGGCGGAGCGGATTACAAGCCGCCGGGAACTTTGATCGAATATTTTTTCGTCATCACCGATAGCGAAAAGCGGACGCTCGAAACTCCGAGAGAGACATATCTCTATCTCGACAAACGGTTTGAATGGAGCCATGTTGCGAATGGCCCGGTTGAGGTCTATTACTACGGGCCAACGAAATCCCGGGCGGATCTTATCCTTAACGCTGCTGTACAAACGATTGAGAACATGGGTGCTACTCTCGGCGTCAAGCTCGACAAGACAATAAGAATCGTCGCTTACAACAACGTGAGGGACCTGCTTGGTGCCCAGCCATTCGAGTCCAGACTCTTCGAGACAGAAGTACTGAGAGAAGGACTTGCGTTTGGTGAGTACGGCGTATTGCTCATCCGGGCGGACAGTGGCGAGCCGGATGGTGTTGCTAGCCACGAAATGACCCATGCTGTAGTACGAAAGGCGGCCGGGGAATTCAACCAGGCTCTGCCTTCGTGGCTCAATGAAGGCCTGGCCGAGTATGGCAACGTGAACCCTGGAGCGGGTTTTGATGTAGTACTGTCTCAAGCGATTTCGTCTGGACAGTTGGTACCTTTGCGGAATATGGGGACAATACCGGGGACGTCTCGTGAAATTTTTCTTGTATACGCTCAGGGGCGCGCCGTGGTGAAATTCCTGGTTGATACCCACGGTGCGGATAAGCTGCGAGCGCTCTTTGTCGAGTTCAGGAAAGGCCAGCGGATCGATGCTGCTTTGCAGGCAGTGTATGGCTTTGACCAGGATGGGCTGGATAATGAGTGGCGCAGGAGCCAGGGGCTGCCGCCGGTAGAACCGTCACAGCAGGTTGGTCCCGCGCCGTCTCCTGTTGTCACGCCCACTCCAACTCCGCCGGCGCCTCCCCCGAGACGCCCCGTCTTCGGCTGCGCCGGCCCAAGATAAGTGACAAGTAGCAAGGGGCAAGTGACAATAATCAATAACCAGGAAATGTTGGGGAATTGATTGTCAAAAACCTTGATGCCTCCCTGGACGAGCTAGACTTACTTGATTTTTTAAGTACTATCATACGCGCCGTTCGTGGTGAGCTTGTCGAACCATCGGCGCGCCCTTCGACGGGCTCAGGGCGAACGGTTTTGTTGTGACGCCTTTTTATGTGACTAAGTACTAGAATGGCGGTTCAACGACCGCAACAACGAGTATCTTTTCCTGGATACACTTCTTATGTTAATCCATTCTGAGAATCTTCCGTATGAGGAATTGACGAATCCACATTAGCACACTTTAGTTTTAATTCGGTATGCAGGCGATGGCAATTGTCCTGAAATTGAGTGAAACAAGTGACCATACTATCCAAAGAAACTTCAAGCCTTTTACTTGCTTCGCGAATCATTTTTGTCAAATTCGATTGTTCAAGCAATTCTACGCCGTTCCTATAAGACTTCACACCGTTAATCAGGTCAGTACCAGCTCTGTCTAAGTTGTCAAAACCATATATTAAGTTTTCGGTAGAAGCCCTATCCTTCTCATCTGTCATCTTTAATGTTGTTGCCATGACCTCGTAATTCCGAACAACTTCTCCAGTCAAGGTCTCAAAGAGGCACTTTCGTTTCTCGACGTAAATTGCACTACGGTTAGTCTGTTTCCCGAGCCAATTCACTATTCCCCGCAGGGCTTTTGGGTTTATATCTTTTCTAGTTGCCTGGAATAAGACATGTTCCTGCGCCTGTGTTTGTGTAGCCAAAGTCTGTATATCAATTTGCCAGCGCCTTAGTTCCTTCAATAGACGATCAAGTGCACGTTTGCCATCCACCTTACAATCAAGTACGCCAGGTACTCCGGCAGATACCCAAGTCGCAGAAGTAGCACCATGCTCTGCAATTTGCTTAATAGCCTTAATAGCTGCTAGGCAGACCGTTCCTATCGATAGTGCTAACAGCCCAAACAGAATGACCAAAAGGGACACCGCTAAAGCTGTGGGCATCTTCCACCCCTGCACCTGAAAGAGGGCAAGAATAAGTCCAACCACAACGGCACCAGTTGGCGCAGCGACTTGGACCGAGAAAATCTTTCCCATGCCCCTATTCTACCATGTCTTAACCTTGCTTCAACTACGCAAACGCCACTTGATTATTGAAATTTGGGATTTGTTTGACACTTGTCCCTTGTCACTTGATACTTCCCCCGCATCATCTGCTCTTCGGATTCAGCGCATCATTCAGGGCATCGCCCAGCAGGTTGAAGGCGAAGATGATTATCGCCACGGTCGCCACCGGGAAGAGGAGAAGGTATGGTGTTGTCCTGAGGATGCTGATATCGCCGTTATCAAAGATCATGACCCCCAGGCTGGGTACCGGCGGCTGGACTCCGAGACCCAGCCAGCTAAGGACCACCTCAGAGCCGGCGATGCTGCCCATCCCCACCGATACCAGGACGATTATCGGCGGCAGGAGATTCGGAAAAATATGGCGGGAAATAATCCTGAAGTGTGACGCCCCCAGCGCCCTGGCTGCCATGACAAACTGGTTTTCTTTCATGGTGAGCACTTGGCCGCGCACTACTCTTGCCATCCCCACCCAGCTAACAACTGCCAGCGCGCCGAATACCACCAGGTAATCAACGAATCCTGAGCGGACTATTCCCTGTATGCCGGTCGAAGTCTCAATTCCACGGACCCAGTCAGCGACCCTGGGCTTCAATGTGGCGGCGATGAGAATGACAAGCAGTATATCGGGAAAGGCGAGAAATATCTCCCCGATGCGCATGATGATGCCATCAACAAAGCGGCCGAAATACCCTGCTATCAGCCCGAGGGCGATACCAAGAAGGATACCTCCAGCGAGCATAGCGGCAACGGTCACGATCACCGTAGTGCGGATGCCGTAAATAATTCGGCTGAGCACATCCCGTCCCAGGCGGTCGGTGCCGAACGGGTGTTCCCAGCTCGGCGGCTTCAGGGTATTTGCGAGGTTCTGCTGGTCATAACCGTAGGGGGCGACCAGGGGAGCGAATACGCCGGCGCCATACATGACGAGTATTATCGATAGGGTGATTACTCCCTTTTTGTTGCGCAAGAAGCGCTGCGCGGCGTAACGCCAGAGGCTTGTCCCTCTGACAGGTCTTTTATTTTCTTCGATCTGGTTGTTCATCGCGACCTCATTCGAACTTTATGCGGGGGTCGAGGAACCGGTATCCGATGTCAACTATCAGGTTGGCTACCACGTATGCTCCCGCAATCAGCAGCGTCAGGGCGGTGATAATCGGATAATCGCGAGCAAAAAAGGCGTCAAGCGTGAGCCGGCCGATGCCTGGAATGCCGAAATAGGTCTCGGTGATTATTGCTCCGCTTACCAGTGTTGCCAGCCCGAGACCAACCACAGTGAAGACGGGTATCATGGCATTTCGGAGCACATGGTACCAGAACACCCTGAACTCAGAAAGCCCTTTGGATCTTGCCGTCCTGACATAGTCCTGCGAGAGCACTTCGACGGTGCTATTTCGAGTCATGCGGGCGATAAAGGCAGTGCCGGGAAGTCCGAGAATCAGTGCCGGCATGATTATGCGGGCATCAAACAAGCCGCCCCAGCCGTGGCTGGGCAAAATCTTCAGCCAGAGCACGAAAACCATGAGTAGAAATGGGGCGGTAATGAATACCGGCATCGAGTAGAAGAAAAGAGAGCCGCTTATGATTGACGTATCCTGCCACCGTCCCTGCCGCTGTGCGGCGAGAAGCCCGAATGGTATCCCCAGGATAAGCGATACAACCAAAGAGGCCAGTCCCAACTGCGCGGAGACCCACAGCCTCCGGCCGATGAGGCTTGATACCGTTTGACCGCGGAACTTAAAGCTTTCCCCAAAGTCGCCCCTCAGCGCATTCTTGATATAAATACCGTATTGTACCAGTACCGGCTTGTCCAGGCCACGCTGTTCGCGCACGCGCTGGACAATCGCCGGGTCCTGGTACTGCTGCATGATGATCTGGATGGGGTCACCGGGACCGTAGAGGCTGAGAAAAAAAGTGATCAGCCCGATGATAAACAACAGGACGGGTGTCCACAGCAATCGCCGCACAATATAGGCGCCCATAGCTATTCCTCCAGGGATAGCAAGCGGTATTTCGGGACGACTAAGGGCAAGAGAAGGTACTGGGAGTTCTTCACCTTCGGCTTAATCAACCGATACCGTTCAGCTTCGTGCCAGGTGAGTATCCACGGAGCATCTTTGATGATCAAGTCTTCTGCCTGGCGGTAGAGGTCCAAGCGTTTGGCTTCGTCCGCCTCCGTTCTTGCCTGTTCCAGCAGTTGATCGACCTCCGGATTGCTGTACCCCGTCTGGTTGTTGACGCTCTTGCTGTGGAACAGGATATCCAGGAAGTTCTGCGGGTCCGGGTAATCAGCTACCCAGCCGAGCTCCCACATCTGAAGGCGGCGTGCGTCAACATCTCCGAGGAAGGTGGCGAACTCCACCTGCTGCACCTCGATCTGAATTCCCAGGTTTTCCCGCCACATTGCGAGCATCGCCTCGAGATCGAGGCCAACCGCTGAGCCCAATGCTCCCGGCGCAGTCAAGGTGATACGCGGGAAGTTCGCCATATTGGCGCCGTATTTCGATTCTGCCAGCAGTTGTTTTGCTTTTTGCGGGTCAAATCCGATTCCTTTCTGGTCCGGATTGAACCCCGGGAAACCGGGCGGCAGGATGGTGGTGGCGGCCTTAACCCGGTTCGCCAGCACCTTGCTCGCAATTTCCTCCTTGTCGACGGCGTAAGCCAGAGCCTGGCGGACCTTGGGGTCGTCAAATGGGGGACGCGTGACGTTCATGGCGAGGTAACTTGTCTGGAATCCCGGGGCCGCTACATTAAGCTCCTTATTTAATGGACTCTTGGGATCCTGTATGCGGGGAAGATCGGCCAGCCCGACGCCAATGGTGTCTATCTCGTTGTTCTCGTACATGACCATCGGGTTCCCACCAGCCAGAAAGAATCGGACGCTATTCAGCTTAGCTGCGCCGAGGTGGTAGTCGGCAAATCGCTCCAGGACGATGAGCTCACCGGGTTTGTATTCCTTTAGCTTAAAGGGGCCAGTGCCGTTGGGTTTCTTAAACCACTCGGGCCCCGATTGAACATTTTCGCGGTCCAGCACAAAAGCCGTAGGATATGTGAGCTTGGCGAGGAAATAGCTCTTCGGCGCGTCTATGGTTATCTCGATGGTGCGCTCATCGATCACCTTGACGCCGGATATCTCACTGGCTTTGCCGATCAGCTTGTCCTTCACGCCGACGATATCGCCCATGTATGTATCCACTGTGGTTGACTCTGTTTTGGGATCGGCGGCCCTTTCCAGCGACCATTTAACATCATTGGCCGTGACAGCTTTGCCGCTGTGGAATTTGGCGTTCCGGCGCAGGGTGAAGGTATAGGTCTTCCTGTCCGCGCTGATGGTCCAGCGTTCAGCCAGGTCAGGGACCACTTCCAAATCAGTATCCAGTGTAACCAGCCCTCCGTAAACTTCAACAACTATCTCGGCTGAAGCGGTGTCTCCGGTGAGGTGCGGATCCAGTGTAGATGGATCATTCCAAAGTCGGACGAACTCGCCGGCTGCCGCTTGCGGCGCGCCCCCGCCTCCTCCGCACCCGGCCACCAGAACCATCAGCGCCAGTAGGCTTACCAGGATTGTTTTAGCTCGCATCTTCGACTCCTTTCCACACAGAATCGGTCCAGACTACTTTTCTTTTTCCCATCTTTTTCCTCCAGGGTTTTGCTCAACTTTTCCAGCAGGCTACCCAGTGTTCAGCCTCCCTCATCTCCATCTCCGGCACGGCCTCGTGGCATTGTTCATCGCCAACCGTACAGCGCGGTGCGAAGCTGCACCCGTTTGACGGGGTGAGAGCGCCGGAAGTTTCGTCAGCGAAAACTACTCTCTGTCGCTTCTTTTCGGCGGCGCGGTCAGGAATTGGCACAGCGGAAAGGAGCGCCCTCGTGTAGGGATGGAGCGGTTTTTCAAAAATCTGGTCTCTCGTCCCGAGCTCAACAAACTGCCCCAGGTACATTACCGCTATGCGGTTGCTCATGTAACCTACCACAGCAAGGTCATGGGCAATAAACAGATAAGTAAGATTTAACCGGGTCTGGAGGCTATCCAGGATGTCCAGAATCTGCGCCTGGACACAGACGTCCAGCGAAGAAACGGGCTCATCGCACACGATGAACTCAGGTCCCACAGCCAGGGCACGGGCGATGCCGATACGCTGGCGCTCTCCAGCGCTGAACTCGTGGGGATAGCGGCTGATCATGCCCGGATCAAGGTCTACCAATGTCAGCATCTCCTCCACCTTCCGGCGGTATTCTCTGGGTGACATAATGTGATGGATGCCCAGCGGCTCGGAGATAATATCAAACACATTCATCCTCGGGTTCAGTGAGCTGTAAGGGTCCTGGAAGATCGCCTGCATGCGGCGGCGTACCTGCCGCAGCTCACTGCCGCGCAATTTGCACAGGTCTTTCCCCTCTAAAAGTACCTGTCCGGAGGTGGGGCGGTACAGCTGGAGCAAGGAAAGCCCCACAGTTGTTTTTCCTGAGCCGCTCTCGCCGACCAGTCCGAACGTTTCGCCCCGCCGGATATCAAAGCTGATGTCATCAACGGCTTTTATGTCGCTGACCTTCCGTGGCACAAGAATCCCGGAGACAACCGGGAAGTACATCTTGAGATTTTTGACTTCAATCAGGCTATTTGGCATATTCATGTCCGAGAAAGACGGCTGATTCTTGGTTTTCTGTCATTAACCACATTTGAGTTACATTCCCTCAGGAGGCAGCCAGGCGGCTCCGTTTCTTATCAATACGGGGCACGCATTCCAGGAGCTTCCTGGTGTAGGCGTGCGTCGGGCTGGAAAAAATATCATCCGCCGTTCCCGATTCTACCAGTTTGCCTTCATACATGATATTTATTCTATCAGCATAACGGGCGACTATCCCCAGGTTGTGCGTGATCAGCAGCAAAGCCGTTCCCATCTGTTGGGCGAGCGATGTCATCATATCCAGTATCTGCGCCTGTGTCGTGACGTCCAGCGCGGTTGTCGGCTCATCGGCGATGAGGATTTCCGGGTTACAGCTCAGCGCCATGGCTATCATGACCCTTTGTCTCATTCCGCCGGAAAACTGGTGCGGATAGCTCCGGAGGCGCCGGTCAGCGTCCCGGATACCCACCATACGCAGCAATTCAATGACCCGCTGGCGGGCAGTGCCCTCATCCATGCCCAACCTTACCTTCAGCGATTCGGCCAGCTGCGCACCGATGGTCAGCACAGGATTGAGCGAGGTCATTGGCTCCTGGAATACCATGCCAATGTGTCTTCCCCGGATATTACGCATCCGCTTCTCGGGTAGCTCGAGCAAGTTCTCGCCGTCAAAGATAATCTCCCCGCCGACTATTCTACCCGGGTAAGGTACCAGTCGCATGATGGACAGCGCACTGACCGATTTGCCGGAGCCGCTTTCTCCCACCAGCGCCACAGTCTCTGCCTCGCGAACATCATAGGATACGCCATCCACCGCTTTGACTGTTGCTTCTGGCATATAAAAATAGGTCTTAAGGTCTTTTACCTGCAGCAGAGTGCCGGCCATCGTTTCACCAGGCTCCTTCGCTCAAAACGAATGAGCATCCCATAATCAAGATGATAGCAAATCATTGTGCCCGAATGCAAAGTCTTAGAGCCAGCGATACTGTCCCATTCGAGTTGACATAGTCCACTAGCTTCGCTGTCATAGAGTGACGGTTTTGTGGTCGCATGGATAGTTATACTTTCCTGGCTACCTTCTGTGCCTGACTTGTCAATAATCTTTCCAAATTTATGAATTCGGCCTGGCGTGGCCATAGAGTGCCATCATTCTACGCATCTACTCACCCTCTATAATGTGTACCCTCCCTCTCATATAATGATAAGCGATAGACTATCCAATACGAATATTCAATTTAGCCTAACACGAAGATTTGCCTTAATATCCGTAAACCTGCGCAAAAAGGTGACAGAAAGTCCAAATTGTTGGCTTGATGACGTTGTCATGTAAACTATCGTCAGTACTTGGCTTTACTGACCGCTGTCATGCTCCCAAATTGAATATTCCCGCTCATGCCTATATAATCAAAGCTGGGGACACCGGAGCCGCACTTGCGCTTACAGCCGTTTTTTGGGCTGACGGGCCTTTGGGGAGAGTTCATGGACTTTTTCGGGTTGGGCTTTGGCGAAATACTGCTGATAATGATCATCGCCCTGCTGGTTTTCGGGCCGGCGAGAATACCGGAGATTGCCCGGACGCTGGGGCGGACATTGCGCAATTTAAGACAAATGACCACCAGTTTTACCACAGCGGTCAGCCGGGAACTGGAACTCGAAGAAGAGAAGAGTCGCAAGCCTCCGACGCCCGCCGTCAAAGAGCCTGAGTCCCGCCAGAGCGGGAGCGATTCCGGCCCAGGCACTTCTGAAACGCCCCCTGATCAGGAGCATTAGCAGCAAGACGCAAAGATGGATAACGAGAAAACCCTGCCTATCCTCGGCCATCTTGCCGAACTGCGAACGCGGCTGCTCCGGAGCGTCATCGCGGTAGCAATCACCACGACGCTGTCTTTCGTCTTCGGCAGGCAGCTTTTCGATCTACTGACTTTCAAATCGGAGTTTGCCCGCCCAGTTTTTGAAATCCTTTCGGGTCGGTTTCATCTTGCCCCGGTGCCGGATTTCACCCTGATTTTCACCGAGGTGACCGAGATGCTGGGCACATACATGAGGGTGTCCCTCGCCGCCGGCATCATCCTGGCTATGCCCTACCTGCTTTACGAGTTCGTGATGTTCGTTTCTCCGGCGCTCACCGTAAAAGAAAAGAGGTACGTTTACCTGGCTTTTCCCTGGGTGGGACTGATGTTTATCTTCGGGGTTGTCTTTGCCTATTTCATCCTGCTTCCCCCGGCGATAAATTTCCTGCTCACTTTCGGCAGCGGCATCGCCGAGCCGCAGATAAAGGTAGGAAACTATATCTCCGTGGTGACCCGGTTGATGCTGGCGGTGGGCCTCGTCTTTGAGCTGCCGGTGCTTACCACCTTTCTGGCCAGGATTGGCGTTGTCTCGCCTGCCTGGCTGGCGGGGAAACGGAAGTTGGCGATTGTTTTTGCCTTTATCCTTGCTGGAATAATAACGCCCACTTTTGATCCGGTCAACCAGGTGCTGGTGGCGGTGCCGCTGATTATCCTCTATGAGCTGAGTATCTGGCTGGCGAAGCTGGCATACAGAAGACGCCAGAGCTAAGCACGGATATCGAATCTCGAAATCCGAAAAACCTTTTCATCCTGGAGTTTCGAATTTGTTTTGTGCCTGGATTTCGAATTTCACATTTCTCTCGTTTGTTGTATACTTTGCTTAGCCGGGATGCGGGAGCGGATAGGTCCCGGTGGGCTTCGCGGACTTCAAATCCGTCGGGGTCCCGACTTGTCGGGATTCGGTGGGTTCGACTCCCATGCGCTCCCGCCAGATTCAAATTCAGGCAAAAGCCCCATCCGTGTTTGTGAAACTGCCGCCACCGGATAAACCCGGGGAATTCCATTCGGTATCTGCCGCCTTCGCCGGAGTTGCGCTCGCTAAGCCTATACCAAATATCAATATGAGGATAAATGCACTGTGAAGAAACTTGGTTCTCATTGAAAGACCCACCTCTAACTACCCCCACGGAGATTGCTTGACTTTCCCCCTAAAGCGTGATAGGATTTTTAATTAGAACATGACGCAACCGACATGTTTATTATAGCATGTTATGACTGTGTTGTAAAAGAGAAGGGCTTGTTCTTATGGTTCGCTGGACTCTTATCACTAATCATGGCGCGGTACTACTGGCTATTGCCAGACATGCCAGAATTAAGGCCCTTGACATCGCTGAGGAAACAGGTTTAACCGAGCGTACCATACGACGGATTATTGCCGACCTTATTGCAGAAGGTTATGTCACCACGAAACGGGAGGGCGGAATCAATCGGTACGCGTTGAATCCCGACCAAACCTTGCGGCGTCCAGAGATGCAGGACAAAAAAGTAAGAGACTTCATAGAGTTATGCTCAACGACCACGGAGCAAAAGGGAGATTAAGGGAGAACTTTAATTAAACCACGAGAGTAGAACGGCCGCCCGCAATTTGTCGGGATAGGTGGCGGGGAGAGGATGGAAACAGATACGGGCGGCTTTTGTTATAAAGGAGGTGCGGGGACGTTGAAGTACCAATGATAGAGACACTTTGAAATAGGACACGATAGCAGCCATGGCCTTGCGGCTGGCACAAAAGGGCAAATTGAGAGTGCCGAAAAAAGTGGTTCAGGACACTTCTTTCTGATGTTAGAAGTGTTCCTCCAGCCTCGAAAGTCCCTGGGGAATAGACGATTCAGGGAGTTAATTAAGACTTTTTCGGCAGTCTCAAATTCTCGGAAAAATAAAAGGAGAATAATTAGTGAAAAAGTATTTGGGACTTGGTATCTTTCTTTTTCTCATGCTGGCACTGGTGGCAACACCCGTTCTTGCCGCGGTGACGGTTGATTCCGGGACGGGAACCGGCTTCGTTGGCAAAGGCGACGTCCAGGACGCCTTTGGCTGGAACAACGCGCAACTTCAGAGCAATGCCGGAGGTGTAACGTTTACACTGGTTTCCGCGGATGTCTACGACGTGACCTATGAATGGGACACGGTCACCGGCGGTCCAAATCCTCAGACAATTCATCACACGGTCACTAATGAAAGGACCGCATCGGTCAACGGTGCCGTTGGGTATGACGCGCGAAACAAGAAACAGATAACCGGCTTCATTTTGGGGGGCTTTAGCACCATCAATGAGACGGGTAGCATTCCCCAAGTCGGCGACTCAGGACCGCATGGCGGTGGCACATCGGTGGTAACCGCAGTGACCCCGGTATCGTCCACAGGTGGTCTATATGCGAATTACGGCGGCAATAGCGTTCTAATCTGGCCATCCAATTAACGCCATAAATCCAAGAAACTAACCGGTACCGGAGAAAGAATTAAGGTGTGGTTTTCTGAAGGAGAAGCCGCACCTTAATTTTACCTGCAAACCTTGAGCTAAATCACCCGTTCCAACCATGACCTCACATGAAGAATCTGATTTCTCAAGTCCCTCTGGAAGCTGTTGGTGTCGGATGTCAATAACGTACACCAAACCTCTCATGCTGCCAACAGCCCGGCATAGTATCTTTGCTCAAAGGCCGCGGGTGACAGGAAACCGAATCTGGCCTGCCGGCGCTGCCGGTTATGGAAGATCTCGATATACTCGGTAATGTCGTGTATCGCCTCCAGCCTGGTCCTGTACCGGCGGTGATGGACTAGCTCCTGCTTGAGTGTGCCACAGAAGCTCTCCATCGGGGCGTTATCGTAGCAGTTACCTTTCCGGCTCATCGATGCTTTCAGTCCGAACCGGTCGAGGATGTCTCTATATTCACCGGCACAGTACTGGCTGCCCCGGGCAGAGTGGTGAATCAGTCCCTCGGACGGGCGTTTGATACTTTGCGGCTACAAGGCCTGGCAAATCCTGCTGGCGCGTCTGGGGCTGCTATCTGCTATTGCCTTGCTGCTGGCGGTGGTCGGGATGCTGCCGTACACCGTAATTTCATCTTCTCTCCATCCAGAATTGGTGTGGCTGGCTAACCTTACCTTCGCAACATGCTTCAGCTCACCCATTCGGGCAGTCATTACCTGCTCTGGGGCTTTGAATATCCGTTGCGCTGGTGGGAAAAATTCGTGCCCTTCTACGACGTGCCATTCTACCCGGGGGAATTCGAACATCGCTTCGGCCCATACTTCAAGATTGAGAAGATTGCGAGCAAAATTGACTATTCAAAATGGCCGCCGGGCTATGCCGCTTATCTCATGACACGACAATAGGAGCCAACGAACGACAATAGCGATGCGCCAGGATAACCCTTCAGGCATCACAAAATGAGTTCTTGTTTACCCAACAAACCCGAGCTTTGTTCAATCTGCCCAGCAGGGGTCTCCCTCAAAGACCTGAAGGGCACTGTTAAGAAGATAAACGAGAACTATGAAAAAGGTACCAGCGATAAAGGGTACATCCAGTAGCCACCCATTCTATTGTGTCCGATACGCAGGTGCCCATCCGGGGGGTTCAAACCGGTTGGCGCTTAGTGGCATCCTGCATGCCCCAGGATAGGGCTACGGGTGATTTGTAGCAGAAGTCATTGGGACGGCTATAATGACCAACGTCTGGCTGTAGGGCGGTTCTACTTTGCCAAGCCAAGCAGTGAAGCGATCCTTCCTATCAGGGTGTATAAGCTAATTGGCCATGGCCACAAAGACGAAAACAGACCGATCCTTGCTCTTCATGGTACTGATAATCCCGATTACAAAGGCAGCTGCTGCTATGCCCGCGATAACGGCTGTTAAGGCATAAGCAAGAGCCATGTCATAATCTGGCCCCGGACCGAGTATCACCTGGGATAACACAAAGAATAGAACGCTAGCTACAACCAGGCCGACTGACCACCAACCCGAAGAAGTCTTTGCTACTATAGTAACCCGCATGTTCATCACCTCTTTCAACGCTCAGCTATCGTGCCTGTACCACCACTTTGCCGAAACGGTCGATCAGGAGGAAATAGATGAACTGGTCCCGCCAGTCGTGCGGCGATTGGAAGACATTGTGCGGCGGCGCAAAATCCAGCCCGGATACTGAACGAATCCTGTCTGACATGGCCGTCCTCCATTTGGAAAACAGCTGGATAATCCCGGATTTACCTCCTCACCAGCACGAGGGTCAAGTCGTCATCAGTGTAACCGGTGTTTCCCGCTGTTCCCGGAAGGAAGTACTGGCGCTCAAACGGGGCGAAAAGGGCTGCCGCTGCAAGTGCAGTATTGAGCTGACCATTCACGTCATCGATCGTGTTCGGGATGGCATCCATCAGCCCGTCCACCACGTCGTCCGACTTCCAACCGCTTTCCGCCCATGCCCCGTACCAATCCACGTAGCCGCGGAGATCGCCATCGGCATTGACATACAGGTAAATCCAGTACCGTACCTCCGCGTCGTAGTCGGGCCACCAGTCTATGGCGACCTCTACGGGAATGCGCAGGTAGATATACCTCCGCTCTGGTGAAAAGCTGGGCCACATATCCCAGGTGATGATAGGGTCTCCCCTCAGCGAAATCCTGCCGTCAACCCCGTTGACGAAGTCTTCGATGGTATCCCTGAGTCCGAAGTCTCCCAGCGCCACCGCAAACTCGTTTTCGTACTGCCTGACCACCAGAATCGAAGACGTTCTGTCGTTGATGAAATCGCCGACGTAGGGAGTATAGGCCCTTTCGTCAGGAGCGCCCGCTGTCGTGCTGAACATAGCGAAGCGACCAGTAAAACGGTCGTTCTGAAAGAGGATGACCTTTCCGCCAACCTCTGTGCTGCTGGCATCAACGTAGAGGGAAGAAATTCTATCATTGAGATTAGCATCACTTAGAGCAGACTTTCTGATGCGCCGGTACACCCAGCCGGGGTCATGGTTGATAAACAGGGAGCGTCCCTCATAGTCGGAGTGCCGGTAGAGCCTCGACCAGATGCTGTCGGTGTCTTTGCTGCTCCTTCTGGCTGTTCCCCTTTTTTGTCCTCCTGCGGTGGCTCCCAGCGTCCTGATGGCTTCGTCCACGAGCTTTTCAGTTTGGGTGTCCAGCTTTGCCGATATTGTGAGCCGGTTAATCGCGTCTTCGACGAGGAAGCCACCGGCAGTGGACGGCTTTTCTTTGTATCTCTGGACGAGCTTCTCCAATGCCGATTTCGGCGGCTCATTTGCCAGGTCGGGGACCAGGCGGCTGATGTTGGCCAGAAGATGGCGCCTCTCCGCGTGGTCCTGGTCGTTGACTTTGATCTCGGCGGGCGTCGGGCAGACCTGGGTGGGTCGAAGCTGGACCTGGCGCAGTTTGGCCACCGGCCGGTCTGTTGCCGTCCCATGCTTCTGCCTGATCAAGGTGGCCCTCTCAGAAAGCTTTTTCAGTCCTTCCGGGTCAGCGAGGGCTTTCTCTATGTCTATTTTCTTCATTGCCGTCCTCCTTTCGTGTTCATGGTAAGCCAGGAACGGGACTCAGCAGCAGTCATCCTTAAAGTTAATGTCGATCGTTATCCGGCGTACCTTGACAGACTCAATGTTCTCCGACTTTAGTTTGAGGCATTCCAGAAGTTCGTCTATTCTTTCGAGGGGTCTCTGCGAGACGTCCTCCCCGGGTTTCTGGGGCAGCGGAGACTTCAGAGCGGGGTCGAGCTTGTAGCTCATCCCGCCCACCAGGATACCATCCGCGTTCGCCTCAATATCAATATTGCGTTCTGCTTCCGGAATGGACTCTATCTGCGCCGCGGAAAAATCCTTTCCCGGCTTGAGGGTCATTATCATTTCCTTGCTCTGGCCCGGTGCCAGAGAAAAGGACGCGCCTCCGGCGTTTTCAAAAGACAGGCTCCATCCCAGCTCTCTCAGCAGTGCTGGCAGTTTGACTGAGACCTCCATGCGCGCCTTCCGGGGATGGGGGTTATTCAGCCAGAATTTCCGGCGGGTGATGGAGGCAAGCAACCCCTTGATGCCGCCGCCACCGGCTATGGGGACTACATTGCGCTGGCCGATGTTGTTATCATGCGGAACAAGCCGCCAATGCGGGATGGAATCTCCGGCAGTAAAATTGCTGATGTTGCTTGGATCGCCGGTGGCTGAGACTATCATCAGCATACACTCATGTCCGACCTCGGTCGGGACCCATTCAAACGGTCCGACAGTAATCTCGGCGGAGTTGTTGGGTGGTATATTTGCCGCCGAGAGCTGCGCCGTCGTCATGGCCTGCCAGTCGTTCGGCCAGACCAGTCCGGCGGAGGGCTTGCAGTGGAAACCTTTGACGATGACATTGGTGGCAGTCTGCGTGCCACGGTTCTTGATCTTGACGTAGGCATAATTCGTTGCCCCTACGATCGGCTCTTCGTGGGCGGCTCCGCCATCATTGTTGCGCCGGTTCCAGACGTTCTGATTGTTCCAGAAATTCGCAACGTACTGGTATTCGCCACCCCGGCCATCGTCAATGTATACGTCAATGGCGGGTGGCGCTCCCGCCGAAATGACCGGCGTGGGTGCCCCAGCAGGCTGGTAAAGCCCCTGCTTTTCAAAAGCCCAGCGGACCACCTTGCCATAGGCCCCGCCGGAATGCCCCTCACTGGTCCAGTCACCCTGATCGGCAGTGAGCAGCGCGTTGGCGAAACCGAGGGCGTTCGTTGGATTGGTGGCTGGCGTCAGCGTACTGACTGCCCGGAGCATGAGATAGGCCATGTAGCGGGCGGCAAAGCGGCGCGTATTGGCATTGGCTGCATCGCCCCCGATTGAGCGGTAAATTCTGAAGTTCGTGGTACAAAGAATCTGCTCCGAATTATATGCGCCCGTATCGTTGACGCCGCCCCACCCCCAGCCGGCAGCCACACTGCGGTCATGGCGCCGCGCGATGACACCCGACACCCAGGGAAAGGTGAGGAAGCGGTCCGGAGCTTGCGTATCGGGATCACACAGGATGGCGCCGAAGCTGTCGCCGGCGCTGTGGGCAAAACCGAAATTGGCCGAGTTCACATGATCGTAAAGAATGCCGTGTCCGCCAAGTTCATGCAGCACTATCCGCCAGTCAGCAGCTATACCGATTGGGTTGGTAGTATCGCCCAGGTCGGCCAGTTCAAAGTCAACGTTGGCAATCCCGCCCGCTCCGTTGCCGCTGCACGAGGCATTTATTTCGATGCCATTCAGGCTGCCATATCGACCGCGATGGTCTACCGGGATCGGGAACGCTGTTCCATTGAAGTAGGTGCTGATGTTGAAGCCCAGGTCCTGGACCAGGCGGAAAAAGCGGTCGCAGTGGTAATAGGCGTTGACTGCGGCAAAGTCATTGGTGCGGGAGTTGTAGTTGAAGTTCGAGCCGACCGGCTGGGTTGGCGGCGCGGCGGTAGCCTGCTCAAAATCGGAGACCTGCACGAAATTTCCGGTGAGCGCCTGGTTACTGCCCGGGGCCGGCGCTGATAGGCCGGGAAGGGCGGCGGTTACGCGCACCGGGTTCAGCGTGGCATTGTTGGAAGCGGGTCCAACACCGCTACCACCTGTGATGGGGTCAACAAGGAACAACAGCCCGTCAACATTGTCCACGAAAGGGCGCAGGTACAACACCGAACCGGTCTCGAGTTCCATGATGGCGTCCCAGGTCACTTCTCCCCATTCAGGAGTGGCCGCGGCGAAGATTATCTCCCGGCAGACATAGTAAGCACCGTCGCTTATGGAGTCCGCGACGGGTGGGAGGGGAAGCGTAGGATGAGCGCCAGGCCCGCCTGTTTTGGCCGGTTCCACCTGCGGCGGCTCGTCTGAAACTCGTTTGGCAGCGTCATAGCGGTAGATGATGAGCCGACTGCTCACCAAACGTCCCAGCCTTGCCGTTGTCTCTCTCGCCACCCGCGCAGTCTCGGTCTTCGGAAGCGCCAAGGCGGACAACGCTTCCGTATCCGTTGTTACCGACCTTCTGAGGGCAGTGGCACGGGGCCTTCTGACCTGTATATCGGTGTGGGCGGTGGACTGTGAGCTGACTACCCGCAACGGCTCTTTTCTCAGGGTTACTGAAAGTCCGGCACGCCACACCGGTATCCCGAAATAGGTCTGCTGTATGCCGACCGTCACCGTATCGAACGCCTCTTTCATCTCGAGGAAACGGTATTCGACCCTGGCGTCTATCAGGTCTCTCTCCGGCTCCAGGTCGAGATGGGCCAACTCTTCAGCCGGGATCTGGTAGTATCGGCCGAACCGCTCGAGATACTCCCTGGCGACGAGTTGGGGAAACTGCGACTTCGGGACAAAGGGTTTCTCGAAATGCAGCAGTTCACGCACAATACCCTGCTGGTCCTTTGAGAGATAGATTTGCTCAGCCGGGTCAAATTCTTGCAGCATAACTATTCTCCTTCTTAGTTTTCGATGTATTTTATCCGTTGACTATGGCCAGGCCGACGCTGGGATACACCCAGTTGTAGACCGGATCGTAGTTCCAGTCGGCAAGTTGGCCTCCATCCCCTCCGGATGGGTTGAAAGCTCGACTATGCACGTTCAACGAGAAGTGGTAGGCGCCCTGGGGGGCGGCCCCCGGTAGCGCAAAGACCGCTGACGCGGCGACGCTATTATCGGCGGCGTCGGTGTGCCAGTGTTCGTACGGGTTTGTCGGACCTGGCGGGTCTGACCAGTTGGGAGCCGGCAACTGCGATGGCGCCAGACCGCCGCAACCACCACCACTCAGGATTATCGAGCGCAGATGGGTGGCCGAAGCCAGATAGCTGACCCTGATCTCGATGTTTACTTGGACACCTCCCACTGAAGGCCGTGTCACCATCGGGCAGAACAACGGTAGCGGTATCCAGGCGCCGCCGCCCGCCACGCGCCAGGCCAGTCCGGTGAACTGGCCCAGGGGGTCAAGGGGCGCTGCCACGTCCTGGTTGTCAACCCGGATGCCTATGGGCGCGGTAGTATGAATAACTGCCTTCGCCGCGTTTCCAAGCTGCAGTTCTATCTGATAAAGTCCGTCCTGGAATTGCTGTGTAGGCCAGTCCAGGAGAAGATGTTCCGGGAACCAATGGTCGGCTTCCGGAAGGATCGGGTACCATCCGGCGGCGTCGGGCGTAGCCCACATGACCTGCATAACGCCTCCTACTAATCTCGTCAGCGGCCAGGTAAGCCCGGCAAACGGCACGGTGGCGCCGCCGTTGAACGCATAGCGTAGCCGGTAGAAGGAAGCACCTGCCACATGGTGGCAACCGTACAGTTGCAGGACACGGGTATACGGACTGCTCGCCAGGGGATTTGGCATGGGATCAGCCAGGTTTCCTGATGGATGGGGGCGGTTTGGCCGGCGCGCATACCCCGTGGCTGAATCGTGGTAAGGATCAGCGGGAAGAGCCGGATTGATCAGCGGCATGCGGCCAACATGGGTTATAGCCGGTGCGCCGTCGCACGGTACCAGGGGCGGGTTGCAGGTTGGCCCTGCCAGGGCGATTTGTGAAGCCTCCAGCATAACGTCAGGAATGGGTCCGGAGTTCCAGCGAACGTCAAAAAAGCTCTCGGAATAGATGGTCTCCTGGTCTCCGTCTCCGTCAACATCCTGGGTGACCCGGAAAGTGATATCCGGCACATCCATGATCAGTTGAAATTCCGGGACCAGCACGTCAACGCACCTGCGGAACGGTCCGATGAAGTGCCTGAAACTCATGTCTGCCAGGGTCTTCACATTGGTGTTGAGCCGGACCGCGATGTTCTCCCGGGCCGCCCCGGTCAACCCTTCCGCCAATGCTTCATCGCCGCTTAGCGCTGCCATGTCTACAGCCGAGATGCGGGCTTTTGGCTGCCGTTCGGAGGCGGCGCGAAGTTCCTTGAACTCGGAGGGGAGGGGTGGTGGTAATGATTGGGAGAAGCCGTTGCTGCCCAGTAGACTGGTCATCTCCGAAGTATTGCTCCCGAGCACTCCACCAGCTTCCAGGGCGCCCAGCCTTTGTGCGAAGTGACGTCCTACCATCGCCTCGGTCTGCATCAGGGGTATGCCCCCGTTCTTGAGTAAGAAGGGGTCAGGGGGCGGATCAGGCAGAGGAGGTTGCCGGATGATTGGGGGCTTGGGCAGCAGGTCATCCAGGAGGTCACGGATATTCGGCCTGACGAAAATGTCCGGGAAGCAAATGCGCTCCCGGCGGAAGCGGAGAATCCAGTCCACTTCCCAGCGCGGGATCCATACGCAAAACCGCCCGCAGGCGTCGGTAACTACCGTGGCAATCTCCTCGCGACGGCAACCGAACGGGAATAACCATACCCACGGCCATCCTCCGGGAAAGAATCCAAGAAAATTGCAGTCGGTATCCTCTACATGCACGGTGGCAAACGGGACGGGGTGCTCGACCCCGGTTACCGGGTCTCTTTTGATCACCCGGCCGCATATCCGCCTGAACATCAAGAGTTCCAGGTCAACTTTCCATTTGAACTTCTCGCTGATATCAGCTACCGAGATACCCTTGAGTTCCGTGGAATCCAGTCCTGCCATTAAAGCGAGCCGCTGCGCCTGGAGTTGGGTGATCGGCTTCCGGTCGGGGGCTAACTCCTGTGTTATTGTTTTGCTTGCTGCGGCGGTTACTGTGCCGGCTGCTGCTGCTGGGGCCCTGCGTCTGATAGTCAAGGCTTTCCTCCTTCTATTTGATCTCAGGCTAGTGATTGGATTTATCGTCTCTTATTGTCCTAATATTATCATATTAGACCAGAAATACAAGATGTTTCACAGATGAAATGGAACTATCATATAAGAAATTGATATATTAATATATGGTTTCGATAACTATTCATTATGTAATTATCGTATATAATGATTATTGTATGATAATATTACGAGATGAAGCTGGTGATTGATTTTCCTCTCGTTTGGTGGCTTCGCACGGGCCGCTACGGGTGGTCGCGGCTACGCCGGCGGTTGTTCGAGCGCCGCTATTTGGATTTCCCGCTGTCGGCAGCAAATTCGCTCGCGGAAATTGAGGTTGCCCTTAGGCAGGTCACCTGGACAAAGGACGGGCCGCTGCACCTGTATGATTGCATCAGCTATCCGCAGGTGATCTGAGCCAAAAGGCGGGATGACTGCGATGGCTTCGCCAGCCTGGCGGCGGAGTTGCTTTAGAGGTGGGATCCCAATTGCCATCCGGTCTTGCTTACGGCGTAGATGATCAAAGCGCCTGAGGTGTCTGGCTCAACCTTATATCCCGAAGAGGACGTAGGTTGTGCCGATGCAACAGGCTGTGGAATCTCAGGCTCAGGTTCCGTTGGCGCAATCGGCAGTGGCAGACCGAGAGGCAGTGATGGCTCCGGTGACGGTTCTGGAGATAGACCGCCTAATCCGGGATTAGATGGAAGTAGGGGTGGGAAGGGTGACGGGGGCGGGCCGGACGGGAATCCAGATGGCAGTGGAGGAGTTTCAGGAAGTTCGGGAGAAATGGGGACCCGGAAGCTGCAATCAAGCGGCCCGTCGGGTCCACAAACCTGAGCGGATTGTTCATCACATACGAAAAGCGGTTCAAGCTCTGCGGATTGGCGTAGCTTTGAACAATACTGTCCGGGCTTATGAATCTCCCAATCTCCGCATCATAGTACCTGGCGCCGTAGTAGTACAGGCCCGTCCCATCCAGTCTTTGCCCTGTAAACAGTATGTCCGTGGGCATTGTACCCTGACTTTCTAAACTCTCTCCGAACGCTCCATAATTGATGGAACTCACCAGGGCACCGGTATCATCTGAAACCACGCTTGTCCCAGCAGATGATCCTGATGGACATAGGTGACGTTGGCACTTCCCTGCTTCATGGCTACCAGCCTGCCTCCCAGAGCTTTTCAGTTTGCCAAGTCCACTTGAGTCGCCCCGATGCCACCGCGATTTCCGTCAGCCGTCGAACATCGTCTCACCAGTGGATGTTTGGTGAGATGTCGCCTCACCGCCGAGCGTAGCACGCCGGTTCCCTTGCCGTGAATAATCCACACGCGGTACGCTCCGGCCATGAATGACTGGTGCAGGAACTTGTCGACGAGAATCAGGGCTTCGTCAACTCTCAAACCGTGGAGATCAATTTCATCGGAAGTTTTTTTCATTCGATGAGTCTCGTACCGTGTGTCGTGGCCGAGTGGAAGTGTCATAGTGACATGAATAATACATCCTTAGCATCTATGGCGCAACACGTCGCGAAAATAGCGAAGCGGGTATGCCCCGGAGTTCTTGCGTCCGCGTATGAACGGTAGTAAAATTGCCCTAACGTAATCAGAACTTCGCTTCATGTTTCCGCCTCAGACTCTAAACTAAAGGCAATAGGGGGATTTGTTTGACGAGTTCAAAAAAGGTCAGACGAGAACAGAGGGGTCTGGGTGACGCGCTATTCGGCACTCGCCTGGGCGAAGCGAGATAAAGAACCCGGTCCCAAAGCGGCGGCGACCTGTTCATAGTCGATAACAGCGACACGGATTGGAAGGTCCGGCAATATCTTCATGACTGGGCGGATATCGCCACTTCTTTCGATGTTGCGACTGGCTACTTTGAGATCGGCGTGGTTGTTGACGTTGAAAAGGCCTTTGAGAACGTGAAGCTGGAACAAACAGTCTTCTCTTACTGCAAGGGATTGCCGGTTAACAGCTACGTTGGTAGGCGGTTCGTAGGCGGCGACTTTACTACGGCCACGCGAATTCCAAACGACTTAGTTCTTAAACTGCGAGCTTGGGTTTGCAGTGTCACACAAAAAGAACTTGAAATCGTGAGCCATGTAAGACATGGTAAGGTCGTCTACCTGCGAGATATCTCAAAAAACAAGCGCGGAGTTCCGTTGCAAAGCTATCTTGCCGAGAGCGGTGACTACCCAATAATTGGTGGGGTGAACATTTTGAGATACGGCTGTGAAGGAGCCAAAGGATTCCTGGACAAAACAGCCCTATCCCAGAATCAGAGGAAGCTTTCTTTTCTTACCCAGCTCAAGATACTATCACAGAATATCGTTGCTCATGTCCAAAGACCATATCCCCATCTTCTTATTGCGTCAACATACGATCGGGAAGGCACGATCCTGAGTCTGGACACTGTGAATAACACAGTTCTAACGAAATCCGGGTATGCCTATGAATATATCTTAGCCGTGCTTAATGCTCGCTTTACAAGTATGTAGGCAGGATACCTATTTCAGCGATCGATGCCTCCAGTCAAGCGCCATTTATTGACCTTGTCAACAAGATCCTGGCAGCAAAAGAAAAACGGCCGCGTGCAGAAACTTCTGGGCTGGAGCGCCAGATTGACCAACTCGTATACCAGCTATACGGGTTGACGGAGGAAGAGATTGGGGTGGTGGAGGGAAGGCAGTAAAGCAGGCGGGGACGGATATGGTAATATGACTTGGGGGGGTGAGAGAATGATAACAAATGGTACCAAATACGTAGTAGATGAGAAAGGGCGGAAGCTTCGGGACTTTGGCAGCCAACTTTTCGTCAAATCGAGACTGCCGAAAAAAGCTTGTCCGGACAATGATTTCTTACTCCGGCGGACCGGATTTTTTCGAAATCCCGGCATTTCCTTACCAGCCCGGCAATGCTGCTCACGCTGATATTCGCCCTGATGTGTGTCGAGTCGATTATCTGCCGGTTACCTTTTACCACTCCCTTATCGATGCATTGTCGGACGATCTGGTCCAGGAC
>JACPPV010000035.1 GCA_016190825.1 Chloroflexota bacterium
AAATTGCCCTATTTTCAGCTTAAAATTTCTTACCGCTCCTGATTTCCTTACCCTAACACATTTTCATCGTTGTTTGACCGGCTAATTTCCTTAACCATACCAGAAAAATCCTGAAAATTCCGTCGCTTCGCGGAAAGCTCTAAGGTAACCAGTTCTGCGGTAGTTCAGCGGGTGCAAAAACTGTCATTCCACGCCGGATTAGGTTAACATATAGTTGTAGAGTGTATAAAGAAGGATCACTATGGCTGAGCACCGGCCGGTGTTGACAGACTGCTCAAAAGTTGCAATCGTTGGCGGGGGACCTGCGGGGAGTTTCTTTGCTCTTTTCTTAAGCCGCTATGCCAAGACAAGAGGCATCAAGCCGGAGGTAACGATTTACCAGGGGCGGGATTTTAATGAGCCTGGACCGAGGGGATGCAAGGGCTGCGCGGGAATAGTTTCCGCCTCACTCTTACGCAATCTTGCTGAGCTCAACCTCACGATACCCGAGGAAGTAGTCCAGCGGAAGATAGACCGTTACACCGTTCACAATCCATATCTCTCAGTCACCATTAACAATCCGGAGAAAGGCGCACAGATACTTAGCGTCTACCGGGGGAACGGGCCGCGCACTGCCCGCTATGAGCGTCCGGTGAGTTTCGACGGTTGGCTTCTGAATGAAGCACGGAAATGCGGTGCCAATATCGAATATCAAATGGTCTCTGGGATTCGCCTGGCGCCGGGAGAGCGGCCAGTAATCGAGGTGCAGGGGAGACCGCTGGAGTATGACCTGGTGGTGCTGGCAGCGGGGACCAATGGCCGCCTGCTGCCGGTCCGGGGATTGGAATACGTTCCTCCCCGGACGCAGAGGCTTGCCCAGGACGAGCTTTACCTTGGCTCGGAGCAGGTGGAGAAGTACTTTGGCAACGAAGCGCGCGCATTCCTGGTCCCCCATTCCGGGGTGATTTTCGGCACGCTGGTGCCCAAGGGTCCTTTTGTAAATGTTTCCGTTTTGAGCAAGGAAGCAGATCCGGTTTCGGTGCGTGACTTCTTGAGCTTGGATATTGTGCGGCGGATCCTGCCAAAAGGCTATGAGCGTGTTTGCGGCTGCCAGCCGCGGGTCGCCGTGAGCCTTGCCGAAAACTACTACGCCGACCGCTTTGTTGCCGTTGGAGATGCTGCCGTGTCCAGGCTGTACAAAGACGGCATGGGCTCGGCATTGCTTACCGCAAGAGAGGCGGCCCTCATTGCGGTCGAGCATGGCCTGTCCCGCGATGACTTCGCGCAGTATTATGAACCTTTTTGCCGGCGAATCGACCACGATAACCGGTGGGGACGGCGCATTTTTTCGTTCACCGGGAGCGCTAAGGATTCCCGGACAACGCTTTGGGCTTATCACCGGCTTATTGCCAGTGAGCAGGACAACCAGGCGAGCACCCGGCCGTTTACAAAGGCTGTTTGGGGAATGCTTACGGGCAGCTATTCTTACGGCGATATTGCCAGAATGACCCTTCGCCCTGCTTCGCTGGGCGCCTTCTCTATCGCTGTGCTCAGGGAGACATTGAAACGGCAGTCGGGCAAGGAGCAGTCGGCAGAGAAGCGGCTCCACATTGGCAGCCGGAAAGTACTGATACTGGGCAGTGGTTTTGGAGGTACCTACGCCTTGCGTCATCTTGTGCCATCATTGAACCGCAACGAAAATGTGGAGACCACAATGGTGAGCAACGAAAATTTTTTTCTCTTTTCGCCGTTGCTTCATGAAGTGGCAATGAGTGGCATTGAGACCAGGCATATTGCCTATCCAATACGGAGACTGCAATGGCGTGACCGTTTCAACTTTATCCAGGCGGAAGTGGAGAAGATAGACCTCAGGAGTCGGGCGGTAGCTACCTCCGCGGGGACGCTTGACTTCGATTACCTTATTCTTGCGCTGGGCAGCGTCCCGAATACCTCCGCACTTGACTCGATGGAAAGCAATGTCTTCACGCTGAAGACCCTAAATGATTCGATTTTCATCCGGAACCACATCATCGAGATTTTCGAGCGGGCGACTGCCGAGAAGGACGCGGAAAGGCAAAGAGAACTACTTACCTTTGTAGTTTCCGGTGGGGGGTACACCGGGATACAGTTGGTGACCGAGCTAGATGAATTTATCCGCCGAAGTCTGCTCAAGGTTTACCGGGCGGTAGACCCGCAGAGCATACGGATAATCCTGGTAGAGACCGAGCCGAAAATCGTCGCCGATATGCACACCAGACTGGGCGCTTATATTATGAAACACTTGAAGGAGGCAGGGATCGAGGTTCGGTTAAAATCGCGGATCACGCGGGTGTGGCACGATGGCGTTGAAATCAATGGCAAGGAAAATATGGCGACGGGAACGGTCCTCTGGGTAGCCGGCGTCGTGGCGAATCCATGTATAGCTGAGCTTGATGTTAAAAAGGATGATGCTGGGCGAGTCATGGTAAACGAGCGCCTCGAGGTTCCCGGCGCTCCCGGGGTGTACGCCGTCGGTGATTGCGCTCATTTCGAGGACCCGAAGACAGGCTACGCAATACCGCCGCGGGCGCACAACGCAGTACGCCAGGGAAAGGTGGCGGCTATGAACATCCTGGCTGATATCCGAGGGCAAGACAAAGTACCCTACCGCTATTCCAATCCCTCTGAAATGGTGTCCCTGGGGGCCGCCAAGGCGGTTTTCCGCTTTCATGGTCTGCGTATGTATGGCTTTCCAGCCAGGGTGCTCTGGCTTGCTGGCTACTCCTTGCTGATTACCGGGGCATACAACCGTCTCAGGGTGCTGATAGACTGGTTGCTCTGCGTGGCCTTTGGCCGGGATACAACACTGCTCCGGCTGAGGAGGTAAGGAGTGGCATCCTGCTAACCTCGTCATCGGCTTGTCACGTATTTCTGGACAAGTGACCTCATCCCCTTTATCCATTTCTCCCGGTAGGGGTTTTGTATCAAAAGTGCTACTTTTGTGTGATTCGGAGCGTAGTAACTGTTAGCGGGCACCCAAAACGGGCCAGTGATGGGCGCCTCAAAGCTGGCCACTTAGGGTAGTGAAATCTGGCATACTCCTTCGAGAAAACGATGAGGTGTCAGTGGGGAACTACCTGAAGATAGCAAATAAGCAGCGAATGCAGGCTCTGCTCGAGCTCAATTGGAGCTACCGTCGCATTGAGCGGGAGACCGGCGTGCGGCGGGATACGGTAGGCCGGTACGACCCGCGGCGAAATTCAAATGCGGACAAAGTGCCCACCGGCCCTGTGGGAAAAGCGGCCAGGGTGCCCACCGGCTCGGTAAGCGCCAATAGTGATATGGGGCAATTTTCGACACAAATAGACAAAGCTCAGGAAATACTGGGTAAGCCGTGCCAGACAGCCGTAGCTGATGCTGGATGTGCCCACATTAGCGATTTACACAAGGTGTCCCAGCAGGGAGTCCAGGTACTGGTACCAACCCAAATTCTGGCTTCAGGTAAGGAATTCGGGGAATTTGATAAGCGCAAATTCAAAGCCACCACTCATTCCCGGCACCAGTTGCCGGTGGCGGAGAATTTGCTGGGCCAGCAATTCCAGCTCAGCCAGTCGAACCGCGTCTGGCTGAGCGACATCACCTATGTGCCGACGGATGAGGGATGGCTCTATCTGACCGGACACAAGGACCTGTTTACCAGTGAGATCGTGGGTTATGCCATGGGAGAGCGCTTGACTCGGAACCTGGTCAGCCAGTCCGTGCTCAGAGCCATGACCGCCAAACGTCCGGCGGGCGGATTGATTCATCACTCCGACCGGGGCAGCCAGTACTGCGCCTATGAATATCAGCAGATGCTGGGCCAGTTTGACCTCAGGCCTTCGATGAGCGGACGCGGAAACTGCTTCGACAATGCGCCGATGGAAAGCTTCTGGGGGACGCTGAAGCAGGAGTTGGTCCATCACCGCCATTACACGTGCCGACAGGAGGCGATGCGAGAGATTACGGAGTATATTGAGATTTTCTATAACCGGCAGCGCCGTCAGGAAAGACTCGGCTTCCTGTCACCGGCGGCCTATGAGCAAAAATTCTACGCTGGACAACTGGCGGCATAAAAGGTTTCGTGTCCACTATTGACATCCGACCTCAATTATCCCGTGAATTAGCTCATGCTCTCAGTCTGTTATGGATTCACCGAGTTTAAACATCGCCTTGCTGAAACCCCGCCACTTCCGGTAGACCCACTCGTAAGCATACCAGCATGACCGCTTGCCAGGTTCGTCATCGTAGGCCTTGTTGAGATACTTGCCCAGGTAACACGCCATTCCCTTGACCGAGCTTACCTTGTCAACGTGTACCCAGAGTGCGCGAGTAACCGCTTTCCATTGCTGCCGTGCTACCTGATAGCCTTTGGTTAGCCATTTCAGGGGCTTTGTTAGCCTCAAAATATGGTGCGCCTGGAGGGATTCGAACCCACGACCCCCGGTTCCGAAGACCGATGCTCTATCCACTGAGCTACAGGCGCACGTGCATTTTTGAGGCTAATTTTTGCCTTTTATCCTTAACATAATGGACCGTGTCCCCGTTTTGCTAATAATTTGCTAATAATCGCTAGCGGCCACCTGTTTTTCCCGCTCATTATACGTGCCGGCCAGGACTTCGTCAAAGCGGTTAGCCGCCGCCTGTTGCAGGCCCGGCGCCACATGGCTGTAGGTATCAAGAGTAATGGCGATTGTTGAATGTCCCAGGCGCTCCTGGACGATCTTCGGGTGTATTCCCTGTTTCAACATGATTGACGCGTGGGTATGCCGCGCGTCGTGTAGGCGGATATATTTCACGCCGGCGCGCCTTACTAGCCTAATCCAGGCATGGGTCACGCTGTTTGGAAGAAGCGGCTTGCCTTCCAGTGTGCTGAAAACCAGATCATCATCGCCTTGGGGCATTCCGAGCAGGATCCCGGCACCTTTCTGATTGTCTCCGTGTTCTCTCAAGACTGAAACAGCGGACGGCGATAGCGCGATCATCCTTTTTCCTTTGGCTGACTTCGGCATGCGGAAAACGACCTTACCACCTGTCAACACATGCAGGCTACGGCTCACCGAAATCTGGCATAACAGCAAGTCCACGTCAGACCATCGTAAAGCGAGCAGTTCAGACCGGCGCATACCAGTGAAAAGAGCGGTATAGAACAAGGCATAATGCGGCGTGTTCTTAGCAGCCTCGAGGAATCTGGCGATATCGCCTTCAGTCCACGTCTGCATAGTCGAACGCTGCGCACGTGGCGGGGTTACTGCGTCTGCCACGTTGCGGGCAAGCAGCCCCCATTCTACGGCCGTTTGAAGAGCTGTGTGCAAGACAGCATGGTGATGCCTCACTGTTTGGGGACTCAATCCGCCAGTCAACCTTTCGGAATAATAGCGTTGAAGATGTTCCGGTTTCGCCTGTGTCAAAGTCAAGTTCCCCAGGACCGGAATGAGATATTTCCTGAAGATGTGCTCGTACCCTTCTGAGGTTCTGGGAGACAGGTTGGGCCGGGCATATTCCACTAGCCACCTGTCGAGGAATTCGCGAACTGTAGTCTTATCTGGGCTCAGAAACGTACCCGTGTCAAGCTCGTGAAGTATTTCCGCGAGTCGTTTTTCAGCGTCCTTCTTGGTACCCTTTACGCTTACCCACTGGTACTTGTATTTGCCTGTATTCGGGTCTTTCCCCAAGCTGACCGCAATAGAATAGCTAGCCTTACCGCGCTTGACAATGTGGCCTCTCATAGCCATCCTCCTTTACCGTGGAATGTCACTTCTTTCTTCTAAACGGGGCATATTTCGCATCTCGTGTTGAGAATGATGGGACGCAGGAAAAGTGGATTTAATGTTGTTTCCAGTTTTGCCGCTGCCTCCTGCATCCTGCCGGCTTCTTTTACGAAGGCCGTGACGGTTTTGGTGGCTCTTAAGTTGAAAATTGCCTGCTTACACAGTTCAGCAACTCCAGCAGCCAGGTCGCTGTTCGTTCTTTGGTCTGCGCTGTCAAAAGTAATTCTGGTGTCTTCCGAAGCGTCCTGATGGAAGTCAACCCAAGCCGTACCCTTCTTCAAGGCGCTTATCCCTTTGGACGCCATTACGGTGCCCTTTTCACCAAGAATGTCATTAAGCCACAAGTTAAGAATGATGCCTTCTCTCATACGGTCCAAAGCCCTCGGATCGTCCGCAGCATCGAGCGTTTTCTTGAGCTGAGACTTTCGCTGCAGGACGTTATCTAGCGCCGGAACGACTTCCTTTTTCAGCGTTTCCAGCTCCTTTATGCAGTTGTCCCTGGCGACTTTCCAGTCATCGAATGTCTGCCAATCAATTTTGCCTCGAGTGTGGTCGCGTAAGGATTTGAAGAGGAGGATATTCATGTTTAACACCCGTTTCTCCCGCTGGTAATCTCCCAAACGGAGTCCGACCAGTTCGTACTCCCTGTAGATATCATTTGACAGAAACCCTTGTTCAACCTCGTCGGCACTCCCCAAGTTTGCAACTTGTTGCGGTGCTGCAAGTGCGTCAACCAGATTAGCCGCGAAGTGAGATAGAATGTCAAGATGTGCCTGGTATTCCCGTATCGCTACATCCTTACGGGCCGATTCAAGCTGTCTCTGAGACTGTTTCTTCTCTACCTCCTCATATTCCCGCCTGGCAATGCGGCGGGGGATTCCTGTTTTTCCCTGAATCTTGACCCAGTTGAGCCCGCTCTTACGCAACTGCAGTATTTGCTCGATTTGAGTGTCTGACAGAACGACCCTTTTCATCTGACAACCTGATACCTACTATATGCCATATGACTTATCTATACAATGAAATTAGGATGTTTTGACAGTATTTTAGACGATGGCTATGCTGATGTCAAGAGGAAATCCCGGGAACGTATCAAAGAGGACAGGACATGGAAAGAGACGACCCAGCAGCCCTGGTTTATACAGTAGCCGAAGCTAGGAAACTCCTAAAAATCAGTCGCGGGCTCATGTACGAGGGTATCCGGACTGGCCAGATACCCTCCATTCGAATCGGACGTAGAATCCTAATACCCTGCATCGCCCTCGATAAACTGTTGAACGATGCGGGAGGGCGCCGAGCCAATAACGATGAAGACCTACCTGGAACCTGATGAAGTAGCACGCCTGGAGAAGGCGGCTACTAATCTTCGGGACGTCTTACTCATCAGACTGTTATTCCACTTGGGGTGCCGCGTGACCGAGGCTCTCAGCCTTACTCTCAACGACATAGACTTCGTCCGCAGTACTGTAACCATCCTGCATCTTAAATCACGCCTGAAGCTGTCCTGTCCCGGCTGCGGGGCAGGCCTCGGCAGAAGCCATACCTTCTGCCCGAAGTGTGGCGTCAAAGTGAGCGAGGCCGTGACGAAGCAGCTACAGCACCGCCGCCAGCGGATACTTCCCCTCGACCCACACACCATGGCGATACTGAAGGAGTATGTCAACCGTGGCGGGCCGATCGAAAGGGACGGCCGGAACCTCATCTTCGGCATCAACCGGCACCGGGGATGGCAAATCGTAGCGAAATGCGCGCAGAAAGCGGGACTACCGAAACTGATAAACCCCGAGACCGGAAAGATACACAATGTCTCTCCCCATCGGCTTCGTGATGCCTTTGCGGTCCACGCCGTCAAACTCAATGATTCCGGCGATGGCCTACGGCTTCTCCAGGAGCATCTGGGGCATCAGAGCTTCAATACTACAGCCAGGTACCGGAAGGTGAGCGGCGAAGAAAGCCGGGACTGGTACGAGAAGCTCTGGGAGAATAACTCGCCCTGAGCCACCCGCGATATTTCCGGCGACGGAGTTCACATGCCGATTACAAATACAATGTTTCATGACGAGTATGACGAATATGAGAAGTATGATGAATATGACGAGAATGAAGCTATGGTATCGGGCTGCGCCCGCGACATTGACTACTCTGAGGTTTCTTATCTGTAGGCGAGTAAATCACGGTAAGGCTGTAGACGGAGGCGCAGTATGACGGTGCAACTATCACCCCACAAGGTAAAGAAAATCTTGAGAGGCTACTTCGCTGGCGTACCTCAGATAAGCATTGCCAGAGGAGCAGAGGTCGACCAGGCCACAGTTTCTCACTATGCCACACGATTCAGGAAAACGGCCGCCAGGATGGGTATTATTGCGGCGGCAAAGGAGTATGGAGTGTTAAATGAAGTTGATGGGCTACGGAGTCTGTCGGTCGAACTGAACAAATCCCGGCTGTCGGTACGGGAGGCAACAAAGGGACATGACATTGTAAGAGCATTCCTCAAATTGGGAGTCAAGCCGGAAGAGCATCTGACACTGCTTAAGGTGTGCCGGGAGGTGGGCGATCCGGACTTTGTCCGGGTTGCGGTCAAGCTTGTCCAGATTGAATCGCAGACGGGTATCCCCGGTGACGAATTGGTGTCGAGGTACGAGCAGGCGCAGGCTCGCCTGCCAGTCCTGGAAGCAAATATTGCCCGGCGCCAGGCGGAGCTCAAGTCTGTCAACGATGAACTTTCGCAAAACAAGCAGGCACTGGCAGCGCAAAGGAAGGAATTCGAACAGTATCAGAAAGACGTCAAAGCCAGAGAAACAGAGATGGATACCGGTCTGGCAGCCAAGATGGCAGAGCTGGCTGTGAAGAAGGAGGAGACCGAGGGGGCAGCCGTTCTCAAGTCAATACTCAGCCAGAAGGGATTGAGTCTCGAAACACTGATAAAACTGGCGCAGGAGTTCGGAGAGCGTAAAGGGGGTAAGATTAAAGAGGTCGATTCCGCCAAACTCAATGAAGCGCTGAAGGTGTTCAGCTCGCTCCAGGAGGCTAACATTCACCTCAAAAATCAGAACAAGAGCTACCAGCAGTGGAACCAACGTTTCAAGGAAGATTACCCCAGCCAGTCCTTCCAATGGGCTGCTCTGGTCAAGAAAATCGAGGGGTGCGAAGCAACGGAAAAGGACGTTGAGCGCAGACTTCGGGAAAAGAGTAAGGAGCTGGAAGCACTGGGGAACGAATACGAGTTGTTTTGCGGCTTCATGGCGATGGTTCACGGCTCCTCATCGGTCACCGAGTCCACCGGCATGCTTATCGACCTATTTCAACACCTGAAAGATCATGGTTGGTCCTTATCCCGAAGCCCTGAAGAAATGAGGGGCCTTTTCATTCGCGTTATTATGGGCGACCACTTGAAATCATTCCGGTGTGATTACTGCGGAAGTAAATTCATCACCAATGGAAAACCCGGCAGCAAATCTAA
>JACPPV010000005.1 GCA_016190825.1 Chloroflexota bacterium
AGCTCATAGAGAGCTTGCCGAAGTTCTGCATGGCTGCAAGGGTAAAGCGGCTATTTCGGGTTATCGATGTAATATTATGGATGAGCTATACCGTGATTGGCGTCGCTACGATGCTACACCCAAGAATTGCCATTCAGTCAAGGAGCCTCGACAGGAAGCCCTTTGGATGAACTACTAGAAGATAGACCCATGCCCATAGATTACAAAAAAGCACAAGAAATTCTGAAAACATTATTTTCTAAAGCAGAAGCTGACTATTTGCAAGGTGTCCAAAGAAAGGCTACTGCATCTATCGTTACAGCTTGTAATGCCGTCTTCGAATCCGGGACCCAAGCTTATCGTGAGGTACTTCTTGGTTGTGCAATCGCTAGGATTCAGGATAAAAGCATCAACATTCGACATCCCTATTTGGACCAAAGCCAGCACGCTTTTAGTGGGCGTAGTCTTGATGAAAGAGTTGTTAATCCCTTCCTGCAGAGCAAACGTATTCCTTGCTCCAAAGGCCCTTACTTAAGTGTCTTTCGTCGCTCGATAAGATTCGATGAGAATACCAGAGTGGGCTTGAGGGACGCCAAAGGTTATGATGCGTTTCTGAGTCTTCTCTCCTTCTTGGAATCCATTTCGGAAGATACCCGACTGCTAGACTTTTTGTCTTATCTTCTTTATCGTTTTGTTCAGTTGCGAGAGTCTTCACTGGTCAAGCTTTCAAAAGTTCAGAGAATTAGTCTGGAACAATATGATAAGCTCATAACAGGATTGCTTAATGTACCGAGCGGGGGCAGAATGCCAGTACTCCTGGTGGTTGCCGCTTTTGGTACGATAAAGGATTTCTTTAAGATTGATTGGGAAGTTTCTTGGCAGGGCATAAATGTAGCTGATGCAGCTTCTGGTGTTGGTGGAGACATTACTATAAAAAGCGCGGATAACATCTTGATGGCTGCAGAAGTCACAGAACGTCCTTTGGATAAAGAGCGAATTCTAGCTACCTTTAACACGAAAATTGTATCCGCCGGGATAGAGGACTATTTGTTTTTCGTGAAGAAGGCAGAGATTCCGGAAGAAGTCAGGCTACAGGCCCGCCAATATTTTGCACAAGGCCATGAGATAAACTTTGCAGATATTAAGAATTGGATACTAATGTCCCTTTCTACGATGGGAACAGCAGGTCGGAGCATCTTCAATAGTAGACTTATGGACTTATTGGATGCCCAAGATATTCCGAAAGCCCTTAAAGTAAAGTGGAATGAACAAATTGAGGAAATCACCAGTCTATAATCAGAATCTTGGAGTCTTTGACCCTGAAACTTCTCGTCATCGGCTCGGGCGCCGGGTGGGAGTGCTCGGTTCGAAGGAGGTAGCAATGACCACGCTGAAAAAGGAAAGATTCATTACCGATAATAAGGGCAGAAGGAAGGCAGTAATCCTGGACATCAAGCTTTACCAGGAGATGTTGGAGGACTTGGAAGACCTGCGGCTTCTGGCAGAAAGGCAGGATGAGCCAACCAGTTCCCTCGAAGAAGTGGAAAAAAGGTTAAAGGCCAGTGGCCTCTTATGAAGTCAGGATGGCTCGCTCGGCGGAGAAAGAACTATCGTCTTTGCCCAAGCCTCTCGTGAGTGTTCTCTGGCAGCGAATTAGAAGTTTGGCTGAGCAACCAAGACCGGCGCAGTCGAAAAGACTGAAAGGCGCTGAAAGGGCTCATCGGCTTCGGGTCAGGGATTATCGTATCATTTACAATATCGATGACGATCAAAAACTGGTTATCGTAAAAGCTGTCAGACATAGAAGAGATGCGTATCGTTAATCGCGGGAGGTCCAAGACCCTGAAACTTCTCGTCATTGGCTCGGGCGCCAGGGAGCACGCCCTCGTCTGGAAGCTGGCGCAGAGCCCAAAAGTAGCTGAAATCTTCGCCGCGCCGGGGAACGCCGGGACAGCTCAACTTGGTCGTAACCTGGACTTAACCGCCAGTGATTTTGCCGGGCTGGCAAAGGCGGCGCGGGAAAACAAAATCGACCTCGTGGTGGTGGGGCCGGAAAACCCGCTTGCTGACGGCATTGTCGACCATTTCCAGTCGCTCGGCATCCCCATCTTCGGCCCCAATAAGAAGGCGGCGCAAATTGAAGCCAGCAAGGTCTTCGCCAAGGAGCTTTGTTTCAAACATAGCCTCCCCTGCGCCAGGAGTGCCACCTTCACCGACTACGAGCAGGCAAGGCAATACGTCAAACGGCAGACCCCACCTATCGTGGTCAAGGCGGACGGACTAGCGGCGGGAAAGGGGGTGGTCGTAGCCGAATCAACAGAGCAAGCGCTTGACGCCCTCGCCAGCTTCATGGCGGCAAGAACCCTGGGGGCGGCCGGGCAAAGGGTAATTATAGAAGAGTGCCTTTTGGGCAAGGAAGTTAGCGTCCTCGCCTTTACCGACGGCAGAACGATCGTCCCCATGGTGCCCGCCTGCGATTACAAGCGTGCGTTTGACGACAACAAAGGCCCCAATACCGGGGGGATGGGCGCCTACAGCCCACCCGATTTTTACTCACCTGAGCTCGGGGGAATGGTCCTTCGCATGATTTTGCAGCCGACTGTTGAGGCCATAGACAAGGAAGGCAGCCCATATAAAGGCGTTCTTTACGCCGGGCTGATGCTTACCAACGATGGCCCAAAAGTGTTAGAATTTAATGCGAGGTTCGGCGATCCTGAAACGCAAGTCATCCTGCCCCGGCTGAAAACTGACCTGGTAGATATCATGCTAGCAGTGATAGAGGGTAAGCTCGACCATCTTAAAGTGGAATGGAGCGAAGATGCCTGCGTGGGCGTGGTAATAGCATCCGAGGGCTACCCGGGGCAGTATGAGATCGGCCTGCCGATTACCGGGCTGGACACGCTGGAGAGGGATGTGCTGGTCTTTCACGCTGGCACGAAAGCCGGACCAGAGCCGGGGCAGGTGCTGACCAACGGAGGCCGGGTTCTGACAGTGGTGGCTACCGGCAGAAATCTTGCCGAAGCCAGGTCAAGAGTTTACTCGAATATCTCGAAGATACAGTTCGAGGGCAGCCACTATCGGACGGATATAGCCGTGCTAAAGTAACAGGTAGCAAGGGACAAGTGGCAAATAGCCAATGAGTGCTGATCTAGATAAAATCATCAAATGGGCGTACTTTGACTACGGCGTTGGCGGTTTTCTGTCAGAGGAAGAATTCGCGCGGTTTGTGAACGAATCTTATGATGTGATTGTGCAGAGCGCAAAGAAAGGCAGTCCCATTTTTTATGGGCAGTTGCCCTGTTTTGACCTGCTGCGTGGTCGGTTTGGTGACGGAGTACGGAAGGTTATTGGAATGGTGGTCGGAGCCTGTAGCGAATACGATGTGGCTAACGGACGCCCTCCCATATCTGCAATTGTCGTCACTCAAGATACTGCTCAGCCTGGAGAAGGGTTCTACGGGCTGTCTACAATAGCTGATGATCTGTCCACACGCAGATGGGAATCACGCGGTCGTAAACCGTCACCATCTGTTATTAGGGAGAGCGCAATATTTTGGTTGGAGCAGGTACAGAAAGTTTTCGAATGTTGGAAAGGTAAATGATCATGCCACTTGTCGGCGTGGTAATGGGAAGCAAATCAGACGCTGAGGCCGTAAAGCCGATGCTTGAGGCGCTGCAAAGCCTCGGCATCAGCTATGAGGTCAACGTTATTTCAGCTCACCGCACCCCGGAAAAGGCGCGGCAATACGGACTGGAAGCGCGTGGCAAGGGAATCGAGGTCATTATCGCCGCTGCCGGAGCTGCCGCCCATCTGCCCGGCGTGCTGGCAAGCTGGACTACGTTGCCTGTTATCGGCGTACCTCTGACGGGCAGCGAGTTGAAGGGGGTTGATGCCCTCTACTCCATTGTCCAGATGCCGGCGGGGATTCCCGTCGCCGCGGTCGCCATCGGTAACGCCGGGGCGAGGAACGCCGCCTACCTCGCTGCCGAAATACTCGGGCTGAAACATGAAGATATCAGGAAAGCCTACGAAAAGTACCGGAGCGACCTTCAAGCCTAAGACTCTTCAAGGAGGAAGCCAACAATGATCGAACGATATTCCCGTCCCCAGATGAAACAGGTCTGGTCCGATGAAAACAAGTTCGCCAAGTGGCTTGAGGTGGAAATCGCTGTATGCGAAGCCTGGGCTGACCTCGGCGTGGTCCCCAAGAAAGCCCTGCCCAAGATCAAGCTGGCGCGGATTAACCTGAAGCGCATGGAAGAAATCCTCAAAGAGACTCACCACGATATGACGGCTTTCCTTAACTCCATTGCTGAGACCCTGGGAGAGGAATCCCGTTACATCCATCTCGGGCTTACCTCGTCCGATGTTATGGATACTGCCCTCAGCCTCCAGCTTCTCGAAGCCGCCACCCTTATCAATCAGGATATGAAACAGCTCATCTCGGTGATAGCGGAACAGGCGATCAAACACAAGATGACCGTGATGATAGGCCGCACCCACGGCATCCACGCCGAGCCGACCACCTTTGGCTTGAAGCTCGCGTTATGGATTGACGAGATGAACCGCAACCGCGTCAGGCTGAGTGAAGCGGTAAAAGACATCGCCGTGGGCAAGATTTCCGGGGCGGTCGGCACCTATGCCACGCTGTCTCCGCAGCTTGAAGAAAAGGCCTGCGCCCGGCTGAAGCTGGCCCCCGCTCCCGTCTCCAGCCAGATACTTCAGCGCGATCGCCATGCTCATTTCGTCACCACGCTGGCAATTATCGCCGCTTCACTCGAAAAATTCGCTACGGAGATAAGGCTGCTCCAGAAGACCGAGACCCGCGAGGTGGAAGAGCCCTTTGATGCTGGCCAGACCGGCTCTTCAGCCATGCCTCACAAGCGCAACCCGGAGCTCTGCGAGCGTATTTGCGGGCTATCGCGGCTGGTAAGAGGCTTTGCCATTACCTCGCTGGAGAATATCTCCCTCTGGCACGAGCGGGACATCAGCCACTCTTCCACCGAACGCATTATCCTGCCCGATGCCTGCCTCGTGGTGGACTATGTGCTGGATATGTTCACGTCTATTATGGCAAGACTGAATGTGTATCCGCGGCAGATGAAGCGGAACCTTGACCTGACTAAAGGGCTCATCTTTTCCCAGCGGGTTATGCTGGCTTTGATAGATAAGGGATTGAGCCGGCAGAAGGCATACGGTCTGGTCCAGCGCAGCGCCATGAAATCATGGCAAACAGGGCGCAATTTTCTCACCCTGCTGAAAGCCGATGCAGAGGTCACTGACAAGTTGCCGCCGGATGAACTGGAAAAACTGTTTGATTACCAGTACTATCTGCGCCACGTTGACGATATTTTCCATCGCCTCGGCCTGACGGAAAGACAGTGGAAGGAAAAGATCGAGCGCACTGGCGAGCTTTCGCCAAGGAAATTGTGACTTTCGCACACTCAAAAAGATATGACCGTACCCATCCGGCGGTATGCGTGCGATGATTCTATCTCGCGTGAGTAGTTTGGGGTACAGGGGCGCCCTGGAGGTCGTCTCCGGCGTTTACCAGTTGACGGTGAAAGCCGCCAACATGATTCTGATCGCCGGGGATAAGCTGACCCTCATTGATACCGGCTTTCGCGGGAGCTCCCGACGGCTTGCAACCCTCCTCCAGTTTATCGGGCGCAGACTTGATGAACTCGAACTCATTATCATTACGCACAATCATTACGATCACAGCGGCGGCGCGGCAGAACTGAAAAAACTGACCGGGGCTAGAGTAGCAGCCCACAACGCTGATATCGCGGGCAGTGATGAGCTAATCCCGTATCCTGAAGGGGTACGCCGATTGGTGCGGCTGCCGGTGCTATCGGCATTACGGCCCGCTTTGACCATTGGCTCCGGTACTGCCGATATCGAACTGTCCGGCGGAGAGATGTTTGAGGCGCTGGGCGGTCTTCATATCATCCATACGCCGGGACATACGCCAGGCAGCATCTGCGTCTATGCCCCGGAGAAGAAGTTGCTCGCTGTGGGTGATGCGCTGGACAAACACGGGGGAGCTGTTTTCCCGCCGCACAAGACCACCTGCACCAATTGGCAACAGGCTCTCGAATCAGCAAGAGCCCTCTCTCAACTTGATTGTGAAGCCCTGTGTTTCGGCCATGGCCGGCCGTTTGTCAGCAGCGTCCGGAGCAAGATGGAGAAACTCCGGGCAAGAATTGACGCGCTATCATAGGCTATGTTACGATTAAATAGCCCTGAAGACGATGATCGACTGAATAGCATGGAAACGGATAAATCTGTTGTCCGGCTCAATAATCATGAAGACCACGCCGCTCACCCACCATCCCACGTAGCACAGCAGCCCGGCGATATTCTCATCAAGCCCGGTGGAAGTCTTTTTTTGCTGCATCGGATTGACCCTCCTTTACGCCTGAGGTTGCAGAAGTGAGCAATACGCCGTTTTCTTGGTCTCCAGACATCACCGCTCCACCTTTACCCATAATCTCTCTCCATCCGTTGTAAACATTATATCGCCCTGCTCATCCGTGCGGTAGACGTTTGCCTGCCCGATGGCGTTCACCAGCCTTTCCAGTACCTGTGCATTCGGATGCCCGAAGTCATTGCCGGCGCCGGATGAGATTACCGCTACTTGCGGCCTTGCCACTGCCAGAAACTCAGGGCTCGTCGAAGTGGCCGAGCCGTGATGGCCGGCCTTGAGTACGGTGCTCGGCAGGATGGCACGCCGGGAGATAAGGTCAAGCTCCGCCTCCCACATCGTGTCAGCCGTCAGCAGGAAACTTACTTCGCCTGCCCTCAAACGGAGAACCACGCCGTTGTTATCCCCGTCTGAACCGGTCCCTTTTAGTGGGGGACTGGAGGGGTTAAGCACGTCGATGATCATCTCTCCAAAGGTAATCTGTTGCCCCGCTTTAGCGATTAAAGATTCTATCCTATTTTCTTCGAGCTGGCGGAGCCATTGACGGAAGAGCGTAGAATCATCTTCAAGGTCGGGGTAAAGCACCTGCTTGACACGGTACCTTCGCAAGACCTCCAGCAAGCCGGTTATGTGGTCGGAGTGCGGGTGGGTCACGACCACCAGGTCAATTGTTCTATCCCAGAAAGGCATCTGCCGGCCGAGTGCCATGGTTATGGTCCGCGCGTCGGGACCGCCGTCAACGAGAATCTGCTGACTGCCTTTGCTAACCAGCATAGCATCACCCTGGCCTACGTCAAAAAAGGTCACGCGGAGTTTGTCATCCGGCATGGTCGCAGCTACAAGCCAGACCAGAATGGATAACACCAGGAGACTGGGGATTATCCATTTCACCGGCAATCTGGCTGCCATCTCACCCGATTTTGAAATCCAGCCGGTCAGTTTTGCCCTGTTATTGATGAGCAGGAGGGCCAGGGCAAATGTCCCGTAGTATGCCCAGACCAGCCGGACGTCAAAAGAGTCCAGCTGAGTAAAAAGCGAAGGGTCGAAAATTTTCACCGCCAGAAGGAGATAAGAAATGAAGACCCAGGCGAACCAAGCAATAGCCTGGGCGAGCGGCAGAAAAAAGAGCCCGGCTATTCCGGCCAGCGCACCGAGCACAATAATGCCGGGGACGGAGAATATCACCAGGAAAGTGGCAGCTGGGCCAACCCATGAGATGGTGCCAAAATAGTAGGCGATGAGCGGCCAAACTCCAGCAATGGCTCCAAGGCTCACGCTGAAGCTGTCAACCACGAAATTGCCCATCGAGGCTGCGGCGTCTTTTTTCTCGAAAGCGGTATCAATCCACCTTTTGCCAAACGACTGCAATCCTGGCGTGATGAAAAACAGGCCAGCCATCGCCATGAAACTCATCTGGAAAGAGGCGTCCCGGAGCACCTGGGGGTTCACGCCCGCCATGAGGGCGGCGGCAAATACGAGGGCAATGAGGGAACTCCGCTGCCTGCCCGCCAGGTCAGCGGCGAAGAAAAAGCTGATCATGATGGATGCACGTATTACCGGAGCGTGTAGACCGGTGATTACCGCATACAGCCACACCACGCCCAATGCGAGCCAGATATGTAGGTTATGCCGCTGGCCAAACACTGCCAGCCCCAGGCTGACCAGCATTCCCGCCACGATGCTGAGGTGCAGGCCGGAAATTGCCAGCAGGTGGGCGGTGCCGGTGTGAGAAAACTGGTCTGTGATGGTGGCGGGGATGCCGCTGCGTATGCCCAGGACAATTCCCTGGGCCAGCGAAGCTTGCGGCTCAGGCAGGACCCTTACCAGCACCAATGCCATGTTGTGCCTCAGGCGGTAAACCCAGCTTAATGGGGCGAAGCCCCACCCCGGTTTCAGTGTCTCCATTTTGGGAAAGCTCATAACGGCATAGATTCCCTGGTTGGCGAGGTAGCCGCGGTAGTCAAAACCAGTCCTGAGCGAAGTCGAAGGATCGTCAAGCTGTGGCGGCGTCTCAAGTTCCCCGTCAGCCAGCACAATATCACCGTAGCGGTAAGCGGGGTATTTGGGAACCAGGAGCAGGGCACTGCCTGAAACATCGCGCCACTCTCCATTCTGCCTGATCTTCATGTCGGAGAGCCGCAGGCGGGTGGTCTTATCCCCGTTCTCAGGGTCGGCGCTAACCAGCCCGGTGACTTCCGTCACGCCCTTGTCGTTATAGAATTGAATATGATTTTCGTCAAAAACGGGAATGGTGGTCCCAAAATAAGACACCCCGGCGAAAAGAGTGACCAGGCAAAGACTGGCCAGGACAATTTCTTTGCGGCGCTGGCGAGTTACGAAGAGCAGGGGGAGAGGGACGAGGCCAATTAAAGCCAGGGAGAAGTGCCAGTTGAGCTTTGCCCCGAGGAGGATTCCGGCTAGCCAGGTAAGGCTCAAGTATAAGATAGGCATTTTGTTATAACGGTTGTCAATCGGCCACTGTAATCATGTCTTTGATACGCTGGTAGATAGCCGCCCCAAATCCGGGTACCTTGATGAGGTCGGCCGCGCTGCGGAACGGTCCGTGTTCCTCGCGGTAGCTGACTATGCGCTGAGCGAGGACATCGCCCACGCCCGGGAGTGCTTTGAGCAGCCAGGCATCGGCGCTGTTGATGCTTATCTTCTGGGGTCCGTTTTCACCGGCTGGTGGAATGTACAGTTTAAGCCCGCTCAGGTTGGCGCTGGCGGTGACGCCGCCGCCCGCCTGGAGCAGCGTTTCCACGGTATCACCGGCGGCCAGCGGATACACGCCGGGATTGGCAACCGCGCCGTCAATGTGAATCCATTCAAGGTTTGCCGCGGGCATGGTGGAGATATCAATGGGGTAGCCGGGACTTGACCTGAGCCAGATAGTCACACTGCCGGCGGCAATGCTGACGACCAGGATAAGAATGACGAGCGCGTAGTAAAGGCCTGGCCGTCCCGTTATCATAGCCCAATTCTACGCTCTGGCGGGGCCTATATCAAGAAAGCTTGGAACACCAGTGATTTTCGTTGACACGATGCACCAAGAACTCCCATCGGAACCACGTGTATCGTTCCAGCGAAAGCCGGAATCTAGGTGGCTTAGGAGTAGATTCCCGCTGTACGGGAATGACGCCCTATTTCTTTGACACAAGCTACTAGCTGCCCCTGAGGGCGATTCTGATTGCCTCTTCCGATTCTGGCCGCGTCACCGCGATTACCTCATCCCCGGGCTGAAAGATGGTATTCCCGTCGGGAACAAAGGGCTGGACGCCGCGGCGAAGAACGAGTGAGAGAACACTGTCAGGCGGAAGGGATAGCATGCCCAACGTTTTTCCGGCGGCGCTTGATGTGGGGGGAATTTTTACCTCGATGATCTCCAGCCCCCGGCTGGCAAGCGTCAGAAGGTGCGTCAGCGGATGGGTCGGTACTTCTATTTCAATGTTTTCCAGTATGATGTTGGTCGCCGAGACGGTAACATCCACGCCGAGTTTTCTGAAAAGCGCTTCATTCCTTGGATTGCTGATACGCGAAATGGTGCGGGATACCTTAAACTGGTGTTTGGCAAGCTGGCAGGCAATAAGATTGTCGGCGTCATCGCCGGTCACGGCGATAAGCATGTCCGCCCGCTCTGTGCCGGCCTCGATTAAAGTAGCAACTTCACAGCCATCGCCGCGGAGGCAAACACTGCCAAGCTCATCGGCAATACCCTGACAGACACGCGCATCCTTCTCCAGGATGAGCACTTCGTGCCCCTCCGCCAGCAGCGCCCGGGAAAGATAGTAACCCACCCTGCCGCCGCCAATAACGATTATGTACACTCGCTCAGCCCTCTATCTTCGTCTTCAACAGTTCGGCCACTACCGTGGTCGAGCTCACGGATTCAATTCCAAGGGTGGCGTAGAGTTCCTGTCGTAGCGGGTCGTAAATGCGGCAAATCACCTTTTTCACGTTGAAATTGTGCCTGGCGATCTGGCAAGCCATGAGATTGCGGTTGTCCCCTTGTGTTACCGCCACGAAGACATCTGCCTCCTCAATCCCCGCCCTTTTCAGGTGCTCTTCATCAAGCCCGTTGCCAATAAGCGCCGTTCCCCGATAACCGCTCGGCAGCCGCCGGAAACTGTAGGAATCAAGATCCAAGACCGTCACCCGATGGCCGTTAGCATCGAGCATTCCAGCCAGCTGGGCGCCAACCCGCCCGCAACCCATGATGACTACGTTCATGGCTATTTGCCTGCCTGCTCCATGTATTGTTGATTCAGAATAACACGGCAGGGGGCATTTGCCAACACATACGGCACGACATTCCCAAGGCTGAACTGCCCGAAGGTTCGCTTGGGCTTAATGCCCATAAGGATCAGGCCAAAATCGTGTTCGGCCGCTTCGTCAACGATAGCCGGCCCCACATCACGCGCCTGCAGCAGGTCAGTCTCTATTTCATAGTCCTCGTCGTCCGCGATACCCTGCGCATGGGCCAGTATTTCTTCCGCCCGGCTGACTTCCGATTCTATCTCAGCATCCAGCGGCAGTGAGCGTCTCAGCATAATCACGTAAACTGCCCGGATTTTGCCCTTGGTTTTCCGCGCCAGCCGGCAGGCGAGTCTGATGGCTTCATCATCGGCGTCGGAGCCGGCTACCGGCACCATTATCTTGTTGAAATCCATCTTTCTTCATTCCTGGTGAGCCGCCGAGGAATCGAACCTCGAACCTAGTGATTAAGAGTCACTTGCTCTGCCAATTGAGCTAGCGGCCCGCAAACGAAGGAAGTTTAACAGAACATGATTGCCGATGCAACCTCTCGTTACGTATGATTTGCCATTAACCCATCATTGTGAGTTCTTCTCTGAGAGGACACGGCAATCTCAACTAAAGGCAGTCATTCCCGCCCCGTGTCTGAGCACGGGGTAAACTCCGGTGGGAATCCAGGTGGGGCGGGAGTAGATTCCCGCCGGCGCGGGAATGACATTATCAGATAAACAGCTCATTGCTACGTTCCTGCAATGACAGGATAAGGCTCTCCTTTGTAATTCTCCCTACTCCATCCGGGCGGCGGTGCGTGCCAGACCCCAGCAGTACTCATAAAGATGCAGTCCTTTGCTCGTGGCGATAATCTCTCCATCCTCAACGCCAATCTCGCTCGCCATGTACTCCTTCAATAGTTGGATAGCAGCCAGGTTTGAGGGGAAACCGGCCCACAAATCCCAGGACCGGAAATAGACGGCGAAGTTGAGCCTGTTATCACTGATTCGCGTGTCGATCATTCTCAGGCAGGGAGGGTCGGAAAGAAAAATCGATTGTGCATCGCCCACCGCCATAAATGCCTGGTTAGTATTATGCCCATCCTCTTTATACATCCTGATGACTTCAGCAATCTGTTTCTCCAGGTACTGCCCGTAGGTATATTGTTCTGCCTGCGCCCGGTGGGCGGTCATGAGATACGGCAGGTAGCTTTCGATATATTCCATCGTGCTGGGAGGAGGTAGCCCCTGGGGCACATCCGGTATCAGCGGGCGGCTTCCCGGGTATTTGATATGGAGCACGAGGTAATCCAGTTCCTTCCGGCGCTGGCCAGCGTAACTGCCCCGGTCTATCTTATACTCCCTGCCTTCGGTGAGGGTACGGTTTAAACAAAGAAACCATGCCTCGGAAAGGTCCCGCGCTTCAATGGCCGAGATTCTCATCTTCTTCCCCCACATCCCGCGGTTGCTTCGGTTCCGCTTTGAGCTCCGCCAGTTCCTGGTTTACTTCCTTGATTTCCGCCTCCAGCTCCGCCTTATACTCCTCAAGCATCTTCACGTATTCGCTCCTCCGCGGGAAATAGCCCCGGCGGAACCAGAATCCGAACGGGGAGAAGCCAAGGTTAAACCCTAAACCGCGCCACTTCCGGTGCATTCCGTAAGACATTCTTGCCTCCTTACCTGGCTATCCGCCTTCATCGAACAGACCATAAAACCGGTCTTCGTACTCTTCAAAAAGGCCCCAACGGTCCAGTTCTCCTTTTAACGTGTTTAGCCCCGCCTCGCCCCGATTGACCAGGAGAAAAAGCTCTTCAACGTGCCGCCGGGCGGCATCAGGAATACCATTTGCGTCCGTGCCAAGAAGACCGTGCCGTCCCAGCTCGCGGAAGTTTTCCGGTGCTGAGTTGCGGGTGACTTCAAAGATGAATTTCAAAAGCGATACATCCCAAAGCTCATCAGTGCCCCTGACGATAGCGGCAAGGGGGTCACCGCGCTTGTCTATACGCTCATTGAGCTTGTCAACGACTGCAGGCAGATGCTCGGAGACTATGTTCATCTCTCCGGGTTCGTTCCGGTAGGCATAAAGCAATCCGGCAGTATTGCCTCCGTATTCGTGAAGCAACGCATCGAAATATCTTTTCGCCTCTGTGCCGAAACCTTCCAGCCTCATTAGATAGTACGGCGTGACGATTTTGGGCCTTTCGGCAATGACCCTTCCCTCCCTGACGATTGTCTCCGCGCAGTTTCCGGTGAATTCGGCATAAACCGGCTCGGTCACCAGGTAATAGTAAAGGCTGGTCGAGCCAAAGGTGTACAGGCTCTGCTTTGGCAGCCGCAGTACCCGCGTCCGGCTGACCGCATCTCTTATTCTTTCGTCATCAATAAGCATTTCTTTTTTGTTCGGATGGATGGGAAAAGCAAGATAAGACCCTTTTCACCCTCGATACATTGACCGGCAGGCACAGTCTCTTTTCGCTGTTTTTGCAGTACATCTCCTCACGCAATGGGTCGAGCGATACGTCAACTTTATTCCCGTCAATGATGGTGTACATATGAAACTTCACCGTCCGAAAATTGTGCCACTTCCGGATGGGGCACGACCGATATACACGCGACCACATCAGCCGTGCTCCCGATCTCTTCTGCTTTTGCCTTTATCTTCATGTGCATGTAGTTGTTACTGAGCAGGGAACAGGGCTCTCAGTACACTTTATCGATGAAGTATGACAGTTCTTCGGTCATTGCCTAAGGTAGTTCGGACAGCTCCTGTTTGTATTCTTTCAGGACGGTAAGGTACTGGGTATCCAGCTGCGTCTGCACCCGTCTCCATTCCTGCTGGAACTGGGGCTGCCTTTCGACATCGATCCTGGCGTTTGATGGCAAGCCCGTCTGCTGCTGAATGGCCTGTTGCATCCTGGCTTCGATGTCGCTCTTGAGAGCCTCGTAGGCCTGTTTTCGCTGCTGTTCGCCCAGCGTTGTATAGTGGTCGAATAGGCGCCGGACCTGGCTGAAAACGTTCTCAGCGTGAGCCCGGTCGCTTTTCACAAGCTTTAAGCCGTCCATCGCTTTCTTGTTGATTTTCTTAATGGCTTCGTTTTTGGGCAGGGCGATGTTCCTGATCAGGACCTCTGCCGCACCGGAGACGACGTATTTTCTCGCCGGCTCGGGGTATTTGCTCAGTTCGGCAGCCAGATTATAGTCGTCTTTAAGGTAGCTGGCAGCCATCTCCTCACCCTTCGGTGCGTATTTCCATTTCAGGCGCTCTTCTTCGGTGGCTTCACCGAGCTTCTGCACCTTTTCCATGGCGATTTCAAAGGCGCTTTTCATCTCATCAACCATGAGGCGGCCTCCCTCATCTGTTCTTTTCTCCGGATGTCAGAATAATTATAACAATATACAATCCAACATTAAAATATGCCAGTCCCTCAGCGTGGGCAATGTTCCTCCAAGGCTGTCATCCGGGAAGTTTGTCCCATGCACAGACACGGGAGCCGGAATCCAGGCAGGGTGGGAGTAGTCTCCCGCCGGAGTTTACCCCGTACCGCGATACGGCGGGAATGACAATATCAACAATCTCATGAATCTTATCTTACCTTCTGCGTTGTGTTATAATTTTTGGGTATCACAATGAGCAGCATACTGGAACTGAGACAAGACCTGACCGCGCAGTTGACTGCGGCAGCCGCCAGAGCGCAGCAGTCGGGCGCGCTACCGCCGGTGACTTTACCGGAGGTAACGCTGGAGCACCCGCAGAATTCTGCTTTCGGCGATTTTGCCACCAGTTTTCCCCTCAAGTTGGCCCGAGCGGCCGGGGTCAAGCCGATGGAAATCGCCCAGAAGATAGTTGCCCTTTTGGAGCCGTGCCCTGAGGTGGAACGAGTAGTCGCCGCCGCGCCCGGATTCATCAACTTCACGTTGAAGGCAGGCTGGCTGAGCAGCCAGGTGGAGGCTATCTGGCGAGCCGGCGAGAGTTACGGGCGCATTGACCTTGGCAGGGGTGGGCGAGTGCAACTGGAGTTTGTCAGCGTTAATCCCACCGGGCCGCTTCATGTGGGGCACGGGCGGGGGGCGATTCTCGGTAGCACCCTGGCGAATGTGCTCGCCGCCTCCGGCTATTCCGTCCAGAAAGAATATTATCTCAATGATGCCGGCAGCCAGATTGATGCCTTCTACCGCTCCCTTTATGCCCGCTACAAGCAGAGTCTTGGTGCTGAGGCGGAGGTGCCGCAAAACGGCTACCACGGCGCTTACATGGTAGACCTTGCACGGGAGATTATCACTGAAAAGGCAGACGCGTTTCTCAGCATGACTGAGGGCGAGGCGGTAGAGCGGCTGGGGCAGATTGGCCTCGACAAGATGATACGGCAGATTAAGGCCGACCTTGAACTTATCGGCGTAACCTTCGATATCTGGTTCAGCGAGCGCAGTCTTTACGAGAAGGGTCAGTTCCAGGCCGTAATGGCGCTTTTGCGCCAGGGCGGCTACCTGGTAGAGAAAGAAAATGCCACCTGGTTCATGTCCACCGCGCTGGGTGAAGATAAAGATAACGTGGTTATCCGTGGTGACGGCTCGCCGACCTATTTTGCCGCCGATGTCGCCTACCACTATAACAAGTTTGTTGAACGCCATTTTGATAAGGTTATCAATATCTGGGGGGCGGACCACCAGGGGCATGTGCCCCGCATGAAGGCAGTGGTAAGCGCCCTCGGCATCAGCCCGGAGCGGCTTACGATTATTATCTCCCAGATGGTGACTCTGCGCCGAGGAGACGAGCTGGTCCGTATTTCCAAGCGTAGCGGGGAAATCATCACGCTGCGGGAGGTGGTAGAAGAGGTGGGAGCGGATGCCTGCCGCTTCTTTTTCCTCTCGCGCACCGCTGACAGCCAGATGGACTTTGACCTGGAGCTGGCAAAGAAGCAGTCGGCGGAGAACCCGGTGTATTATGTTCAGTACGCCCACGCTCGTATTTGCAGCATCGTGCGCCTGGCGGAAGAACGAAAAATCGTTTTTGATGACGGTGATGTCTCGCTGCTTGCCTCTGAGCCGGAGTTGGCACTTATCCGCAAGCTGATGCTGCTTCCGGAGCTGATCGAAACAGTGGCGACGACGCTCGAACCTCACCACCTCACCTATTACGCGCAGGACTTAGCCACCGTTTTCCATGCCTTTTACAGGGATTGCCGGGTGGTATCGGATGATGAAGCCGTAACCAAAGCCCGCCTCAAGCTGGTGGCCGCCGCCAGGACCGTGCTTGCCGGCGTACTGCATCTGCTCGGTATGACCGCGCCGGAGAGGATGTGATAGGTCATTCGTTGATGTCATTCCAGCGAAAGCCGGGAATCCAGGGGATGAAGGGCGGTGGAAATCAACGCTTCAGTCCAGTAATTATGGTCGGCCTGACCGGGGCGGCTGGAAACAGTCACGCAGTTCTGCTAGAATTATCCCTGTTTTGACTGAGAGGTAACAAAAAATCGAGATTATTCCGGCAATTGACCTTAAAGGCGGCAAGTGCGTCCGTCTGTACCAGGGAGACTATGACAGAGAGACGGTTTTCTCCGATGACCCGGTTGAGGTAGCCTTGCGCTGGCAGGCGATGGGCGCTCCCCGCGTACACATTGTTGACCTCGACGGCGCCGCGTCCGGCGAACCGGGAAATCTGGACATCATCCGGCAGATTGCGATGGCTCTTCAGATACATACCCAGGTAGGCGGCGGCATCCGGAAAATGGAAACGGTGAAAGAGCTGCTCAAAATGGGCATCGATAGGGTTATCCTGAGCACGGCGGCCGTCGAAGACCCGCAGCTTGTGGCAGATGTGTGCCGGGCTTTTGCGGAGTCAACCATTGTGAGTATTGACACGCGGGATGGCTGGGTGGCGACCCATGGCTGGCAGCAGGAGACACGGCTGATGGCGGTTGATTTTGCCAGGTCCATGGCAAAGCTGGGAGTGAAGCGCTTTGTCTACACCGATATCAGCCGGGACGGAACGCTAACCGAGCCCAACTTCAGCGCTTTCGCCGAGCTGATGAGTGCAATCAGGCTGCCGGTTATCGCCTCCGGGGGTGTTTCATCGCTCACCCATGTAACTATGCTGAAGCAGCTTGGCGCGGAGGGTGTCATCATCGGGCGGGCGCTGTACACCGGCGATATCAACCTCAAGCAGGCGCTGGCGGCGATTTCCAGCTGAGGAGGTCGGTAAGATCGAGAGTCATAAGAATTTGCCTGCCCTGAAGTTCGACGACAAAGGGCTGATTGCGGCAATAGTACAGGACGCCGATACCGGCGATGTGCTGATGCTGGGCTACATGAATGAGGCGGCGTTGCGCCGGACGCTTTCCGGGGAGGATGTCTGGTTCTACAGCCGCAGCCGGCAGGAGCTCTGGCACAAAGGCGGGACCTCCGGCAATTACCTTAAGGTGCGAGAGCTATGGTTCGACTGCGATGCTGATGCCATCCTCGTCAAGGCGCATCCCCTCGGCCCCACCTGTCACACCGGCAACAAGTCCTGCTTTTTCCGTCCGCTGACCAGCGCATAGAGCACGGGGCATGGTGCGGAACGGATTGAGCTCAACCTTCGACGGCCAGGTTCATCCGTATCTTCAGGTTCATAAACTCGTCCTCATACTTCTGGATGAACCTCTCATCCGCGAAGCTGAAGTGTGAGTTAGCCCCGATGATGATGTGGTCTAATACTTTAATTTGCATGACTCTCCCCATAAAAACCAGGTCTCTCGTGAGCCGTCTGTCGAGGCGGGAGGGAGTGGGGTCACCGGATGGATGATTGTGTACAAAGATCAGGTTGGTGGCGCTGGCATTGATAGCGGCTTCCATGATTTCACGGGGACGCACGGGAGCGCTGTCAACCGTTCCGGAAGACAGGTCTGCTACATCAATGATATGGGTACTATTATCCAGGAAAATCACTTTGAATATCTCAATTTTGAGATCACGCATCGAATAGTGGAGATAGTCGAAAACTTCCCGGGAAGAGCCATAAACCGGCTTGTTAACAATTTGTTGTCTGAGGAGCTCAGAAGGCAACTGCTTTAGTAATTGCACGAAAAAAATGCACGTGGGTGTCAATCCGGCTCGCCTCAGTTCAACCCGGGACGCCGACATGAAGCGCATCAGGCTCTGGAACTCTTTGATAGCCGCCTGCGCCAGCTTTTTCGCTTCATCCGCAGGAAGGCACAGCCCCATGACCAGTTCGATGATGTCTGCATCGTCCATACCCTCAAACCCTGAAGCAAGGAACCGCTTCTGAAGCCTGGCCAAATATGCTTCTCCGGCAGATGGGGAAATTTTTCCTGGCTCTGATTTCAGCACCAACCTGCTTCCTGCCCGTTTAAACAGTGTGAACTCATGGTGCAGCGATATATCCAGTACTTCAGGAGGCGAATATCTGCCAAGATTGTAACTACAGATGGCTATCATGTTGTGCCCAGAAATGGTGTCGTTGACCGCTTCTTCATATTCCGCGAATTTTCGCTTGTCTCTCTTTCCGACCCAACCCGTATCGCCCGCCGTTCTCATACCTGCGTAGCCCCTCTCAGTCACCTTCCCGAGTTTGCTCGCCCATCCGTCCAGAACTTTACGGGCATCAAATGTGCCATCGCTCAAATACAGGCTTGCGGACGGCATTGTCTCCATCTGGCCCCTCGCCTGATATTGAGCGAAGCCCGGGATGGCTCTTCTCAGTGCCCGGCCGCACTGTTCGTCATCCAAAATGTCCGGAAATGCCCAAACGCAAAGCTCATTATTCTCCAGGCCGGCTTTAAAAAAAGGAACCAGGGTACTCAGCAAGTCACGTGAAGTTTCGTAAAACAGACAGATATGAGATCCGGAGGGGATGGCATCCAGAACGTCTATCCCGGTCTTTCGTGGGTCCTTTTCGATGTGCCAACCTCCTGCCCGAAAGAATCCGCGTCGACTCATATTGCTGGACTCAGAATCTCTATTTTCCACTCTAATCCGAATGGTATTGGAATAACTCTGACTATCACTGAGTCTGTGAGAGCGTAGTGTAGCGCAATTATGATATAGTTGTCAACTGCAAGGCATTATTTCGTTAAATTTTGCTCGTTTTATTATCCATCAAAGGAAATGAGGTGGCTCGAACGGGGGTTTTCACTTTGCTCTTTGACGCTTTGTCAATCGTGATGCTCAGCTAGCGAGAAAAGAAGCGGCAGGCGGTCTCTGCTAATAGCGGGGAAATGGGAAAGACACCGGGCAGTGTCATGCAGCCGTTTGGCGGCGCAATTGCTTCTGGAAAATCACCAGATCGTCACCTGGGGCATAGTAGTCAGCGACCTGGGCTGCTACTTCGTAACCTGAAGCCCGGTAGAAGCGCCGCGTCTTTTCATATTCGGGCGTGGAGGAGGTCTGGATGATAATCAGCCTGCCCTTGCCTCGCTTGATCTCAGTTTCGGCGGCGGTCACGAGCGCCCGGCCGATGCCTTGCCCCTGGACATGGCGGGCGACGGCGATCCAGTAAATGTCCCAGGTGTCCTGCGTCAGTGGGGTGGGGCCATAGCATACGTAGCCGCTCACTGTGCCATCGGTTTCGGCCACCAGAATAAAATAGCCGGAACCGGAGGGATCATTCAGGTAGCTGTCGACAAGCTCCTCGGCGATGACCACTTCCTCCGGCCGGAACTCAGGAGTATGTCGCAGTATCTGCATTACTGCCAGCTTGTCTTTGGCGGTCATCGGGCGGATTGCGGTCATCATCCGGGCGTCCTTTCCAGCGCCATCTCTACCAGCTTCTCGATGAACTGTGGATAGGTCATCCCTGCCGTCCTTGCCTGGCGCGCAGCGCCCGCTTCCGGAGAGATATCCGGGTTGGGATTCACCTCGATGACATGGAGCCGACCCCCGGCATCCATTCTGAAATCCACCCGGGCGTAGCCGGAACCGCAGACAAGTCGAAAAACCTGGCTGGCAGTATCGACTATCTCTTTGAGCTGTTCATCGTTTATTTCCGCCGGACATACCGCCTTCGTGCCTTTGAAATAGGGGCTGCCTTTCTCCCATTTCGCGGCGAATGTCAGTATGTGCGGCAGTCCCAGCGGGAGGGAAAAAATGATTTCTGAAACGGGGAGGGCGACGGGTTCTTTCCCCCCCAGGACGGTAATGTTGAACTCGCGGCCGTCAACAAACTCCTCCACCAGCGCCTGCCCGCCGTAAAGCCGGCTGACCCTGCCTACCTGCTTCGCCAGCGCATCACGGTCGTGGATGACGCTTTCTTCCGTCAGACCATGGCTGGCGTCCTCTTCCGGAGGCTTGACGATGCAGGGGAACAATAGATGAAAAGAAGACAATGCGTTTGGAGAAAGCAACTGGTATCCGGGAGTGCTAATGCCGCCGGCAATCAGCAGGGCTTTCGTCTCCGCCTTGTTCAGCGCTAGCGCCAGCGCTTTTTCCGGACACCCGGTGTATGGTTTTCCCAGAGTTTCCAGAGTACCGGCGATTGTGGCCTCTGTTTTCGGAGACTCGGGGAAACCCTCAAAAAGGTTGAACACGAGGTCTGTCCTCAGTTTCTTGAGCGTCTCCTGTGCCCGCTCGAGGGACGGCGAGAGAGGCGCCCGGGTTGCCGGATAGCCCAGCCCAACCAGGGCTTGATGCACTGCTTCGACCGAGTCCATTACGCCGCGCACGGCTTTTTCCTCGCCGAGACTGCCGTAACGGCCGGGGTCAGGCTCATTGTAGATGATGGCTATTGCCGGGCGCACCGGGGGTACCTCTCGAGGGCAGCCTGCAGGACCGCCTCGATCAAATCTCCGTAGCTCCAGCCCATCTTTCGAGACAGAATTACGAGGTCGCTGCTCCGGAAATTGAGACCCGGCAGCGGATTTATCTCCAAAAAACCGGGCGTCCCATCGGGATAAAGGCGGAAATCAATCCGGGCAAAGTCCCGACACCCAAGGGTCTCGAAAATACGCAGGCTGGCGTCCTCAATCCTCTTCAGGATACCCGGTTCCAGTTGAGCCGGGCACTCATACTCGACGAGCCTTTCCCAATCCCGTTTGACTTCCAGCGAATAAACAAAAGGGGTACCGGTTTCCTTCGGCAGGATGCGCATGATGCCGATGACCCGTGGCGGCGAATTCCCCACCACGCCTACGGTTATTTCGTCGCCGCCAATGAACTCCTCCACCATGACCGGCTGGCGGTAGCGTTCCAGCCAGTCCCGCGAGACCCTGATGATTTCTTCGGTACTATTCACAATGCAGGAAGAAAGGACGCCCTTGCTGGAGCCTTCATGCGCGGGCTTGATCAGGGCGGGGATGGGGAAACCCTCCCACGTATCTTGTTCCAGATGGCTGACGGCGGAGACTGTGCGAAAGGCCGGCGTGTAGAGACTGGCCGAGGCGACCAGGCGCTTGGTCAGCGGCTTGTCCAGGCAAATCGAAAGGCACTGCGGGTCCGAGCCAGTATAGGGAATATCTAGCATCTCAAGCACGCCTGGCACCTGGGCTTCCCGGCTCCGGTGGTTCCCCAGACCTTCGGCAATGTTGAACACCAGGTCAACATTTTCATGCAGGACGGCGGTAAGGAAATCACGACCGCCTCCCAACAGGACAACCGAATGCCCCAGCGCCGCCAGCGCGCCGGCAACGCCCTCAACCGTCTCCAGGGAATCGTATTCCTCCAGTGCATCTTCTGTCTGGAGGTGACGCGCCGGCACCTTCTCTTTGAGGTCATAAGCCAGTCCGATCTTCATCTCTCGTGTTTCATCAGACAAATCCCTGGTATTAAGTGGAAGTGAAGGGCGTAATAGGTTTTGACTTCGAAAGCTGTACGCTATTCTCTACAACTACGTAATAGACCAATAGCCCTTCTCCGTGTCCACTCACTTTAATTCTCTCGTTGGCGACTTCTCAAGTAGCAAATCCAGCGCCAATTTTGTTCATCCTTAAGCTGACCCTGATTCAGTCGGATCCAGCCGTAGGCCGCATTAAAGTCACAGGTATTTAATCCTAACACATTTTAAGATAGGGGCGTTACGCGGTCAAGTTCGTGTTAAACTGACTCCTAGCAGCCGTGCGGTAAGCCGAAGGAGGCCGGGGACGGGATTAATTCACCACTCGGACGGGGAGACAATATGCCCATGATGACTATCGTCCGTTGCTAGGGCGATATGGCTTGTCAGCAGCATGTCGAGGACAGGGAGTTACCCGGATAATGCTTTCGTTGAGGTTTTTCCGGGCTATGAAAACAGTAAAGTGCAATCATGCCTTTCATCGGTGGCTCTCTGCAGCAAGTAAACTTTTCCATATGGCGGCAGGTTGTGTTACGCCGGCTAAAGCTTTATAATCATAAATACGTGAAACGAAAGAGTCTTATCCTCGGTGCGCTGCTTTTGCCGGGTGTTTTGCTGGGGTTTCTCTTCTATCCTGCCTGCGGGGCAGGATTCGTGCTATCCAAGTATTGCTCCGGAAAACGGGACGGAGAGCGGGGGAAGGTAAGGTCAATCATTATCCCGGTTCCGCGGCGAGATTGCCAGATTCACCTTCACCACTGGTTTTTGTCGTCTCTGGCGGGGGTTATCAGTGTTGTTACCGGCTTCTTCGTGTTTTCTCCGGCACTCTTTTTGGGGTTTATTAGCGGGTTGGTTTTCCAGGGCATCTTTTGCTACGGAGATTGGCACCGCATAATCACGAAGAGGAAGCCATTCACCGTTCTGGATGAGGCGCTACTGCTGGCGTGTGAGCAGCAGGAGTCGGTGACACTTTGATGAACAAGTAGTTTGACGAGCAAAGTGGGGGCGTCTTAATGAGACGCCCCCACTTTTTTGATTTTCAAGCCTGTTTTACGGTACCTCGCGGAATTCTCCTTCCACGGTCCCTTCTTCCGGTCCCTTGCCGCCTGGTGGCGGCTCGCCGCCAGGGGGGGGGGGTGGAGGCTGTTGCTGGTATACGGCGGCACCCACCTTTTGCAGCGCATCGCTCAGTTCCTGAGTTGCCCGCCGCACCGCCTCAATATCCTGTCCTTGTTGGGCTGACTGCAGTGCGCTGATCTTCTTTTCTACCTCCTGGTTCAAATCTGCGGGTATCTTATCTTTGTTGTCCCTGAGCGTTTTTTCGGCTGTATAGATGAGGGTGTCGGCGGCGTTACGGGTTTCAACCTCTTCGCGCCGCTTGGCGTCCTCGGCGGCGTGCATCTCAGCTTCGCGTTGCATTTTTGCCACCTCGTCTTTGCTGAGACCGCTAGTGGCCGTGATGGTAATCTTTTGCTCGCGTCCGGTGCCTTTGTCACGCGCCCTTACGCTGAGAATGCCATTGGCATCAATATCGAAGGTTACCTCGACCTGCGGCAACCCCCTCGGCGCCGGCAGGATACCGTCCAGGACGAACCGTCCAAGCGTTCGGTTATCGGTGGCCATCGGGCGTTCACCCTGGAGGACGTGGATTTCAACGCTGGGCTGGTTATCAGCCGCGGTGCTGAAAACCTGGCTCTTGGAGGTGGGGATTGTGGTATTGCGCGTGATGAGCGGCGTGGCGACGCCCCCCAGTGTCTCTATGCCCAGGGTGAGCGGAGTGACATCAAGGAGCAATACATCCTTGACCTCCCCTTTGAGCACGCCCGCCTGGATTGCTGCGCCGATGGCCACCACCTCGTCCGGATTGACGCCTTTATTGGGTTCCTTCCCGAAGAATTGCTTTACCTTCTGCTGGACGAGGGGCATCCGGGTTTGCCCGCCCACCAGGACTACTTCATCTATCTGGGCGGCGGTTTTGCCCCCGTCCGAAAGCGCCTGGCGGCACGGCTCTATCGTCTTGTCCACCAGCTCCATTACCAGTTGCTCCAGCTTTGCCCGTGTCAGGGTGATGGTGAGGTGCTTCGGGCCGGAAGCGTCGGCGGTGATGAAGGGCAAATTAATCTCAGTCTGCTGGACGGTGGACAGCTCTATTTTTGCCTTTTCCGCCGCTTCCTTAAGGCGTTGAAGGGCGATCCTGTCATTGGAAAGATCGATTCCCTGGTCCTTCTTGAATTCGGCAATCAGCCACTCCATGACTTTCTGGTCGAAGTCTTCGCCGCCGAGATGCGTGTCCCCGGCGGTGGACTTGACCTGGAAAGTCCCTTCGCCCAGTTCAAGTACCGAAATATCAAAGGTGCCGCCGCCAAGATCATAAACAGCGATGGTTTCTTCCTTTTTCTTGTCCAGCCCATAAGCCAGGGAGGCTGCGGTCGGCTCGTTGATAATTCTCAGCACGTTCAGCCCCGCGATGGCGCCGGCGTCTTTAGTTGCCTGGCGCTGGGCGTCATTAAAATAGGCGGGGACGGTAATAACCGCATCCGTAACCGTTTCTCCAAGGTAGGCTTCAGCATCAACCTTGAGTTTCTGGAGGATCATGGCAGAGATTTCTTCTGGCCGGTACTCTTTACCGCCCATGAGCACCCGAACCTCGTTGTTCGAGCCTTTGGTCACTTTATATGTTTTACGGCGGGCGTCCTCTTCCACGGGCAGCTCCCGTCCGGTGGGCTCTCCCCACTTCCGCCCCATGAAACGTTTGATGTTATAAACGGTATTTTCCGGGTTGACGATTGCCTGGCGCCGCGCCAGCTGTCCCACCAGGCGCTCCCCGGTCTTGCTTATGGCGACGACCGAAGGAAAAAGGTTGCCCCCCTCTGCGGAGGGAATAATCTTGGGCTCCCCGCCTTCCATCACTGCTATTTCACTGAATGTTGTTCCCAGGTCAATACCAACTGCTCTTGTCATGATTTATCCTCCTGATTTCTCATTCATAGGCTTTTCTCCGTTCCCAACCACTACTTTAGCCGGGCGAAGGACCCTATCGTACAATTTGTAACCTTTTTCCAGTTCCCGAACGATGATACCTTCTTTCCCTTTGTCCTGGTTAACCGCTTCATGGAGACGAGGGTCGAATGGCTCGCCAACCGCTTCGATAGCGCACAATCCCTGTGCCTCCAGGGCGGACTTAAGTTTGCGCTCAATAAGCCGGAAACCCTCGGCCCAGCTTCCTTCAGCGTGCTGCAGTGGGAAAGCATGTGCCGCCCGTTCAAAGTCATCTAGGATGGGCAACAGGCACAAAATAAGGCCGGCACTGGCGAGCTTGACCGTCTCTTCCCTTTCCTGCTCGCTGCGCCTTTTGTAATTGATGAAGTCAGCCTGTGCCCTCTGCCATCCGGCCAGGTTGGCTTCGGCTTTCGCCTTTTCTTCGGCTAACGCTTTCTCTAAGGTTTCTATATCTTCGCTACCGGCGTTTTCAGATTGGAACCTGCCGGTTTGACCCTCGTTGGTCATCATTCCTCCTGGAGTGAATTTGTGCTGCCCTTCCACAAATTACCGGTTGGGGCAACCGGAGTTGGAAAACTGCCTCCCGTTCCATCGGACCGGCGAATTCAGCTCTGGACGGCTGCGCCTTCCTTTCCATAGAGCTTCGCCATCAGCCAGCTCAGCACGGTAGCTAGGTAGCCTACCGTGGCCATGGTCCGGCCATAAGGCATCCGGGTAGGCCCGATAACGCTGATTGTGCCGGTGGCCTCTGCGGGTAGTCCGTAGCGGGCGATGACAACACTGTAATCGCGAATCGCCTCAGCCTTGTTCTCTTTACCAATAATCACCTGAACCTTGTGGGAAGCCGGTTCCGGAGGTGCGATGTTGCCCAGCAGCCGGCGCCGCTCAACCAGCTCTGTCAACGCCAGAGCCAGGCGATGGTCCCGGACGAATTCGGGCTGGCTCAAAGTAAAATGCAGGCCGTCACAGTAGAGCTCCTTGATTTCCTGTTTGTCTTCCGCTTCCATCAGTTTCGCTATGCGGTCGTTCACCTGTCCCTCAATCCCGGCGAGGGCGGCGCCCTTGGACTCGATCTGCGAAGCCGTCAGGGTAGAATACTCGGCACTCATCCGGCTGGCAAGGGCTGTCAGCCCCGGCTGTATAACCACCTCCCGGAAGGTTAGCAGCTCCTCCCTCACTTTTGCACCTTCAAGCACAAGGATGAGCAACCCCAGATAATCATGCAGTCTGATAAGTTCGAGATGCTTAAACCGGCAGGCGTCTAGCCTGGACGTTGTCACCACGGCTGCATTCTTCACCATCTGGGCGATAAGGGTTGCCGCCAGATTCAGCCATTCGCTGATTTCTCTTTCCACCTGATGAAAAAGGTGGCTCACCAGAAGCTGCTCTGCTGCCGAAAGCCTGACATCCCCGATGGATTCGACGTAATAGCGGTATCCCTGGTCTGATGGCACGCTTCCGGCCGATGGGTGGGGATGCGTAATATAACCCGCCTCCTCCAGAAAAGCCATTTCATTGCGGACGGTAGCGGAACTGACGCCCATCTCTCGGTCTTCAATCAGGCTCTGGGAAGATACTGGACGGGCTCTGGTGATATATTGCTCGATGAGCGCCTTAAGTATTATCTCTCTTCTTGCCGTGAGCATTCTATTCCTTATTAGCAGTCTTGGCTTGCGACTGCTAAATTATATTAATAATTCCAAGTGGCGATGTCAAGATTTACTGGCGATATGGAGGAGCCATTGGACGCCCGTTTCCGTAATCGTAGCAGGGGATAAATTTCGCCGGAAGGAAACCCGGAAGATTTTAGTGGCGAATCGTCCCAAACGTCCCTTGACAAATACCAAAATCCCTTTTATAATTGCAAATAATAATTATTCGTAATAAGGAGGAGAAAATGCTGGACCTGATCAACCTGAATACCGTCGGACAAGCGAAGGGCACCGGTGTGGAAGACATGGTGGAGAGCAACTTTCGGGGGGAGACTATGGAGGTAGGGCTTTACCTCGCCATGGCGCACCAGGCGCAGTATGAGGGCTTCCCCGAGATAGCGGAGGTGCTGAAAACCATTGCCTGGGAAGAGGCGCAGCATGCTGCGCGCTATGCCCTCCTTAATGGGAAAGTCTCCACCAGCACCAGGGAGAATCTGGAAAAGATGCTATCTGGAGAGAAAGGAGCCAACAGAAGTAAGCGGGAAGCCGCCGTTAAGGCAAGGGACGCAGCCGGCGATGAGACCCACGAGGTCTTTGATGATTCGAGCCGGGATGAGGCTCGGCACGCGAGAATGCTGGAAGGCCTGTTAAAACGGTATTTCTAATGAGAAACAGTAAGGCACGGGAAATTATCCTGGAAGAACTGAAGGGGCTGACAACGCATCCCCGTGGGGATGAGCTCTATGATATTGTCCGTCAAAAGTTGCCGCGCATAAGTTTGAGTACGGTCTACCGCAATCTCAACGTGATGCGGCAAAACGGGCTGGCGCTCGAACTCCATTGCGGCGACTACAATCGCTATGACGCAAATATTATGCCGCATAATCACTTTCTCTGCCGGAGATGTGAGCGGGTCTGGGATGTTGAGGCCGGCTCCCTGCCTGAGCCAGCGAGCGCCGGCGCCTTGAGCGGTTTTCGGTTGGAGGGACAATATACTGTCTTCCACGGTCTTTGCGCTGATTGCGCGGCAAGTACTGGCTAGACATAGCGAGTGGATTGAAGGAACATTGGAGCCGGCGTGCCCTTGTGCGCCGGCTTCCTTATTGTTAACCGCCCCTTTCTTCTATGGAGTGCTAAGCCACTGGTATAACGGACAAATGTTATAAATTTGTTATCTTTTCTCCCCTGACTTTATGAATTTGCTATATTTTTGTTGTAGACTTATCCAAAGTTATCGGCCCTTCGCTAGCTGTTACTCCTCACCGAAAAGAATTATCATTACTCCCTGGATCCAGCGTTGACATAATGATAGGGACTAATTTACTATTATTATTAACGGATAGAAAGACAGGAGGTACCCATGGTAAGAGTCGCAAAGACACGCAACCCCGGGACAGTCACAACAAGCCGAATGGCCGATATCCGCGGGATCAATACTCCTTTTCTCGCCGCTATCGTACAGTCATCCGAGGACGCGATCATCACCAAAGACCTCAATGGCGTCATCACAAGCTGGAACCCGGCGGCGGAGAGAATGCTTGGATACGCTGAGGCCGAAGTCCTGGGCAAGCACATCTCAATAATTGGCCCCGACCGCACAGAAGAGTTTAACGATATTCTCGAAAAAGGCAAGCGGGGGATCAGGATAGAGCGGTTCGAAACCCAGCGGACCAGGAAAGATGGCAGGGTCATCGATGTATCGGTGACCGTCTCCCCGGTGAGGGATGAGAACGGCAGGCTGATCGGCCTCTCCGTAATCGACCGGGATATTACCTCCCAGAAGCAGGCAATGCAGTATGCCCAGAGCCTGGCAGCCATAGTCCAATCGTCTGAAGACGCCATTATTGGCAAGGACCTCAGCGGGACCATCAGCAGCTGGAACCAGTCAGCGGAAAAAATGTTCGGCTACACCGAAAGGGAAGCCATTAACAAACCTATCTCCATCATCAGCGTCAAGGGAAACCTTGATGAATATAAGGAAATTTATGAAAAGATTCTCCAGGGCATCAAAGTCGAACGCTATGAGACCCAGAGAAAGAGGAAAGACGGGACATACGTAGACGTCTCGGTGACCATGTCCCCGGTCAAAGACGCGAAGGGGGCTATTATAGGTCTTTCCGCAATCGAACGCGATATTACCTCCCAGAAACAGGCTTCACAGTACGCCCGGTCCCTTATCGAAGCCTCCCTCGACCCCCTGGTCACCATCAGCCCCGATGGTAAGATTACGGACGTTAATGAAGCCACCATCAAGGTCACCGGCGTCTCCCGCGAGAGACTGATCGGAACGGACTTTTCCAACTACTTCACCGAACCTGACAAAGCCCGTGACGGCTACCGGCTCGTCTTCTCCCAAGGAACAGTCACGGACTACCCACTCACCATCCTCCATGTTGACGGCAAGCTCACCGACGTTCTCTATAACGCCTCCGTCTACAAGGACGTAGCCGGGAACGTGCTCGGCGTGTTCGCTGCCGCCCGCGATGTTACCGCCCAGAAACAGGCTTCACAGTACGCCCGGTCCCTTATCGAAGCCTCCCTCGACCCCCTGCTCACCATCAGCCCCGATGGTAAGATTACGGACGTTAATGAAGCCACCATCAAGGTCACCGGCGTCTCCCGCGAGAGGCTGATCGGGGCAGACTTTTCCAACTACTTCACTGAACCTGACAAAGCCCGTGACGGCTACCGGCTCGTCTTCTCCGAAGGAACAGTCACGGACTACCCACTCACCATCCTCCATGTTGACGGCAAGCTGACCGACGTTCTCTATAACGCCTCCGTCTACAAGGACGTAGCCGGGAACGTGCTCGGCGTGTTCGCTGCCGCCCGCGATGTTACCGCCCAGAAGCAGGCTTCACAGTACGCCCGGTCCCTTATCGAATCCTCCCTCGACCCCCTGGTCACCATCAGCCCCGATGGTAAGATTACGGACGTTAATGAAGCTACTATCAAGGTCACCGGCGTCTCCAAGGAGAAGCTCATCGGCACAGACTTCGCCAACTACTTCACTGAGCCTGAAAAGGCGCGGGAAGGTTACCAGTTGGTCCTTGCCAAGAGCTACGTCACTGACTACCCGCTGACCATCCGTAACCGGGACGGGAAGCTCACGGACGTCCTCTATAACGCCTCCGTCTACAAGGATACGGCCGGGAACGTGCTCGGCGTGTTCGCTGCCGCCCGCGATATCACCGCCCAGAGAAAAGCTGAAGCCCAGGTCGCCGAGCAGCGTACCAAGGAACTGGAAAGGCTGGCAGAACTGGAAAGATTCCAGAAGCTGACGGTCGGGCGCGAACTGAAAATGATAGAACTCAAGAAGGAAATCGAAGACCTGCGGAGAAGATTCGGTGAGCCAGTCATCTGACCCACAGAAAAAGAGAAAAGGAGTGGCAGCCGTAAGAATGGAACCCCCTCGCGAGTTCCAATTGGCCACTCTCAATATCCTCGAGGACTTCAATACCGAGAAGTTGCGGCTTGAAGATACCCAGCGCGCAGTCCTGAACATCCTCGAAGATTTCAACATTGAAAAGAGCACTCTGGAGACGACTCAGCGAGCTACCTTCAATATCCTCGAGGACTTCAATACCGAGAAGTTGCGGCTTGAAGATACCCAACGCGCGGTCCTGAACATCCTCGAAGATTTTGAAGGTGAGAAGAGCAAGGTAGAACAAATCAACCTCATGCTCCAGACAAAATCGGAGGAGTTGAACCGTTCCAACGACGAACTGCAAAAGGCGCATGATGTACTTGAAGTGCGCGTAAGGGAACGCACCGCCCAGCTTGAACGGTCGAACATGCAACTCAGGGCTGAGATGGAGGAACGCAAGAGGGCGGAAGAGCAGGTTAAAGCTTCCCTCGGGGAAAAAGAGGCCCTCCTCAGGGAAATACACCACCGGGTGAAGAATAATCTCCAGATAATCCACAGCATGCTTAATCTTCAGTTGCCCCAGTTCAGAGACCACCAGGCAGTCGAGCTGTTCAAGGAAAGCCAGAACCGCGTTTACTCGATGGCGCTCATCCACGAAAGACTTTACCAGTCAGAATCACTGGCGAGGATTGACCTTCCCGAATACATAAGAAGCCTTGCCGCCAACCTGTTCCTTTCCTACGGGGTGACCGGGAATGCCATAATCCCGAGGATAACAGTGGAGGACATTTCCTTAGATATTGACACGGCTATCCCCTGCGCCCTGGTCATCAATGAACTGGTCACCAACTCGCTGAAACACGCTTTTCCAGCCTCGTGGTGCGCAGGCGGGACAAAGGAAATCTCCATTGATTTGCGCCGTGACGGAAACCATGGTTTCATGCTGACCGTCAGCGATAACGGTGTCGGCTTGCCGGAGGGTTTTGACGTACGCAAGGGTCACTCGCTGGGGCTAAAGCTGGTGAGCGTCTTGACTAACCAGCTCAAGGGCACCCTCCGCGTGAACGACGACTGCGGCGCCGTGTTTGAAATTTCATTCCCAGCGAAGCGGGGAGAGGCGGACCAGTAGTGAGTTGGTTAAAAGGGCGTCATAACAAAACCGTTCGCCCTGACCTGTCTTGAGCCTGTCGAAAGAGCCTGTCGAAGGGCGCGCCGATGGTTTCCTTCGGCTTCGCTCAGGACAGGCTAGCTCACATGAACGGCGCATGTGTTACGCTTAATTATGCAACTTAGTACTAGTATCCCGTCTCAGAAATAAGTCCAATAATTGGAGGCAATGCGTGGTCACAATTTTGTGGTTCGACAAGCTCACCACGAACGGGAATGAGCCTATTCCGTTCGCCCTGAGCCTGTCGAAGGGCAAAGGACTTATTCAAAGGATTTCGGAGACACGATACCAGTACTGAGTTGCAGTACCGTTACATAATTGTCATGCGAGTCCCGACTTCATCGGAATGGTCTCGCAATGATAATTAAAGTTGCCAGGCGCCACCGGAAATATGCGGCTGTATACGCAGCCAGGGATTAGTGAATATGCCCCAGATAAAGATACTCATTGTTGAAGACGAAGCTATCGAAGCGCTTGACATCCAGCAGCGGCTGGTGAATCTCGGCTACCAGGCTTCCGAAATCGCCTACTCCGGAGAGGAGGGCGTAAAGAAGGTTACCGAGACGAATCCGGACATAGTTCTGATGGACATTATGCTGCCGGGCAAGATGGATGGCATACAGGCGGCCGCGCAGATCAGGGAATTCTCCGATGTCCCGGTAATATATCTCACTGCCTACGCAGATGATAACACCCTCAGCCGCGCCAGGATAACGGAGCCTTATGGCTACATCGTCAAGCCATTCCAGGAAAAGGACCTGCACGTCGCTATCAACTTAGCTCTCTACAAACACGAAATGGAGAGGAGGCTAAGAGATAGCGAAGAGATGTTCAGAGGCATCTTCGAGGCTTCACCTGTCGGCATTGCTATCTGTGATTCGGAAGGGAAGCCCCTATCCGTCAACAGGACGGCTCTTCAGATTCCCGGCGTTGCCGGAATGCCCAAAAATGTCAGCCTGCTTGACGACCCTAATATGCCCCCGGAAGCAGCCGAAAAGATGAAGCAAGGCGAAACGGTCCGCTTTGAAGTGCGCTATGACTTTGAGAAAGCAAAGGCGATCAAATTATATGAGACGAACAAAAACGGGACCATATGGCTGGATGTCACAGTCAGGCCGCTTGGTTCAAGGCGAACGCCATCTGGCGGTTACCTGGTCGTATTTCAGGACATCACCGAGCGCAAGCAGGCGGAGGAACTAAAAGACGAGATCCTTGCCCTGATATCCCATGAGCTCAAAACCCCTATCACCGTAGTCAAAGGGGCTTTGAGCACGGCGCTAGAGGAGCAAGCGAATCTATCCGCTGAAGAGACGCAGCAGCTTCTGGACGATGCCCTCGCCGAAGCGGACTCCCTTTCGTTCATACTGGATAACCTGCTCGAGCTTACCCGGGCACAGATGGGGCGTCTCAATATGCAGCGAGAGCCCATTCATATCAGGGGCGTCGTCAGAGCCGTGATTGAGCGGTTCAAAGAGGGGTCCACACACCATTTTGTGATGGACCTGCCCCGACCGGTGATGACGGTAGAGGCCGACCCGTTGAGGTTGGAGCATGTCCTGCGCAACCTGGTGGAAAACGCCGTCAAGTATTCCCTGCCCGGCAGCGTGATACGGATATTCGCCAGAAATGGCGAGGACGGGACCACCATCGGGGTAAGCGACCAGGGGGTGGGTATTTCTGAAGCTGACCGGCAAAGACTCTTCCAGCCTTTTGCCCGCCTAGGAAACACCGGCAGAGCCGCCGGTAGCGGGCTTGGCTTACTGGTATGCCGGAGGCTCGTCGAAGCGCACGGCGGGCGTATCTGGGTGGAATCAGAGCCAGGTAAAGGCTCAACTTTTCTCTTCACTCTCCCCTGTGACTGGCAAGGCACGCCTTAAACTGACCTCGAGGATAACGTCAGCCCCGGTACGCGTACGGCAGGTCAAAGGTCCCATTATGTCTCCGGTACATGCCTTTCGTGGTGAGCTATTAACCGCCCTGACCTGTCTTGAGTTTGTTGAAAGAGCCTGCCAAAAGGAACACCGGCCGATTTGAATCGGAACATGCAGTAAATACCCTTTTTCTTTTGCTGCTTCACGTGCGCATTTGACAGTTTCGCGGATGGCTCATGATTTACGTCCGCTTGACAATTTTGTCGTCGTAAGCTAAAATTCAGATTATTCAAAATGGATGCTTGTTGGTTGCCGATAAGAAAAGCCGACAAAAAAACTAAAACAGTCATAGGAGGGGGAAAATGGAAGTAACCACAACCTACTTCGAAACTCCGGGTAAAGCCAACACCGAAGAAACGCTCCGAATAGCTCGCAAGCGTGCTGAGGAGCTGGGCATTAAAACGGTGCTGGTCTCCTCTACAGGTGGAGATACGGCGGCGATGGCTACCGACGTATTTAACGGGATGGGGGCGAGGATAATTGCCGTGGGGCACGCCACTGGCTGGCGCACACCAAACATCCAGGAATTCACCGAGGAAAACCGGCGCAAAGTGGAGGGAGCCGGAGGGATTGTATTGATAGCAAGCCATGGCTTTGCCGGAGTCGATCGCGCGGTGCGAAACAAGACCAACATGTCCCTCCTCGGCATAATAACCAACACCTTGAGTCTTTTCTGCGCCGGGATTAAAGTGGTCTGTGAAATCGCTGTCATGGCTGCCGATAGCGGTCTGATACGGACAGATGAGGATGTCATTGTTATCGCTGGCACGGGGCGTGGGGCTGATACCGCCGTGGTGCTCCGTCCGGCAAACTCGATAAACTTCTTCGATATGAGAGTGAAAGAGCTACTGTGTAAGCCGCATTTTCCGGCGCCTCGCCCTCCGGCTCCGGCTGCTCAGGCTCCGATGGGGGCGACTGCGGGCGCTACGCACCACTAGGGCGCCGGGCATCATTAACTTTCAGGTTGTAAGTCGCAGGCAGCACGTGATTCCTGCGGTATGAGCTTATCTGGACGACGATGCATCCTTTCCAAGGGGAGAGTATTGCCAGCCTCCAGCAAGACGGCTTTTGCCTGTCAAATTGTTGCCGAAATGTTCAAGGTTGCCGTTGTGTCCAGTCCTCCTGCTCATCGGGCTCCTTCGATACGTGCGGTTGACGCCATATCCCAAAAAGACTACTATGAGATTAGGAAGGTACTTTCCGGCTGACGGAGAACGTCAAGCCGGAAGAAACACTGCCACAAAGGGAGACGGAAGCTATGCGTTTGGGACCTTGGGAGATCGCTCTCATCCTAGCTATTATTTTGATCGTTTTCGGAGTGGGTAAGCTGCCGCAGGTCGGAGATGCAATGGGCCGTGCCATACGCAACTTCCGCAAGGCACAGACCGGCGAGGCTGACCAGGAAGAGAAAGACAAAGAGCAGACTTCCAGGGCCGGACAGGAGCCGAAAGCGAAAAGCTAGCCATATTCACAGACGTCTCTAATGATTGCGCTAAGAAGAGCCTGAAGTAGCTTTGAGAGTTGTCTGGACGGCGTCCGGCCTGGCGGAAATCAACTACGGTACAAAACGAGGGGAGGTTTAGAGCCTGCCCCCGTATTCTCATAGTCCTTGCTCAAACTAACCTTCTTGCTGGCCGCTCGTCCTGAGTTTGTCGGATCCCGACAAAGTAGGGAGACGAATGGCGTGCAGTAGAACACAATTTCTGCGGACAAGAACAGCCGGATTCCTTTACGGCCAGAGGTCTTTAGCCACATCCTCAAGCCCAAGCTCCAGCAGTTTCTTCTTGCTCGGCCTGGTAGTAACACGGTCCCAGTCGAGAGCGCCCAGGTTCCAGTAAGCCTGAGCCTCGATATCAGCCGTTATCCCTTTCAGGGGTCCCTCGGTCTGCGGCGGCTTGCCCACTATCCGGGGATGCACCAGCCACTTCAGTGGATTGATGCCTTCGCGAAGGTTGATGACGTGTCTCATGTTGGCTATTCTCTCCCCACACTTCAGCCATTCGTCCCAGGAACGCTCCCGCCCCGTCACAGCATTGAGATAGCCGCCGATATATTTGCCAGAATCGGTAGATCCGCCGGAGAATCCGAAGAAGCATAGGCCGGACGAATTCATGATGTGGGTATGGAAGCTGCCCGGCCCGAAGCCTGCCGTATGGCGGCCGGGTGTTGCATCCATCTGATAGCGGGCCGCAGCCGACCCCGCCTCGGGACGCAAAACGGAGAACTTCGGGTCGTGCATGCCCAGTTCCTGCCCGCCGATGTGGACGGCGAACTGCTCAGCCCCTTTGCCGACCTTTTCGGCAGCCACTTTTACTCCGTCTGCCAGGATATCGCCGAAGCCTTCGCGCCTGGCCATTTTCTCCGTCATCGCCACGATGGCGCGGTGGTTGCCCCAGGTAAGCTCAATGCCGCCGGTGTCACTTTTGTCGATAAGACCGTTTTCGTAACATTCTATGGCGAAAGCGATGGTGCAGCCGGCGGAAATGGTATCCAGACCGTAGCGGTTGCAGATGTCATTGCACTTGGCAATTGATTCAGAACTGCTATTGAGGCACATTGTGCCAAAGGCAGCCTGCGTTTCATACTCCGGACGGCGCACACCGGCTTCGTATTCGTAGTCGCCCTCCCCGGAGCTTGCTCTCAACAGCGCCTGGCAGCGAAGCGGACACTTCCAGCAGCCCTCGCTCCGGTCTACGTTGGCAATGGCGAGGTCACCGCTCAGTCCTGACGGGTCAGGAAAATCGGTAATGCCCACGCCACCCCAGTTCATCACCGGCGTATCTCCGCTGTGGGCGGAGCGCACGGCACCCCCCGAAGTACCGTATTTATGAAAACGGACGAAAAAGGATTCACCAGTTTGTGAAGTAGCGCGCATGGCATCGAGATGTTCCTTGCGCAGGCGGACGATAGCCCCGGTATTGACAACCGGCACAGTCCGGCTGCCGATGACAACAATCGCTTTCAGCCTCTTGGAACCCATCACCGCACCGACTCCCGAGCGGGCGGCGGCCGCTCCCCTCTTGGTGATTACCGCCGAGATGAATGAGAGCTTTTCTCCTGATTGACCGATGCAGGATACCTGCGCGTCCCGGCCGTGTTCCGCCTGGAGGGTGCGCTCGGTGACATAGCTGTCCTTTCCCCAGAGATGGGAAGCGTCCCTGATCTCCGCTCCGTTTTCCGTAACCAGCAAGTAAACGGGCTTTTCTGCCACGCCGGTGAAGAAGATATTGTCATAGCCGGCGAACTTTAGCGCCGGACCCCAGTCTCCGCCGGAGTTGGCATCTGCCCAGCCGCCGGTCAGGGGTGACCGTCCGGCGACTACGGTGTACCTTGAGCCAAAAGGAACGGTGCCGGTTAGCGGGCCGGTGGTGAAGCCGAGGATATTATCCGGGCCGAGAGGGTCAGCGCCTGGCTTCTGTCGGCTGTAGATGAGGCGCGCCCCCACCCCATAGCCCCCGATGAAATCACGATAGAGCTTTTCATCAAAGACCTCATTCTTTACTTTGCCAGTTGACAGGTCGACCCAGAGATTGTTGCCCATGTAGCCGGCCATATGGCACCTCCTGCGATTTCACCCAGGACAAGTCCTGTCAGTTGCCCGGGTAAGCTTTGTTAAGGAAAATGGTTACCACCGTAACCATTGGTAAGGAGTTCCCCTACAAAAGACTTTCTCGACAACAACTTGAAGCGTGGCTGTCTTATACTTTTTGTCACTCCCGCCAAGTTCATTGCGTGTCAAGACACGGGAGCAAGAACCCGGATGAGCCGGAGTACATTCTTCTGGCTTATCGGACGCGGAAATGGCAACGAAAGAAAAAGAACACGTTTCGCAATCTCAGATGAGAAAACGAACTAAGTGTCCAAAGATACTCTAGCTATCCCCGAGCCGCTTTTCCATTTCGGTGAGGAATCTTTCCACCTCGGGAGAGAGGCGGGGGCCTGCCCTGGCTGACCTTCTCTTTGCCCGTGAATCGTAAGTACTTTCCAGTTGCTCAACAGTGGCTTTTATCTGCGGGTCTTTTTCCACGGCGGTGTTGATCTGCTCCATCTGCTCATTTGCCTTCTTGCCATAGGAGTCATCAACTGGGAGGTCATAGAATGTTTCCAGCGTCTCCATCAGGCGAAGCGCGCCGGCATAGTCATCATCAAACTGCGTGTACTGGGGTAAATGGACCATCAGGCTCATTGTCTCCATACCCATCTCTCCCGCCTGCATGGATACCAGCGAAGTTATGCTGGTGGGTCCCTGATACCCGCCCCGGTTACCGGACGACATTCCCAGCTTGTCCAGCTTTGCCGTTGCCTCTTTGCTGCTTGCCCGCCCGGTGACGAGCAAGGGGCGTGTGTGGGGGACCAAATCATACATGCTGCCCACCTGGCAGTACATCGCCACCTTAAACCTTTCCAAGAGACGCATCAACGACTCTATGAACCATTCGGCGTGGTTGTGCGGCTCGAGAAGGCGAATGAAAATGAAGTCCTGCCCCATTCCCGGCCGCGCCCACATCACATGGACGTTGGGA
>JACPPV010000036.1 GCA_016190825.1 Chloroflexota bacterium
ATGGCGGTCTTTCTATCCGCCTTTGACATCTCAGCAAACATCCCCAGCCGCTCTTTCATCATTGTTTTTCGCTGTTCCTCCGGCATATTTGCCAGCGCCCTCACCATGTCATTCATGCTCATAGCCATTTTGGTCACCTCCCTTTCTTATCAAACAACAATCGTGTCACCGATTTCTGTTCTCTGGGGAACGAAGGCCCCAAAACGGCTGAACCCCGTGGCCCAACCGCTGCCGGTCGCTCTCACCTGCGTAGAGTAAACCTCTGCGTTGTAGTCTCCGGCATCATTCTCCTTCTTCCTTTACTTGCGACACGTTATGTTTCCTCCTACCGGACCAGGGCGCCAAGCAGGCTGTGCAAGTGGGCAACATCGCTGATCAGATATAGTGATATCAGTCCGAACGGGACTACCATGACAACATGGGCAATCAATGGGACCCCGGGGAACCATCCCGGAAAGCGAATCATTGGCATCATCGGGGGCATGAGGACCATCATCGTCAGCCAAATGAAAATTCCCCAGAAGATGGCCAGTCCCCAGGATCCCTGTCCAAAGAGCATCGTGTAAGAAATACCGAAGGTAATGCCAATGACAAAGTGCCACAGGTAACCGGCGAAACGGACCTTTGCCAGGGAGCACCCAGCCTCTTTCTGCGTGCGGGGCATTGCCCGGTTGGCTAACTGGCGAAAGGTAGCCATGGGAATCCGTGGCATGCCCCGGGGCTGAGCATATGGCAAGTTGCCATTGGTCTCAGCCATGGCTTTGTCCATGGCCGCCATGAGAGCGCGGCGTTGCCCAGCGGGCAGTTCCGTCATGATACTCATCTGAGTCTGCAGCATGGACTGGCGGCGTGCTTCTGATAATTCGGCGAGGCCGGCCATCATGCCTTTCATAACTGTTTGGCGCCGTTCGCCTGGCATCCGGGCAATCGCTTTGAGCCTGGCCTCCAATAGCCCGCGCCGTTCTGCCTCCGGTAGCGTAGCTGTCTGTGCTACGACTTCCTTCATCATGTTCCTCTGTAATCTGGGGGCTAACCCCAGGGCAATCATGCCGAACATTTCTGGCATGTCCAGTGGAAACGCTCCGAGCCTAACGCCCACCAGCCGCACGGCGTCCAGGAGAACAGTACCCAAAAATCCTGCCAGCGCACCCCACAGTACCAGCCCCACCAGGTCCCGTTCCCCAACTAGAGCGAATCCGATGGCTATCCCGAAGACAATCAGACCGGGTATGCCTGCCACCAGCCACAAACGCCGCGCCTGCAAACCGAAAATACGGTCGATGACCAGTGATGCCACGCGCATCCCCATAAGTACCAGGATAAGAGACCACAATTTCCAGTCCATAATTGCACCTTGTCTATACTTTTCATCCGGCCGTTAGCATGTTCGTCCGGCCCCGGGTTCCCTTAGCGAGACGGTACCATCCGAAGTCAACCTGCTTAGCAGCTCGCCCGTTTTTTTCGGTGTCATCTTCCCGCGCGGTTGACCGTTTACCACGACGTTTGGAGCCAGGACACATGCCCCGATGCAGCCTACCGTCTCAAGACTATACATTCCGTCTGACGTGATTTCGCCCGGGTCAATCCCTAAAGCCAGTCTTGCCGCGTCCAAAACTCCTGGTCCCCCACGCACATGGCAAGCAGTGCCCCGGCATACCGAAATCTGATTAGCCCCGGCCGGTCTCAGGCGAAAGAAGTCATAAAAGGTAACCACCCCGTAGACCTCGCTTTCGGAAAGGCGCAGGAGACGTGCCACTTCCGATATAGCCCTTTCCGGTAGATAGCCCAGCTTCGCCTGGACTTTCCGCAAAACGGTAATCAGGGCATCACCCCTGCCTGAATAGGGAGAGATGACCTCTGCGACCTGGGTCACAATCTCCTGTGTGCCAGAATTTATCGCTACCATTTTTGTTCTCTGTTATAATGTTATTTGTGGAGAATAGGGCTTGTCTGTCACGCAGAGAACAGAGCATCCGGAACCGTTTTTTCTTTTGGTCCAAAGAGGTTTACAATGGCAAGAGATCCGATCAAATCAGTTCATGAACCTGCGTCAACAAGGGAGGATAGGGCACAGGCACAGGCACAGGCTCATGCCATAAATGCTGCTGAGGTTCTGTCTGGTCTTTCCGCAACGGATGCTGAAGCCGTTATGAAATTGAGCAGTGACGAGTCATACACGTCCGGGGATTACGTTTACCGGGTTGAGGAAGGGCAAAATGGGGTATATGTGGTTAAGACGGGGCGCGTAGAGGAGTTCCGTCTGACGCCAGAGGGCCAGAGATTGCCCATAAGCCAGATTGGGCCGGGGCGCTTCTTCGGCGTCTCTACCGGTCAGGGAAGTTATTGCTGCTTCGCAGTGGCCATGGAGAAAAGCGTCGTCGGTTTTTTCTCCTTTGAGCAGCTTGGGCGGATTTTTGCCAGGTACCCGAGAGTAGGGGTGAACCTGGTGCGGTGGTTTGCCCATCGTCTCGGTGAAATGGAGGCAAGGATTGAGGCATTAGCCTTTAGCCAGCTGAGATCCCGTGTAGCCCGTTCCATATTGGACCTGGCGGCTACTCAGGACACTGATCTTGTTGAAATGACGCAAGAGGCGCTGGCGGAGTGGGTCTCGGCCAGCCGGCCACGGGTAAGCGAGTTATTGCAGGAGTTCCAGAGAGAAGGGGCTATTCACCTTTCGCGAGGCAAAATCCAGGTCCAAGACGCTAACCAGCTCGAACTATGGGCGGGCGAAGCCACGTAAGTTTGTTCTGAGATTCAGATATATCCAATCTCTGTGGCTTATGCTGTGCAAAGGAGCAATGCTCAGATGGGCAACAGTTTCCACGGTTTGAGGCCTGACATCATGGCGCCCCAGGCTGCGGTTTGTGAAGAGCTAAGTAGCGCAACGAGGCCCCTATTACCCACCGGGGAGGAATACGGCCAGGTCAAAGAGCCCGAGTTTCGTACAACACTATTGGAGGCCGCCGATGTGATGTGCTATGGCTGATGAGCGAGTAAGACAAGTATACGGCATCTGGCAGGCCAGATGGTACGACCCGTTCAAATGGCTGTGGAATATTCTGGTTGCATCCGGAGCCGAGAAAGATATGAATAACTTCTTGCGTGACAGTCTGGATGAGAACGAGACTATTCTCGAACTGGGTTGCGGCACCGCGCTAAATCTGGAGAAGATATTCTCGCTAGGTCTGAAATTCAAAAGATATCTCGGGATAGACTTCTCTCCGGAAATACTCAGAATCACCAACCGGAAGTTCCAGGGTTACTCGAATGTAGAGTTCAGAGAGAAAAATATTACCAGGCTTGAAGACATCAACGATAAGTTTGATATTATTATCTGCACATGGGTCCTCTCGCACCTGCCATCCGCGTCAAGCTTCGTCAACCGGGCCCAAGGGCTAATGAAAGAACAGGGTAAGTTCTTTCTGATTTTCTTTTCTGAACCCAGGTGGTATCTGAGGTTCTGGATTGCACCTCTGGAGTTGCTGGTCTGGTCCCGCTATGTCACGGACGAAGAAGTGAGCAAATTCAAGAACATCCGGAAAATACGTAGCTATTCAGGCCGCATGGTTACCGTGGTAGAGATACACGATGCGGGTGGATTGATGTGAACAGTGAGCCTAGCTGTAACCGTGCCCCGCTACCGTGTGCCCGGCCCGGATAATGGCGTTCTGGATATCCTGCTCCGCGGCGGTACCATCCCGATAGTTGACCTCTACCAGTTTCTCGGTTATATTCACTTTCACATTTTGCACGCTGCCCAGATTTCTCAATGCTTTTTCTATCGTTTCTGCGCAGCCTTCGCAATGTATGCTGGGAACTTCAAGGGTGAGCACATGCTCCTCCCGAGCCTTGGGGAGCCGGGGGAAACGGATAATCTGGCCGCCAAAGGAGTTCAGCAGCACCACGGTTACACTAGCGGCCATGGCAATCATCGCCCACACCGGATGGACAAGGCCCGTAACTGCCGCCGGGACGCCGATGCCATTGAAAGTGAATGCCAGGGAGACATTCTGCACCGTCTTAATGTAGCTGCTCTTTCCGATACGGTAAGCCTCCATTACATCCGTCAGACGTTCCCCTATCAGAATGACGTCCGCCGACTCGATGGCGATATCAGTGCCAGTGCCGACGGCGATGCCCACATCTGCCTGCATGAGGGCTGGAGCATCGTTGATGCCGTCTCCCACCATAGCCACTCGATAGCCCTGGCGTTGGATCTTGCGCACTTCTTCAGCCTTATCGCCGGGTAATACCTCCGCCAGTACCTTCTCGATGCCTACCTGCCCGGCAACCGCCCTGGCCGTCCGCCAGTTATCGCCGGTAATCATGATAGGCTCGAGTCCGGCTTTTTTCATACTCTCCACCGCCTCCCGCGCGTCTTCCTTGATGGTATCGCTGATGGCGATGACCCCAGCCGGCTGACCATCTATGGCTGCCAGCACCGCAGTCTTCCCTTCTTCCTCAAGCCTGGTCCTGTCCTTATCCAGAGCGGACACGGCAACTCCCTGCTCCGACAGGAAGCGGGCGGTGCCGACGACCACCCTTTTGCCGTCAACACTGGCGGCCACACCTTTACCGGGATAGGCCTGGAAGTCGACTGCTTTTTCCGGTACAATGCCCATCTCGGCGACATAGTCAACAATGGCGCGCGCCAGCGCATGCTCTGAGAGTGCTTCCAAAGAGGCGACCAATCTCAAGAACTCATTCTGCTCAATGCCATCAGTGACTCCAATATCGGACACGGAAGGCTCACCGCGGGTAATTGTCCCGGTCTTATCCAGGACTACCCGGCGCACGTCCTTGAAAACCTGGAAGGCTTCGCCGGAGCGCATCAGGATGCCCTTTTCAGCGGCGATGCCGCCACCACGTACCATTGCCAGGGGCGAAGCCATGCCAAGTGCGCAGGGATAGCCCATGACCAGAGCCGCCAGCGCAGCAAACACTGCCCGATTGATATCCGGGCTGCCGGTAACGGCCCACGCTCCTAAAGTCCAGACCAGGAAGGCAACGCCGGCAGCGATAAGCACGCCGGGCACAAAATACCTCAGCACCCGGTCGACAAGAATGAGGATGCCCGGTTTGAGGGCGCGGGCCTCTTGAATGCTCTGGGCTACCTTCTGCAGGAAGCTCTCGGCGCCCACGCGGGTTACTCTTATCACCAGGGCTCCCGTCTGATTGACCGAGCCGCCGATGACCTCATCACCCCTGCCCTTTTCGACCGGCATCGGTTCGCCGGTCACCAGTCTCTGGTCTATGCTGGCATAGCCATCATCTATGACGCCATCTACGGGGATAGACTCGCCCGGGCGCACACGCACCAGGTCTCCCTGCCTGACCTCGCCAGTTGGAACCTCCTCTTCTCGGCCATCTCGGATAACGCGGGCTGTCGCGGGCTGAAGCGCCATGAGTCGCTTGATCGCCTGGGAGCTGCGGGTGCGTGCCAGGAGCGAAAGATAGCCTGAGAAAAGATGATAGGCGGTAACAAAAGTAGCCACGCCAAAGAAATCGGGGATGGGGAACTCTTTTATGAAAAACCCGATGAAGCCGCCGGCGAGCCCGGCGAAGGCGGCGAACTCCAGCAGGACGTGCTGGTTAAGAATACCCCTCTTGAGGGATGACCACGCCATCTTCTTGATGTGCCAGGCCGGTCCGAACATGGTCGCCAGCGCCAGTGCCAGCATCGGCCAGCGGAACCAAGGCTGCATGATACCAAGCCACATCACGACCATGAAAACTACCACGATGCCAGCGGCACTGGTGCCAACCAGGAATTTCCTCCGCGCCACCCCAAGCTCAGCCTCTTCGTCCTCGAAAGACCTTACCTTTTCCGGGTCGCGCCAGGTGTAGCCCATATCTACCAGCGTATCTTTAATCTGCTGGGAAGCGGCCCGCGCCGGGTCATACCAGACCAGGGCTTCTTCGTGCGCCAGGCTGATGCTGGCTTCCTGCACCCCATCCAGGCGTAGAAAAGCCCGGCGCAGGGTCTCAACGCAGAAAGAACACTGCATCCCACCGATTTTGACCTGAAGCTTCTTGAGATTGTCTGAAGGCGTAATCGTATTCATGGTTCACACCCCTCACTCATCTGTCTGTCCGTTACCTCTGTCCGCCGGGCCAGGTCAGCATAGGCATGTTTACTACCGCTCCTCGTGGTTGCACTGACATCTCTCCCCTGGACTCAGCTTCATTTATCTCATCTACCGAGCGTAGCTCCCTAGCTGCCGAGCCATCTTTCCAGCTACTGAGCCTGACGGATCGCAGGGGGCTGTATCCTTCATCGCCGGGCGCCGAGTCGAAGATGTCCGCCTGAAAACCAAAAGGACCGTCACCCTTGATGCCGTTGGTGAAGACATAAACGCTGGCCAGCACTGACTCAGGCACCTGGGCCAAGGCGGGAACGAGCAGCACCTTGGGGCCCATCATCGTGGTCAGCATATCGGCGACCTGGGCATCCGAGGCTTCGGTATGGATGAAGTAGATTGCCTCTCCTTTGTAGAAGCCCATTACAGGTGGGACAAGGTCGTCCGAACGTACCGGCGCCGGTTGCATTCCTCCAGGCATGGTAGGAGCGCAGGCGCCAACAATGAGCAGCACAGCTGCAAGCATAACTGATAGGGCAATTACCTTTATTTTCATCTTCCATCAACATCAACCTCCACTTCGCGGCAGGTCATCATCCTACTTGTTATTTTAACCTTGCAGTCGAGGTTAAAGTCAATGGCTATCGTCCCGGTCTTTCACACGCTCCCTGGAAACTCGTTGTTTATGCCGGTCTCCCTTCTTCCGAGGACACATTTGCGGGTTTCGCTAGCGTCCGGCGCCCCAGGTCTGGCCTCCGTCCTCACTGCGATAAATCCGTCCTTCTCCACTCGTGACGTCAATGGACAGCAAAAGGCCGGGCTGGAGGGGGCTCAATGCCACTAGAGCCACATTTCTACCCGGGAATGGCACCTTACCCAAGAGTCGCCCCGTCAGTGCTCTTGAGCACCCCTGCTCTCATACGCGCGGCATATAGCGTTTCAGGGCTGCTCCCGCTTGCAGCGAGGGCCATGACGTCGGCCGGTAGCTGAGTACTTAACCTTGTCCAGGCGCTGCCCCCATCATCACTCACGAATAATCCATAGCCAACAACGAAGGCAAAGAGGCGTTTCGGGTCGCGGGAGCTCACGGCAAAGCCATGAATATCACTGCCGGGCAAATTGTGCGGCACTGGACTCCAGGTTGTCCCGCCATCGCGGCTTGCCGGGAACACGTCATGTCCCGCCGCGTAGACCAGGCGACTATCCTTGAAATCCACCGCTATTGCCATGGCGTCAAAGTTGCGCCGCGCCACCACGTTGCGCCAGGTTACCCCGCCGTCTTCGCTAAGCATAACACCGTCATGGTGTCCGAAAAAGACAACGTCTGCCTCAGTTGGGTTGAAGGCAAGAGAATGGTAGTCCCCCGCACTCAGCACAGAAATCGGACTGGTGCCGCGTTGAGAAAGCAGAAGCCCCAGAACGATAGCCAAGACTATCGATGGACTCATTCAAGGCAAAGACGCCCCTTCACCTTTCCAGATCGATTTGCGTGTCGCCGAATCGTTAATCGACAATATTTGTGCTATGTTTGATTTTGAACCTGGTTACGAATGGGATTTGAAAGCTTTCAAGGGCAGCCTCGAGTTTCTTTCTAAAAACTCCAGCAATATCAACAACCGAGGAAAGGTGTGGTGCCTTGTTAGAAAAGATAGGAACGTGAAGCGTTTCAAAGAAGAAGGACACGGCGAGTTCTTTGATGCTCCGGATACGTCTAAGACTGAGGGTGCTATCGCCCGTGAGACTGCCGTTGACATACCTATGCTCATGCTGTTTAGACAGAACGGGGACAAAGACAAGGGTTGGAAAGGATGTCCGTTCTGGTGGCCCGTAATGTTTGCGCCCAGAGACACGAAGACTTGTGTCTTCGCCAGCGATTTGCTTGAAACTGACTAAGAGTTCCATTGTCCACAGAATTGTGTAAATTGGACTCTGTATAGGTCTCGCGGTGCGGGAAATTGTCCCTCGCGGGTCGTTTGCAGTAGCAGTTGCTGAACCGCCGGAATCAGCCCCTTCTTCTCAAATAAAAGTTCGGGAACTGTCCCCCAAGGTCCACGCTACTGGACTTGAACCGGTCATCAGAATGTCAAGGGAAATGTCTTCTCGAAGAGTCGAGTTTTACCTTTTATCCACGATGGTGGAGTGTTCACAAAATATAAACTATATGTAGACAAAAGTTTCACTAAAGTTTGACAGCTGTTTAACTGATTGTTGTCTGCACTAGGCAAGATTAAATGCCCGTCCCCGCTCTTTTATTCTCAACTCGATGAGTTAGGGAGCGCATAGTGATCCCGAAAATGAGACTCACAATAACCAAGCCTATCCCTACTACTCCGAATGCCATCCGATATGAATAAGCGCCGATGAGAACTCCGGTAACCATAGGTCCGGTCGAATGACCGATATCCATAATACTTGATAGTATTCCCATAGCTCCGCCTCTTCCCTGCGCCCGGGAAAGGTCGGCTACCAGCGCCGATGTGGAAGCCGTTACCGTTGCCAGACCCAGACCAAAT
>JACPPV010000039.1 GCA_016190825.1 Chloroflexota bacterium
AGCAGGCTTTACTACTGGCGTCAGGATAGCATCAAGAACTTTTCCCCGCTTCACTGACGCCCTTCGATGCAGGCTTACCTTGTAGTCAATGTCCGGTAGCGGGATGTTCCCGATGCCTTCATGCTGTTTGAAGAAGTTGTAGTTGATGAGCCAGCCATCGGTTAGTAGCTTTATGTCCTCGATGCTGTCGTATCTCTTGAATACCCGTGTTCTTTGCTCCAGCGTGTTATGAAACCGCTCAATCAGGTTGGCATTATTCTCAAGGTTGAAGGGGCCGCCCTGCCGGTGTTCGGAGTCCGCCCCAAAGGTTAGCTCTACGCCATCCAGATAGGCTCTGAGCTTGTCAGTAACTACCACCTTTGGAGAGTTTTCCCCGCCCTTTCCTGAGCCAGTTCCATAAGCTTCTTGGCGTCTCTAGTTCCCCTCGTGAAAGAAACATGCGTAGCCAGAAGATAGCGGGTGTCGGCGTCTATGATGTCCCAGAAGTAGACCTTGCGCCTGCCCAGCTTCATGTAGGTCTCATCGGCAACTCAGGTATCCCCGACTACTGGCTTGAAGTCCTTTGCCTGCCGGATAGCCTCTTTGGTGAACCGCTTCACCCAGTGCCAATAGTTGCTTTCGCTCAGGTCTAATCGTAGTCCTGTCGGAACTGTTGCCGGACAGCGTCAAGGGACATACCGCCGTAATACATCCCCAGCGCAGAAGCTATCTGCCTGGCAGGTGCCGAACGTCAACACTGCCCTGGCTCTCATAAAGGTGCAAGCCACCGATGCGGAGCAGAAGGTGGGCATTGACGTGAGTGAAACGGCGTTCAGCATTACCGCCACTCCCGCCGTGCCGGCTTCATTAAAAGTGCTGGGCGTTGCGCACAACCAGTTGAGCCTGGAATGGGCGCATGACGGGCTGAATGTTAAAAGTTTCACAGTCGAGCGCTCAGTTGACGATTTCTCCAGTATCAATGCCGCCTTCACCGCTCCGGCGGAAGCCCGCACTTTTACTGATGTCACCGTAATGGCGTCAACGGCCTTCGCTTACCGGGTTCGGGCTGTTAACGGGAGTGTGAGCTCATTGCCATCTGATGTGCTGACTGTCAGTACCCCGGAGGCTCCCCCGCCGCCGGACAATGGTGGAGGAAGCAGCGAGAGCATTGAATCGCCACCGTCTGCTGAACCGCCAGTGCCTGCACCTGAGTCCGATCCTGCACTGACTTTGCTGCCTCCATCTGAGCCCGTAGTCACGCTGGCACCTGCTCCGGCTCCGGTCGCAGCGCCTTTATCTCAACCCGCTCCTGCCGCTCTACCATCTGGTGTACCCGGCTGGGTCCTGACAAGCGCTCTGATTGCCGTTGCGGCCGTAGTTATCGGCATGGCAATTTTCTTCCTAAGGCGAAGAATGGCGTAGAGGCATACCTGTTTTTTGAGCGTAAAGAGTGGGGGGGAGGGAGAACTTCCCCCTCCTCACTCTGTTATGGCATCACCAACTTTGTGGTGGACACCTGGACTGCGCGGAATTCATCCACGTAGTTACAGGTCATCCCGGAACCGGTAGCCAATGTTTCTCACCGTCTCAATGAAGGAGTGGTTGGCGTCTTCAATCTTGCTCCTCAGCCTCTTTATGTGGACGTCGACGGTCCGGTCTCCGCCATAGTATTCATATCCCCATACCTTGTTCAGAAGCGTTTCCCGGGTGAAGACCCGCCCCGGGCTGCTCGCCAGAAACTTTAGCAGCTGGTATTCCTTGAAGGTGAGCATGATAGGCCGGTTATCTACTGTCACCTCGCACTTGGCTACGTCAATCACGAGGTCGCCACTCTTGACCTGGTCGCTCTCGCCGGTGCGGGCTCTCTTGCCCAGGAGCCGTTGCACCCTCAGGTCAAGCTCCTCCGTGCGGCCTGGCATGGTGACAAAATCATCAACCAGCTCTGGATATCCGTTTGCGGTGCTCAAAGTATCCGCATCAAACGTGGCGATGATAGGAAGATTGCCGCTCCTTTTGATCTGCCGGCACAGCTCCTCGACCCGCTCCGGCCCGCCACCCGCTATTAGGGCGAGGTCCGGCGTATTCTCGGCAATCTGCTCGCCTACCCTTCGGTGACGGGCTGCCAGGGAGCATGAGTAACCTTTCTGAGCCAGGCTGATAGAGAGTTCCCTGCCCCGGTCATCCTCAGAAAAGATGAGTATGCGAAACAAAGGCTCACCTCTGAAGGGTGTTTACTATTGTCATTCCTGCGAAGGCGGGAATCCAGGAAGGGTGGGGACGGTTTCTTCCTTTCGCTCAGAATGACATCTGTGTTACTAAACGATCTACCTCTGTTTAATACGCGTAAAGACGGCCGTAGGGTCTCAGGTACTTGGGGAAGAGCTTAACAAATCTGTTTTCAAGTATCTTCCCGGCGTCATAACCGAAGTAGGAAGAAAACTCGCCAACCAGTCTTTGCAAGTCCTGGAGGTCCTTCTCATCCGGCTCGGCAATGCCCACCTCTTTGCCCAGCTGGTACTGCTCAATATCACCGCGCAGGTAGATTACGCCGCCGTGCATCCCGGTGCCGACGAATTTAGCTTTGTGGCGCTGTCCCTCTTCCAGGTGCAGCCCGAGCAATACCAGTATGCCTCCGGCCATGTATTCGCCGAGGAAGTCCTGGGCCGTACCGCCAACTACCAGCACCGGTTTCTTCTCTCCATATTCCTTCATGTGAATGCCAGCCCGGTAGCCGATATCATCCTTGACAAAAATCTTCCCGCCCCGGGCAGAGAGTCCGATGATGTCTCCGGCGTGACCATGGACAACAATCAGTCCGTTGTTCATAGTATTGCCGCAGCCGTCCTGGGCGTTGCCGTGGACGGTGATCCTCGGCCCGTCCATGAATGAGCCGAGGTCATTGCCCGGCGTGCCGAAAATATCAATCTCCACCGGCTTGTTCAGGTCGGTGCCGATGTATCTCTGGCCGTGGACGTTGCGGAGCTCTATTTTCTGCGCTCCATTTGCCACCGCCTCCCTCAGCTTAGCGTTGAGGTCACGATGGGAAACGCCGGCAGCATCTATCTTTACCACAGTGGTAGTAGCTTCAGTTGTCTCGGTCATTTCTTAACTCCCTGCCATCTGGACGCCCAGTATATTAAGCTCGGTATCGGTCAGTCCGATCCCTCTCAAATGGTGACGGTTGCCACGAAGGCTTTCGACGGCGTTGACTCCCAGACCGCCCATGATATCCTTCAACTCCACACTCCAGCCGCGCAAAAGATTGTATACGCGCTCCGCGCCGATATCCGGGTTTATCCGCTTCGTCAGGAAGAGATCGCTGGTGCAGATACCCCAGGCACACTTGCCGGTGTGGCATTGCTGACAGACGGTGCAGCCTAGGGCAATGAGCGCCGCCGTGCCGATATTGACGGCATCTGCCCCCAGGGCGATGGCTTTGGCGACATCTCCGGCGCTGCGGATACCGCCGGAAATGACTATTGAAGCCTGGTTCCGGATGCCTTCCTGTCTCAGCCTCGCGTCCACGGAAGCCAGAGCCATCTCTATGGGGATGCCCACGTTATCCCTGATGACCTTGGGGGCGGCGCCGGTTGCGCCCCGGAGTCCGTCAAGAACAACGATATCGGCACCGGCGCGCACAATGCCGCTGGCAATCGCAGCCGAGTTGTGCACGGCGGCTATTTTCACCGAGATAGGCTTGGTGTAGTTGGTCGCCTCTTTCAAAGCGTAGATTAGCTGCGATAGGTCTTCAATAGAGTATATATCATGCTGCGGGGCCGGCGATAGGGCGTCAGTCCCTTCGGGAATCATCCTCGTACGGGAAACTTCAGCCGATACCTTTTCCCCGGGCAGATGCCCGCCGATGCCCGGCTTGGCGCCCTGGCCGATCTTGATTTCAACCACCGCTCCGGCATTAAGGTATTCGGCATGAACGCCGAAGCGTCCCGAAGCCACCTGGACGATGGTATTCTTGCCGTATTTGTATAGACGGGGGTGCAGCCCGCCTTCACCGGTGTTCCACAGTGTTCCCGCTTCCGTGGCGGCGCGGGCAAGAGACTCTTGCACGTGAAGGCTGACCGCCCCGTAGGACATGGCGGCGAACATGACCGGCACTTCCAGCTTGACCTGGGGGGCGATTTCCGTCTTGAGGCTTAAATCATCGCTCAACTCCACACGGTCCGGCTTGCGGCCCAGGAAAGTGGTCAGCTCCATTGGCTCGCGGAGGGGATCGATAGAAGGGTTGGTCACCTGGCTGGCATTGAGTACCAGGTGGTCCCAGTAAATGCGCTGGGCTTTATCATCGCCCATGCCGGTGAGCAAAACCCCGCCTGTTTCCGCCTGCTTGATAATGTCTTCAATGACCTCCGGCCGCCAGTTGTAGTTCTCCCTGTATTCGAGAGGGTTCTTGCGGATGGTGATGGCGCGGGTCGGGCAAAAAATCACACAGCGGTGACAGCCGACGCAGTTTTCCTCGCGGCTTTGGATACAGTCCTCCTCGCTATCATAGCTGTGAACATCGAAGCTGCACTGGTTGGTGCATACTTTACAGCGGATACAGCGCTCTGCATTTCGCTCCACCAAAAATCTGGCCGGTAAATAGGTCTTCATTTGTTATCCCCTTGACTTGCTGTTGCTTTCCAAATTGTCTTAGTATTTAGTCCCCTCTCCCTTGAGGGGAGAAGGTTAGGATGAGGGTGATTCTAAGACTACCCCTCACCTTAACTCCTGAATCAAGTTCAGAACAAGCTCTCTCCCACAAGGAGCGAGGAAATAATCTTTGTAATTATGCCACGAAGTAATGGTCAACGTTCTCGATTCATCAGCCCCTTATCAGGTAGGGATTGCCGTCATTATCTTTGAAGTTGAACATTTTACCGTACGGAAGAGATTGTATCTCGCTGACTTCCACTCCCTTCGACTTCAAAGTCTTCCACAAGTTCTCGATATCGGTGGCGGCGAACATGACCGATGGGTGGGCGACCAGTTCCGGGTGCTCTCTTCGCATCGATTCCTTGGAATAAAGCACCAGCGATGTCGGGCAATCCTTTCTGGGAGCGACCTCCATCCACTTGAGGCCGGGAGCCATCTCTTGTTCAAAGGTCAGGATAAATCCCATTTTTTCAGTCCAGAACTTTTTTGCCTCTTCCTGAGAGTTCACATAAACTGTAACCTTTTCAATTCCTGTAATCATGCGTTGTCGCCCCTCATATTCGCACCGGTATATTCTTTCGGTTAAGGTATTCTTTTACGTCGTGAATTGAATGTTCGCCGTAATGAAAAATGCTCGCGGCGAGGACGGCATCGGCCTTGCCGGCGACGAGTGCCTGGTAAAGGTCTTCCGGCGTTCCCGCACCGCCGCTGGCGACAACGGGCACAGTCACTGCCTCCGATATTGCCCTCAGAAGTTCCACGTCGTATCCACTTTTCGTGCCATCGGCATCGATGCTGTTAACCACTATCTCTCCCGCTCCCAGCTCCACTGCCCGGACGGCCCACTCAATTGCATCGAGGCTGGCTGGACGGCCACCATCGGCGCCGGTGTGGGTGAATACCTCCCACCGGAGCGGATCTGCCCCCGGGACGCGCCGGGCGTCCATCCCCAGAACTATGCACTGGCTGCCGAAACGGTCAGCTCCCCTGGAGATGAAAGTGGGGTCCAGTACCGCTGCCGTATTGACGGAAACCTTGTCCGCGCCGGATTCCAGCATTCGCTGGATATCCTCCACCGTTCGCAGCCCGCCGCCCACCGTAAGAGGGATAAAAACGCTGTTTGCGGTCCGTTCCACGACCTCACGCATTATCCCGCGTTCCTCGCTTGAGGCGGTGATATCATAAAATACCAGCTCATCAGCCCCTTCATTGTTGTAAAAGGCAGCCAGTTCAACTGGATCGCCGGCATCGCGGTGGGCGCGGAATTTTACCCCCTTCACTACCCTGCCGCCCTTCACATCCAGGCATGGGATGATTCTCTTAGTCAGCACGGACTGTCACCTTCTTTGCGGAAACCGGTTTTGGAGATTTCGTCTTGAGCCTGGCGATAATAGGCTCGCCGCCTACCGGAATCCATGCTTTTTCAAGGTCGGGGCAGATGAGGCGTATGGATGCCTCTTCTGATGACAGAAAGAGCATATCGCCCTTGACACCGACCGTCAGCGGGCGCAGTCTGATGCGGTCCGTCAGGCCGACCATTTCGCCCTGGTGGGCAATAATTATGGTAAAGGGGCCGTTCATGAGCAAGCTGCCGTAAACCTGGCGCAGGGTGCGGTAAAGTTTTTTCTCTTTCTCGGGTTCGCGGTCGATATCCGCCCAGAACGGGGATGCCATTATCTTGGCGACTATTTCAAATGGCAGTTTATGCTTTCGAATGAGCAGGTCAACGGCATAGGCGATGACTTCAGTATCCGTCTGCATGGTGCAGAAATAGCCGAACTGCTCCAGGTGCCGGCGGTTAATGCCGTACGATGATATTTCGCCATTATGCACCACCGTCCAGTCCAGGATATTGAAGGGATGGGCGCCGCCCCACCAGCCGGGGGTATTCGTCGGAAAGCGTCCGTGTGAGGTCCATAGGTAGCCTTCATACTCTTCCAGGCGGAAAAACTCTGAGATATCTTCAGGATAGCCGACACCCTTGAATACGCCCATGTTTTTGCCGCTGGAAAAAACAAAGGCATCAGCTACCCGGGTGTTGATTTCCATGACCCGGTTGACCACGTAATCATCTTCAGTCAGGTCCTCAAGGCGGCGCTTGCCGATATCCAGAAAGTAGCGCCACATGAGCGGGGGATTGGTGATGGCTGGTGTGGGACGGGTCGGTATCCTTTCCGCGTGAACGGTATCAAAGTGGTCTTTCAGGAAAGCCTCGGTATCCGTCTTGGCACAGGGGTTCAGGTACATGATGTGGAAGGCATAGTGGTCTACGTAGTCCGGATAGAGGCCATAGACTGCGAAGCCGCCGCCCAGTCCGTTCCCGCGCATGTGCATGTTGGCAATAGCTCTGGTTATCCCTTCCCCGGAGAAGCGTCTGCCGGAGGTATCCATTACGCCAAATATAGAGCAGGCGTCAATTACCTTATCGTCCTGATAGGGATTCTGTACCAGGTTAAGCTTTTTCATCATAAAACTCCTGAAAGGTCTGTCCGGCTTACTTTCCGATGGTTACCCTTTCACCTTCCCTGTCGCCGGTTTTGGGCGCTGCAAAATGGGGTTCCCAGATTTCCCGGGGCAATACCGCCAGGTTAAGGTTCTCGGCTAGAAGCTCTTTCTTGAAATGGCTGACATCCACCTGCGCTTTCATCAGGTTGCGGATTATTCCGGACCTTTCCACGTTACCAATAAACACCATGCCGACAACGCGCCCGTCTTTCAGGACGATGCGGCGTATGTCGTGGTTACTGCGGGCGGCTAGCACTTCGTAGCCGTCCTCAGGTGGGATGACCATTCCCGCCGAAACTACGGACAGCCCGAAGTAGTCCAGCGAATTCATCCCCATGCATTTGGAACACTCGCTTGGCACGCCGGCCATGTTCTGCCCGGCAACCCGTCCGCCAATACAGGCGTTGGGCCAGATGGGGGTTACGCGGTTTTGATCGTAAATAAAGTCATAGGCTTCAGCCGCATCGCCGCAGGCATAGATTCCCGGGACGGATGTCTCCATGCTGCGGTCAACCACAATGCCGCGGTTTACCTTTATTGCGGTATTGACCGCCAGCTCAACCCGTGGTCTAACACCGACGGCTACAATCACTATTTCCGCAGACAGAGGCTCGCCGTTATCCAGGATCACCCCGCCCACGGCGCCGGTCTGATTGCCGGTTATGCTCGTTACCGAGCGGCCGGTGATGATATTGACGCCTGCTCCCCGCAGCGTTTCCGCCACTACGTCTGCCGAGTCCCTGTCCAGCATAGTATTCAGAATCCAGTCTCTCATTTCCACGATGGTAACCTGGACGTGCCGTTTCACCAGAGCTTCAGTGACGCTTACGCCGATTAGTCCTCCGCCGATAACGACCGCCCGCACAGTTCCCCCGGGCAACTGGCTCAGGTAACGGTCTATCGCCTTGGCGTCATCCAGTGTAATGAAGGTGAAGACGCCTTCCCGTTCGGTCCCTTCCATTCTTGGTATGATAGCCAGCCCGCCCGTTGCCAGGAGCAATTTCTCCCAACTGATTTTTGTGCCGTCCGCCAGCTCTACCTCGTGTTCTGCGATGTTCAGCTTCTGCGCCTTTTTGCCCAGGATTACCTCGATGTTGTTCCGCTCATAGAAATCGGGCTGGCGATACAGCATCTTTTCCAGCGGGCGTTTTTCAGAGAGGTACTTAGAGATCAGCGGGCGCGAATATGCCGGATAGGGCTCATCGGAAAGGATGGTTATCGAACCGTCGCTGTCTATCTTGCGTATCGCCTCGGTGGTGTTGATGCCGCCGGCTGAATTTCCTATAATCAAATACTTTACCTGTATTGTTTTCGTCATTATTATCTCCGAGTGCTTAATCAACCGTCAGTTTCGCAGCTGCGACAGCGCAAGCAGATTGGCATAGATTTTGAGCCCGAGTTCGCCGCTCTTTTCCGGGTGAAACTGAGTGGCGACAAGGTTGCCGCGAGCAACTGCGCTGCAAAAAGTAATACCGTAATCCGTTTCGCCCGCTATTACCGTTCCGTCCTCCGGAACTGCGTAGTAGCTGTGGACAAAATAGAAATCAGCGTTGTCAGGTATACCATCAAAAACAGGATGGACAACCCGCTGTTTTACCTGGTTCCAGCCCATGTGGGGGATTTTCAATCCCGGCGGCAGCCGGCGTACCTTCCCGGGGAAAATCCCGAGGCATTTCGCTCCGCCACCCTCTTCCGTCTCCTCGAAGAGCACCTGCAGACCGAGGCAGATTCCTAGAAACGGGCGGTTCTCTTCCGCCAGCCGGCGGATAATCCCGATTAACCCCAGCTTTGCCAGGTTTGTCATTGCCGTTCCCGCTGCTCCCACTCCCGGCAGGATAACCATCTGCGCGGCAAGAATGTCCTCGGCGCACCTGGTGACCCGTGGCTGATAGCCCAGCCGGGTAATTGCATTGATCACGCTGCGGAGGTTTCCGGCGCCGTAATCAATTACGGCGATTGTTCCCTGTTTCGCCATCATGGTCTCCCCGCCTAGTCCCCGCCCTCCACATAAACCAGCGCCCCGTTAGGGCAGTTGGCGACACAGGCAGGCGTATCCCGCCCGGGACAAAGATCGCACTTAACAATGTGGCCGCGTGCGTTGTCTTGCCGGATGGCTCCCCACGGGCAGGCAAGTACGCATGTCCAGCAACCGATGCATTTCTCTTCATTCACCGTGACTATGCCGGTTTCAGGGTCTTTCTGTATTGCGCCGGCCAGGCATGATTCCACGCAGGCTGGCTCTTCACAATGACGGCATTGCAGGGAGAAGGTTATCGGCCTCCTTTCCTCGATCCGCAGCCTCGGCAGTGGCGGAATGTTCTTGTTGAAGGCCTTGACGGGGTCGCTTACCGGCGAATGGGCCAGCTGGCAGTGAACCTCACAAAGATGGCAGGCGATGCAAACTTCTTCCCTGGCATATATTCTTTTCATCAGCAGGCCTCAAAAGGCGGCAATTGTTTACCGCTCCGCAATATGATTAATCTATCATTATTTGTTTGGCCTTGTCAACAATAGCCGGAAACTATTCTTCAGTGCCTTTGCTATTACGGCGGGAACGTCAAGCTGAAAAAGATAAAACGGCAACTTAGGGCGCCAATTTGCCGCTCTGTTCAACGATAAAATTGTTCAGGAATCTATTGCGACCAGCCCCTTGTGCATGGCGAACTTGATCAGTTCCATGCGGTTGTGAATATCCAGCTTCTGCATGATCTTGGTGCGGTGTCCCATCACCGTTTTCATGCTGATAAAAAGCCGCCTGGCGATCTCCCGGCTGGTGTGTCCTTCCGCAATGAGCTTGAGTATCTCCCTTTCCCTATCAGTCAACCGGTCATAGGGTTCATCATCCACCTGTTTAAGGTAATCATCTATCAACGCAGCCGTTGCCGAAGGATGCAGAAAAGACTCGCCGCGGTTTACCGCCCGTATCGCCGTGAGTAGCTCCGAGCCGGCCGCCTTCTTGGGAACATAGCCGGCGGCACCCGCCTTTATAGCCGCCAGGATAAACTCCCTGCCGTCATGCTGGGTGAGAATCAGCACCTTGGAATTTGGATTGTTTTTCCGGATCCGGCGGGTAGCTTCCAGCCCGTCCATAACCGGCATGACGATATCCATTACTACCAGGTCCGGCGTCAACTGCTGCTCTTTCTCTATGGCTTCCTTGCCGTCTGAAGCTTCGCCGACGACCTCGATTTCATCGTCGCAACTGAGCAGGGCACGGATTCCGTCCCGCATTAAGGTGTGGTCATCAACCACGAGCAACCTGATTTTTCCCATCATCCACTCCGCCTGCAATCGGGAAAGTTCACGTTGGACCGTTGTGCCATGTTGTGCTCCCCGGCTATTCGGTGCCTTTTTCTTCGAGTTTCGCCTTCAACAGGCTGATTTCCTGGCGCAACTTCCCCTGTTTATTCGATAGGAAAAGCGCATAGGCGAAGACTCCCGCCCAGACTACTGCGAATGCCGCAAAGAGATAACCGCCGTTTTCCATTTTTTCTCCTCCCCGATTCTACAATTACCGGTCTAATTCCTTCAACCTCTGCACCTCAGCCTCATCCCGCCTGACTGACACTCGGAGCATAAGCAAAAAGACGTACAGGATGGTAAAGGTGCCCACGCTCGTCAGCATGACAAGCAGCATCTCCGGGGCAATATCCCCTTTAAAAACAAGGGCCGGGGGATGCATCCCCCGCCAAAGAGTGGTGGACAGGGCGATGATGGGAACATCAACCAGCCCGACGATAGCAACGACGGCGGCGAAAACCGCGCCGCGGTGCTCATCGGTGGCAAAGGAACGCACGACGAAATAGGAGAGGTAGATGAACCAGAGGATCATGGTAGCCGTCAGGCGCGCCTCCCATGTCCACCACACCCCCCAGATTGGTTTCGCCCAGATTGCGCCAATGAAGAGGGTCACAGTGGTAAAGACGATTCCGATCTCCGCCGATGACCGGGCAAGGAAGTCCCAACGGTCCTGTTTTTTTACCAGGAACAGGACGCTGCCCGCAAAAGTGACAACGAATGCCAGAAGCGCCAGCCAGCCCATTGGCACCATAAGGTAGAATATCCTTTCCACGATGCCCATCTCAGTAATCGTCGGCACCCAGACGAAAATGAGGTAAAGCGTAATGACTACTGATACAAAGCCTAAAGCCAGCAGAAGGTTCCTCTTCATAATCTCCTTTCGCCTCTATTCTACGATAACGAAGTCAAAAACCAAATAAGACACGGCCAGGAAAACCAGGTCAAACGCGCCGATTATCTGGAACCATGTAAAGAGGTTGCTCCACGGCTCGCCTGTGAGCGCGAGCTCGGAGACCTTGATGGCGCTTATTAAGATAGGAATGACGATCGGCAGAAAGAGAACGGGTAAGACCATTTCCCGCGCCCGTGTATTGGCTGACAGGGCGGAGAACAGGGTGCCGACGGCAACGAACCCGACCGTTGTGACAAATGTGACCAGGATGATTTGCGGCGAAAGGACGGGCACATTGGAGAAAAAAGCGAACGCAGGCAGCGCAATGGCTTCAACAATCAACATAAAGAGGAGACTGCTGAGTCCCTTGCCGGCGTAGATGACTTCACGGGAGATGGGGGCGGCCATCAGCCCTTCTAGGCATCCATGTTCTTTCTCAGGGACGAAGGACCGACTGAAACTAAGCACACCGGCGAAGGCAAAGGTCGCCCACAATATCCCCGGAGCTACGGTGGTCATCAGCTCACGGTCGGCGCCAAAAGCAAGAGTGAAGATAAGGATAACCAGCAGTGTGAAGACCAGCACCGAGGAAACAACTTCCCTCGTGCGCATCTCGGAGAGCCAGTCCTTCCATGTGATAGCTATGACCTTGTTCCAGAAGGTCAATTGTTTGCTCCGGTGGCGTTTCGGTAGACTTCTTCGAGGTTGCGCAAGTCCATGACCTCCCTCAGCCCATCGTAAACAATCTTTCCGCGGTCAAGAATAACCAGGCGGTCGCCAAGCTCCAGCCCCCGCTCCAGGTTATGGGTTGCCAGGATAATCGTCCGCTTTCTCTCATTCTCACCGGGCAGGGCTTTCCAGAGTATTGCCAGCGCTTCCTGATCCAGTCCGGTTTCTGGTTCATCCAGGAGCATGACCGAGGGTTTGTGCAGCAGGGCGCGGGCTATGGAAAAACGTTGCTGCATTCCGCGGGAAAGGGTAGCTACACGGTCATGGAGACGGTACGTCATACCGAGCTGCTCCGCCAGTTCATGGATTCTCTCTTTGCGCCCGGGCACATCGAACATTCGGCTGTAGAATTCCAGGTTTTCGTAGGCGGTAAGATTGCCATAGAGGAATGTCTGGTGAGTGACTATACCGATCCGGCGGCGAACATCCTCCGGATGGTTCTTCACGTCGAGCCCGTCAACAGAAAACGTGCCCGAGGATGGGTTTGTGATGGTAGCCAGTATCTTTATCAGCGTGGTCTTGCCGGCGCCGTTAGGCCCGAAAATAACCAGCGATTGCCCCTGCTGTACTTCAAGGTTGATTCCCCGCAGCGCCATGCGGCTGCCAAAAACCTTGGTCAACCCCTCGGTCCTGATGGCTGGAGGTGTGGAAGGGGGACCCTGTTTGGCGGTCATCGGCGGGCACTGCCCCCCCTCGACGAAGCAATCAGTTTAACCAGTTGCGCCTTTTTCATTGCCCGCTGCTTCTGGTAAGCGGCTTCAGGAGTTCGGCCGGCGGCAAAATCATCATCGAGTTGAGCAAGTTCGAGAAGCAATTTCTCCTGTCTTTGCTCGGAGTCGTTATCAATGCGTACAGGCTGGGACTGCGGCTTCGTCCGGCTTCTGCGGTAAACCACGGCGGAGCCGGCGGTGAGCAATATCAGAGCTCCCGCTACCCAGATTATGACCGCTTTCTGGCTGGTGGAGCCGGGTAGACCGGAAAGCGTGGCGGTCAAAGCCGTACCCGGGAACAGCCCTTCCGCCACGGAGTAGGCGTAGGTTGCTCCGCCCATGCTCAACGGGCCTTGACTGGTTAGCTTGTCGCCGGAAATTGTGATGCCATTTCCTTGAACAAGCAAGTTGAACTGGTCAAGCGGATAATTGACCGTCTTTACAAAATCGAAGGTTTGTCCGCTGTAGGGCACGCGGTAGGCATATATGACTTCCCTTTCTCCCGGTAATATCGGCATCGTATCCGCGAAACCGCTCTGACTGGGTAGAACGCAGCAATTCATAAAGCCATCGCCATACTGCAAATCTGATATCTTGCCCTTAATGGGAAAATCCAGAGTCCTCCTCTTTCCTGTGCTTGTAATCTCGCCGGAGCCAATGTAAGCACGGTCTGATTCGTTGGTGAAGAGGAAATACTCGGTAACTTCCAGCATGCCCTGCCCCACGGAAATAATCGTGTGGGCTTGAGCCACTCTGATAGCTTCAAGGCTGTTTGTGGAATCGTAGACCGTTAGCTCAATGGTCATGGCCGTCTCCCCCTCATCAAACGCAAGATAGTCGCTGACATATTCAGCTTCTTCGTAGGTAAGCGTCATCTGGTAGGTATTCTTGGCATCGGTTGAAAGATTGCTGAAGGCAAATGTGCCGTCACTTCCCGTTTTCGCCGTGGCTGATGCAACCTCCTGGCCGTTCACCAGCGTTTTCAGTTCCAGCTCAACATCGGCCACGCTCTTGCCGCCGGCGGTGCCGTTGACCAGTTGTCCGTTTACCGTTCCAGTCTCTGCTCCGACTGCGTATGCGGATATGAGCAGACCTGATATCATTAGTGCCGTAATCAGCATTGTGAAGCGCTTAACCACCTTTCCTCCTATCAGCTAAGCTTTGCCCCGCACTGAGCACAAAAGCGGCCCTCGGCTTGGCGTTTTGCCCCGCACTGTGTGCAGAACTGGCCTGCCCCAGGCGCCTCTGTGCCATCGGCAGACGGGCCTTTCTTTTGGCGCAGTTCGCTAACCTTTCTTTTTATATCATCCGGCGCGCTGCTCACGCCCTTTTTTCTCAGGCGCGCCACTTGTTCCTCTATTTCGTCCTCTACACTGGATGCCTTTCCCTTGCGAACCTGGCTGATATGCTTTTCTATCGCCTCGTCAATTTCGGCGTCATTCGCTAGGCCGTCCATATCTTTGAGGATGGCGATGCCCTTCTTCTTGTATCTTTCTTCCAGTTCGCGGTAATCCTTATCGGCGAGAATGCCGGACTGGTAATCGAACTCCAACTCCTTGAGCATGGAGAAGATGGTATCCCGTTTGAAAAGCAATTCCTGTGACCCATCATCAACTGCGGGCGCAGCCGGGTGCACCTTCTGCCGGAAAAAGGGGAGGGCAACAAAGGAGAAGGCGGCCATAGCCAGCACTAGGGCTATCGCAATAATCATCTGTACCCCCTTTCGGTGAACCGGTCCAGCTCTTTTTCCAGCCGCTGGCGGTAGGTATCTTCTTCCTCAGCAGCGATGACCGTTGCGGGCGGTAGCTCACTGCGCCTGACCCATTTCCTGATGGCGAAGAAGATTACAACACCCCCCAGCAGGATAGCGGCAAAGGGGGCAATCCAGGCGGTCAGGTTAAAGCCGCGTTTTGGCGGTGAGGCAAGCACCTGCTCACCGTAGTCATTTACAAAGAACTGGATAATCTGCTCCTGTGTTTGACCCTGCGCCAGCTTCTGGTCAATCAGCGTTAGCATGGAGTCCCGTGACATACATTCAATATGGTTGCAGTTTGATAAAAGGAGAGTGCAGCCGCACTGGCAGATTAGCTCCTTGGCGATGTCATCCTTGGTGGCTGCGTAAACGGTAACGGCTGGGGTCAGCATAACAAGAACGCCAGCTAACGCGATTCCGCATAACTTCTTCACTCCCATACCGCCCTCCTCTTCACTCCCGTTGAGCCGAAGCCGACTGTCTGCGACCTTCCGGCCAGAAGGCGAACAACCCTCCCAGTACCAGGACTATTCCCCCGATCCAGAGCCAGCGGACCAGCGGGTTGACAATAATCTTGAAGGCCGTGGTGTCATCTTCGGCATAATCAACCAGTATTATATACAAGTCCTCCCGGATGGTCGAGCGAATAGCCACTTCAGTTACCGGCTGATCGTAGCTACGGTGAAAGTATTTTTCCGGGCTCATCCTGCCGATAGGCGTGCCGCCATTGCTGACCGATATTGATGCCGTAACGATGTCCCTGGTCTCGGTTGAGAACCTGTCCAGCCTGTCAAAAGTAAGGATGTACTGGTTGATGGTCATTGAGTCTCCGGGTTTGAGAGAGACTTCCCTGGTGACATCGAAGAGTGACGAGCCGGCAACCCCGACGGCAATGAGCACCACGCCAATGTGGACCATATAGCCGCCGTAGCGCGGGCGGTTGGCGCCAAGGAGTCCCACGAACGCTTTGAAGTAATTTTCGTTTCTGGTCCGATGCCGAGCGCGTGACCCCCGCAGCCACTCCAGCAATATCGTCGCCAGAACGAAAGAAGATATTGCAAAAGTAAGAATGCCTCCCGCCTGCCTCATACCGGCGATGAAAAGCGCCAGACTGGTGGCGAGGGCGATTATAGCGGGCCAGAGGAAATTGCGCAGCAGGTTTTTGACCGAGGCTTGCCGCCAACCAATGAGCGTACATATGCCGGCGAGGAGAACTATCGCCAGGAAGATTGGTGTATTGACCTGGTTAAAGAAGGGCGGCCCCACGCTGATCTTAACTCCCCGCACCGCCTCCGATATTATCGGGAAAAAATTGCCAACAAAAATGGCAAATGTGGCGCCTACGAGGAGAAGGTTGTTGAGCAGGAAAGTGCTCTCCCGGGATACCAGGGACTCCATCTCAGCTTCGCTCCTAAGCTCCCGGCTGCGGTAATAGACCAGGCCGAAGGCACCGAGAAGCGTCACGCCGATGAATGCCAGGAACATGTAGCCCAGAAGAGGAGATTCGGCGAAGGTATGTACTGAAGACAGGATGCCGCTCCTCGTCAGAAAGGTGCCAAGTATTGACAGGACAAAAGTGAGTATTACCAGTACCATGTTCCATATCTTCAGGATTCCACGCCGTCGTTGCATCATCATCGAATGCAGGAAGGCGGTGGCGACAAGCCAGGGCATGAAACTAGCATTTTCCACCGGGTCCCATGCCCAGTAGCCACCCCATCCAAGCTCAACATATGCCCACCATGCGCCAATCAGGTTGCCGATGCCGAGGAAAAGCCAGGTGATCAGCGTCCATCGCCTTACCGTGATGACCCACTCGTCACCAAGCCGTCGGGTCAACATGGCCGAGACTGCGAAGGCGAACGGAATGGTGAATCCCACGTAACCGACAAGAAGGGTAGGTGGATGGAAAAACATCCCCGGATTCTCCAGGAGGGGATTCAGGCCCTTTCCATCGGCTGGGACGAAGGACAGTTTATCGAATACATTGGCAATGAAGAGCGAAAGAACAAGGAAAAATGTCAGGGTGAACATGACCACCCCGGCGGCGTAGGGTACCAGCTCCCTGCCAATCTCTCTCTTTTGCAGGACGAGCACCGCAGCAAAAATTGAAAGAAGCCAGCCCCAGAACAAGAGAGAACCATCATTTCCAGCCCACAGGGCGCTGAGAAGATAGCTCAGGGACATGCTGCGGTCAGTGTAGGAGGCCACGTATTCAATCTGAAAATCGTGGTTCAGGAGCGCATAAAGCAGCGCCGCTACAGAGACTGTTATCAGGCCGCAGACGGCCAGCGCCGCATTCCGAGCACTGGCGAGTAAGACCGGGTCCCTTCCCCTCCCCCCGATTATGTGAGCGACTGCCGAATAAAGCGAAACTGTGAGTGCCAGAAACAGCGCGATGTAACCTATGTCTGCCATGAACTAATATCCTTGGTAGGGGGCGCCTTGCCAACTGGCACATATCTCGTGGGGCATTTCGGCATAAGAGTCTTGGCTTCGAAGACGCCGATGGAGTTAAGTTTACCGACGATGACAATCGCACCGCCTGGCTTGAATGTATCGGGGACATCCCCTCGGTATACCACCGGCAGACTTGTGCCCCCTTCGGCGACAGTGAACTTCAGTGTAAAATCGCCAGGCGTTTGTTGAACCGTGCCCGGGACTACTTCGCCGCTGACTTTTACCATCTGGGTCCGGATGGCCTCATCCGCTTTCTGGAATTCACTGACCGTGTAATCAAATGTCTTCGCGTTCTGGTAGCCGGTGATACCCAGATAACCAATGGCGAGAAAAATTATCGCGCCAGCGATGACAAATTTCCTTTTCTTCCTGATCATACTTCCCCGGGAATCTGGCAAAACTCACCACTCATCCCCGTTCACCTCCCCTCATTAACTGGCGTTCTCCACCGGCATCGCGTCCCCACAATAACATCCTGGTTATTTTACCCTATGTCTGGGGTTGATGACAACCCCGGCACATGTCGCTGGTGCGGCCGGCATGGTCTGCGGGCGGTTTTGGCGCTCCGCCAATCCCATCTTTATGGCATAATAAACAATCACTCCTGTCTTCCAGCGAATGCGGTATCCGCGGTATTCCCCCCATTGGGATGGGAGTAGGTGTGGGGATGGGGGCAGGAGTAGGGGCCGGGGTAGGCGCAGGTGCAGGAGTAGGAGCAGTAGGCGCAGGTGCAGGAATAGGAGCAGCAGGCGCAGGTGCAGGAATAGGAGCAGCAGGCGCAGGTACAGGAATAGGAGCAGCAGGCTCCTCCGGTTTAGCCGCACAGGACACAGCCACGAATAGCAGTCCCAGGGCGAAGAGTGATACCAGCAGATACATAATGCGGTTTACTTTCATCGGCCACCTTCATTCAGCAAAATCGTTCCAGCAGATGAAAACTCCTCAGGTAATTCGGAGGCTCTCTTTTTTGGGGGATAATGATGTGCTGCCTGCCGCGGTTATCGTGTTCCCAGGGGTCAGGAGGAGTGAGATATCACTCCTCTCAAAGAACGTGCGAATCCCTTTGTAGAAGTGCTCTATATGTGCTTCCACCAACAGCTGGTCAGTGCTTATGCGCACGTAATCATCCATAGAACCATACTCATTTTATGGGAAGTATGGCGGAAATACTATCGGTAAAACTACCTGTATTACGCAATAAAAACTACCTGTTTGCCTCGGTCTTTTCCTGAGATTAGCAGCGTTTATCTGGCGGTGAAACTATGGCAGGTACCGCAGAAAAAACCAACCTGGTGCTCCACCTGCGCCGCATGACAAGAAGTGCAGGTATCCCGCTGGCTAACCTGCCACTCGTGTGGCTTGTGACAGGTCTGGCAGGAAGACGTGGCATGGGAGCGTTCCGTGTGCGCACCCGTTGCGGTGTGACAGGTCTGGCAGGCGACATCCGGGAGGACCAATTCATGGGGTTTGTGGCAGGTCGCGCATTCGAACTGCATTGGGGCATCGGCCGGCCAGTTTACCGTCTCAACGGCGCGTGTTTGGTGACAGTCCAGGCATGCCTTGCGCGTAGGATGGAGCTTTTCCTCCGTTGAGAGGAAATTGTGGCAGGTGGAGCAGTGAAAATCTGCCATCGCCGGAGTGATGACGCGCTTCTCGATGTGACATACCTGGCAGATCGGCCCCGGTGCCTCAAAACGATGCAGTGTTGTAGAATGACATTTCGTGCACGCCAGGTTCTGCTCTTCGGTATGCACCTTGTGGCCCGCTGTGGCAGCTACTTGGGGCCATCTTATGTTGGCGCTCTCGTGACATTCCTCGCATGCTTCATCCTTGACGACCGCATGTGACTCAACTCTCTGGTACCTGCCGAGAGCAAAACTGACAACCAGCCTGGAGCTCTCGATTACACTTTGCTCGTGGCAGCTATGGCAGGTGACGTCTTTGTGTTGGCTTATCGCCCATTTGTCCCAGGCCTGTTCCATCAGGTGGCATGAACGGCAAAAATTAGGATCCTCCTGGGTGTAGTTGTAGAAACGGAAAAACTGGAAGCCGCTGAAAACAATAATGGCCACAAGGGCGATTGCGGCCGAAAAAAGCACGCCCTTCGGGATTCTACCCAGCCAGCGCCACAGGCGACTAGCCTGTGCGGCGAGCCATCTCATCAGTGTTTCGCCCTTTCAGCGCGCTAACCTATTATAACACACTGGAAGAGGTCATCGATCCGGAACCTTTCCGAATCCGTGCACAAGAGGGAATCGGTAGAAGCCGAATATCTCGCGGCTGCGCAGGAAACCTGCGAAGATGATAATAACGCCGAACAGTTCAAGGAGGTAAAACATTTCCGGTGCTCCCAGCCGCATCCGTGTTCCGCCCAGCGCCGGGAGGATTGCCCCCAGGACAATCAAGATATTGGAAATTACCCGATGCGGCATGAAACGGCGCCTCCAGAAAACGAAAGCGCTGAAAAGGGCGCCGCCAACCAGCGCAAGAGTGCCGAAACTATTGAGAAAAGGGGTCAGCAGCCTTACCCCGGATGGCATCGCTTCCCCGCTGAGGTAGGTAAGTGCATTGAGGTCAAGAGGTGCAGCAAAAACCCTGACCACAGCATAAACGGAAACCAGTCCCAGGACTGCCATGAAGATATGAGCAGTGCGGCGGGAGGCCAGCAGGTAGAGCGTTCCCATGCCCAGGTAAGCGGCCACAAGGATTGCGCCAAAAAGGTACCAGAGGCGGTAGGCGACTGCGTTGATTTCTTGCGCCTCCATCCAGAACTCGGCTGCGGTGGCGACGAAGTACATCAAAAGCCCGAGTGCCCACACAAGCTGGTATGGCTTTCTGCGAGCAAAAAACTGATCGAGGACGGATAATGCGAAAACAAGACTGACGATGGCAGACAGCAGGGGTATTATTGCCGTGCCCATTTGTTGGCTATTTTATAGCATCCCGCACGGCAAATCAAGCTAGTCCGACTGTCTGCGATGCGTGCGGTCGAACATGAAATCGCCTTAAAGGCGGGTGTTGATGTTCTGCTCCCGGCTTTGTAATCGAAAAACTGGCTGGACACTCAGGACAGTGCCGAACTTTTGGCGCCCGGATTTGGTGGCGAGACTACGGGAGCTACTTAAAAGCCACTGCCATCACACTTAGCGTAATTTCTCGAATTCATCCACAGATACTTTAGCATCCTTGAGGATTTTTCTCAGTAAGCCCCTGCCTAAATCCTTGCCTTTATGCATGGGCACGGTAGTCCATCTTCCGTCACTATGATGGTACACCTTGTGGCTACCGCTCCCGTGCACGAAAGTGAAGCCAAGTTTTTCCAGAACTCCCAACACCTCGTCTGGCTTGGCCGGCCTGAGTTTAGGCAACGACCTGCACCTCGTCAATGGCAACTTCTATGGGAACAGGTTCTCCCAAAGCCCGGCGGGCTTCGATATGCAGCTTGATGGCGTCCTTAATGTTCTCCAGGGCTTCTTCATAGGTTTCCCCTTGCGTGTAGCAACCCTGAAGAAGCGGGACAGAAGCTACATAGAGCCCATCCTCGTCTTTTTCAACTACCACTGTAAATTTGTAGTCTGGCATGTCTTATCACCTCCTAAACAACAGGAAGCCCGTCCTCAAGGAGAGCTTCAACATAGGCCTCCATCGCCTCTTTGATATTCTTGAGGGCTTCCGCTTTGGTCTTTCCTTGCGAGACGCAGCCCTTCAAAGCCGGGGCGTAAGCCACATAGCCAGATTCACGACCCTTTTCAATGATGATAGTGTATTCCATAATATTTTCCCTTTAGTCACCCATAGAGTTTGTATCAACCCAGACGGTGGAATTCAAAAGTGAAATTGGCAGTTGTGCAGGGCTATTACGCCAAGGTTACTAACATGGTCAATTTGTCCCTCGACTCGAAATGGGATGCCCTTTTTCATAACTTTAACTTCAGGATACCGGGCAAGGTCTTGCACTGGGCATATAATCGGAGGCTGCGATTTTCCTTGACTGCTCACGTTCAAATAAGTTTCTCCATGCAACCCGGTAGACGTACTAAACAGTGTGACATCCCAAGAGACTGTTATTCCTTCGTAATTCTTAGCAGCGGACTCTCTTTGAAAAGGAGGAAGACCATCAAGGTAACCAATGATTTCCTCAGGGAGGAGAGTGTTTTTTGGCTTCTCTTCAATCTTCTCTTCAATTGGAGGATGACTTGAGATTGGTATCGTATGTTGTTGAGGGTTTGATGTTTGCTTTTGCGCCTTGGCTTTTCCGATACCGAAGCCATGATATAAGACTAGCCCTGCAATGACAGAAGCTATGACAGTGCTTCCAATTCCAATAACCCATGGATTTGTGAAGAACTCCATGTTCTCTTTAACCTCTTAAACACGTGCACACGAACTCAGGCTTGGCTGCCGAGCCAGGATTCGAACCTGGGCAAAAGGATTCAAAGTCCTTCGTGCTACCACTACACAACTCGGCAATGTCTTCCTGGTGCCGAAGGTCGGGCTCGAACCGACATGAGAGTTTCCCCTCAACAGTTTTTGAGACTGTCGCGTCTGCCTATTCCGCCACTTCGGCGCTTCCTGGAATACTCAATAACCAAGATGCCAGATACAATCCGTTCCTTTCGCTTGGTTATTATTACTTGGTCATTTTTGTCCTGGTGCCGAAGGGGAGATTTGAACTCCCACGAACTCACGTTCACCACCCCCTCAAGATGGCGCGTCTACCAGCTTCCGCCACTTCGGCATGCCCTGGCGCTAATGTCTCCGGTCATCATCTGTGAGCCACCAGCGCCGCATCAAAATCCGGCGGGAACGCCAGCCCCAGATGAAGCTGATACCAATGATGATAAGAACAACGGGCCAGAAGTAGTTCCACAGTGACCCGCTCAGTATCCCCAGCTTCGTAAGAAGCCACAAAACGCCGATGGCTGTAAGAATAAGTCCGACGATCATAAACTCACCGTTTCCTCTGGCAGGAGTGGCAGGATTCGAACCCGCGACCGGCGGTTTTGGAGACCGCTGCTCTACCAACTGAGCTACACTCCTAGCCGTGTATATATTAGCACAATTCCTTCCAAAAATTAACCCGCTTGCTTCGCAGTGGAATCACCATCAGGCGTTCTTTGGTTTTTCTCCAAACGGTGTCTTACGCCGGGGACATTTGTAAGAGCATGGCTGTTCTTGCTGTGTTATCATTACGATAAGGGCGTAATCCAATGAAAAACAGCGAAATCGCGAAAGTCTTTTCCGATATTGCCGACCTCCTCGAGTTGAAGGGGGAAAACGTCTTCAAAGTTCGCGCCTACCAGAAAGTGGTGCGCTCAATTGAGCATCTGCCGGTGGAGATAGAGCAGATGGTGAAGGAAGGCAGGAGCCTCAGGGAAATCCCCGGAGTCGGCGATGCGATCGAGAAGAAGATAATCGAGCTTGTCACCACCGGCAAGCTGCCAGTGTACGAAGAACTCAAAACTGAGTTCCCCAAAGGTATCACTACCCTGCTTGAGGTGCCCGGCATCGGTCCGAAAACTGCCAGACTCCTTTCCACGGAGTTGGACATAGGCTCAATCGAGGAGCTGGAAGCGGCAATCGTCGGCGGGCAGGTTGCCCGGCTATATCGAATGGGCGATAAGACCGCCGAAAACATCCTGCACCAGATTCAGGCGCTCCGGCGGAAGGACCAGCGTATCCCTCTCGGCGAAGCAATGGCCGTGGTTGACGAGATTACCGCGCGGCTCAAGGACGTGCCGGGTTTGAGGAATCTTATCGCCGCTGGCAGCGTGCGCCGTTTCCGTGAGACAATTGGCGATATTGACATGATGGGCACCGCTGATGATGCCGGCAAGGTAATTCACGCCTTTACCTCCCTGCCCCAGGTGACAGAGGTCATCGCCAGCGGCGGCACCAAGGCCAGCGTGATAGTGGCCGGCGGGCTTCAGGTGGACCTGCGCATCGTGGAGCATGAGGCCTTTGGCTCTCTATTACAGTATTTCACCGGGAGCAAGGAGCACAATATCGTTATCAGGGAAAGGGGGCGGAGGCAGGGACTGAGCCTTTCCGAATATGGCATCACCGACCTGAAGACGGGCTGGCTGGAGAAATATGCCAGCGAGGAGGCGTTCTACGGCCGGCTCGGCTTGCAGTATATCCCGCCTGAAATCAGGGAAGGCGGCGCTGAGATCGATATGGCCGCACAGGGGAGATTGCCCGGGCTGGTTGAGATGGGGGACATTAAAGGCGACCTGCATGTTCATACCAGCGCAAGTGATGGGCGCGATACCCTGGAAGCGATGGCCCGCGCGGCGAAAGAGCATGGCTACGAATACGTGGTTATCACCGATCACTCAAAAGCCCTCGGCATGGCCCATGGACTAGATACAGAGAGGGTGAAGCAGCAGAAGGCAGAGATCGAGGGACTGAATCGCAAGATTGGAGGCATCCGCATCCTGTCCGGCATGGAAGTTGATATCAGGGCGGATGGCAGCCTGGATATGCCCGATGAAGTCCTTGCCGGGCTGGATGTGGTGGTCGCGTCGGTGCACTCCGGCCTCACCGAGGGCGAGGAGAAGATGATGCGCCGTATTACCCGGGCCATAGAAAATCCCAACGTTGACATTTATGCCCACCCTACCTGCCGCCTCCTTCCCGGCCGGGAGCCGGCGGCGGTGAACATGGAGGCCCTTTTTCAAACGGCGCTCCGCACCGGCTCCGCGCTCGAAATCAATGCCTCTCCCAGCCGCCTCGACCTCAAGGACGTTCACATCTACCGGGCGCGGGAGCTGGGTGTGAAGCTAGTGATGAGCACAGATGCCCACTCCACCGAGCACTTCGGCTTCATCCGCTTCGGGGTGGGGATTGCGCGGCGGGGCTGGTGCGAAGCGAAAGACATTCTGAACAGTAAGCCGCTGGATGAGTTCCTTTCTTCGCTAAAAAAGGGAGGCGTTTAGCACCTATCCAATATTTATCCTTTTGTCTCCATTATGGTTGCGTTACCGCCTGCGATGGCGTGGGAATCAATTCTTGTAGGACTTCCAACCACGCACCGCCGATATAAAGCGTAGCGTGCGCTTGATTATCAGTGACGGATACCCAGTAGACAACTGGTACGTCCCTGAGTCTTTGGTAACCTAACTGCATATATTTAGATGATTCCAGTGGTCCAACCTGTGCTTCGAATTGGAACATTTGCAACTGTTGTTCCATCACCCCAAATAGTCGTCATGTCCCGCTAGCCTATCCAGAGGGCCGGTGCTGGCCTCACAGCCACCAAGATTATTCCAAAGATGAGAAGTCCCATCAAGTCCCGGTCATGACTTCGGCTTGTTTTTGCATATGCAATTTGAATAGATGTCCAGCAGCTTCCTGGTAGAGACCTGGGAGCTCTGCGAACGTGCCCATTTACGGGCAGCCATGCCTATCCTCTGCCTCTCGCCGTCATCCCGCAAGAGTCTGGCACAGGCTTCGGCAAATTCATTTTCATCTTCGCCCACCAGAATTCCCGTCTCTCCGGAGGTAATGATATCCCGCGGGCCCATTATGCCGATGGCAACTACTGCGGCTCCAGCCATCATCGCCTCCATCAGAACAAGCCCCTGTGTCTCCGTCTTGGAGGCAAAGACAAAAAGCCCCGCCTGCTTATAGAGGTCGATTAAATCACGTCTTGGCAGAAAACCGATAAAGGTAACCGAATGGGCAACGCCGAGGCTCCTTGCGTATTGCTCCAGAAACTGGCGCTGAGGCCCGTCCCCGGCGAGTATTAACCTGGCTTCGGGCCGGAGGGAAAGAAGCTGACAAAACGAGCGTAAAAGAAAATCGAGGTTTTTTTCTATCCCGAATCTTCCTACATAAAGTAGCAGGTCTTTGGTTTGGATATTCAATTCCGCTCTGATATCCCACCTGATCTCGTGAGAGAATTCCGCCTCATCTACGCCAAAAGGGAGCGCGTAGATGGGGCGGGTTATGCCGTAGCTTTCCAGCTCGTTCTTCATCTGATTTGAGGGTGCAATAATCGCATCGCAACGGTTACAGAGCATCCGGCTCAGCCATTTGATCATACCGCGAGTGGGGCGGATTACCCTCGGGAGATAGCCGCGGTAATCCATGAAGAGGGTATGATAAGTATGGATATGGGGTATGTGGTATCTCTTGGATGCCCATAGCCCCAGGAGCCCCATAGAGCCAGGATCGTGCGAATGGATGATATCCAGTGTGGGAATGATCCGGAAAGCGCTTCTATTATATGGGATAGCTAATCTCACCCCTTTATAGAAGATAAACTTTGCAGAAGCGAAGCGATAAACTCCTGGACCGGAACCGTTTTCGCCCGGATAGCTTGGACAAAAAACGTAGACCTCGTGCCCTTTTTTTGTTAGTTCACGTGTCATCGTCTTTAAGACAGTGACAACCCCATTTACCTCCGGAAGATAGGTATCAGTAAAGAGTCCGATTCTCATTCTTGCGTAGTCGCTCTTGCAAACCGTCCATTTGCAAAGTATAGCAGAGGTTGAGAGAACTTAACAGGGACAATCAACGATAGCCTTCGCTGGAGTTCGAATACGTAGTGGGATAACGAAGGTGAGAATTGCAGGTGGCAAATCAGGAGTTAGGCTGTTCGGCTTCATCCCGGATTTTTACGCTACCATTGCACGAACATCAGGATGTTTGCCATTTCATGCGTATGTATTAGCACGGTGCTTGTAAGTTTTCCTTTTATTATATTTAGGTGGCTTTCCACCATGTTGATACTGATAGCGTTGTATCTCGTCCCATTCTCTTTCTTCTGCGGAACGTCTTGTAAGTCCGACACTAATGACATTCATATGGGTGAATCTTTTGTTAGAATGTTCCGGTTCTCTTCGTTCGGGGTCACAACTGATGCCGTAGTAAACTATTTCATGCCCATCACGTAATTCGTATAACCAACAATCTCTAGGTTCACTCATTTCAGCCTCCCTACGTAACAATAGAGTACTGATTTAGACATCGGAATTATAGCATAATGTCGGGACAAGTTCCTGCCTTTGATGCTAGAATAGCCTCAAGGCATGGCTATAAGAAGGCAATCCCCCACACAGGAGTCCGTTTCTTTGATAAACACAATTGGCTTCAATAAACTTGACAATTCGCTATTTCGGGATAGCCGAAAGATGTCATCGCATGATCGAATCGTGGCAGTCCCAACACAGGACCTCGCAGTTTCTCAGCGTATCCTCGCCGGTGAAGGCTATTTTATCGGCTTCCCAGCCTCCACGCCCATCCCTTCCCCGCATCGCCCAGACCAACTGTTTGCCGCAGGGATTGTAGAAATGCCGGTGGGTGCGCCGCTGGCATTCGCACTGCCCGCCGGCTCTTTCCCAAGCCCGTTGTATTACCTCATCCGAAAATGCCACTATTCTACCCTCTGGCATTCAACAGAAATATCTGGCTTCATGGGCCCGGTAGGGATCGAACCTACGACCAATCGGTTATGAGCCGACCGCTCCACCACTGAGCTACGGGCCCACGCTCCGCTAATATCATATCTTAGCGCCTGGGTGACGTCAATGAATCAAGTCTGTAACCGTCAAGAGAAAAAGGACACCCGCTTAAAGCATGGCATCTAGTTGTTCATGTCTGCAGGGCTGAGGTACCCTGCGGAGGAATGACTCCAATCCCCTCTCAGCCCCTGCCGATCACCAGGGGAATAGCGTTTGCCCCAGCTTTCGCAGGGATTTCCCAGACTTTGACCTTGGGCAGCAGTTTTTCCACATCGGTCTTGCGGCAGAGCTCAGTGCCGTAAGTCATAACTGCCGCCGTGCCCATTGCCGCTCCCAAGCGGCAAGCCTCAATCAGGGACTCCCCGCAGGACAGCTTCAAGGCAAGACCAGCGATGGTGCAATCTCCCGCTCCGACGGTGCTGCGCACCTTCACTGTGGGCGTCATGGCCTTTACCACCATGTCTTTTGTCGCGGCGATTATACCTTCTTTACCGCGTGAAATGACCACAATCTCGATGCCGGTATCAAGCAGCTTCCGTGCCGCATCGATTACCGCCTTTTCCGTCGGCAGCTTTTTCCCCACCAGTATCTCCGCCTCGTGGACATTGGGCTTTATCAAGTACGGTTTGGCTTTTATCCCTTCGGTGAGCCATTGGCCTTCAGAGTCGAGAATCGTCAGTATTCCCCTCTCCTTCGCTTCTTTGATGACATCGTAATAAATACTAGTCGGAATGCCCGGGGGTACGCTGCCGGCAATGACCAGCATATCCGGATGGGGACGGAGCTGGCGGACCTTCTTCATGAATCTTTCCAGCTCCCTTTTTGAGATGCGCGGGCCTGGAGCATCAATCCGCGTCTGCTGAGCGGTCCGGGTATCGCTGAGGATAACGTTGGTGCGCGTTTCTTCCTTGATGGGAGTGAAACTGAAAAGCACGCCCTCCTCATCCAGCAGTATCTCCAGGGTGCGGCCGGTATTTCCGCCGATGAACCCGTAAGCCACCGTTACGCCGCCCTGTTCGTGAATGGCACGGGACACGTTAATGCCTTTACCTCCGGCATAGCGGCGCAATTTCAACCAGCGGTTAGCCTCATCCAGCACCAGACCATCGACGAGGATATCTTCGTCCAGGGAAGGGTTAAGAGTAACGGTAGCAATCATCTCATCTCTCCGGCGTCAGTATTCCCGATACCAGTCTTCTGACACCTCCGCCAGCTCATGCGTTTCCAGCCCCCGCTTCCTGTACCAGGGTGTGGCATACCTGTTAGCCACTTCAACCAGCCTTTTCAGGCGGTCTGCGCCGACTGTTGAAAGCCACTCGACCCGGGCCGCCGCACCGGCGAGGCTCACCACTTCCTGCCAGATGGCCCGGCCTCCAAGGAAGCCGGAAGCCCCGGCCTGGCAGGCGATTTCCACCTGCTGAAGGAACGTCTCAAAGTCCACCCCAGCGCTGAGGATAACCCAGGGAACGCGGGATGCCGCATCAAGCTGCCGGCAGAGCTCAATAAGCCTGGACCGGTCCTTTTCATAGCGGAGATCAGCGGGGAACTCCGCCTTGAGTACATCTATGGGCAGGGCAGTAATGTCTCGGGCGGTTTGAATCACAAGCTTCCCTTTGATTGCAGCAAACTTCTCTGGGTCGCTAATTTCGCTACCAACCGGATAGCTCACCGGTTCGACCAGAAAAGGGATATCGTATTCGATGCAGTCTTGCGCCACCTGACTTATGATTGCTAGTTGCTCGCCGGCGAGCGGCTTCAGATCGGGGCGGTAGTAAAGCAATATCTTAACCGCCGAAGCGCCCATCCGCTTTATCTTCTCGACTCCCCAGTCGTTGAGAAGTTCAGTACGGCGGTTTTCTTTGCCGCCCCCGTAACCCGAGGCTTCTATACTTACCAGAAGACCGGCGTCTCTCGGCAGAGCGCCACCGGCGATGCACTGTGCCGCGCCAAAAATAGGATCGAGCAGCACGGCGCTGCCGTATCTACCCAGGGTAGAGCAGAGCTCCATCTTTCGCACGGTCATTTCCGCCGTGCTGACCCCTTCGGGGTTTTTCCCACCGATCATATTACGGAATGACTCACGGTGGTCAATGGCGCAGATGACAAAAATACCGTCTTCGCTGGCGATCTGTTGCAAGCCCCTCAATTTCCCGATGGTCAGCTTCTTCATCATAGGCACAAAATAATTATACTATAAAACAACAGGACAAGAAGTCGGACAGCGGGGTTGTTTAATGACTCACCCAAGCCGTTCGTGGCTCGCCACCGACCCTCGCCACAGGTGGTGAGCCGTTAGCCTGCCCTGAGAACAGACGAAGGGAACCACAACGGCCCTTCGACAAGAGCGAACGGAGTTATTAAGCGCTCTCGATAGCGCACGTTTGCCTCTCAATCTTTCAGTAAGTTATAATCTTTCAGTCCACCTACTTTTAACCTGGAGGCGGTAATGTCCTGGCTCTACTCGGTAGGCAAGATTTTTTTCGAAATACTTTTCTTTTCGTTCACGAACTGCAGGGTTCAGGGCAAGGAGAATGTTCCCCGTGAAGGACCGCTGCTGGTGGTGGCAAATCACATGAACCTGACGGATCCTCCGCTTGTCGGCATTAGCATCGGGCGGAAATCCAGGTTCATGGCAAAAAGAGAACTCTTCCGGTCTCCTCTGATGAGTTTTATTCTGCGCTCTGTTGGAGCCTTCCCGGTTAATCGCCAGCGCTTCGACCGGGAAATATTGCGGCAGGTTGAGGAGACATTTGCCATGGGGTTCCCGCTGGTCATGTTTCCCGAAGCAACCCGGAGTAAAAACGCGAAGTTGCAGCGCGCCTTTCCCGGGGCGGCAATGCTCGCCGCACGCAGCGGTGTCCCGCTTCTGCCAGTCGGGATCACTGGCACTGAAAGAATCAGGGGGGTAAAATCGCTGCTGACACGCCCGCGGGTCACGGTGAACATCGGCTCTCCCTTCCACCTGCCGCCGGCCGACGGCAAATTGACCAAGGCCGACCTTTCCCGCTACACTGAGATTATCATGGCACATATTGCAGCGCTGCTCCCGGCTGGGTACCGGGGAGTGTACGTACAGCGGGGAGAGTAAGTGGCGCTAAGGGTAGAAAAGGCGGCCGGCATCGGCTTTTGCTTCGGGGTCAAACGCTGCATCGAGATTCTTGAGAAGGCTGCGCAGGAACGGGGTCGGATAGAATCCCTTGGCGCTCCGGTTCACAATCAACAGGTGCTGGAGAGACTGGCGCGGCGTGGTATCCATATAGCCGGTAATATTGATGAGATTAAGGGCGATGCCGCCGCTATCAGCGCCCATGGCATTAGTCCTGTGATTGAGGCTGAGCTCCGCCAGAAATTCAACAACGTGATCAACACCACCTGCCCCTTTGTCCACCGGGCGCAGCTCGCGGCGCGGCGACTGGCCAGAGCGGGATTCTTTGTCATTGTCTACGGAGAAGCCGAGCACCCCGAGGTTAAGGGCATCCTGGGCTGGGCAGACAACCGGGGAATAGCCACGCTGGACACAGGACTTGTCCGGGAAACGCGGCTGCCCCGCCGGCTTGGAATCCTGTCACAAACCACGCAGATACTTCCACAGTTTACCGAATTTGCCAGCAAAATGATTGACCTGGCGCTGATCAAAGACGGCGAAATTCGCGTGATTGATACAATCTGCCATGATATTCGCCGGAGGCAAAAATCCACCATCGATCTTGCCCGAAAGGCAGACGTGATGGTCGTTGTCGGCAGCCGCACCAGCGCCAACACCCGGCATCTGGTGGAGTTTTGCGGCGCAGTCAAGAAAACCTACCTGACCCAAACAGCGGACGAAATCCAGCCCGACTGGTTCAAGGGATGCCGCCATGTTGGCGTTACCAGCGGCGCCTCGACACCGGATGAGACGATCGATGAGGTAGTAGCGAGGCTGGAAGAGATAGAGTAGTCATGGGCAGTAATCTCGCGTCTCAGCGCTACCCGACAGAGATTTCCCGCGCGGAATGGCTTCCCCATCTGAGTGTCGAAAGAAAAACGGCCACCCCCAGCCCGGCAACGAAAAAAGCTACCCCCAGCCAGCCGTGATACAATGCTAAGGCCGCATCCTGCCCCAGGCGCGGGGTCAGCGCCAGGACCGCACTGACCAGGATTATCTTGGCCGCCATACCCAGCGCCGGCAGCCAGAATAAGGATATTCCCAATGACTTCAGTGAAGCCCCACGCAGATACAGAAGCGGCACCGCCAGCGCCAGCAGCGCCATAATGAAGTTGAATCCGCTACACAGCCCGATTACCTCGTACTGGTACTGACCAACAGTAATGAGCTGGCCTGACCGGAAAACCGGCGTACCCAACAACCCCGCCAGAGGCGCCGACCCAGTAGCCACTACTTGCGCCAGAAAATTGGTTATCCCCCACTCATCCACTGGAAAGGGGACAGCCAGCAGAAAAAGCAGGAAAGGAACTGACAGACGCCGGACTGTTGTAACGCCGGAGAAAAGGCACACCGCGCCAAGGCCGGCCGGAATAGTTGAAGCGGCGGAAAGATAAGGCATGTCCAGGAAATCCCCGGCAAACTTCAGCGCCACACCCCCGGCAAGTGCCGGTATCCCCCACGGAGACCTTCTGCCGGACAGAAGAAACTCTCTTCTTTTCCGCCAGAGCAGGTAGCCCACCATTATCACCACCAGGAAACCGTGCGCCCAGTTCCGCGCTTCCCACACGAAGGAGCCGCTGCCCCACCACTCCCCGAACAGCCACTGCATGGTGGAGAAATAGATAGAGAATAGCCCTGCCGCCAGCAAGAGCACCAGGGATATCCGGGAGCGGCCGGCGGTCGCGGGACTGTTTGAGACAGGCCAGTCCGAAACGGTCATTACCTTTTCCTGCGGCGGGAGAAGATTGCCCTGAGACCCAGTAACGGCAAGCCGCTGGCGATGAGCGCCCAGGTGGAGATGTCCGGCAGGGAACGGACCCGGGGAAAAGATGAGCCGCTGTCCGAACTGGAGGATGATTGTCCTACGGCGGAGACCGTGATTGTTTGCGCCTGAGAGCCGGTGCCGTTGGAGTTATCCCGCACGGTCAGGACCACCAGGTAGCTGCCGGCTGATGTGAAGGTATGCCCCAGTCCGGTTGGCCCCACGGCCGACGAGCTGCCCCAGTCTCCCCAGTCCCAGCTATAGTTCGCGATAGCGCCATCCGGGTCGCCGGAACCAGAGGCATCAACCATCACCACCTGGCCCGCCTGCGGATTAGTAGGGGAATAGGTAAAGGAAGCCACCGGAAGCTGGTTGGGCGTGGCAGTGGTAAAGCTGTCCTCCAGGCCGTAAACCGTGCCATCGCCTACCGCCTTCGCCCGGTAATAATATGTCGTCGAAGGACTGAATCCGCTAATGGGCGACCAATAAGTCTGGGATGAGAACGCCGGGCCCCACATTGCTTCACCGGTGTAGTCTCCTGAGGTTGTGCCCCACTGGACGCCGACCATCACACTTGAGGCCGTGCCCATGGAAACCAGGTTGCCGTAAAACGTCGCTGAAGTGGTCCCAATGCCGGTAACGTCGCCGGTGGTCACCGTGGGTGGAGTTAAAGATAAGGTGGTGAAGCTCTTTTCCGAGCCATAGCTTGTGCCATCCCCCACCGCCCTGGCGCGGTAGTAGTAGGTCGTCCCGGCATTAAGTCCGGTTATGGTATCGTCAAAAATGGCCGGGGCAGCAGTTGCGTTGCCGGGTGTGGTTTCTCCGGTGTAGTTTCCGGAGCTTGTTCCCCACTGGAAAGACACGTTGACGCTTGAAGCCGTGCCCAGAGAATCGATGTTTAGTCTTACCCTCGCTGAGGCGGCGGTGACATCGTAGTACCAATCGTTGGTGCTAACGGTGGGTGGGGTGGTCGCTGCTAACGTAAGCGCCTCGGTAGTTGCCAATGTTCCGGTACTGTTGGCACCACCGGCGATATAGAGGCTGCCATTGATAGCTCCGACCGCTGCGCCAGCGCGGGCGGTTGGCATTGCGGTCTCAGTTGTCCAGCCATCAGTGGCCGGGTCATATACATACACAGTGTTTTTATTGGTGGCACCATCGTCACCGCCAATGACGTAAAGCTTGCCATTGAGAACCGCGCTGGCAAATCCCCTCCCTCCTGCCGGCATCGGGGCTTTGGTCGTCCACGTATTGGTAGCCGGATCGTATACATCCAGTTTCTTCCAGTTAGCAGAATTGCCCGACCAGTCGTCGCCACCGGCCACGTAAAACTTGTTATCAATGACGCCGAAAGCCGGGTTGACGTGGTAGTTCGGTGATTCGGGAAGTTGAGTCCAGCTATTAGTGGCCGGGTCATAGACATGTAGATATTTCCACCAGCCATCGTAGCCAGTCGCAGCGGTATAGACATAGAGCTTGCCGTTGATCACGCCGGAAGCTCCATGGCCACTACCATAGTACATTCCGCCCTGAGGTATGGATGCCCTGGTGCTCCAGGAATTAGCTAGGGGATCATACACAAACAACGTATTGGTGGGAAGACTGCCACTCCATCCCCCGGCTACATAAAGCTTGCCATCGATGACGCCGGCGCCAACCCCGGTATCTCGGGGTCCCGGCATGGAAGCCAAGGTGCTCCAGGTATTTGCTGTCGCGTCATATGACCAAAGCGTGTTGATCGGTCCTGAACCGTCAGTACCGCCGGCCACGTAGAGAACGCCGTTAATCACTCCAGCCGCCGCCCAGGTGCGCGGCTCCGGCATGGAGGTTTTAGTGGCCCAGGTGCCATCCGCATATGCTTCGCTTGGGAGCAAGAGGCTGAGGAGCAGGACGAGTCCAATTGCGAAGTAGCCCAGACTGGCAAACAGGCTTCGGCCAGCACAGCGGTCCCGAAACAGGATTCTCCTAATCTTATCCACCATGTTCGTAGTCCTAGCTTATTGCGTATACTAACGATAATATGGAAAACCATCAACCAGCTATCACCCGAAAGTATGACTTTGGGATGACTTCGGGATTGCCGGGAAGCTTGACATCGGGCGGGCTCGAACGCTTATAATAGGGCTATCTCAAATGGGAATCCGTTTTTGGGGCGCCGCGGGAACGTAAATCCGTCTCACGCGCGGTGCCCTTTTCGTAGCTAGTGCGGCATACGGGGCAAGGTTCGCCACCCACAGAGAAGCAACCAACCGAGGGGGTATTTTGGAATATTTTCTGAGTGAAACACAGAAAGAAATAAGGGGCCTCGCCAGGAAAATTGCCGAGGAGAGGATACTCCCCGTGCGGGCTGAGCTTGATGAAAAAGAGGAGTTTCCCTGGGAAATAATGAAAGCCCTGGCCGAAAGCGATATGTTCCGTGTTTTCGTCCCGGAGGAGTACGAGGGTTTGGGCGGCGGCTGTTTCGACCTCTGCCTGGTGGTGGAGCAGCTCAGCCGCGTGTGCAGCGGGGTGGCGGTGAGCTATGCCGCCAGCGCACTGGGCAGCATCACCCTGATACAGGCCGGCAGCGAGGAGCAGAAGAAAAAGTACCTGCCGGACGTCGCATCGGGGAAGAAATTGGCCGCTTTCGCCCTGACCGAGCCATCTGCCGGGAGTGATGCCACAGCCCTGAAGACCACAGCCCAAAAGGTGGCCGGCGGCTACATACTTAACGGGACAAAGCAGTTCATCACTAACGGCGGCGAAGCAGAGATATACACCGTCATCGTGCTGACGGATAAGACAAAGGGTCCCCGGGGCGCCAGCGCCTTTATCCTGGAAAAGGGAATGCCCGGTTTCTCCTTCGGCAAGAAAGAAAAGAAGCTCGGCATCCGCGCCTCAGCCACCAGGGAGCTCGTCTTTCGCGATTGCTTTGTTCCGGAGGCGAATCTTCTCGGCAGGGAGGGGATGGGCTTCATTCAAACCCTTCGCACTCTCGATTGGTCGCGCCCGGGCATCGGCTCGCAGGCGGTCGGGGTGGCACAGGGAGCGCTGGAAGCCGCGGTGGATTACGCCCGCCAGCGCGTGCAGTTCGGGCATCCGCTGATCGCGCTACCAGCGGTGCAGAATATGCTGGCTGATATGGCGATACAGGTAGAAGCGGCGAGAGCGCTGGTCTACGCCGTTGCCCGGACCGTTGACAGCGGCGCAAAAGATTTCACGGAAGAGTCCGCCATGGCCAAGGTCTTCGCGGCAGATGTGTCCATGGAGGTCACCACCAAAGCGGTGCAGATTTTCGGCGGGGCCGGCTACATGCGCGATTACCCGGTGGAGAAGATGATGCGTGATGCCAAAATTACCCAGATTTACGAAGGCGCCAACGAAATGCTCCGGGGCACCATCGCTGCAGAACTGAGAAAAAGAAGAGGACGGCGAGATTGAACATCATAGTTTGCATCAAACAGGTGCCGGGCACCACGCAGGTGAAGATAGATCCCCAGACCAACAGCCTGGTGAGACAGGGCACAAAAAACATCATCAATCCTTTTGATAGCTACGCCCTCGAGGAAGGGGTCCATTTGAAAGAGCGCTTTGGCGGGAAAGTCACGGCGCTTAGCATGGGACCGCCCCAGGCAGAAGAGATACTGCGTGAAGCCATCGCCTGCGGCGCCGACCAGGCATTTCTTGTCAGCGACCGGCTGCTCGGAGGCTCCGATACCCTGGCAACTTCTTACACGCTGTCCAGGGCGATAAGAAAGATAGCCGATTTTGACCTGGTCATCTGCGGTCGCCAGACCGCAGATGGCGACACCGGTCAGGTGGGGCCAGAACTAGCGGAAACGATGGGGCTTCCGTTCGTTGCCTATGTCAATAAGATAGAAGAAGTCGGCGCCGGGCAGATACGTCTCCAGCGCATGGTAGAGGATGGCTACGAAGTTATAGAGACATCGCTGCCCGCGATGATAAGCGTGGTCAAAGAGATTAACGTGCCCCGTCTGCCATCCCTGCGGGGACTGGCCAGGGCGAAAAGCGCGGCGGTCATTGTCTGGACAGCCGCCGACATCGAAGCTGATATGAGCAGGATAGGGCTAAATGGTTCAGCCACGAAAGTGATAAAAATATTTTTCCCCAACAGAGAACGCCGGGGAGAAAAGTTGCAGGGTTGTATGGAAGAACAGGTGGAAACCCTGGTGCAGAAACTGAGAGAGTCCAGGGTGGTGTAGGAGCAAGATGGAAAGTAACGGTTACCAGGGAGTCTGGACTTTTGCCGAGCAGCGCAACGGCAAGCTGAAGAGAGTGAGCTACGAGATTCTGGCCAGGGGGAGAGAGCTGGCGGATACGCTCGGCACGGAGCTGACTGCCGTGTGCTTCGGACATAACATCAGCGAAGTTGACCAGCTAATCGCCCACGGGGCGGACAAAGTTTACCTGATTGATGACCCGGCTCTGGCGGTAAACCAGGAGGACCTGTGCGCCGGCGAGCTGGCACGCCTGATCAGGGAAAACAAGCCGGAGATCCTCCTGGCGGGCGCCACCTCGCTAGGACGTGCCTTTATCCCGAGAGTGGCCGCCATTCTTCAGACAGGGCTCACCGCCGATTGCACCGGCCTAGATATTGACGCCGGAAAGAAGCTTCTGCTGCAGACCCGCCCCACCTTCGGCGGCAACATGATGGCAACGATTATCTGCAAGGACAAGCGCCCCCAGATGGCTACGGTGCGCCCCCGGGTGTTCAAGAAAAAAGCGCCGGATGCGAACCGCAAGGGACAGATTATCAAGGTAGATTTCAAGAAAGAGGCGGTCACTTCGCGGACAAGACTGCTCAACTTTGTCGAAAACATCACCGAGAGCATCAAGCTCGAAGATGCCGATATCATCGTCTCCGGCGGAAGGGGACTGGGAAAGCCGGAGAATTTCAAGCTCATCGAAGAACTGGCGGAAGCGCTGGGCGCGGCGGTAGGCTCATCACGGCCGCCGGTGGACGAGGGCTGGATTCCCTATTCCCACCAGGTTGGCCAGACCGGAAAGACGGTTTGTCCCAAACTTTACTTCGCCTGCGGAATATCGGGCGCGGTCCAGCACCTTGCCGGGATGCAGAGCTCCGAAATGATCATTGCTATTAATAGCGACCCGGACGCACCCATCTTTGATGTGGCCACCTATGGCATTGTCGGCGACCTTTTTCAGGTGGTGCCCCTGCTTATCAACAAACTGAAGTGCGAATAGTCCTTTGCCTCAACGAATAATCATGGAAAAAGGAGGATTCTGATGAGCGTGAAGGTTATCGATAAGAACAGTGGCAAGGAGACCATCGGGAAATGGGCTTCAATCAAGGGCGGCGAGGTTAACCTTTTCACCGGCATTATGTCAGATAAGAAAGGCGGCTGGCGGGGCTGCGGGAAAAAGATTGTCTTCCCGGCGGACAGCGTGACCATTACCGCCGATGAGCCGGGTAAAGAATTGAAAAAGGCTTAGTACTGTTGCAAAACCATTACATGGTTCACCATTGCGAGTCCCAAAATAATCGGGACAAAGCAATCCGTTCGATTGTAGACTTAGACGGATTGCCTCGCTTCGCTCACAATGAGAGAACTACATTCTTTTTTGTAAAGGACTTCAGATTCAAGACGCTAGTGCAGTGTCTTTGAAATAACGTTAGCTACGATAATCCCATTCCGACTTTCGTCAGTATGGTTAATCACAAGGAAAGAAGCGTAAGACGTACTCCACTAGTACTAAGTTGCAGAATTCCGCGTAACAGCATGCGCCGTTCATGGTGAGCTTGTCGAACCATCGGCGCGCCCTTCGACAGGCTCAGAGCCTGCCCCGTACTTGATACGGGGGCGAACGGTGTCCTTGGTACGCCTATTTATAAACTAAGCACTAGTGGCCCAGGACATGCCAGTGACTGATAGGGCCGGTGAGAAGCATCAGGAGCAGGGTGATGCCTAGGCTCAGAATCACTGCCAGACCCAACATCGGAGCAAGCTTGGTGTTAACATCCCACGGCCGGCCGGGACCGGGAATGCGAAATACCTGGAACATGACCCGGAAATAGGTGAACCAGATGAGGGCCGCCGTGGCAACAACCGTCAGCAACCAGGATAATACTCCCCCGGGAAGCCTGAACGCGGAAGTCGGAGCATTGTTGTCCTCGTCAAGCCCCATAGCAGATTTCGGACCGAAAACCACTTCCTCTCCTGGAGCCGGTAAATCTATCCCGATGTGCGTTGCATAGAAAGGTTTGTCTGCCGCGCCCAGGACAAGAGCCGCCGAGGATTCGGCCCCCCCGTACCGCGCCACCAGCTGGACTTCGCCATCAAACCGGGGCGTATAATCCAGGAGAGCCACTCCCCTAGCATCAGTGGCTGCCTCACCGATCTCCATTAAGCCACCTCCGTTAAGAAAGCTCACCCTGGCCAGGAACTTCACCGTCTCCCCGGCTATTGGTTTGCCGTCTTTGTCCTTGATTTCTGCCGAAATAGCCAGCAAACGGCCAGCGGACCCTTCATTGGGAGCGGTCAGGACCAGGGAAATGCCTTCAACTGCTGCTGGCGGTGCCGCCGGTTCGACCGGTGCCGCAGCCAGCGACCAGAGGAAGGTGAGTACTTGCCAGCGCTGTTCCTCTGAAAACGCAGATTTGTAGGGAGGCATTCCCTTGTTCAAGCGTCCTTCGCTCAGTACCCAGAAATGATGGTCAGGCTGCTCCTCCAAGTGCTTGCGGAGTTCTGGATTATCACCGAAATGGACGGTGGGCACGGCATCGCCCTTAACACCGTGACACCCCACGCACGATTGTGTATAAAGTCGCTTGCCCGCTTCCTGCGCCGCCGCGTCCTCCCAGCGGAAGGGGTTCTTCATTCCGGCATAGGGCGGCGGTACTTCTTCCTGGGCGATAGCAGCCCGCGGCACCAGGGACAGGAGAAGAACGCCAACCACGGCCGCAAGAGGCAAGATCGCTAGTGTAGCAAACCTCATTTTATTCATTCCCTTTCTGACTCACCCTTTCCGTACCTCGCAGTTAACTCCAAAATCCTTTCAACTTTGTGTCTCTTCTAACCGCCTCTGGGCAGCGCTACCGCCCATCCCCTCAGCCTCCTCCAGAGTCCCCGAAGGCCGCTCAACTGCTTCCAGCGTAGCATGTTCGGCGGATTCCATCTCCTCCGCCACTTCCCATACGGAGATCAAAGGCATCACCTTGGCGAAGATGGCAAAGATCAGGATGAAGGCGGCGAAGGCGGCAGCAGTGATTGACCACTCAACCCAGGTAGGCCGGTATGCGCCAAACTCAAACGGCATCAACGGCACCTGCAAGCTGGGGACCAGGATGAGGAACCGCTTGACCCACATGGCAGCGTTGACCAGGACAGCCGCAATCAGCATCCGCGGTATGACCGGGCCGCGCCTTACAATGATCAACACCGCCGGTATCACCAGTCCGGCGACCACGAAGAACCAGAACCAGCCAGCGCTCTCTCCCACCAGCAGCAGTTCAAGGAGGTGCTTGTCCTCGATTTCCAGCTTATAACCCGTGGTCAGGTATTCGCCGACGGTCAGATAAAAGTAGACCAGGAGCGCCACCAGCATCAGGTAGCCAAGATTGCGGAAGTGCCTGGCCGTAATAAATTCCTCAAGATGGTAAAACTTTCGAAACAGCGCCATAACGATGAGGAGCGAAGCGATGCCGGAGAAGATGGCGCCGATGACGAAGTAGACGCCGAAGACAGTACTATTCCAGCCTGGCCGCAGTGTCATGGAGAAGACATATGAGACAACGGTATGGACCGAGACGGCAATGGGTATTATGGTTACCGCCATAATGCCGATCGCCTTTTCCAGGCGGTGTCGCTGTTCGGGCGTGTTCCGCCATCCCACCGCCAGCCAGGTGTATATCTTCCTCTTAATCGCCGATGCGTCCCGCCCAAGCCGGTCCCGCATTAGCGCCAGGTCCGGAATGGCGGGCAGATAAAGGTACACCAGACTCCCGGTCAGGTAGGAAGTAATCGAGATGATATCCCAGAGAAGTGGCGATTGGAAACGCCCGAAAGCGATCATGTGCCACACCCTCTCAGGACGCCCCATGTCTATGATCGGCATCAGCGCACCGATCGAGATAGCCACCACGGTAATCATCTCCGCCATCCGGGTGATCGGCGTGCGCCAGCTTGCCTGAGTAACGCGTAAAATGGCGGAGATGAGCGTCCCGGCATGACTGATGCCGATGAAGAAGACAAAATTCACCATGTATATTCCCCAGAACACCTGGTCACGCATCCCGGTGGTGACCAGCCCCCAGCGGATCTGCGTCACGTAGGCATAAAAACCCCAGGCGACTACCGCCACCAGGAAGAGAACGAAGAGGTAATAACTAGTGGTGGTCCGGGCAAGCGGGTCCAAGGCTATGCGCTCCAGACGCCGGTGCCCGGTCTCAATCCTTGGTCTCATTAGGTCTCCTTTTCCATGTCAAAGGCTCTATCTGGTAATTGTATCCATCCCCACCCCAGTTCCACACCGGCCGCTTCAATGGCCGGGGGTCAGAAGCATGGCGATTGAAATTCTGACCATGCCCCGGCAAATACCAGACCCGCGGCTGGGTGCCAAGGCCTTCCTTCCAGCGGAAGGCATCATTTTCGTCAAGGAATTTTGATAGCTGCACCACCTCAACCCCGTTGCTGGCGATGTCTTCATTTCTGTCACCCATATAGAGCGCCTTCATCGGGCAACCGGCGACGCAGTAGGGCAGCTTGCCATCGCGCAAGAAATGGGCGCAGAACATGCACTTTATCACCGTTCCTTTCACCGCCGGAACAGGATACAGGGGCGAATAGTGCGCCAGGGCCGCCTCAGGCGGCACCTCCGGAGCCGCCCAGTTAAAGAAGCGGCGGTGGTACGGGCAGGCTGCCATGCACATACGGCAGCCGATACACCGCTTGTGGTCGATGAGGACCACTCCGTCTTCGTTGTGATAGGTGGCGGCTACGGGGCACACGTTAACGCAGGGGGCGTTTTCGCACTGGTAGCACGGTACCGGCAGGAAACTCTGCCCGCCGCCGGGCAGGTCCACACCGAATATCTGGATCCACTCTTGCCCCTTGGGAGCGAAATGCCCGTCGATACAGGCCTGGGTGCACTGGGGCGGAGCATCTATGGTGACGCAACCGTCACATTTCTTCAGATCTACGACCATTGTCCAGGCCCGTACCTTCTTCGGGTCGCCTCCCTCATTCGAATGCGAGGTATCGTGTGAAGGGCCGGGCAGGGGTACATTCGCTGCCTTCACCGGGTTCAGCACTGGTAGGAAGGGGGAGGACAGCACCGCTGCCAGCCCCGCCCCCGCCGACCACTTCAGGAACTGCCGCCTGCCTAGCTTTTTTCCGTCTTGTTTATCTGGCACTGCACGTCCCAACTTTCACCAAACTTTACCGGGAGCCTGCTACCGATGCCGTTCCCTGGGGTTGAGGCAACCTGCCAGCCAGGGCGGTAACGATATCCAGGGTCAAGGGTATGATGGTTGTATTCCGCTCGCCGGCCATCTCGACCATGGTTTGGAGATAGCGCAGTTGCAATGCTGCGGGTTGTCCCTGGAGAATACGGGCAGCTTCCGCCAGGGTATCTGCCGCCGCCCGTTCGCCCTCGGCATGGATGACCTTTGCCCTCTTTTCCCGCTCCGATTCAGCCTGACGGGCCATCGCTCGCTGCATTCCTTCCGGCAGCAAAACGTCTTTCACTTCCACCAGGCTCGCCCTCACGCCCCATGGCAGTTCGCTCTGCTCATCAATGATCTGCCTCAGCCTCAGATTGATCTGGTCACGATGGGCAAGAAGCTCGTCCAGCTCTGATTGACCCAGTACGCTCCGCAAAGTGGTCAAGGCCAGTTGCACAATTGCGTCCCGATAATTCTCCACGTTGATCACTACCTTTACGGGGTCGATCACATGGAAGTAAACGACGGCGTCCACTTTCACGGTAACGTTGTCCCGGGTGATGACCTCCTGCGGCTCCAGCACCGTGGTCACAATGCGCAGGCTGACTTTGGTCATGCGGTCAATGAAAGGCATAATCATATTCAGACCGGGTTCTCTGATGCCCACGAGGCGTCCGAAACGGAACACCACGCCGCGCTCATACTGCTTCACGATTCTGGAAGCACCCGCCAACAAAACAAGGGCTGCAAGAATTATTAACACAACAATTCCCGGATTCATATACTTATTCTCCTCCTTTCAAAGGCATTTTCCAGCTTTTTGTCACATCCCTTTATCCACCGCACCACATAATTGGCGTCTCTCTCATCATACTAACCTCCTTTCCCCGCGGTGATGACGATGTTCATTCTTTCTCTGCCCTCCCCCTATCATCACCGGCAGGCAAAACCTGTACAGGTCGCTACAGAGATGACCGCTCAGTAATTAGAATCCGCCTCGTCTCATCGAGGCGTGAAGCCACCACCCTGATCAGCCCTTTCAGCACTTCATATCCAATTCCGGGATTATCCCGGAGAAGCCACCGTAGCCTGTCTCCGGCCACCGATAACGCCTTGACCGGCTGCAAGCATACCGCAGTAAGTGTGTACTTGTAGGGATCGACGACGAATGACCAGCCGATTACATCATTTCTATCGGCAACATCAACGGTAATCCGGCGGCTTGTCTGGGCATCCGCCCCCGAAAGAGTCATTTGCAAGGCAACCCTGCCTTCCTGGACTATCAGCAGTTCCGTGGCGCTATCGCCCTCCTGGAAAATGGTAGTGCCAGCTTCGTATTGCTTCTCTTGAACAAACTCCGCTATTATCCCCAAATCAGCATCGCTCAAGGGTGATAATACGACATTCTTCTTCAGATCCTCTATCGCTACCATGGCACCGTCCTTACATATCTTGTAGCCCGGATTTACCGGATATTCTCTTTGTCACAAGACTACAATAGCACGGGCGGGCATGGCGGGAAATCCCCATCGCAAATGAATTTTGCTAGGCATAAGCACGTAATATGACTACACATAAATAATGAGGCGTCTCATGCTAAGTAAGTAGGCAGACCGTGACCGCTCAGGAATCGAGCGTGATAAATCCCTGCCGCAGGGCATACTTGATTAGCTCAGCCGGGCTGTGCAGTCCGAGTTTAGCCATGACATGAGCACGGTGGGTCTGAACCGTGGTTACACTTAGCTTGAGGAGATCAGCGATCTCTTGATTCGTGTTTCCCTCGGCGATAAGCTTGAGTATCTCCCTTTCGCGGTTGGTGAGCCCGTCATAGCTCTCCCGCCCCTGCCCGGCGCCGATCCGGTGCAGATAGTCGGTCATCAGCTTCTTCGCCATGGTCGGGTAAAGGAAGACGTCTCCCCGCGCCACGGCATGTATGGCAGATACCAGTTCGCTAGCCGAACCGCCCTTGATGAAGTAGCCCGATGCTCCAACTTTAAGAATCTCAAAAAAATACTCGTCGCTCTCATGCATTGTCAGCACCAGCACCTTGATTTGCGGGCTCTGCTGCTTGATCCGGCGGGTCGCCTCAAGTCCATTAAGAACAGGCATGGTGATATCCATCAGGATAATGTCCGGCTGGATATCTTTCGCCTTCTGTACCGCTTCCGCGCCGTCTACCGCCTCAGCCACCATTTCAATATCCGGCTGGTCCTCCAGTAAAGCCCGGACTCCCTGCCGCACAATAGTATGGTCATCGACAATCATCAGGCGTATCTTGTCTGTCTGACTCATTTTCTATTCGATCCTCTCTTCGCATCTACCCTGCCCATTCTATGGATGTAGAGGCGCTTCCGGCTGTCTCCCAATCAGACCCCCGTTTGCGGCGCCTGGATACCACCAATACTGTCACTTCCCGCCGTGGAAATGGCCAGCGGGATCCGCACCATCACAGATGTCCCTTCTTCCGGGCGCGAGCTAATATCAAAACTGCCGCCAAGGAGAATAACCCTTTCCTTGATCCCTAATAGACCCAGCGCCTTCTTGCCAACCCTTGATTCGAAAGTTTCCTCGATATCAAAACCTCTGCCATCATCTTCCACGGTGGCGGTAATCATGTCATCCTTCACCTCAAGCCGTATCCTGGCATGAGTAGCGCCGGCGTGTTTCACGATATTATTAACTGCCTCCTGGATGATGCGGAACAGCGCAGTCTCTACCATCGGAGCAATGCGTCCGCTCATTCCCTTGATTTCAAACTCGATCTGGACGCCGGCGCCGCCGAGGCGGCTCGTGACATAAGCGCGAACAGCCGGAACCAAGCCGAGGTCATCCAGCACAGATGGACGGAGGTCGAGGGTGAGCCGCCGCAAATCATCCAGTGTGCGGCTGACAAGCGACTTTACACTGCTTAGCTTCTCCCGGAGTTGCGCCTGCTGGAGCGATGTCATGTTCTCCAGTGACTCAATGCTCATGATCAGTCCGGTGAGGGTCTGCCCGAGCTCATCGTGCAGCTCCCGGGCAATGCGCTTGCGCTCCTCCTCCTGAGCAGTGATAGCGCTTTGCAGAAGCTGGCCCCGTATTTTCTCTTTCTGCTTTGCCTCTTCATAAAGCATAGAGTTTTCAATGGCCAGCCCTACGTGTGAGCCGATGGAAGCCAGAAGACGGAAGTCCCCTTCAGTGTAGTAGTGGCTATTCGAGCCGGTCAGGTTCATAATGCCCAGTGTCTTGTCCTTGGAGTTCAGGGGCACACTGACAAAAAACGTGATACCATCCGCTACGGCATCGGCCAATCTGGGGCACTGGGAAACATCATTAACCATGAGCAGATGCCCGTGGAGCAGTACCTGGTGGCAGGCGCAGTTCATATCGCTCGTGCCAGCCTCCTGGCACTGGAAGATACCGTCCGAGCCCCGTCTTACCATTACTTTCAGCCTGCTTTCCCCCGAAACGCGGAGAAATACGCACCCGGTGCTGGTCTGGGTAATTTCCAGCACCTTCCTCAAAGCATTTTCCAGTACATCCTCGAGGGCAAGGGACTGGCTCACCGTGGCGGTGATGGAATTGAGTGCCGACAATTCCCTGTTGCGCTGCGTCAATTCATCCCTGTACCTTGACAGCTCATGGGTCATCATCTTGAAAGCCCCGCTCAACTCTCCGGTCTCATCCGTCTGAGGTCTGAGCGGGATGACCGTCTCAAAATCACCGTTGGCAACCCTTTTCGCCGCCACCGTAAGCGTGCGGATGGGGATAACAATTCCCTGCATCATCACCCATGTCAGCAACACGCCACTGAACAGTATCCCTCCGCCCAGGAAAAGGAATCTCTGCTGCAAAAGCCGTGTCAGCGCCAAGGCTTCTTCTTCCGATTGCCGGATCACGATCCCCCAGGAGGTAAAGGATAAAGGGGCAAAGGCAAGCACGTCCCGCCGTCTCTCAATTTGCGTCTCAGTTTCGTGGCAGCGGTGGCACCGCCCCACGGTGGGCGTTTTCTGGCTGATAATCTCGGCAAAGCGGCCGGGATGGTCACTCTCCTCGAACTCCCCCGGCGGAGAGCCCGGGGCGGTGCGGGTAAGGACAAACCCGTTGCCGTCAACTATCTCAATGTATCCGGTCTTGCCAACAGTGACCACAGGGTTGAAGGCGTAGTTTTGCGATGCCTCCATATCTATTGAAATTAGCAGCCCGCCGACAATCGAACCCTTCTCATCAAAGAGGGGGACGGTAATAAGCACCACCGGTCTGCCAAACTGCGGGCTTGATACCAGATTTGAGACCGTCAATATCCCGGATTGCAGTGTCTGTTGTACTTCAGGATAACCGGCCAGGTTAGTCCCCTCGATAGCGGGTTCAAGCGGGACAAGCCGGACCGCTGTGCCAGCGCTATCAACAAGAACCACGTGCCGCACAATAACCAGTGAGCTTGCCAGCGCCTCACGCAGCGAACTTGCCATTGATTCAAAACGTTCCTTGCCCGGCAGTTCATTTCCGATTTCAGCGACACTTTGGAGCTCAGCCACCACCTGCGAGAGGGCTCCATCAAGCTGCCTTGCCATCAAGAGGGCCATAGCAAGGCGCTCGTTAAAAACTTCATCAACGCTCTCATTGACAGATTTCACACCCAGCCAGCTAAATAGCCCGAGGCCGGCAGCCAGCAGCGCCAGGACAAAGATGCTTATCTTTTTCTGAAGTGTCATCCTGGAAAGAGACATCCGGAGCGAATGGCTAAATCCATTTTTCAAGTATCAATAACTCCCCGCCAACATGAATCAAGTGGTGCTCAGTTTATGTAAATAGCAGCATAAACTGGCTCAGTTGCCCCGCCGTTCGCCCTGAACCGGTCGAAGGGCTTACCACGAACCGCGCATAGTAGCGCTTTTCTCTGCAACCAGTCACTAAAACAATCCCTGTCTCTTAAGGCTGACATGCTTTTTTTCACCAATGATAACGTGGTCCAGGACATCAATCCCCATGATCTCCCCCGCCTGGGCTAATCGCTTGCTCAGTTCGATATCGTCCTGGGATGGCTCCGGATTTCCAGAAGGGTGATTGTGCACGAAAATGACAGAGGCCGCGCTGGCGGATACCGCCTCCCTGAACACCTCGCGCGGGTGGACGATGCTACTATCCAGGCTGCCCACCGAAACTTCAACGGTCTTGATTAGCTGGCCGCGGGTATCCAGAAGCAGCGTCAGAAAATGTTCCTGTTTTTTCCCCCTCAACGCCCCCTGCATCAGCCTGGCCACGTCATCGGGTGTTTTCACCGTGTCCTTTTCCCCCGGTCCGGGCGCGGCATCTAGACGCCTCGCTAGCTCAAAGGCGGCCTTTATTTGTGAGGCTTTGGCCAGCCCGATACCCTTCAGCTGCGCCATTTCTTCGATGGAAGCATCGGCTATTCCCCTCAAGCTGCCGAACTGGCTGAGCAACCTTTGCACCGTGACCATAACCGATTCGCCGGCAATTCCCCGCCCCAGAATCAATGCCAGTATCTCCTGGGATGAGAGGGCATCTGCTCCGAGCTTTTGAAGCCTTTCCCGTGGCCTTTCTGTTACGGGAAGGTCCCTGATGGTGAATGACCTTTTCACAGCTCCAATCTCAGAACCGCTATTATCCGGCACTCTTTCGCTATTCCTCCTTTCCTGCAATCGACCTGAGGTAGGCGGTAATGAAATCATCGAGTCCGCCGGCAAGGACAGCCTCAGGGTCACCGGTCTGGAAGTCAGTTCGGTGATCCTTTACCATCTTGTAAGGGTGAAGGACATAGCTTCTTATCTGGTTGCCCCAGCCGGCCTCCACGTGTTTGCCCTTCAGTTTTGCTTTCTCCTCAGCTTTTTTCACCAGTTCAGCCTCAAGCAGGCGCGATTCAAGAATCCTGAACGCTATCTCCTTATTTTGAAGCTGAGAGCGCTCACTCTGACAGGTCACCACCGTCCCGGTGGGCAGATGAGTCAACCTCACCGCGGTGCTTGTCTTCTGCATATGCTGACCTCCCGGTCCGCTGGAGCGGAAGACATCAATCTTCACATCCTCCGTCCTTAGCAGGGCGTCAACATCCTTTTCCGCCTCCGGCAGGACCTCAACAAGGGCAAAGGAGGTGTGCCGGGCATGGTCTGAATCAAACGGGGAAAGGCGCACCAGGCGGTGAACGCCGTGCTCTGACTTCAGGTAACCGTAGGCGTAATCACCGCGAATCCCGATGGTGGCGCTCTTAATTCCAGCCTCCTCACCGGGGGTGGTTTCTAGAACTTCGGCTTCGTAGTCCCACCTCTCCGCCCAGCGCAGGTACATCCTCAGCAACATCTCTGCCCAGTCCTGGGATTCGGTACCGCCGGCGCCAGCGTGGATGGAAAGCAGGGCATTACGGGAATCATATTCGCCACTGAATGCCAGCTCTAACTCTAGCTCATCGAGCCGTTCGGCGAAATCAGCAATCCGGGGTTCGATCTCCACAATCAGCGATGGATCCTCCTCCGCCACTGCCAGGTCTTCGGCCAGCTCAGCTACCTTTTTCTCCTCCCTCCGCCATTTCTCCACTAGCCTGGACAACTGCCCCAGACGTCGCATTGTCTTCTGGGCTTCAGCAGTATCTGACCAGAAATCCACCCGGGCCGACCGTTTCTCCAGCCCGGCAATTTCCCTTTCATGGCCGGCGATGTCAAAGACGATCCATCATTGTGGAAATTCTCGACTGTAAATTTTGCACTGTTTCCCTCAGCTCAGACACTGATTGACCTCCTTTTTGGGGCCAGACATTCTATCTATCTATTTAGTATATCCGCGGTCAAACCCCTTTTCATCACATCGGCATCGCCGGATGCAGCACGGTGCGCCAGCCGTAACGGCTCGGGCACGCGATATCCCCGGCAGCACTGCATGACCCAAGGCACCGCCGCCGGCAGGCTGACTTTATGGCCCACTGAAACATATACCGGCTTCGTGCCTGTCCGCGTCCTCAAAGCCGCCCCGATAATCTCGCCGTTATCAAGTATGGGCGCATGACTGCCAGCCCCGGCAGATGGCTCTTCATACTGGCCGCAAAGCAATGACTTAGCGCAGCCAATGGTCGGCCTGTCAAGAAATAGCCCCAGGTGGCAGGCAAAGCCGAACCGCCTGGGATGAGCAAAACCCTGCCCGTCAATCAGGAACAGGTCAGGCGTCAGGTCCAGGCGCTCGCACGCAGCCAGCACCAGCGGCGCCTCCCGGAAAGACAGCAGTCCCGGTATATAGGGGAACCCCAGGGTTCCCTCAGCCACCCGGATCTCCATCGCTTCCAACTCAGGGTAGCTCAGCACAACAATTGCCGCTCTCGCCGGTCCGCCGCCCTTTCCGGTGGAAATGTCCACGCCGGCAACGAACCGAGCAGAGATTATCTCATCATTTTGTGACACTCTAGAAGCCAGGGAAAACTGAAGCGCCCTCGCTTCAGCCGCACCCACCTCCCAGCCGTGTAAATTGAGTACTCTCACCATTGAGATTATAGTGTTTCCTGGCTTTAAAGACAACTTTCTGAAGCTGACACAAACTTGACAGCCAGCAATTTATGGCGCATAATAGAACTACTTCAAATGGTAAAAATCAGGTTGCGCCGTGTTGGCGCCAAGAACCAACCAAGCTACCGTCTGGTGGCCGCAGATTCGCGTTCCCCCCGCGATGGAGCTTTTATCAGTATTATTGGCCACTACAATCCCCTGACCGATCCGGAAACAGTCACCATTGACGAAGAGAAAGCGCTCTACTGGCTTAGAATGGGTGCCCAACCGACGGCCACTGCGGCCAGACTCTTAACCAAGGCTGGAATCCTCCAGAAGTTCAAAGCCGTCAAGGAGTAAACATGAAAGAACTAGTGGAATACATCGCCAGATCAATCGTCAATGATCCAGATAAGGTAGTGGTCACCGAAGAGTCAAATGAGCAGGGTATCACACTCAAGTTACAGGTGGCGGATGAGGACAAGGGAAGAGTCATCGGGAAGCAGGGCCGGATCGCCGAGGCGATGCGCACTTTGATCAGAGTCAAGGCAGCCAAGAACGGCACCAGGGCCACCCTCGAGATTACGTGATTATCTGCCCATAACTGCGCAAGGGGATACTTCCCGAGCCGGCAGACTGTATGATCCCGAAAACCCGCCAGCCCCTGAGAAATCAAGGAATAAGGCGGTTTTATTTTTTCCTGGAAGAGTGTCACCGCTTGAGATCAGTCCCCCACAGTTGAGAAGGAGATGGTTTTTGTTTTAGAGTATGTTTGTGGCCGGCGGCTAAGGAGATAGCGGATGGATAGTACGACTGAGAGCGAACGCTGGGTAATCTGCCCGGTGTGCCGGCAAGCTAATCCGGTGGGGACCGAGTTTTGCCGCCATTGCTGGGGGGCAGCAATTCACGTCAACAGCCGGGTGATGTCAGACACCGAACTGGCGCGCTGGCAAACACGCTTAAAGTGCCGGAAATGGGGCAAACCGCTTGCGATCGCCATGACCGGAGCCGCTATCGTCGGGTTGGCAGTTTTCTTTTTTCTGTTCCACCTTACCGATTCCATATCCAGGCCGGAAGTCAGCCTGAGCTCCAGTTCACGCATCGGAGAATGGGCGATGTTCCGCCACGATATCAGCCATTCCGGCGCCACCGGTGAGACTGCCGTTGTGCCCCAGGGTATTGTGAAGTGGACTTTCCCGACCGGGGGCGCTATTCATTCATCGCCGGCGATCGCCGCGGGCACGGTCTACTTCGGCTCAACAGATGGTCGGCTCTACGCAGTTGATGCCGCCACCGGAGAGAAACGCTGGGACTACCTAGTCGGAAGCTGGATTGAGACATCACCGTCCGTTGCTAACGGAATAGTCTATTTCGGTTCGAATGATGGCGTCTTCCATGCCGTTGATGCCAGGACAGGCACAAAACTCTGGGATTTTCCAACCCGGTTTCCAGTTGCCTCCTCCCCCGCCATTGCCGGGGATATCGTCTATTTTGGCGCGGACGACTACAATATCTACGCTCTTAACGCAAAGACAGGTAAGAAAATATGGGCGCGTTCGCTCGGAGGCTCCGTTAAATCCCCCCCAGTGATTGCCGGAGGTATCCTTTTTGTTGGTGTAGGCAACGAGTACTTCTACGCTCTGGACCCAATTTCCGGCCGGACGCGACTCCAGTTTATGTCTTTCGCCTCCGTGTACTCCGCTGGTGCGATCAGCAATGATACGCTTTATTTCGGCAACCGCGAAGGCATCCTGTTCGCCGTGAACGCCAGCGCCCGTAGCTGGCCACGGGAGCATTTCCTGAGACCCTACTGGGTGCAGGCTTATTTAATGGGATTACCGGGCGTGCCCCGCCCCGGGGCGCAATCCGGTTTCCTCTGGAGCACGAAGCTGGGAAAATTAATTTATTCGTCGCCGACGGTAGCCGGCAATAACCTTTACATCGGGGCGGATAACAATTTAGTGGCGATCAATCTCCAGCAACGCGAAAAACTGTGGGAGTTCAAGACGGGTGGCCTGATCAACTCCTCCCCCGCCGTAGTCAATGACGTGGTTTACATCGGCAGCAACGACGGGCGGCTGCACGCCATAAGCGCCACCAGCGGGACAAAGCTGTGGGATATTCAAACCGGAGGCAAGGTTATGACTTCCCCGGCGGTGGCTGATGGGACAGTCTTCTTCGCCTCTGAAGACGGCAGGCTATACGCCGTTAAGTAGGCGGCATCTCCCGGTATACTACTCATGTGCTTCTTTCTCAGCAGAGGTAAGCATTCCTGTCACACCCTGAGCACATTCCCCTTCACAGTGGTATCGCATCGCCCTGGTCTTTTTGCTTATTCTTTTGCCCAGCGTTCCTGGTATGCTCTTACGTAATCGAAGTTTGCTTAACTGGTTTTGGCTTAGCTGGTTTTGCCTTTATAGGCGGCACAACGAGTTTGCGTATTTCTGCCCGACTTGAGAAAGTGAATGAAGATTACCATCGCCTTTTAGACCGAGGCGAAGGGCGAGAGCTTCTTTTTCACGTGGTGTCAATTTATCTAATGACATTCGATAAGGCCGCGTCCAACGGGGACATTCCGCCGATGAAGGCAGTCGCCAGCACGACGACAGCGGAGACACGAAACAATCTCTTGCTTCCGAAAGACTACTACAGTGTTGTTCTCCGCCGTCTTCTTTCAGCGACCTTGATGCGGAGCATCGCCCGGTGCAGGGACGCTTCCGCCCTGGCGGCATCAATTCCCGGGACAACGTGGGCAAGGCGTTCCTCAGCCCGGCGTTTCGCTGCCTCAGCCCGCTCCAGGTCGATCTCTTCCGCCCTTTCGGCTACATCCGCCAGCACAATGACGCGGTCAGGCCTTACCTCAAGGAATCCGCCGGAAATAGCGAGGGAAAATTCCTCTCCGCCCTTTCTGACAACCAGCTCGCCAGTTTGCAGCGTGGTCATCAAGGGAGCATGGTAGGGCAGGATTCCGAGCTGCCCCTCAACCCCCGGCGCCACCACTATATTTACATCATCGGAGAAGACCACCCGCTCAGCCGTCACCACGTCAAGCCTGATGGAAGACATCGCTAACCCCCTCCCAGCTTCTTCGCTTGCTCCACCGCCTCGTCAATAGTGCCAACCATGTAAAAGGCCTGCTCCGGCAGGGCATCATGCTTGCCTTCAAGTATCTCACGGAAGCCACGCACTGTTTCAGCCACGGGCACATACCGCCCAGGCCGTCCGGTGAAGACTTCGCTAACAAACATCGGCTGGGACAGGAACCTCTGTATCCGGCGGGCACGGGCAACCGTCAGTTTGTCTTCATCACTGAGCTCTTCAATTCCCAGGATAGCGATGACATCCTGAAGATCCTTGTAGCGCTGAAGAACGCGCTGGACTTCCCGCGCCACCCGGTGGTGCTCCTCCCCAACAACCAGCGGGTCGAGAATACGGGAGGTTGATGTGAGCGGGTCCACGGCCGGATACAGTCCCTGCTCAGCGATTGACCTTTCCAGGGCGATGACAGCATCAAGATGGCCGAAAGTAGTCGCCACGCCAGGGTCGGTGTAATCATCAGCCGGGACATAGACCGCCTGAACGGAGGTGATCGAGCCGCTCTTTGTTGAGGTAATCCTCTCCTCAAGCTCGCCAACCTCGGTCGCCAGGGTCGGTTGATAGCCCACCGCTGATGGCATCCTGCCGAGCAGGGCCGAAACCTCCATCCCCGCCAGGGTATAGCGGTAAATATTATCAATAAACAGCAGGACATCCTGGTGCTCGACGTCACGGAAATATTCAGCCATGGTCAGCCCGGTCAGACCGATACGGAGGCGTACGGCCGGCGGCTCATTCATCTGGCCGAAAACAAGACAGGTCTTGTCAATAACCCCCGAGCCTTTCATCTCCCGCCAGAGGTCATTACCCTCGCGCGACCTCTCACCGATTCCGGCAAAAACCGAAACGCCCCCGTGCTCCGTGGCGATGTTCCGGATAAGCTCAAGGATGACGACCGTCTTACCGACGCCGGCGCCACCGTAAGCACCGATCTTCCCGCCTCTGGTAAATGGGGTAATAAGATCGATGACCTTGAGGCCTGTCTCCAGCATATGGGTAGTTGTCTCCTGGTCCTCCAAAGAAGGCGCCACGCGGTGGACCGGCCAAATTTGTTCGGACTTGACCTCTCCCAGACCGTCAAGCGGCTCACCCAGCACGTTGAACAGGCGGCCCAACGTTGGCTTGCCAACGGGCACGCTCAGAGGAGCTCCAGTATCAACGGCTTCTACTCCACGTTTAAGTCCTTCGGTTGGTGAGAAGGACAGGCACCGCACCCAGTTGTTTCCGATGTGCTCCTGCGCTTCCAGGACTACTTTCTCGCCATCTCTCGTTAACTCGATAGCATTGTAAATCTCCGGCAGCCCGTCCGGCGGAAACTCAACGTCAACCACTGTGCCAATTACCTGGACTACCTTACCTTTTATCCCTTTTGCCATTAAATTACCTCCACCTACCTGTAGTGAGAGAAATCTAACTATTCTGCCAGCGCGGCGACTCCACCAACGATATCCAAGAGCTCCTTGGTGATTGATTCCTGCCGCGCCTTATTATACATAAGTGTCAAGTCATCAATCAGACCGCGGGCGTTATCAGTAGCGTTGCGCATCGCCACCATCCGCGCCGATTGCTCACTGGCGATTGCCTCAAGAACAGCATGATATACTTCCATCTCGACGAACCGTGGCAGTAGACCCGCCAGGACATCCTGAGAACCAGGCTCATAGATATAATCCACATTTTGCGCCCGGGGAACAGACGCCGGCTCAACCGGTAATAACGGTTCGATGACCGGCCGCTGCACCAGAGTCGAAATAAACCGCGTATACGAGAGATACACGGCATCAACCAGACCGCTGGTATAATCATCAATCACTATCCGGGACATGGGCACCGTATCCAAGAAAGAGGGGAAGTCTCCCAACCCCGTAAAAAGCGCCCTCACCTCTTGCCCGCGGCGCCGGGCAAAATCATGCCCCTTGCGCCCGACCGAAATCAGGGTTGCCGGAACCTGCTGTTCCAGGATAAAGCCTATCGTCTGGCGGTTGATGTTGGCATTGAGGCCGCCGCAGAGTCCCCTGTCCGGGGTTATCTGCACGATCGCAATTTTCTTTATCGGGCGCCGTTGGAGCAGGGGATGCAATATCTCTCCGGCCTGAGGCAGCGCCGCCAGATCAGCGATTACCTGACGGATTTTCTCCGAGTAAGGCCTCCCCGCCAGACCGCGTTCCTGTGCCCGCCTCATCTTTGAGGTAGCAATCATTTCCATCGCCCTGGTGATTTTGGCGATGCTCTGCACGCTCCTGATGCGGCGTCGGATCAGGCGTATCTCAGCCAAGCTACCTTATCCCCCTTGTTGCCTGCTGCATCTTTCAACCCTCTACTATTGAGAGGCGTAACCCTTCTTAAATTCCTGTATGGCTGCCTTCAGCACGTCTTCGATTTCCGGCGTAAGGTCCTTCTTCTCCTCGATGCTGCCCTTCAAGTCCGGATGATTAGCGCTCATGAACTGGTGGAATCTCGGCTCAAAAGTCCCGAGCTGCTCAACGGCAACATCGTCGAGGTAGCCATTGATTGCCGCATAGAGAATTATCACCTGGTCTGCAAGTGACATCGGGGTGTACTGGGGCTGTTTCAGCACCTCGGTGATTCGCCGTCCCCGTTCGAGCTGCGCCCTGGTCGAGGGGTCAAGCTCGGAGGTGCCGAACTGGGCAAAAGCCGCCAACTCACGGAACTGCGCCAGTTCCAGGCGCAGACGGCCCGCCACACGTCTCATCGCTCTGGTTTGAGCGCTGCTGCCGACCCTTGATACAGATAGACCAACGTTCAGCGCCGGACGCTGCCCGGCATTAAACAGATCTGACTCTAGGTATATCTGACCATCGGTAATTGAGATGACATTGGTGGGGATGTAAGCGGAAACGTCACCCGCCTGCGTTTCGATAATCGGCAGAGCAGTCAGTGAACCGCCGCCACGCTCGTCTGACAGCCTGGCAGCCCGCTCCAGCAGGCGGCTGTGGAGGTAAAATACATCGCCAGGATATGCCTCCCGCCCCGGCGGCCGCCTCAGCAAGAGTGAAAGCTGGCGGTATGCCCAGGCGTGCTTGGAAAGGTCATCAAAGATGACAAGCGCATCCTTACCCTGTTCCATGAACTCTTCCCCCATAGCACAGCCGGCGTAGGGAGCAAGATATTGCAGCGCCACCGAGTCTGAGGCATTAGCAGCGACAACAATGGTGTGTTCCATGGCGCCATGCTGTTCGAGAGTTGCCACCGTCCTGGCCACCTTGGACACCTTCTGCCCGATAGCCACGTAGATACAGATAAGGTTACCGCCCTTCTGATTTATTATCGTGTCCAGGCAGATTGCCGTCTTACCCGTCGAGCGGTCGCCGATAATCAGTTCCCGTTGCCCGCGTCCGATGGGGATCAGGCTATCAATCGCCTTGATGCCGGTCTGCACCGGCGTATTCACCGGCGCCCGGACGGCAACGTTGGGCGCAATCCGCTCTACCGCCCTGGTCCTCTCCGTCTTGATGGCGCCCTTGCCATCGAGGGGACGACCAACCGGGTCAACTACGCGTCCGACGAGCGCATCGCCCACCGGGACCTCGGCAATGCGTCCGGTGGTGCGCACCTCATCGCCCTCTCTAACCCGGGTATAATCGCCAAGAATAACGGATGACACGCCTTCCTCTTCAAGATTCATAGCGATTCCCACGATATCGTGCGGGAACTGGAGCAGCTCGTTATACTTGGCAGCGGCCAGACCGTGGATGCGCGCGATGCCGTCACCCACCTCAATCACCGTGCCGACATCAACCATCGCCGCAGCCGCGCCAAACTGCTCTATTTGCTGTCTAATGACTGAAACTATGTCCTGTCCTCTTGTTGTCATACAGTAGTAACCTCCCCAATCATCGCTTAGCTGAGCCCAATACCCCCTTCAGCGCTTCAAGCCGGGTCCGGGTACTGCCATCAAACAGCTTTCCCCCGACCCGCGCAACCACTCCGCCCAGCAAACCAGTGTCCACAGAAGTCTTGAGCGTCACCTTCTTGCCGACCATTGCCTCCAGGCGCCGGACCAGCCCTGCCCGGTCCTCTTCATCAAGCGGCACGGCGGTAACCACCTCTGCCGCCTCAATGCCCCGGTGGCTGTCCAGCAACTCCTGGTACTCTGCAGCGATATCACCTACCAGGCCAAACCTGTTTCTCGCCACCAGGAGATACACCAGGCTTAGAGCCAGCGGATTGACGCCGGCAAGCTCCGCAGACAATAACCTCGTTTTATCATCAAAACGCACCTTGGGATTCCCCAGCACCGCCACGAGCGCCGCATCCTCACCAAGCTTGCTGATCTTTACAAGATCAGCAAGCCACAAGTCCGGCTCTTGCTTTTCCAGAGCGATTTGGAATACAGCCTGTGCATAACGCCTGCCAGAAGCCCTTCTTGCCACACTATCTCCTGAAATAGATTATGGATTACTGTTTTTCAGTTCTTCCTGAATGTGCTGCTTTCCTCGAGGGTTTTGTCAATAAGCTGACGGTGTGACTCCTTGTCAAGAGAGCGCTCGATAACCTTTTCCGCTGCCAGCACCGCCAGGTCAGCAAACTCCCGGCGCAGCTCACCAATAGCCTCATCCCGCTCCCGCTGAATTTCCCCTCTTGCCCGGGCAATAAGCGCCTCACCTTCACGTCTTGCGTCCTGCTGCGCCTGCTGGCGGACCTCCTCGCCCGTTTTCACCGCCCGGGCGATTATCTCCTGCCCTTCTCTACTGGCTGCCTCGATTCTTTTCTTGCTCTCCTCTTCCGCTCTGGCCGCCTGCTCCTTTACCCGTTCGGTCTGCTCAACACCTTCCTTGACCCGCCGGGAGCGCTCATCGAGCACCCGCAAGATAGGCTTGTAAGCTACGAAGTAGAGCAAAATAAAGAGTATACCAAAATTAACAATTTGAGCAATCAGCCCTGGCAGATTTATACCAAGCTCGGCTAAACTTTCCATATTGACTCTCCTTTATCCAGAACTTCCCCGTTAATGGATTAGCCTAGCCGGTAAACGCTACCACCAGCACCGCCGTCAGCACGGCACCGGCGATCACCGCAGCCGTTATGATAGCGGCGTTGATAAGGACGGCTATGAACGTCGGAATTCCCTCTTGTCCCATCAGTTCTCTCCTCTATCTCTAAACGCTAAACAACCATTGCCAGAAGAATAGCGACAATCAGTACGTAAATGCCGATGGCTTCGGCGAAGGCAATGGACAAAATCATATTTGTCATTATGGGACCACTTGCTTCAGGGTTACGCCCGAGCGACTGGAGGGCCGAGTAGCCAATAAGCCCGATGCCCAGCCCCGGCCCCAGCATCCCCAACCCCACCGCCAGCCCTACCGCCAGCATTTTCATTACTTCCGGATCCATTATTTACCTCCTCTTTTTGACTTCAGTTCGTATGCAACTAATGATGAGATGATTCTTCTTCGTGACCATGAGCCGCCACCGCTACAGTCATGAAAACCAGTGTCAAACTGGCAAAAATAAATGCTTGTATCAGGCCAACAAGCAGCTCCAATCCATAAAAGGGCAGAGCAAATACCCAGGGAATAAGGAACATTGCCACCAGAAGCAGTATCTCGCCGGCGGTCATGTTCCCGAAAAGTCTAAGCGTAAAGCTGATAATGCGGATAAACTCGCTCAATCCCTCCAGCAGTCCAACAAATATATTGATTAAGCCGGTAAACAACCCGGACACCGCTGCCTTGACATGCCCCGTGAAAAGCAGCTTAATGCTGTTCAAAAGCGAACCAACGGCAATGAACTTGCCCAGGTATCGGATACCCAGCGAACTCAACCCCATGAATTCGATAAACACAAATGAGATGATCGCCACTCCCAGCGGGGTATTGATATCGGTATTGGCGCCGCGGAGCAGGTGCACCTCGTGCTCCCCGGTGATGACCAGGATAGAGCCGTACCCCGGCAGGAGGCTGAGCCAGGCATTAAAGGCGACGAACAGGAAAATCGTGGCGACAATTGGGAAAAAGCGCCGCCCGTTTTTCTCCCCGGCCACGCTGTTGCAGAAGTTGAGCAATCCTTCCAACACCAATTCCACGATAGCCTGGCGCCGCCCCGGCACCAGTTCCAGCCTCCTGGTCGCTAGAAAACTGAAAGCTACTAGGAATATGACCGTGATCCAGGCAGCGATGATGCTGTTGGTCACCGGGAAGCCAAGAAGGTGGAAAATTACCTCTGCCGGAAGCTCCGGGTGCGGTCTGGCCGGGACCAGCCACTCCGGGAAGCCCAGAACATTCTTGCCAATCGCTCCGGTTAGAAGACCGGCACCAAACAAAGCGACAACAGCTACAATGCCAATAAGCATCGGTGGGGATAAGCCCAGAAGCCGCTTTTTTTGCACTATCTCTTCCCCTTATTCCTCTTCTGATTGTTCTTGCTGATATTCGGCAGAATCATCCGGTAAACACCGTAAAAGGCCACGAAAATTCCGGCGAGGAGGCCAACGATAACCATCAGCGGTGTGGTACCAAGTTTGCTATCCAACCAGAGCCCGCCGAGCACTCCCAGCAGGATACAGGTACCCACGTACCAGCCCATGCCGATAAGCTGTAAGGCGAGCTCCCACCGGCGCATCTCACCGGCAGGATAGCAGACCTACCCCTTTATTTCAAGCCCACCCCCTGGTTGTATCATCGCGGCGGTTCTGGCGCCGAACCATCAACAAAAAGCCCTAGGCTTATAACCTGGGGCTTTGAGTTTTTCTGAATTTATTTGTCATGAGATTCTGGAACAAGCAACCTTTCACAATTGAACCTGTAAATAAACCGCTAAGATTCTAATGCAATATCAACCTTTTTGCAAGGGGTATTAGCGCTATTTTCATAAAATCATGACCTGCGCTTGCCGAAATCATCCAGGTCAAGCTGGTCAATGAACTCACGGAAGGCAGACATCCTTTTCAATTCATCTTCGGAGACCTTATCTTTGCCGTCCGCCAGCGCTTTCTCATCACCGAGCAGCTTCCCGGTCTCCCGGTCAAGCAGGATACCGGCCTTTTCCAGCACCGATTCGTCCACGTAAATAGGCACCTCCACCCTCACTGCCAGCGCCAGGGCATCGCTCGGGCGGGAGTCAACCTCAACCTGGTGGCCGTCAACGTTCAGGATAATTTTGGCATAGAAGACATCGTTTTTCAGCTCGGTGACGATTATGGAATTGACCCTGGCCCCGAGGGCATCAACCACCGAGCGCAGCAGGTCATGGGAAAGGGGCCGTTCGAGCTTGACTCCCTGGAGTTTTACCGCGATCGCATCAGCCTCAGCCGGGCCGATCCAGATTGGCAGATAACGGTCAGCGGTTTTCTCTTTCAGAATCACCACCCGCTGATAGTTCATCAGACTTACGCGAATGCTATCAATCGTCACCTCAATCACGGCAAGACCTCCTCCCGATAATCCCGACACATCGGGATAATTCTACTCCCCACTCCACCGAGTGTCAACCTACTTCCAGCAGCCCCGCATGAAGCGTCCGTCGATGCTGACGACCTTGTCTGCCACCTCCCGCAGGGGTACGGAAGTCCGCTCCTTGCCGAAGAGCGCCACCTCCACATTCTTGCCATTATCCTTAACCGCCTGGAGGGCGCCAACATAATCGCCGTCCTCCGAAACGAGGATGGCAATATCATAGTTGTTCTTGAAGCTGTGGGTCAAAAGGTCGGTGGTGAGCATAATATCCACGCCTTTTTCGTACGGGGGCGAGTTTGGCCAGCCGGCGTAGACCAGGCGTCCGAGGCGCACCTCGCAGTAGGGAATCATGCGGACGCTGGAGAACCAGGCCTGCTGGCTCTGGTACCTCTCCGCCTCCTCCCTCCGCCCGACGAGGGCGTTGTAATAGTAAATCCTTATCAGCCGGCGCTTCTCCACCAGCTTCTCGCAGAACTTCTCTAGGTTGATATCCGTCCGCTTGAAGTGGTTCTTCAGGGAGTGGTACATGTTAGAGCCGTCAATGAATATCATCACCCGGTCATTTCGGTAGGTCATAAGTTACCTTCTTTCACCGATTTTTCGAGTTCACGCTCAGGTCAGAAACAGGAGTAGGTGACGGACTCATCCTTGTTGGACTTGGCAGCAGCGATATCTTCCTTAAGCAGCTTTACCGTCTCCTCAGCGAGGTCTAGTTGCGATGCCATCCTGACCGCCTTGCGCAATACATTCAACGGCACATCTACCTCCCCGCTGCCGTAATCATTAAGGTAAGAATGAAAACCAGCTTCCGATTCCGCCTCAATGAAGTCTACCAGTTTCCTGTCCTGGTACACATTGAAGCTGGGTTCTGCATACGTAATTCGAACGACACGATATGCTCTTACGCTCATAGCTAGTCCTCGATAGTCAACTTTTATAGAACAAGGGTTAGTGTTTCGGCTTCAACAAGTCACTAATGTCCGCACGGTCAGAAACTAGACGCATCATACCCTCCAGAGCGTTCGTAACATTATTAAACGTAAGAAGCAAAGTCTCATCTTGGTCTGTTTTCAAAAGGACTTCTACTTGCGAAACACGGCGGGACAAACCTGAAAGGTCAGTCTCTAGAACTTGGATAATGTCCCCTCGCAAATGATCCAGAATGCTTTCCGCCAGTTCAAAGGCTATCTGAGTACGAGTTGCGTCGCTCAAGGCTTCGAAGTCTTGCCATGCCTGGCTGGAACTCAAGCGATCGGACTCGCTCCAGTTGAAGCTGATATTCCACTTAGCCAAGACTTCAACCATTTTCTGAAAAGGCAGTTCCAAGATCTCAACGCCAAAACTCCGAACCAATGCTTTCGAAGGCTGTGACCAGCGGCCAGCTAGGACAGCGATGGATTTGCGAATCGTAGGAAAGGTTTTGCGTAAGTTGTAATGGGCAACACACAGCCAACTACCCTTGTCTCGATTGTGCTTGGTATAACGGATATATTTCGGGTCAATGATAATAACCGGATTTCCTCTTTGGTCAAATACTACGGCATCGATCTGGTAAACGTTTCCGCTACCATTCTTTAGCCTAGCTGGACGTACTGAATGGCCTCTTTCTTCAACTGCCTCCTTGATCCCTTCAATGATTGCAGTTTCGAACAATTTGCCGACCGCCTCGCCCAAAGCACTACTAGGATTTGCTACCATAAACCTCCTTCTACTTCTTGTGAATAGTTAGGATACTCTCTCGCAGAGGAATTTTGTGGCGTTGGGTATTGTTTGCCCACTTGTCACCCCTTGCCCGCAAAAATTCGACGTCATAAGCCTCGAATCCCACAGCAACGGCCAAGCGACCTATGATTTCTTCCGTTGGGACATGAACACCATAAGGCGCGGAGTCCCCAAGTACAAGTATGAACTGGCTTCTGGGTTTTAATGCGGTGTAAGCCTGCTGAAGTACCTTCGTCATATCCTCGAAATAGCCAGCAACCATATAATCGTAAGTCTTTTTCCCCGGCTTGACACGCCTCATTTCTGTGAGCTGGCTTATTATGCCTCGAAGTTCTTCATGCACATCGGGAGATACTCTCCTAATTGTCGGGCACTCTCTTATTTGATTCATGGCACCGACATCAATCTGAGTAGTGGCAGCAATTATCAAGCGGTCACGAACATCACGAGTTATGTCATTCCATCGTTTGTAGATTCCCCAGAAATAGGTTTCCAAGCGCGTTCGGTCAGCATAATCATAATTATTCAAATAGGGTGGTGACGTGACAATGAGATTAATACTCTCCGGTGGAGCATATTGACTGAACTCGCGAGCATCACCTCGAATAAGAAAATGCTCAGAGGACGGTAAATTCAATGACTGCACATAACGTAGGTCGGCAAGCATCAGCATGCTTTGCTTGCCAAACTCAATGAACGCATCTCGCACAACTGTCCTCTTCGCGTATTTGGATGGAGCGATGTAAGGCCACCCAGAACCAGCAGTCGTCACGATCCGCAACGTAGTCGTCAACGCAAGCTTGAAAAAATCAATATGGGCTGGCTCGATTTCTGCTTCAAAGATTGACTTCCTTAAGGCATACAGTTTTCGCAGGTTGTCCTCGCTAAAGCACTTGTGAATGAGATCAGGCCAAGAGTCGTCGTATTCTGTATCCTCCATTGAGCGCGCCGTGTCGATAATTGGCTGAGTATCTCTAAAGAGGACATCCACATCGCACTCAAATCTCATCTTTGTCGATGCAACCCAGTGCACAAAAGAATGAGCCTCAATGCCCAAAGAATTGATACCCTGCATTTTCGCCGCTATCGAGGTTGTTCCTGTACCCAGAAATGGATCGGCTACCCAACTTCCCGGTGTAAGGCCATTTTCGGCTATTTTTGCTTCCACAAAGCGGTAGGAGTATCCTGCTGGATATGTGAACCATCGATGAATGGGCGCCTTCAGGCTATCGCGGAATGAACCGTAATTCTTGACTTCAACGTTAGTGGTCAAACATGGCCCTCCCTCATATTTTGGAGTCTCAAGTCTAAACTGAACCATTTGTTCTAATCATACACGCTTCCGTGTAATCTGTCAATACCCTTTAGCACAATTGTTCCTAGCACTTCGTATACCCGCACGCCGGGCATTTGAAGCAGCCTTCCTGGTAGGCAAGGATACCACCGCAGTCCGGGCACTGCCCGGCGATATTTCTCACCGGGCCGCTATCCAGCACGCGCGCTATGGTATCGGAGCCGGAAGCGCTGTCATCATCATCGCCTTTGATATGCTTTTCCAGGACGCTGGCGATGGCATCGGCGCAGGAGAGCACCGCCTTGCCTTCCTCCCAGGCGATGGACGGGCAGCGAATTCCCCGGAGCTGCTCATAGATCGACGTAATGTCAATGCCGGAACGCAGGGATATCGAGACCAGACGACCGATCGCCTCTAGCTGGGCGGAGGCACAGCCCCCCGCCTTACCGAGCAATAGAAACACCTCGCAGATGCCGCGCTCATCAAAGTTCACTGTCACGTATATCGAGCCGCAGCCGGTGGTCACCTTCTCGGTAACGCCGGTGGTGACCTTCGGACGGGGGCGGGGCACCAGTTTATCGGGCTGGGAAATCTCAACGTTTTGCGCTTTGCCGGCCTGCCGTGAGCCTGTCGAACCGGTCGTCAGCACCTGCGTATCACGAGAGCGGTCGCGGTAGATGGTAATCCCCTTCAACTCCATATCGTAAGCCATCGTGTACACTTTCGCCACGTCATCGCGGGTGGCCTGGTGGGGGAAATTGACTGTCTTGGATACGGCGTTGTTGGTGGAATTCTGGAAGGCGGCCTGCATGCGCACGTGCCATTCGGGAATGATGTCATGGGCGGTAACGAATACCCGCTTCACCCTCTCCGGAATGCCGTCGATATCATGGAGAGCCGTGCCTGAAGCCAGCTTGCCCATCAGGTCTTCGGAATAGAAGCCCTGGCTCTTCGCCGCCGCCTCGAAATAGGGATGCACCTCGACGAGACGGGCGCCATCGAGGATATTGCGCACATAGCTGAGGGCAAAGAGCGGCTCGATGCCGCTGGAGCAACCGGCGATGATGCTGAGCGTGCCGGTGGGGGCGATGGTGGTACGGGTGGCATTTCTCACCCTTTCACCGAGCTTGTCATAGACGCTGCCCTGAAAAGCAGGGAACACGCCTCTTTCCTGCGCCAGTTCCCGGGAAGCCTCGGCAGCATGGCGCTGGATTTCAGCCATCACCTTTTCACCGACCTTCAGCCCCTCTTCCGAGTCATAGGGAATGCCGAGCCGGATGAGCATATCGGCAAAGCCCATCACCCCCAGCCCAATCTTCCGGGTCTTCTTGGTCATCTCCTCGATCTGCGGAAGGGGGAAATTGTTGACATCAATGACATTGTCCAGGAAGCGCACTGCCAGCCTGACTGTCCGGGCGAGCCTGTCATAGTCGACCTCATATCCCTTGCCCACTGCGCGCACCATCCGGCTGAGGTTGATCGAGCCGAGGTTGCAGGACTCGTAGGGGAGGAGGGGTTGCTCGCCGCAAGGATTGGTGCTCTCGATCCTGCCCAGGTGGGGGGTGGGATTGTCCTGGTTAATGCGGTCGATGAAGACAACCCCCGGATCGCCCGTCCGCCAGGCCATATCGACGATCTTTTCGAATACCTCGCGGGCGTTGAGGCACGAATGCACCTCTTTGGTGTGGGGGTTTATCAGGTTGTAATCAGCATCCGCCTTGACCGCCTCCATGAACTCGCTGGTGACGGCCACGGAGAGGTTGAAATTATTCAGGGCGGTGGACTCTTCCTTGGCGGTGATGAACCGCATGATATCAGGATGGTCGACGCTGAGGATGGCCATGTTGGCGCCCCGCCGCATCCCACCCTGCTTGATGACATCGGTGGCGACATCGAAGGCGCGCATGAAGGAGACCGGCCCGCTGGCGACTCCGCCCGTTGAGCCGACGCGGTCTTTCTCCGGCCGGAGACGGGAGAATGAGAAGCCGGTGCCGCCGCCGCTCTTGTGAATGAGCGCGGTGTATTTCACAGCATCGAATATGGACTCCATCGAGTCCTCGATGGGCAGGACAAAGCAAGCAGACAGCTGTCCCAGCTCACGCCCGGCATTCATCAGGGTCGGAGAGTTGGGCAGGAAATCGAGGCTGATCATCGCCCGGTAGAACGCTTCCTCCCAGTAGGTGACATCAGCCTTCGGCTCATAAATTATCTCAGCCCAGGCAATCGTCTTCGCCACGCGGCGGAACATATCCTCCGGCTTCTCGATAGCCCGGCCCTGTTTGTCCTTTTGCAGGTATCTCTTCTCCAGCACCTGGCGGGCGTTATCGGTAAGGGCAATTTCCTCGTTTTGAACGCCGGACTCCATTCGCGATGCGTCAGGTTTCCCGACTTTGTCCGAATTAACTGTAAATGACTCGACCATAGGTTTTACCTCCTCTTTTGGAGCGGGTGTTTCATTCGCCAGGATTTCCTGGACGATAGCCTGAATCTCCGACTTTGACGGCAATGCCTTCTTCTTGTTACGGGCAGCCTCCGGCACGAAATCCTCCATGCCGGGCAGAGGCCGTGCTGACCGCTCCATGCGCTCGATCACCCGGCTGGTCAGTTCCTCTATCTGGCGCTTGTCCCGCAGGCCCATGGATTCCGCGTGCGCCACCACCAGCTTCAGAATTTCAGTGCGGGTTTTGTCGATATTCTTGTTCCTAGCTTCCAATTCGATTCAACCTCTACTTGTTGAAGGACGGAAGTACATCTTCGTAAACTTATCGCAAAACGAAGTATGCTTCACCACTAAAGAGTACTATAGCCGACGGTATTCGTCGCGGTTGCATTAACAACGATATTATTATTGAACCACTGAGGTACAGAAGAACTAACTGGCGCTTCGGGTAGGTGTGGTTCGCTGGAGTTAGGTGGTAAGCTTATCTCAGGTTTATACGCTGAAATTATCATAAGCACCACAAAAGCGCCACCAACAACCATACAGACCACCTTCGTAGTTAACTCACCTCTAATTGTTTTGTACGTCTTTATCCAGATAATCTTTATCCAAGTAATCTCGGGCTGGAAATTCTCACTTTTTGAGGCTTCTTTCATAGCTAAACTCCTCACCTGACCTTACATCGCATTCAAATCTTCCAGTGGTCTATCTCTTTTCGCTCATCTCCGGTTCCTCCGCCGATTCGGCAAGCTCACGGCAGGCCGTTTGCCGGCAACATCCGTTTCTTCCGCCGGCAGCAAAGGCAGTTGACTGATTATGCGGGGATCTTCCGCATCAGGGGCATTGACCAGGCTGTCAATTTCCTTTTTGAGTACCGTGATATCGGCAAACTCACGGTAAACGCTGGCAAAGCGGATATAGGCAATGTGGTCGAGCTTCTTCAGCCTCTCCATGACCATATCGCCGATGGCGCTGCTGGGTATCTCCGCCTTGCCCAGACCATACAGCTCAGCCTCGATGTCATCCGCTATCTTGTCAACGGTCCCGGTGGGGAGGGGACGCTTCTCACACGCCCGGCGCAGACCGGACAATAGCTTTTCCTTGCTGAACTCTTCCCGGCGCTGGTCCTTTTTGATAATAAACAGGCTCGCCCGCTGGAGATGCTCGTAGGTGGTAAAGCGCGCTTCGCACTTCAGACACTCGCGCCGCCGCCTGATGCCGTCGTTGACATCGCGGGAATCAATTACCTTCGAATCATCGTGGCCGCAAAAAGGACAGTTCATAACATAACTCTACAATATATGGGATAGTGACGATAATCTACCACAAGGGGTAGTGTCTGTCAAGGGGTTTTATCAAAATAAATCTGCCAATTATAGTTGAACTGGAATACAAGGTATAGTGGGAGTAGATTCCCGCCTGCGCGGGAATGACATTTGGTACGTAGGCGTAAGTGACGTTTGGTACAACGCCCTTTGACAGGAGAAATAGCAGGACAGGACAAGGCTGCTTACGGCATGATGCAGTACGGTATCATTACCGGTAGTTGCCGGAAATATAGTTGTTCAAGAGGCGCGCCTGGGACCGGTATTCTTCAAGCTGGAAGCCGAGCAGGTCCCGCATGGAGATCATGCCTACCACTTTCCGGTTCTCCACAATGGGAAGATGTCTTATCCTCTTATCCTTCATCACGCTGATAGCGTAATCCACATCATCTTCCCTGACGCCGATAATCACTTCCTTGGTCATAACGTCGCGAACCTTGATCTTGGCGGTGGAGGTATCGTTGGCAAAGCATCTCCTCACGACATCGCGTTCGGTTACTATCCCCACCAGCTCCCCTTTGTCATCGTAAACGGGAAGGGAGCTCCGGTCATACTCCATCATCTTACGGATGGCTGTGGCTACTGACTCATTATGTCCAATGGTAACGACTACCTGGTACTTGAATTCCTTGGTATTCAGTAACTGTCCAAGATTCATACGGTACCTCCTTTTCGCTGGGGGAGCGGAAAAGCGACTTTACTAGTAAGTATAAATGATACCGATTCTTCGTCTTGATGTCAACGCTTCGCTGCCTCACAGAGAGGTACCGGCGGGTATTGCAATAAAATAAAGATTCGAGTACTATACATAATAGTACTCGGCATATCGCCAAACAACGGGGACACAAAATGAAAAGAAACATTCAGCTAGTCTTGCTAACCGCCGGTCTCTTGGCGGCAACGCTGATCACTGCCTGTTCTGCGCAGAATACAGGCGGCAGCAGTCAATCAGATTCCCATGCTTACAGAGAAGTGAGCGCTACCATCTTCGCACCGAACGGCTGAGAGTGCTGTACGGCGTGGTCACGCTACATGACACAACAGGGATTTCGCCCTAAGCTCACTTATGTCACTAACCTGGCGGCCATAAGACAGAAAAATGGAGTCCCCGACGAGTATGCCTCCTGTCACACGGCAATTATTGACGGATACGTGGTCGAAGGTCACGTGCCAATTGAGGCCGTAAGCAAACTGCTGACCGAGCGGCCGGACATAGATGGAATCGCGCTGCCCGGAATGGTCGAAGGTGCGCCGGGAATGGATGGCGTTCTAACGAAGCCAATCACGGTTTACGCGCTCTCTAACGGCACGGCAACGGAGTTCATGACCTTCAATCCCCGGTGACGGAAAGGGGGAGTAACGTGCACTCGATTCATTGCCGCTCACCCCGGTAATCCGGCGACTGACTGTCTTATCTCCACGTAACCCCGGCCGATTTCGCCTTCACCCAAGAGCCGCGATTTTCGGGCAAAAATTGTTGCCCCGCGCACGGCACCGTGCTATACTTGCGCCTTAGATTCCCCCGAATCAAACCATGAGCACTCAACACACCCCGCCAGGCCACCGGAAACGACCCTTTTACGGCTGGATAATTGTCGCCGTCATGGCGACCATCAGCGCATTTATGCCGGCACTGGCTACACTGAACTACGGGCTCTTCATCAAGCCGATGGGCGATGAGCTCGGCATTGGACGCTCCATCTTCGGCTGGGCGATGACAGCGAGGCAGTTAGCCGCCTCAGCTACCGGTCCCCTGCTCGGGCGACTTCTCGACCGTTTTGGGTCGCGAGTCATACTGGCCATCGCCGCCATCGTGACCGGGTCAGCGATATTCAGCCTCGGCTTCATACGGGAGCCCTGGCAACTGATATTACTATTCGGAATCATGGGACTCATCGGCGCAGGACCCGGCGGCTCAATGGTCACTTCCGTTCCGCTTTTCAAGTGGTTTGTTGAGAACCGCGGCAAGGCAATCGCTTTCAGCTCTCTGGGCATTCCGGTTGGCGCCATCATCTTCATTCCCCTGACACAGGTGCTCATTGCATCAAGAGGGTGGCGCGAAGCCTGGATTATCCTGGCAGTCATCAGTGTTGCCATCATCGTGCCTGTTTCACTGGTGCTGGTGCGGCGTCAGCCGGAGGACATGGGCCTTTTGCCCGATGGGGTTCAGCCGTCCGTACTGACCTCCAGAGACACGGCTTCTGTACCAGTCACAGACACCAGAGAGGTTTCCTGGACTGTAAAGGAAGCGATGCGAAGCCGTGTTTTTTGGCGCCTGGTAGCCGTGTTCAGCCTGATGTTCTTGGCGATGGGAAGCATCAGCGTGCACCGGATTCCCGCTTTCATGGACCGCGGGCTTGACGCCAGTCTTATTGCATACGCCACCGCTTTTGACGCCATCCTTGCCGGGCTCAGCACCTTTATATCGGGACTGCTGGTAAGAAGGCTGCGGACAAAGTTTCTTGGCGCAGCCAGTATCTTCTTGCTCGCGGTTGCCAGCGTACTCACGATTAACGCCTACACGCTTCCCGTCATGTTTTTGGCCATGGCATTCTTCGGCTTGGGCATCGGCGGGACGATGTTCTGCGCGAGCTTCTTGTGGGCTGAATACTTTGGACGGGAGCACCTGGGCAGCATCATTGGAATAGTCACGCCGCTAAATATGCTGGTGGGAGGAATTGGGCCACCCCTTGCCGGCTACGTTCGTGATGCCACCGGCCGTTATGACCCAATATGGTGGGCTAGCGTCAGCCTGTTGACTCTCTGCGCCGTAGCGCTGGCAACCACAGCCAGCCCCGGGAAAACAGGCACACTTGTTTCACCGGTTCCAGACCGGTAGCCGGCGAAAAACTGAGGTGAAGCTCTTGAACTGGGCGGCAAGGCGGCGCAGGTTGTCATTCAGGCTACTGAATTTCAGCTCGGGCGATGCTTGCTTCTTGGCTCCCCAGAGTAATAGTCCCACGTTAGTAGCATAGGCCGGGTCCTGGAGGTTCTCACTGATGCCCGGCACCGTCACCGGCGAACCTACCCTGGCGGGCAGCCGCAACATTTCCCGCGCCATTACGTCTATACCGGCCAGGTTGGAACTGCCGCCGGTAAGTACCAGTCCGCCGGGAACCAGGGCAGCCTGGTCGTCCTGTGGCAGCTCAAGCGTTATCAACCTCAAAATCTCTTCCACCCGTGCCCGCAGAATGCGCCTTAGCTCCACACTGGAGACGCTGCGTCGCCCTTCAGCCCCCCGCTTCACCGCCTCAACCCTGTCCTCGATGACGGGCAAAACGCCGCCCTGAGTCTTCTTCAGATCCTCGGCAACATTAAATGGCAGGCCGAGGCCGATGGCGATATCCCGGGTGAGCTGATAGCCTGCCACAGGGATGATGGCTGTGTGCCAGATGCTACCATCCCTGAAAATAGCTACATCGGTGGTGCCGCCCCCGATATCCGCCAGCACCACGCCCCTTTGCCGTTCCTGCTCGGTAAGCACCGCCTCGCTCGATGCCAGCGGTTCCAGGACAAGTTCTTCGATACCAATGCCAAGACTCTCGATGCAACTGGCAATGTTCCGCATTGAAGCCGCAGCGGCAGTGATGACGTGTGTCTCCACGTGCAGTCTTGCGCCGCGCAATCCCACCGGGTTCCTGACAGGGGCGCCGCTATCAACCGCATAGCTCCGGGGAATGACGTGGAGCAACTTCTGGCCGGTGGGAATCTTGAAGCTCCGGGCATGTTGCAGCACCCGTTTCAGGTCATCGAGCCGCACCGGCCGGTCATTTCGGGAAAAGGAAATCGCACCGCGCCGGTTGAGCGAAGCGATGTGCCTGCCGGTGACGCCGATGTAAGCCGATTCAACCCTGCGCCCGCTCACGTGCTCTGCTTTTCTCACCGACTCCCGGATTGCCTGCCTGGCATCTTCGACACTGACCACCAATCCCTTGTGCATACCGGTCGAAGGGGTGAGGCCCATGCCAATAACGCGCAGCACCTTCCCATTCTCAACCTCGGCAACAGTAGTGATAACCTTGGTGGTCCCGACATCGATAGCAGTAAGAGTAGTCATTTTTCTCATCTGCCTCACTCCTTGGCCCCGGCGGACCGGGAGCCTAAATTATTGGCGCATATCATATCAGTCAGCCCTTCCCGAAAACGTTAAGGATGCCTCAGGATGAGCACGTGTAAAATCCGGCCCAATCTCCTCATGTCGCAGGAAAAGGTATCCGAACCCCCCGATATCCACCGCCATGTAAGACGGCCGGCTGACAATGCGGAAGCGCTCCTCTGCCAGGATGATGCGTTCCGCAGCGCGCAACCGGGCGCTCCGGCTCCGGGGATTTGCCTGTACCTCCGATACCGAGGGCGTGATGATTTTCTTGTTGATGATGGTCAGACTGGCTTTGTGCCCGCAAACACACACTGGCGTGCCGGGTGGACAGACACAGTCCGTGGACTCCCGCCGCATAAATTGCTTCACGATGCGGTCCTCAAGAGAGTGATAGCTTATAACAACCAGCCTGCCGCCGGGATGCAGTAGTTCAACCGCCTGCCCCAGCGCCACTTCCAGGTTCGCCAGTTCTTGGTTGACAGCGATGCGCAACGCCTGGAAGGTCCTGGTGGCCGGGTGGATGCGGCCGCGGCGCGGACCAACCGCCCGTTCAATTGTCTTAACAAGGTCGAATGTTGTCCTCAACGGCCTTGAATGGACAATCCGAGGAGCGATACGACGACTTTGCTTCTCCTCACCAAATTTCCAGATAAGGTCGGCAAGCTCCTCCTCAGAGTAGCCGTTTACGATATCCGCCGCGGTCAGTTGCTGGGCAGGACTGAAACGCATGTCCAGGGCAGCATCAATCTGAAAACTGAAACCGCGGCCGGCAGTCTCAAGCTGGAGTGAGGACAGTCCCAGGTCAAACAGAATGCCGTCCACCGGAGCGAAGTCATACTCGCGGCATATCTCACCCAGTTTGGCGAAATTATCATTCACCAGGCGGACCGAATCGCGGTAGGTGGCAAGCCGCGCTGTGGCGACTTCTATGGCCGCAGGGTCAGCATCAATGCCAAGCAGGTGCCCACCGGGCAGACACCTTTCCAGAATGGCGGCGGCATGTCCGCCCGCGCCGAGGGTGCAATCAACATAGCGTCCTCCAGGACGCACGGCGAGGGCTTCAACCGTTTCCGTGAGCAGCACCGGAATATGGACCGGCATGTTCATCGCTCCCCCGTCAACGCCTTTCCAGGCTTTCGATAATTTGCCAGACGTGCTCCTGGCTGGAAGCTTTCTCAGCCAGCCACAGCTCATTATTCCATAACTCGAGATAGGTGTTGGCGCCGGCAATAACTACCTCGTCCCTGATACCGGCATAATCCCTCAACGGGGCAGGAAGGGTGATTCTGCCCTGGTGGTCGATTTCGAGAGAAAAAGCGGTAGCGAAAAGGGCGCGGTTCAGCCGCCGTAGTTTGCTGGAGCTCACGATGCCAGCCGTTAGTGCCGCCGCCACTTTCTCCCACTCGGAAACCGGATATGCCACGATGCACTTCTCAGCCCCGGGCGTCAAAACTACGCCATCCTTGAGCTCCGCGCGGAATCTCGGCGGAACCGGCACGCGCCCCTTGGCGTCCACCCTGTGCTCGAACTCACCAAGAAACCTGCCTGAACCTGGTGTCATCTATCTATCCACCATCCACCACAAATGTAATTCTACACGCCCATTTTACCACTTTTTACCACTTTTTACCATTTTGAAACACAATTAGCTTTTTGTCAAGAGGTCCTGAAGAAATAGCGTCCCACGAAAATGTCACCCTCCGCGAAGCTTGCCCCACACTTGATACGGGAGCGGGGGGTCATTCGCTGAGTAAAGTAGATTCCCCGCCGGCGCGGGGAATGACATTATCAGATGGTTTGCCATAGGCACTGCGTGCCTTCGCAATAACAGAAAATAGCGGATTGATCTCCGCGTCTCGCCCTCAACGAACCCCCGAAAAACGCTCTGCGGAGAGATACGCCCTACAGCCAGGCCGGGGAACGCCAGCGATATGACCGCGCCAATAAACTAATGGAGCCGTCGGCGGACCAGCATCAACCCGATAACATAGCCCGCAGCCCCCAGGATCACCGCTGAAACAATGATGATTATGGCCCAGGCCCAGCTCTCCAGGGTAATTCCGACGAAAAAGGTGGAAGAGGTTGCCCAGGGACTTTCATTAAAAGCGCCATCAATTGCCCTGACCCGCCAGTAGTAGGGGGTCTTCCTGCTGACCGATTTCAACTTCTCTGCTTCGGTGAGAGTATATGCCGAATTGGTCAGACCCTGCTTACGCAGAATGACATTGGCAAACCCACCATCCGTGGCAAGTTCCAGGGTATAGCTCAAGCCGCTCGGATCGGTCACGTCAGACCAATCAAGGGTTGGCATCCGGTCCGCCTTCGTGTCAGTCAGTGGCTGAAGAAGCAGCGGAGCGGATGGGGCAGTAGAATCCATGGCAAAGGTGAGCGTTTCCGTATTGACACCATCGGTAATCGTTACCAGGTGGCTCCCGCCCCGGCTCACCGGGGCTTTGAAAACGACGACAATAGTCCCGCTCGCATCGGTGATACTCTGAACAATCGGGGTGTCGCCATACCTGACGGTGACGGGCCGGCTTGACGCAAAGCCGGTGCCGCTGACGGTGACATCGCTGCCCACAAAACCGCTCTCCGGGCTCAGCTTGGCGGCAAGCAATACTCTGAAGGAAAAGGTCAGCGTATTGGTCTGGTCTGTGACGGTGATCCGGTGCTCCCCCGTCGGCGAGGGCAAGACCTGAAACGTGGCAGAAAGGTTACCGCTGGAGTCAGTGGAGACAGAAGCAGCGAGAAAATTGTCGTAGTTAATTGTAGCGGCAACACTGGCCCTGAATCCGGACCCGCTGACCGTCACCGCAGATCCCACAGCTCCGCTTGTTGGACTTATGCTGGCGGTTGGCTTGATAGTGAAGGTTACACTCCCCGTATTGGTCCCGTCGCTCATCACCACAGAGTAGGCTGCGGATGCGCCGGGCAGCGCTCTAAAATTGGCGGTAAAGCTGCCTCTGGTATCAGAAACAACCGATGCCGGGCTGGTATTGACCGCCTGCCCACCCCAGGTAATACTGATGGGAGTGCTGGCAAAGAAGCCATTGCCGGTTACGGTGACTTCTGTACGCGCCGTACCGTTATCCGGTGAAATAGTCACGGTAGAAGTCACCACAATTGTAGCTATAGCCGAATTTCCAGACCCGTCCTGAGCCTTCAAAGAATGGCTTCCCCCGGCCATCTCGGGGATAGCCAGGGTGCTCATGGTAAAGCTTCCATTGGCGGCGCTTACCACGGTCCCGCCAAAAGAGACGTCATCCAGAAGAAAGGATATGACTGAGCTGCCGGCAAAACCTGCACCCGTAACCGATAAGGTGGAGCCGACACGCAGGGTTGTGGTGGAAAGGGTTACCTTGGGAAGGGCAGTGAAACTAGTAGGAAGAGAAAGACCGGAGAAATCACCTGCCGTTATGGTATGTGCTCCCGCGACGCTCTGTGGCACGGTGAAAGTCGTGGTAAACTGACCGTTGGCATTTGAAGACGCCGTGACCTGGGATACGCTGTCATAATATACGGTTATGAGGGAGCTCGCCGCAAAACCAACCCCTGTAACGCTGACCTGGCTCCCGACTGTACCGGAAAAGGTACTCACTGAAATCAGCGGCGTTATCATAAAAGTCGGGATTGGGGAGGTGTTATCTGAAGCATTAGACGTGGTCACCTTGACTTCGTAAGTGTTCCGCGGCAGCACGGGAACCGAAAAGGCCTGGCTCACGGTACCGCCCGCGGCCACGGTACCGGTCGCGACCACGGTGGTGCCGAAGGTCACCGTATACGTAGCACCCGCTGTGAAACCGGCACCGGAAATATCGAGGACCGTGCCGGGAGGGCCAGAAGTGGACGACAATGTGACCGTGCCCGCATACACCGGGACTGCCGGCAACAGAGCAGCCAGAGAGGCCAGAACTGCCAATGAAACGGTAAACAGCTCTCTACGGATTCCTGTTGTTTTCATTCACTCTCCTTTTCATGGTTCGTATCCCTATGCCTAAAAGACTACCTCCCATCCGCACTCATGGTCAAACCACAAAAGTTTACCAAGTATACAATAAAAACGTGGAAACTGACAAAAGGATAGGCAAGAGTGTTTGATAACCTCTTTTGTCATCGCGAGCGAAGCGTGACCATCTCAACTCAGGTCGTTTAATAATTCCGTTCGCCCTTAGCTGTCGAAGAGCTCGCCGGCGGTTCGAGATGCCTGTCCTGGGCGAAGCCGAAGAGGTCATCACGAACGGCACGTATAATAACGCCTTTCATGACAACTAAGTTCTAATGTCTATCCAATTTCGCCGACAACAAAGGCCACGGCATATTCGTGTGAATCGGAGAGGCTGATGGCCAGCTTATCCAGCCCCAATTCTGAAGCGCGGCTCTTTGCCCGTCCGTAGAGAACAACCATCGGCTTGCCCCGGCGGTCAGCCAGGATTTCGATCTCCCGCCAGCAGACTCCCCTTGCCCCGGTACCGAGGGTTTTCATGACCGCCTCCTTGCCAGCAAAGCGGCCTGCCAGCCGGGAAGGTCTATTGCGGCAGATGCTCAGTTCGGCTTCAGTGAAGACACGCTGCAGAAACCTGTGGCCCCAGCGCCGGAGCGCCTTTTCAACGCGTCCAATTTCGATGATATCAACGCCAATGCTGTGCATTATTACATTACCTGAGAACAGGCATCGCGACCGTTCCGCTAGGTAGAAGGTTTGGGCTCATATGGCGGCTCTTTCACCAGACGCTCAATCACCGTGTACCAGCTGATATCCACCGTGGCCACGTCACTGGAGTCCGGAGCCTTCACATAGAAGGCCTTCCCGCTGGGAGTTTCGTTCCCGACGCCGATATCCAGTTTCTGGCCATCCGTCAGGGTCAGGAGTATTTCCATGCGCGGCTCAGTCAGTCCGAACTCGGCCAACTTCTCCATTGGCGCATCGCGAGCAATGACCCGATCCGCGCCAGGACCGCTCAAAAGCAATGGAATGCCGCCTCCCCACCTATTTATGTCCACCCCCGTTTTCTGAGCATCATCAAAGTGCCAGTACCTGTCCTCCCCAAGAACAAACACCTGACTCTTCCCTTCCAGCGGCAGACGTATCTCAATGCGTTGTAACTCCTCCACCTCGACAAGCCAGACGAAAAGCCTGGGCTGTTTCGGCGGAAGCGGCTTTGGCCGGCCATAGACGTAAAAAGCGCCGCCGGCCACAAAGAAAAGCAAGAGCAGAACTATAATACTTCTCAGTCTCAAAGATATTCCCCCACCACAATTGCCGGAATCGACTATCTGCGCCGCCACCAGATAACGGCGCCGGCAAACAATACCAGTAGCGGCAGCACCGCAACGCTGGAATAGGTAATAAAATTAACCTGCTCCCGGGTGACCAGCATCCGCCGGAAGGGCAGGACCTTCCGCTCGATTGAAATGAGCTCCTTCCCGGTGGTCAGCAGGTTAACCGCTTTCAAGAAAACGTCCCCGTTGTTGCCGTCAAAAAAGTGCTGGTTGGAAGCAAAGTCGGAATCTCCAAAAACAATCAACCGCGTATCTTTGAACCCCTCATCCGCCTCCTCGGGCAAATTAACGGCGATCAGCACTCCTAGCGCCAGCGCCCCCTTTATATCCGCTCCCTCGGTAAAGACCGGCTCGCTCTTGGGATCAAGGTCTTTCTCCAGCCAGCTTTCGAGGGTGGTGTAAGCCAATGGGGTGATTTCAAGGTTCTCCGGAGCATCATCTTTTTGAAAAATCGCCGTTGCCCCGGGGAAATAAGCTTCAGCAACGGCCATGAATGGGGCGAACCTAGTTCTTGTCACCAGCGGAAAATCTTTATTGGGCGAAACGAAGGACTGCTCATCGATCACAATTCCTTCCTCCGTCCTTACCCCCCAATCTTCGACAATTTGCCGGAAGTTCTCTGGCGAGTTAGGGTTAAGCATGAGCATCATCCAGCCGCCATCCGCCAGATAACGCTTCAGGATATCAAATTCATTGCTGGTAAGCGGGTCCCGCGGGCCGACAATAATCAGTGCAACCATATCATCAGGCACGCGTGGATTCACTGCCAGGTCCAGAGTTCCCACCTGAAAAAGGTTGTCTTGTAGACCTTTACGGGCGTTGTTATATCCGTTGGACGCATTTGAAAAGATACCCGCTTCGCCATGTCCGGTCAGAAAATATACTCTTTTCTGCACCTTCCCGGTCACTTCCAGGATAGCGCTGGTGAACGCATTCTCCGCCTCAATGGCCGAGACCTGCCCCTGGTTGTTCAAGACTACCAGCTGCCAGGGAAAGACTACGCGCCGCAGGTCACCGCTCTTAAACACTGACGTGCTATAGGTGGAAACTTCGTTCTGTCTCGCCAGCTCAGGCTGCTCATCGGTATCAATAAACCGGACAGTAAGTTTATCAGAGAAGTTCTTATACTCGTTGAGAAGGCTCTCCGCATAGCTTCTCAGGGTAAGGTCTATCTCGCTGGCGACACCGAAGAAAAACTGCACTTCAACCGGCCTATCCAGCTCGGCCAGGACCTCTTTCGTCTTGGAGGTCAGAGTAAACTGACCCAGTGACGTGATATCAAAGCGCTTGTAATTCGTAATGCTGACGGCATTCACTAGAATAATAATGCCAATGAAGATTGCCGCCATGACGCCGGTGCCCGCGCCAAAAAGTCCGCGGCGGCCCGTAACGGCACGGGTGACGTTCCTGAAATCAAGGACAAAAGCAACAGTCAGAAGGGCGACGCCAAGCGCCAGAACCCCCCAGGCAGCTAACCTGATGCCCGGCAAAAGCAGCATCACAATAAGGCCACTCAATGACGCTGCCACGCCCAGGCCAGCCAGAAGCCTAGAAAAGTATGAACTGGATGAACTTTGCACCTAACTCCACCTGCTGTTTTCCAACGACCTCACTGCCAGGAATAAGAACAAGACCGTTAAGCTGACGTAATAAATCACCCCGCGTGTGTCAATCACACCGCGAACAAAATCAGGGAAATAGAAAGCTAGCGAGAAGAAGTTGACGAGTCCAGCCAGCACTCTCGGCAGGTATCCAGCCACCAGCCCCACAAGCCAGAGGGCGAAAAGAATGCCGCCAGCCACCACAGCCGAAACAATCTGGTTGGCTGTGAGAGTGGAGGCAAACAAGCCGACCGCCAGCGCAGTGCACCCAACCAGGAACAATCCGAGATATCCTGCGGCAATAGCTCCCCAGTCCGGATCGCCAAACATCTTTAACAGGATTGGATAGTAAAAAGTCAAAACGAGCATCACTGCAAGAAGAAACACGCTGCCCAGAAACTTGCCTGCGATAATCTCGCTATCCCGCACCGGCGCGGTAAGCAGGAGCTCTACCGTACCCAGCTTCCTCTCCTCAGCAATAAGACGCATCGTAATAACTGCGGCCAGCAGGAGAAGGGAATACACGCCTGACTGGAGAAACCCCCTGATGCTGGTCTCAAGATAGGTTGAGGAGCTGCTAGCGAAAAGGACACCCGTCAGCGCGAGGAAAATGCCCACGACGACGTAAGCCATCGGCGACGCCAGATAAGACTTAAACTCCTTCATAGCGATAATTCCCGCATTTCTCATCGGTCCGTCTCCTCATGTACCGTCAACTTAAGGAAGATATCTTCCAGGCTCATTTCAACGGATTCCAGGGAAAGAAGGCTCCATCCACTTTGCATTACGGCCTCGGTTATCTGTCCCCGGAGGTCCTGCTGCGGCAGGGTCTCCACAATATGATGCGGCATTCGGTAGTTCACTTTCTGGACACCCTTGATACGGCGAAGGCGGTCAGTCACCTTGTCTGCCGGTCCGCTAACCTCGAGCCGGATGCGCCGGGCGCCACTCACCATTGCGGAAAGATTCTCAATCCGGTCTTCAGCCACGATCTTCCCCTGATTGATGATGATCACACGCTGGCAGGTAATACTTACCTCCGGGAGGATATGAGTGGAAATCAAGATGGTGCGGCCCTTGCCAAGCTCCCTGATCAACTGCCGGGTCTGGGCCACCTGGATGGGGTCAATCCCGATAGTAGGCTCATCTAGGATCAGCACATCTGGCTCATGTATTATCGCCTGTGCTACCCCGACGCGCTGCCGAAACCCTTTGGAAAGTTTGCTGACGATAACGTCTACATATTCCTCCAGATGGCAAATATCAACTACATCATCAATTCTGGATTTCACTTTTTGGTCAGTCAGTCCACGGAGACGACCAACGAAATCCAGATAAGACCGAACTGTCATATCTGTATAGAGGGGCACCGCTTCCGGCAGATACCCAATGTGCCGCTTAGCCTCTAAGGCATGGCTCAGCATATCAAAACTGGCAATCTCTACCTGCCCCTGGGTGGGCATGAGAAAGCCCGTCAGTATACGCATCGTAGTCGTCTTTCCGGCGCCGTTCGGTCCCAGTAAACCTACGATCTCACCCTTTTCAACTTCAAAGCTGATATTATCAACAGCAAGCCGCTTGCCGTAGTATTTTGTTAGATTCTTTACCTTTATCATTCTCTTCCGATTCTATCTGAAGCTGCAAACTAGTTAGTCTGACTCCTGGCCAACTGCCATTTCATCCAGGCATAGTTTTCTGAATTAAAGTTAAATTCTATGTTATGGAGCTTTAGCTCCTCCATGAGCCAGATTTCAAGCGCCCGGCTCTTGAGGGTATTGAGCGCCATTTCTTCAAGCTGCCGCGCATTATCTTTCTCCGAGACCATCAGCACAAACCACGCGTCCGGCGGCGTTGAACCCACGGTCGCCGGATCATAATTCTCATAATAAGGGAAGGGGTCACTGATTTCGCCCACTTGGAGGTCGAATATTACGTTATCGAAGACGGAAGAGTTCCGGGGCATCCAGCCGATTGCGCCTCCGTTTTCCCTGGATGCGGGATCAATAGATACCTCTCCAGCAAGGGTGGCAAAGCCGGTCCCCGATTTCAAAGTTTCCGCCGTCTTCTTCGCCTCCTCAAAAGTCCGTAGCACAATCGCATTCACGTATACTTGTTCACTGACAGAAGGCATCCTTTCCGCCAGGTAATCCTTCATGCGCGAAGTCAAAACACTATTGGCGGCTATCTCCCGGTAGTCAGCATCAGACAGCCGGTTGTTGTTAAGCTGCTGGCGGTACCATTCCCTGAACTCCACGTCGGTCATGTTGTCTCCACCGCCGCTGGCAACCTGTCTGATATAGTCATTAACCTCTGCCTCTGTGACCGTGATACCATACACCGGCGCGGCCGATTTCACTACCAACTCGTTAGTCAGAGACTGCAGCATGAACATTGGGTCAGCCCCAGCCAGCCGCACCCTCTTCAAAAAATAGTCCATTCGGATCTGCGTCCCATCCACCGTGATTACGATGCGCCGAAACGGGCCGATATATTGCTGGTAATAGAAAACCCCGAAAATCACAACGATGACCGCCGCGAATACCGACGCAATGATGAGACCGGTCAGCCATGTGCGCCGGTCACCCATCCGAGTAATTGCCGAATGAGTCGCCTCGTCGATGTGTCTACGCCCTGTCCTATTCCGATTTTGAGCCATTTTTCTCCCTGTTTTCTAATCTCTATGGTTCATCACGCACTGGCCGGAACAAGGGAAAACGAATGACGAAAGCAGACCATGATGGGGGAACAACCACCGCCCCACTCCCCTTCTCCCTCGACAGTCAGATACGAAGTTTTACTCAAACCCACAGGAATAACGCTACGCACCTGGGTCGCGATTCCAGCTTCCACATAACCGTCCCGGCAGTTTCCCACCGGTATTCGCATACACCACCGCGCCAGCCAATTAACCCAACGCGCAGCGAAAGACAGAATTCGCCTAAGCCCTGTGACATGCCACCCAGTGGCCTTTGGTCACCTCTTTCAGCTCGGGCTCAGCCTCCTTACATCCCGCCTTCACCGCAAAGCATCGCGGATTGAAATGACACCCGGGCGGCGGGTTGACCGGGCTGGGCACATCACCTGTTAATAAAATGCGCTTTCGCTGGCGGTCCACCCGGGGGTTCGGTATCGGCACGGCAGAAAGCAATCCCTGGGTATAGGGGTGCATCGGATTATCGTACAATTCATCGCTACCAGTAATCTCCACGATCTTACCAAGATACATCACGGCCACGCGGTCACTGATATATCGAACCACTGAAAGGTCATGAGCGATGAAGATATAAGTCAGCCCAAGCTCTTCACGCAATCTCTCGAGCAGCATGATAATCTGTGCCTGAATGGATACATCAAGAGCCGAAACCGGCTCATCGCACACAATTAACTTGGGACGGAGAGCGAGCGCCCGGGCAATACCGATACGCTGCCGCTGGCCGCCACTGAACTCATGAGGAAAGCGGTCAGCCATCCTGGGCTCCAGCTCCACCAACTTAAAAAGCTCAGCTACCTGCTCTTGAAACTCCGATCCTTTGACCAGCCCGTGTACTCTGAGCGGCTCACCAATAATGTTACCCGCCGTCATACGCGGGTCCAGCGAAGCGTACGGGTCCTGAAAGATCAGCTGCATGTTTCGCCTTGAGCGGCGCAACTCCTCACCGCCTATCTTGCACAGGTCATTTTTTTCGAAAAACACCTTTCCGGCGGTAGGTCTGTATAACTGCAAAATGGCTCGCCCGGTAGTTGTCTTGCCGCAGCCACTCTCCCCTACCAGCCCAAAAGTCTCGCCTTTCTTTATCTGGAAACTGACGTCGTCAACCGCCCTAACCTCGGCGACTTTCCGCCGAAAGACGCCGGCAGTTACCGGGAAGTACATCGTCAGACCCTGCACGTCCACCAGAACATTGTCTTCTGCCATTAGTCTACCCTCACCAGTTCTTTTACATCAGCACTCCGATAGCAGGCGACGCGATGCTCCGGCCCAATCTCCTCAAGCTGCGGCATTTCTTGTCGGCATTTTTCAATGGCAAGCTTGCAACGGGGGAAGAAGGGACATCCGGGAACCAGGCGTGCCAGATTCGGCGGCAAACCGGGGATGACCTGCAATTTCCGCTTTCGCGGCAGGTCCAGGCGCGGCACAGATGCCAGCAGCCCCGCCGTGTAAGGATGCCTTGGTTCACTATAAATAACATCCGTGGGGGCTGATTCCATCATCTTTCCGGCGTACATAACGTTCACCCTATCAACATAACGAGCTACAATTCCCAGGTTATGGGTGATGAGGATCACCGCCGTTCCGAACTGCGTCCGGAGGTTATCGATAATCTCGAGCAACTGCGCCTGCACGGTAACATCAACGGAAGTAGTGGGCTCGTCACAGATCAATAATTCAGGATTGCAGCTCAGACCCATTGCGATCATGATGCGTTGTTGCATTCCACCGCTGAACTGGTGGGGATAGTTCTTAGCCCGCTTCGCCGCGTCCGGTATGCCTACCAGCTTGATCAGCTTGGAGGCCTCTTCGCCCGCGGCATTTTTGTCCAGACCACGGTGCAATTGCAATGTCTCTGAAAGCTGCAACTCGATGGTGAGAACCGGATTCAAAGAGGTCATCGGCTCCTGAAAAATCATGCCAATTCGGTTACCGCGGATATGCCGCATTTCCGTCTCAGAGACCTTGAGGAGATCCTGCCCTTTGAAGATAATCTCGCCCCCAACGATGATGCCGGGGGGATATGGGATGAGACGCATGATAGAGAGGGCGCTAACACTTTTGCCGCAGGCGCTCTCACCAACGATGGCAACGCTTTCACCCTTCTTCACATTGTAAGATAAACCATCGACGGCTTTTAGCTCGCCCTCCGACACATAAAAGTAGGTTCTCAGGTTTTTGACTTCCAGGATATTCTCTTCGATGGTTGGCTTACCTCACTTTCCCAGAATAGAGCACAAACCTATTTTACTCCGATGGTCACCCCTTATGTCAAGTATATTCGTCCACGCTCACCGACCAGCCAGAGGCAAAGTCGATTGCTTGAGTTTATAACATAGACATATAGAGTTGTCAATACCCCCTGCGGGAATCCATCGGCGACAGATGTTTCCCCGACTACCCGGCAAATCGGTCCGCCAGCGTGTCAGGAAACACCCCCGCTTCCGATCCTGCTCGAAGGCCGCCCGCTCACGACCTCAATTCCAGCCCGGCCTTGTAGGCGGCGGCCACCATTCCCCCTACTTCGCGATATTCCCGGGCTGCCCCGGCGACATAGATCAAAGGAGCGATCTTTCCCACGTCCGGCTTCCCGTCAGTCAGACAATCCCCGGACACATGGCTTTCCTCTATGCGCCCCACAAACAAAACATGACTGCCCAGATCCAGGGCATGCACTACCCGGCACTCCAGGTTCACCGGGAACTCTTCAATAAGCGGGGCGCTGCCAAGTTTGCCGTAGAATACGCTAAAGCGGCAAACGCTTACCTTGTCGGCCTTAGCGCCTGAAACAGTCCCGCAATAGTCAACCTCCCTGGCAAAGCGGACCGAGGGGATGTTAATGGAGAATGTCCGGTTTTCCTGGATACCGCGAAAAGTATAACGGGACGGCCTCACCCCAACTGAAATCATCGGCGGGTCACTATTCACTATCCCGCACCAGGCGGCGGTCATGAAATTCGGCCTCCCGTCAACGTTCGCGCCGATCATCACCACCGGCATGGGGTAAAGAAGCGTTTGAGGCCCGAGCGTGACTTTATCCATTCACATTACCCCCCTATTTTCCCGGGAAGCGGTAAAACCTCAGCAAGCGACGCCGCGCCTGTTTCGGCAATATGGAATCCCCCCACCTGCAAGGCGCAGGTGCTCTTTTGCTCACTCACGGGACCCTCACTACAAGAGAAGACGGAGCTTCCAATCCCCGTCTTCTTGCTTCGAGTACTTAACGGTGCGACCGGATGCCTCAGAAAGACTTACTTGGTGATAACCCCTTTCAACCGTCCGTAACGGCCGAGTCCACCCCTAAGCCTGGGATCAAGCAAGTCTCTCAAGGCATCTCCCAGCATATTGATGCCGTATACCACCAACGAGAGCGCCAAGCCAGGCCAGACAGCCATCCATGGAGCCAGTAGCATATACCGGCGGCCGCTCTCGCTCAACATGGCACCCCAGCTAGGGAACGGCGGCGGAATACCGAAGCCAAGGAAGCTGAGGGTTGATTCAGTCAGAATCACACCGCCCATTTCGACAGTGAAGTTGATGATAATCACGGCAAAGATATTCGGCAGGATGTGACGCATCATTGTGGTGAAAGGAGGTGAGCCAATAGCCCTTGCTGCTTCAACATACACGTTCTCCTTGATGGCTATGACTGCGCTCCTCACAACCCTCACCCTGCCGCCGATACCGCCCAGGATGCCCAAGGTGATCACTATCTGCATAAGACCTGGCCCCAGTACGGAGATAACGGTCAACATGATAACCAAGCCGGGGAAAGCCATGACGGCATCAACGAACCTTTGGATTATCATGTCAACCTTGCCCCCGAAAAACCCGGATATCACGCCGATGGTGATGTAAAGCACAGCAGCTAAGGAAGAGGCACCGAGCGCAACGATCATGGAGATGCGGGCGCCATAGATGATCCGGCTAAGAAGGTCTCTCCCCAGGTGGTCCGTGCCGAGCACGTGACCGCCAACCCCGGGAGTAGCCAGCCGACTTCCCAGGTCAACCTCGTTATATCCATAAGGAGCAATCAAGTCCGCGCCAATGCCGACGACGAACAGTAACAGAACGATGGCCAGACCCACCGTTCCAAGGGGCTTTGTCTTCACCAGCCTGATGAAAACATCAACAAGAAATGCCCGCCTTTTTACCTTTAACCCGGCGGCGACAGGTGCCGTGGTCTCGCTCATCTCAACCCTCCTTGGTCTAGTTGTATTTCACTCGGGGGTCCAGCCAGCCGTAAGCAATGTCAACCAGCAAATTCGCACCAATGACAAAGGCGGCAACTATCACGTTTATTCCTGATATGATGGGATAGTCTCTCCTGTTCAGCGCCTCGATGAGGTAGCGCCCCATACCGGGAAGGGCAAAGATCGACTCCATGACGACGGAACCGCCGATCATGAGCCCAACCATACCTCCGACAATCGTCACCACCGGAATGAGCGCATTTTTCAGCGCATGCCGGAAAATGACCGTTCGCTCATTCAACCCCTTAGCCCAGCCTGTTCGGATGTAGTCTTGCCGCAGCACCTCAAGCATCATGGTGCGGGTCATCCTCATGGTGGCACCGGAAAGCAGTGCGCCCTGGATAAGCCCCGGAAGAATAAACTGTCGCAGATTCCCCACGGGGTCCCGGGTGAACGGAATATATTCAACCGATGGCGAATAGCCAAACACAATCGAGCCGTACACCACTACTATCGTCGCTATCCAGAAGCCGGGAAGGGAAATAGCCAGGATAGCAATGGAACGGCCACCGTAGTCAAGAAAGGTATCCTGCCGTATCGCCGACACAATGCCGATGGGAAGCGCAATGATCATAGCCGTTACCATCGCGATCAGGCCAAGCTCAAAGGATACCGGCAAACGCTGAACTAGCTGGGGAACGATGGGAAGCCTCGTCCACAAAGACTCTCCCAGATCCCCCCGCACCGCTTTGGCCAGCCAGTTACCGTACTGCACGAATATCGGTATGTCCATCCCGAGCACATGTTTGAGTTCATCAATATCATAGTCCTGCCCAAGACCAGCCGCTGCTGACATATCAGCTACCATCAGGTCCAGCACGCTGCCGGGAATAAAGCGCACGAGCAAGAAGACCATCAAAGTGACCATAAAAAGCGTGGGGATCAGTAAAAGCAGTCTTCTGATTATGTATGTACCCATCTAGCTCCCTCCTTATTTTGTTCCGCCTGCATAGAGCATTCGTCGCGTTTCGGAACGCCAGCCTAACCAATTAACAGAAGTGCGTCCCGGAGGATGCGGTAGTATATCATTCACTTCCAATATCTGTCAAGGGAAGGAAGCACCCTCAAAGAAACTTTACCAACGGGGGTTGAATTTTGACCAACAACCTGCAGGCTATGAGTCACGCTGTTCAAGAAACAACCGTGTTCCCCTGTCGGAATGTCAGTACTGTAGACGGCCAGTATGCCCTTAGAACAAATCCTCTCCGGACATTTAGATGAGAAGCTCAGCGTTTGCTCTTGGGAAAGTCCACTTTGAAATAGCACAGCCGGCAGTATTAGCACCGTGAACTCTAGTGGGCCGGCTCCGCAGCTAACTGCTTCCGCTCCATGCTGGCAAAAAAGACATAGTAGAGCACCGCCGGAATGAGAAAAAGAACAGAGGCGACAAAGAATGCCGGTGCGAAGTTAGCCCCAACTATCAGCAGCCCAGCAAGCCCGGCGCCGAAGGAGCCGCCAAGATCAAAAACCATGTGGGTCAACCCTGCTGTAGTCGCCCGCTCGCGCGGGACAATGAACTCCATAGATAGCTGATTTCTCAACGGCATGGAAATACCATAAACAGCCCCTCTCATGATATAAAACACAGCAATCAAGGGAAGTCCCGGGACGGTCGCCATTAACAGTAGGAAAGGAATTGAGGTTGCCTGAGAGAACATAATACTGCGCACCTTGCCCCATTTCCTGGTTAAGAACGGCGAAAGGAGCACGGAAATGGCAGCGCCCAGAGAGCCAAGGGCGAATATCATGCCCACCTGGTCATCAGTAGCGCGACGTGCCTCGGCAAAGAACACATTGAAAAAGCGGGTACTCAGTCCGAAGGCAAGGCCAATAAAAACGCCGCACAACACCAGTCTGGCGATAATACCATGGCTAACGATGTTGCGAAGAGTAAATAGCTCGGCAAAGCTCCCGACCAGTTCTACCGCTTTTTCTTTAATCAATGCCAGAGGCACAAGAGCGATAAAAGTTAGCGGTAGAGAGGTGACCAGTGCTAATCTGGCTGTCTGCGGGTCAAGCCGTGGAACTCCGACGACGCCAGCCCAAAGTAAAGGCAGAAATCCACCTGAAAGACTGCCAACAAAGGTAGAAAGCATATTGAAAGAGGAATCCAGACTAAAGAGTTGCGTACGCTCCTGCCGCTCGCTATTTTCCATCATGAAGGGAGCGCCGGCAACGGCATGAAAGCCCTCGCCAGCTCCGGCGACAGCGGCCAGAATGAGCAGACTATTGCTGTCAATGGTAAAAAGAAGGAATCCCCGTGCTATAATGCTTATGGTGGTCGCCAGGATAAAGGTTTTCCGCCGCCCTATCTTGTCGCCGATTAACCCGGCCGGAAAAGCGGAAAGACCGTGGAACCCCATGTCAACCAGCCAGAAAAGCCCGATGAACTTGATGTCAAAACCGAGCCTAAGAAGATAGAGGTTGAACATGACATTCCAGATACCCGTACCCAGACCTGAAAGCAAAGAATAAGCTAGAAAAAGCCGCGCGTTGCGACTGAAGCGCTTTACGCCGTTGATATAGCCTCCTAAGCCACCGGTCTTTTCGTTAAGTGTCATGGATGGTCACCTTCCATTGATTAAGTTTGTTCGTCAGCTTCTCTGGAGCGCTGTCGAGACTTGCGAGACGCCATCCAACTGATAAGAAATAGCAGGATGACAATGAGGATGGCCCCTCCGCCAATCCAGGTTACAATCGATGGAATATGAAACTCCCCGACGTGGACATCGCCACCGTTGGCTAGAACTGAGGCAGGCACAGTCAAAGTAGCAATAACACTCAATATAACCCCAAAGAATTGTCTCAACGCTCGTCTCCTCAGCTAAAGTATAGCGGAGACAGCAAAAATGTCAATAGACCCATCAACAAATACATATGAGTATATGGACAAGAGCGCGAACACCGATTGGGAGTTGGGCGAGTAAGTTATGAACAGACGAGGGTCAACCTACGGAAGTGGAGGCACCACTCATACATTCATGGAGGCGATGACAGGGCAGGGCCCCCGATTTTGATTTCGGGGGCCCTGCTTTACTGTGACTGTATCCTCTTTACCGGTGGTCTACCGCATGGCTCTTCCTGCTCTCCGCGTAAAGAGGATAACGAGGAAGATGACGATCACCGCGGCCACCGGTACGATAACCCACCACCAGTTAATGCCGGCAGGCGGTGTCTCAGGAGCGGGCGTCGCCGGAGGAGGCGGTGGCGCCGTTACCTCTGCTGCTCTAACCGTCACGGTGATAGTAGCCGTTATCGGCGGTCCGAGCGGCGTATGGTCTCCGTTCACCAGTTGAGCGCCGAAGGTATGGGTGCCCGCCGGGACGTTCTCCCAGGTGGCGCTGGTGCCGGGTGAAGCCTTGTAGGTGCCGGGGGCTGAGACGGCAGGCTTGCCCGGCTCGGTGGGTATCTCGACATCCATGTAATAGTGGAGATGTCCCTTACCGGCGGCTACCGGTCCCGGAGGCTCAAGCTGGAAGTCCGATACCTGGACAGTCACGACGATATTACCCGCGTCGACAGTGGCTCCGGCAGACGGTGAGGTGATGGCCAGGGTAGGCGCCGCCGCTGCTGGGGGTGGAGGAGGCGGCACTGGCTCAGGGGCAGGCGTTGGCTCAGGCGCCGGAGCCGGAGGTGGTGGAGGAGCAGGCTGTGGCGCCACCACGGCGACATTGGTGAAGTGAGGTACCCTGGCCACTACGGTATTGGTCTGGGCATTGACTGTGCTCTCCAGCTTAACCCAGGCCGAGCCGTCCCAGAAGGCGGCGTAGAGGTCCGCCTCGACCGCTCCAGCCGGTAGCTGGCTCTCGTCATAGGTGAAGGTAATGGTCAGAGGCGGCGTGAAGATAGCGCCATCAGGACCAAAGTTGTAGTTGAGCAGAATGGCGCCATTCGGCGGCTGGGCCGGAGCCGTTGCCGCCGCCACGGAAAGGCTGGTAATTGCCACGCCGGCGGACGTGCGCATGGTGGTGCTGGCCGGAATCTCAATCGAGACCTTCTCGTCCGTGGTCCTTACTGTGACAGCGTTCAACGTGGCGCCGGTAGTCGAATCAATCAGCGGGCCCACCCCCATTAAACCGCTCACACTCAGGGTGACAATACCGGACACGCCACCACC
>JACPPV010000037.1 GCA_016190825.1 Chloroflexota bacterium
TATCATACCTGGCACGGCGCGTTCATTTCCGAGGTGGAATAGCGCTGATAACGTGAGGCCGCTTCCTGCCCCCATTGATAGGACTCAGCCAGCGTCGACCCCATTTCCTGGCCACGCCAGCGGCAGGTGAACTTTCTGACGAAAAGTGCAGCTGTGGTATAAGGCTTACGCATCACGGACGGGGAGAAGGAGCAGAGTCGCCCCCCCCCTGAAACAACGGCTGACGATCTGGATAGCCACTAACCTCAGATGTATGGACATAGGGGATGGTCAGAGCGGCTGAAAATAGTGCACGACCAATTCGCGGTTGCCGTGGTTTCAATGCCATCTGGAGGTGCTGCTGAGTTGATTAACCTCATCCGCATAGGCAACGTGGATAGTTATAGGAATTGCAAAGCAACATAATTATCCGACTGCTTCTCAAGCGTCATATCCAGACATCTGAACCTACTTGCGAGAAGACTAACCCCGGTGCTGGCAATGGCTTAGGCACCTGACGAGCCTGCGCCATCTCCAGATCGAGTCGACAGATCAAAAAAAGCCATCCGTCCACCTTCCGCAATTACCTTGTCGACTGGAGCTGTGTTCTCTAACGCCAGGAATGCCGGGTTCCCTGGCGACCACAACTCCAGACTCTCCGGGTGGTCGTCAAAATACGATGCGTTCGTGGTGACCCGAACAGATTCAATCCCTGGCGCACTGAACTCGTACTCGCCGTTACCCAACGGCTTGGCGCTTACTCCGGGCGGCAATAAGTCGTTCCCCTGAAGCACACAGTCTAATTCATGCAGGGAATAAAGAGCATCGGGCCGGGCAGGCTCATCGAGGCTGGCTTGCGCGGCGTCGTCCAGATCAAAGGCAGCCTGCTCTGCACATTGGATGTCCTCTTCTATATCCCTGAGTATAGTCTCTCGTTGCTGGGCCTGGTCCCCCCGCCTGCTGAGAACAGCGGCAGTGATAACGCCTGGCAGGCGTGCTAAGATGGGCTGAAGTTTGCCTACAAACTTGCTGAACAAATCAATGCGTTGGCGGAGTGCCATGTATATCTCAGTTTCCACGGTGTCGTTGTAATGCAGGTTGGCGATACGCAAGACTTCAAAGCGCTGGCCCAGCCGGTCAATGCGCCCTATGCGCTGCTCTACTCGCATGGGGTTCCAGGGCATTTCATAGTTGATGACCGCGCCGCAGAATTGGAAGTTTAGACCTTCGGCGGCGGCATCAGTACAAAGGAGCACTTCTGCATCGCCTTCCCTGAAGATGCGTTTTACCTCATCGCGGGAGATAGTCCGCCAGCTGCCATCGCCGCTAAGCCGTTCGCCGCCCCGTAGTCCGGAGAAGCAGAGTACCCTGAGCTTCTGGTCGTGGACCAGGTACTCACGCAGGAAGTCCATCGTATCTGTATATTGTGTAAAGACCATGACCTGTTTGTAACCGAGCGACTTCAGGTTGCGTAACTGATTGGCTAAGACGCCTGCCTTGGTGTCCAAAGGCAAGTCACGCACCATCGCCAGGAGACGGACGATGTCCTGGCGTTCTTCTACCTGCAATGCCTCTTTCTCCAGCTTTGCCGCCTCTTCCTCGTCCATCACTTCGTCGCGGGTCTGATCGTCTGGAATGTCTTCCTCAAGAGTGGCCCTTGAGTTAGGGATACGCATCTTTTCCAGCCGGCCTTCCAATGTGGCAGCAAGAGCCGCGAAGCTACTCGCCATCCGGCGTCTGTATATAGTCATGACGAACCCAACCGCGTTGCGTTCGCCTGCCGCCGCGTTGTTGTAGGTGGTGGTGATGTAATCTTCTACCGCTTCGTAGGCAAGGCGCTCGTCCGGAGTCATGTCTACGAAGGCGTCATCAACTGACCGCCGGGCGATGGGCGTCGTGATCTTGCCCGCCTCGTAATACTTCCTCAACAGTTCGCGGGTATGGCGCGACACCAACCGTGCAACAGGAGTATTCGCCCGCATCAAGCGGATTGCCGCATGGCGCTGTTCCGTCTCCAGTTGCCTGCGCGGTGTGGATGCTTTGTCCCGCAAGGCATTGGCAACCCTGGTTGCCGCTAATCTGCTTCCCGGCACATACGCCTCGAAGGTCTCCCGGCTGGTTGGGCCGTAGAAAGCCTCCACGTCCCGGAAGAGGCTGGCCAGCACTTCGAATTCATCGTTGGATGGATTGGGCTTGGCGGCCAAAGCAAAGAAGTCTAGGAACGCTTGCGGGTCCCATGCTTGCGGCAGGCCCAAAAGGTCCATTAAGTCCCAGACCTCAATGGGGTCTACCTGCATCGGCGTTGCGGTAAGCAGGATGAGACCGCCGGTGCGTTCTTTGAGGCTCCGCATCAGGCGCAAGAGTTGGTTCGGCCCCTTGCTTTCGGCGCTGCCGGCACCCTTGCGACGGGCGTGGTGGGCTTCGTCCAGCACAATCAGGTCATAAGGCTCGGCCTCCTGCAACAACTCACGTGCCCGTTCCTGGCGGCGCATAAGCTGGCTTGACGCCAACACGTAGGGCTCGTCGTGCCATTCGTGCCGGTCTACTCTTCTGGAGTGGGAATGCCGATAGGCAGGCGATGGATACCAGGAGAGTTGCTGGCCATCGTAGATGGGCCAGTTGAGATTGAATTTTTCACGCAGTTCTAGCTGCCATTGGGAGAGGACAGCCTTGGGCGCAAGAATGAGCACCCGCTTGGCCTTCTCCGCCAGCACGGCCTGCCTCAGCAGCAAGCCTGCCTCTATGGTCTTGCCCAGGCCGACTTCATCGGCGATCAGGAGCTTCGGCGGCCAGTGGTCGTACATGCGATGGAAAGCACGCACCTGATGGTCCCAGGGTGTGACATTGGCTGTCGCTTCGCCAATGCGCTCGCCTCCTCCGGGAAGCTGAGGCGCGTAGCGGATGATTCCCCATACGAGCTTTCGCAGTTCATCGTTGGGCATGGGCGCTGGCTGTGTGGGAGGCGGGGCGAGTTCCTCCGGGGCGGTTGGTTGGTTGACAAAGTATGAGGCTCTTGTCTCCCGCAATCGGCGAGGCGTGGTGTCCTGCTGAGGTAGGAAGCGCAGTAGGTCTTCGTGCACTGCCTGGAGTACGTCTATAACAAGGGCACGCTGCGCCTTATCCGCCCACAGGCGAGCGAAGCTCTCCTCCTCTGCGTCAACGTGGGCCTTGCCGCTGTCCCAGTCCAGAAAAACGTGAAAGCTCTCCCAGTTGGTTGTCCACCCGGAGGTGGTCTCGTTCACGCTGCCGCTGAATGCCACCCGGTTTCCAACCTTGTCCTCCAGGATACCTGCTTTCTCATGGAAGATGCTGCTGTCGGAGACGTATGGCTTCCGCTCCGCAGTGCAGGGGATGGCAACCTTGACCTCCAGATAGCCCTTCGCGATCATCCAGGCTAGCAGTTCCAGGGCGTCGGTCTGGTAGTGGTCTGCCGGGCGCAGCGGGTTGCCCAATATGCGCGCGGCAACCGTGTCCCGTAGGGCCTGTCCCTTTTCAATGGCTTTCACCTCTGCCTCACCAAGGGTGCACCCGACCAATAGGCGCATCCGCCCGCCGTTGCCCACCAGTCCCTCTACTCCCAGCGAGGCAAGGGTCAATGCTGCGGCAGAGAAGTAGCCGGTCGTGCGGTCGTAACGAACGGCGCACTCCAGCGCGGGCACGTAGAAGTCTTTGACCAGACTGCCTGCGTCAGAGTCGTACTTTATCTTCCACGGCAGATCTTGCAGCGTGCTCATAGTTTGGCCTCCTCCCAGAGGCCAAGTTGTTGCGGCGTCGCGATGCGTTCGCTGAACATCAGGCGGCGCAGGTGCTCCAGCGCGTCGAAGTCGCTGGCAGCGTCGGCCACGAGACCCGTCTCGCCCGTCACCTTGGTGAAGGCGCTGCCCACTGGCAAGACCTCCAGCACCGCGGTCAGTGCGGCGATGAACGCTTGGTCTTTGCCCATAGCCGCCTGCTCCAGCAGGTCGCGGCCCGACTGCAATCCCGAGGAACGAACACGGTACGCGGCGTGATGCAGGGCGTCCACCATGGCCCGGCTGCCATCTACTCCGCCAAGCGCTCCCTTGGCGGCGCGCTTGGCGCTATCCCACAAGATGATGTCACTGCCTTTCTTTTCCGCCAGGTGTCCGATGATATCCCGATCCAGGTCCACTCCCACAACCCGCGCCAGGCGCAGGGCTTCATCATAGGGGAAGGCGGGCGCTTTGAAGGCGTCCCAAGCCAGGACAAACCATTCGGTCGTGGTGTCTAGGTCAGCCTGCCTCGTAGTGTGCAAGAGTTGCTCCAGCCGCCACTGTTTCACCTCTCGGCGGGCGGCGTCCAGGGCGTCCTCCGGCGTCACGGCGTAGGGGTCACTTTCATCGGGGAACAACGACTGCTGGACGCGCCGGTTGCGCTGCTCTGCTTTTGGCAGGCCCCGCTTCAAAGGCCAGTGGGCGGCGAACTCCTGGAGTGCAGGCCCGAAGCAAGAGAGGTACAGGTCTACGCCGCTGATGCCCGCGTCTTGGAAGTCCCTAACCTTGTCTCTGACCGCCTTGCGCACCGTCGGCTCCACGTCCTCCCAGTATTCCTCTTTGTCTTTGGGACGCACCTCCCTTGGGCGGCAGACCAGGAAGATGGTGCTGTTGGCGGCGGACTTGTCCTTGATGTGAAGGCTGCCTTCCGCCTCGGTGTTTATGGGCCACGAGGCGGTGATAGTGAAGCCCGCCTCCATCAGGCCGCTGGTAAGTGCGTCCCACGCGCCGGTAGCCTTGTGGGTGAACATGAGGGTAAGGACACCGTCCGGCTTGAGGACGCGACGGCACTCGGCAAAGATGGCAGCCATGCTCTCTCGGTAGTCCCTGTCTGCCAGTTCCTTGGCGCCTCGTTGCCCGATGTAACGCGCTGGGTTGGCAACCGCCTCCTGCTCCTTGTCGGTAAGCTGACGTCGGAAGAGTTCGGGATAAATGCGTCCCGCCGTGCGCTTCAGCCAGACGTAAAAGAAGTCGCTGAGCTCCGCATACATGACGTTGGCGTAATACGGAGGGTCTATCACCACGAGGTCTACGGACTCGTTAGGAATGTGGTCCAGGTTGTCCGCCGATTTGCAGGTTACGGAAATCTTCGGAACAACGAGGGCCTTGTTCTCCAGCAGGGGAGCCTGGCCCTCCCGGTGAGACTTTCGGCTGCCCAGGTCTGGCCGGGCTAGTTCCACAAGCTCCTCTATGCACTTGCCCGTCGACTCTATGGCCCAATCATATCCCAGGCCAACCATCAGGGGGGCCATCTCAACATAAGACATTTTGCAGTTGAAGTTGTGCTCACTGAAGGTATGACCCACGACTTCACGTATCGCATGCCACATGGTGATTCGGGAGTTGTAGTCCATGACTTTGCCCAGTGACAAGCTTAAGTAGGCAAACCCCGCTCTTGTCACCTCATCCAGCTGACCTTTAGCCTGGGACTCATCCAACATCTCACGAAAGACCTCCACGCTCGTCCCATGGCAGAGGAGTTGTCGTGGGGAAAAGAGGTCACTCCACAGGAGCATGCCGTACTGAATCGGTTCGTTGGTCTTTAGGCCAGGAGGAATCCTCTCAGTAGGAACGATGTCCAAAGCCATCCACTCTGGTAGTTTCTCCGCCAACCGGCTCGCAATTGCCTCGCTGTTGTCATCGCTGGGTAGTGGGGAGCGGTAACCGCGCTCCCATGTCTCACGCAGCCTGCCGGTCTTTGTGCGTTTCTGGACGCGCCTCTTGTAGACCACTGTGTACAGTTGCTCCCCCATGCGCCCTGCCTGGGCCTGACGCTTCACCTCATCGCCGTCCACAGTGCGCCCACAGTCCGGATAGGGGCACTTGGCCTTGCCGCCCGTGATGGTACCCTCGCTATGTTCTTTGACGCTGCCCACAATATCAAAGGCACAGAACTTCCGCTTGGAGTCTGGCCTCAATCGCACGCCCGTACCGTTCGGGGCTAGCCTCCAGTTCGGAGACAGCGGGATAAGACCATCGCAATAGGGGCAGTGTATCGTTCGCGCCCATAGGTAGCCATCTGGACGGGTGTTGGGAACTGACTCATCCGGGAAGACTCCTGCGAGGCTCTGTCGTACTCTTTGTGCAAATTCCCTGCCCAGGGGTTCAAACCGCTCCTTCAGCCACCTGCCGTGCATGACAGGCCACTCAACCGTCGCCTTAAGTATGAGGGACGCTACGGGGTTCAGGTCGTTCGCAGTCGTCTGCAGGCCTAGGCGGACAGACTCTAACGGTATACTACCTCCGCCCGCAGTCGGGTCCAATACGCAAAGAGATTGCAGTTCTCTGGCTCCAGTTTGTATTTCGAACCAGTCCTTTTCCTCCTCGCTAGGCGAGTAACTGAACGTCCGTGGATAACCATAGGCGTCCGCACCTAACCGAACGCCGTCACGGGTTGCCTTGGCAATACGAACCTTTGCGGCAACGGGGTCCCCATGTATCCCGAGCATATGGGTGAACTTGGCGTGGTCAGTGTCAGCGGGCAGCAAAGCGGCGAGGATGGCCGCTCTCGACGCCACCAGGGGCCGCCTCGCCCACCAAACATGCAGTCGGTTCGGAGCAGGAAAGGGTGTCATGGGCGTACGCTCACGCAGGCTTTCCACGCCCAGGGCGGCGATAGGCAGCCACTCTTCAATAAGCCGCTTGGTCATTCCCTGCTTCCTTAGTGCTGCCTGGGGTCAATCAGGAGGTAGCGCAAGGCCATGAGGACACGGCGGGGGTACTTTCGGTGCATGGCCATGCCCAGCCAGTAGGCGGCCTCCTCCTTGCCCATGGCCTCGATGCCCTCGAGGCAGGCACGCATGTAGTCACGATTGCGCATGGGGGCTAGCAGCCGGAACACCAGCCCCAGGCGCAGGGCGTCGTCCTCGGACAGGTCAAACCGCCGCTGCTCGTCCGGCATCAGGCCTGTAGTATCAATGCCATTGTGCCGCAGGCGTTTGAGCAACCAGTGCTCTACCAGGGCCAGGTTGCTCCCGGCCAACCCGGCAAGGCGCTTGGCTTCCTTCAGGTGCGGCGTAGCAGGAGCGGGCAGCTGCCATACCTCAAACTCTGGCTCATGGACAGCGCGCCGTCGTACCCGGAGCTGGTAGTGGGGTAGCGAGCTGGTATCTTCGGTCCTATCCAGCAAGAGCATATCATGTGTCCTCATGGTTTGGCCTCCGCCACCGCTTCCACCAGGACCGCACCTGCGGCAAAGCGGGCCAGCCGTTCCGTCAGCTTTTCAGGCTCGTCAGCCTTCAGGGACAGGCCGTCAGCAAAGGTGAGGGTGTACGTAGCGTTTACCATCTTGTCTTTGGCAGCACGAAGCTGAGGGTCCAAAAAGTCCTTCACAGGCAAGGCGTCGCCCGGCTGCCCCTCATACTCCAACTTCAACGAACCCCCATCGGCTGTCTCGTACTGCGCCGTCAGCGCCGCCTTTTTCTGAGCCCCCGACACCGCGTTTACGACGTTCAAGAGGCGGAAGGCGTCTTGCCAGTCAAAGATACGCAGGGAGAGCCATGCAAGGCGTTCCACCTTTGCGGCGCGGGCGTCCTGCCAGATACGTGTGAGGGCTTCGCGCAGCGGGGCTTCCGCCGTAAAGGTGGGCGTGACGGCTGTCGATGTGGGCGCTGAGACCAAGGGAGGGCTGATACTGCTGAAGCTCAGGAAAACAGGAGCAGAAGACCGCTTGCTATTGAAAGTTACTTACGAAGACCGCACCGGCAAGGCAGATAGCAGTGAGTCCTTTGTTGAACTGAATGGGGAAGCCCCAGAGTACTTTGAAAACAGAGGCATAAGGAAAGGGGTGGTACTGGCCAGATATGCGGACCTTCTGAAGAACTGGTTGATCGATGAGCGTGAACATACCGATATCAGCGAAACGTGGGAGCCCAGAGTTGATGATTGGAGCGGTATCGTGGTGCCGCCGGCGCTCGGCAAATGGGAACGCCAGTCACTGCCCCTCACGGTTTCCGAGCCTTATCGGGAGCTATTCGGAGAGTTCACCGGCTATTTCAAGCAGGAGATTGAGGCTCTTGACGATTCTGCCCTGGAACAGGAACTGGAAATCCTGGCGAAACTGGGCAAAGGCTAGCAGCCTAAAGCGAGGCACCACCTCGCTTTAGGCTGTGGTAAACTTGATGTTGAGCGCATCGGACGACCACAGAAGAGGAAATGCGGTGAACGAATCAAAAGAGAGCAGTAACATCACCGGAAGCGCCGGAGGCGTCAGGGAAGCCTTTGCCGGGCTCTATGAGAAGCATATGCCCGCAGTCTACCAGTTCATACTTTACCGGGTAGGAGACGTCGAGCTGGCTGAAGACCTGACGTCCTCCGTATTCGAAAAGGCATTGGCCAATTTCCGCCGCTACCAATCGGACAGGGCGTCATTCCCTACCTGGCTGATATTCATCGCCCGGAACAGCCTGATCGACTACTACCGTGTGCGGGGCAGAAGGAAAAATGTGCCCCTCGAAGCGGCCGGGGATATTGCCTCGGCTGACCCGCTGCCGGAGGAGAAAGCCGTCCGCCGGGAGGAGCTTCAAAGGTTGAGGCTATGCCTGGAAGGGCTGTCACCGCGGGAACAGGAGATTATCTCCTGCAAATTCGGGGCTGAGATGACCAACCGCAGCATCGCCGCTGTGTTGAAACTCTCCGATTCCAATGTCGGCACGACGTTGTACCGGGCGGTCCAAAAGCTGAGAGATTGTTTCAGGAAGTGGCAGGATGGTTAGGGAGGATGGGATGGAGAGAGAGTTTTCCGAGTATCTGGACAGTATACTCCGTGGCGAAGACGTGACCATCGGCGACGAAGCAAGCGGTGAGCTGAGGGAAGCCATCGACTTTGCCCGGCGCCTGGCTGCACTCCAAAGCCCGCCCTCCGATGCCTTCAAAGAGGACTTGCGAAGAAGGCTGATGGACAAACTGGCGGAACAGGAGCGGCGGGCCTCGGAAGCCGGGGAAGGGAGGCGGTTCTGGGGCATGCGGTCATGGCTGCAAATCGTCACCACCGCGGCCGTGGTTGTGCTGGCAGCGGTCGGCCTGTTCTGGTATGTGAATGAATTCACCGGGGCGCCGGCATCGATCCCGGTTCCCTCACCCACCCCCACCCCGGCAGCCCCGCGACCCCCCGCCCCGACTCCCGCGCCCGCAGCGCCGGCGCCCACTCCAACCCCGACACCTACCCCTGCTCCTGCACCGGCGCCACCGTTTGAGACGAAGGTAATCCCGCAGGAGGCATCCTATCTGCCGGGGGAGAGTGTGGACATAACCTTGTCATTCACCAACACATCTTCAGAGTCGATTATCATAGCTCAGTGGCCCCCGGAAATACGGGTCACGCCGCGGCTGGATTTCGACAGGGCTCTATTGTCAGTCGCCGGTGGCACGCAGCCGATGGAGGTAGCGCCGAACGGGACTGTATCCATAGACTTTAGCTGGGACCAAAAGGACGGGGAGGGTAATCAAGTACCGCCCGGCTGGTATAACATCCTTTTCAGGGATATCTCTGTCAGGCAAGGAGACAGCACATATGGCTTTAATCCGGGAGCCCGTGTGCTGATTCAGTACCCGCAGGGAGCCATGGAAAAGATTATCGAGCCTGCCCAGAGTCAGACGATGAATGGGATACTAATTACCCTGCAACGCCTGGAACTGACTGCCTCAGGGATAACCGTCCATGCCTTCAATACGCCGCCGGGTTACAGCTTCCCCGCCGGTCAGCCCATGCCGGGGCCGTCCATGATGTTCCACGCCGAGGCTGAGTACAGCGTTGATGGCGGGGTCTTCAAACGGGCAGGCTCATCAGGCATTCGTCCTCTCGAAGACGGCATGCTGCATATCTGGGACAACCTCGACCCGGTGCCATCCGATGCAAAAGAGCTGGTTTTCAGAATAACCAGGCTGGGAGACTGGGAAGGCCCCTGGGAGTTCAGGATACCGCTTGAGTAAGGGGATGTTTGAAATGAACAGGCTGGTCACGGGGCTACTAATGCTGTTCTTGCTGCTAGGACTTGTCGCCTGTGCCGAAAAGGCCACGGCTCCGGCATCCGAACCCGCCCCACCAACCCCGCCGCCTGCGCCGGTCTCATCTTCTCCAACAGGCAGGTTTGACCCGGGGGAAGGCTCACCTCCGCCGGCAGGAATCGGGGGCTGGCAGAAGCCCAGGCCATTGACCGAAGACGAAAAGGCCAGCGTAGTCCGGATCGCCGTCAGCAGTCCTCAGGTTTCCGCCTGGCTTCAGGGCCGGACAGACTACCGGACGGCGCCAATCCGCTGGTATGCCATAGTCTGGAACGAGACTGGCGGGACACGGGTGTGGTCGTCACACGAATACAAAATTGTGGATGAGGACATACCGGATTACTCTCCTGGCGCTTACTGGTATCCGGGAGTCACCCTGGCCATCGGGGAAGGCACAATATACCAGATGATAATTGCGGTTGACCTGGATGCCGGTAAGGTGGCTATGACAGATGGCCCCTTACCTTCATTAGATTCACCCGACCGCTTCCGGCGGTCGACGCCAAAAATAAGCCAAGAGGAGGCGATCGAGATTGCATCCAGGACGCTCCCTCCCTCGCTCGTTGACCGCGCCGATATCAGGGCTGAACTGCACGGCTGGTACTGGGAAATCGTCTTTGACAATCTCAACGCTGAGGCTGACGAGCTGATGCCCTGGCCATTGAAAGGTCCTCCACCGCCTCCGCCGGGGCAACCGGCAGCGGACCCTTACCCAGGCATATGGCAGAGCGTTATCGCTACGGTTGATGCCGAGACAGGCTTCCTGGGCAGTATGGGGGCCCGTAAAACGCCTGAGCCGGGACCTTATGTGAGCCAGGAGCAGGCTATTCAGAGCGCCAGAGAATTTATGTTACGGACCTTCATTGGCCCCTCAGAGGTTTCGTGGCTGGAAAAAGCGAAGATAGGGGCTTATCTCAGGGGAGATACCTGGATGGTGCTCTTCTGGGAAGATGGTCAAAGAGATATGCGCTTCTATGTAACGGTGAACGCGGTGAGTGGAGTGGCCACGGGTGCCAGTCGCGGGTCTAGCGGATAGTGAGGTAGGAAAGATGAAGAAAATGCTGATCGTCGGAGTGGTTCTAAGTCTTTCGCTGGCTGCTTTTGCCGCCTGCGCCGAGCCAACACCACCCCCCTCCGGCCCGGCGTTCGCACCAGATCTGACCCCAACACCTTCTCCAATAACGACCCCACCCCAGGCTCCTGAGAATACGCCAATATCCATTGGCTGGACAACTTTTACCACAGACGATGGACTCGCCAGCAAGGTAGTTACGGACATAATCCAGGATGAGCAAGGAATACTCTGGATTGCCAGCACAGAGGGTCTTACGCGTTTTGATGGCAATCGCTGGGAGATTGATGCTGGCCCGTTGCGCGACACTCCTATCCTTAGTGCAGCGCGAGACAACTTGGGTAACCTCTGGTTCGGGACCGCGAGCGATGCAGCCTATAAATACAACGGGGAAGAATGGCAGAAAATTACTCCAGTTATCGATGGCATGCGTCCCAATGTTGCCGTCCAGGATATATTCGTGGACAAACAGGGAGACATCTGGTTCGCCGTCACCGGAAACATGGGCATGCGGACAGCCCCTGTGGACCATGGCGTCACCCGCTATGACGGGAATGATTGGACTAATCTACTTGGTCGCACCCACGTCACTACGATTTTTCAGGATACCCAGGGAAACGTATGGTTTGGCAGCAATGTCGGCGTTACCCGTTATGATGGGTCAAACTGGCAGACATTCACCATGGAAGATGGATTAGCTGGCAATTACGTTGTTGCTATCACCGAGGACAGTCAGGGCAGTCTTTGGTTCGGGACCTGGAATGATGGCGTGAGTCGCTACAATGGTAAGGAATGGCAGATATTTAACCCGGAGGATGGTCTGGAAACCAACGCTGTACACTGCATGCTAAAAGACAGCCGGGGAAATCTGTGGTTCGGGTCCTACAGCATCGACGGATATTATGGCATCAGCCTTTTCGACGGCACCAGATGGCAACATTTTGATCCCTGGCCGGGCAGAGAACTCAAGTACCATTACAATGTGATATCGATTCTTGAGGATAATAAAGGCGACATCTGGTTTGCTACAAGTATCGGCCTGGTACGTTATAGTCCCGATGCAGTAGGTCAGGAGAATAGAAGATGAGAAGAATGATAATTGCGTTGTTAATGGTGCTAGTGCTGTTGTCTGCGATAGCCGGTTGCGCTGAGCCAACACCACCCCCTTCCGGCCCCGCACCATATCTGACCCCGACACCCGCGCCCGTCACCGGCATCCTGCCGGCGGAGCATCCCCGCGACTTCCCTGAGAATCTGAGAGAGCTTACCGATGAGGAAAAACAAAAAGCCATCAATATCGCCCTCGCCACACCCGAAGCGCAGGAGCAACTGAAGCAAAGCAGCAACTACACGGCGACCATCGGCTGGATAGCCCTCTTCCCCAATAAAGAGGGGGAAGGGTATTCCGGATACAAGAAATTCGATTATGGAATCGTTAAAGAAGGGATACCCCGGGGAGAAGTTGATGTCACACCGCCCGGCTCGCCGGAACGGGTGGTATCCATTGGAGTGCCTGAAGACGCCGGGATATATCCCGTCGTTGATATCGGGTGGCGGGAGCCGCTGTGGTGGAATATGTCGGTGGCTATCGACCTCAAAACAGAGAAAGTGGTATTCATCGAAAACTATCCCAATCACTTGGGGCGGCCGGACAGATTCCCCCCTGAAATGCTGGAAGTGAGCGCTGTGCCCTCGAGAGCCGAATACACGCCGGGACAGCCGGTCGAGCTGGATTTCACCCTCCGCAACGTTTACAGCGAGCCGGTGATACTATCCAGCCCCCCGGAAGTGTGGGTACTGCGCCATGATTTACCGGGGAATATGAATGACTGGATAATAAGGTCTTACGCCCCCGGGTCCGGTGAAATAGCCATCGGTCAGGGTGAAACATCAACCTATAAGTTTACCTGGGACCAGAAGGATGATGCTGGCAACCAGGTCGCACCCGGGTATTACTACGTCCTCTTTGCCGAAAGACCTGAATCACAATCTGGCAAAGAAAGCAGGCGTTCGTGGGGAGAGGTCGAGGTGTTGATCCAGTACGAGCAAGGCGCTATGAAAAAGACCATCGACTTGAACCTGTCACAGACCGTATCCGGCCTGCCGTCGCCGTTGGAAGGCGTGGCAGCTTCCACTGGGCTTACATTGACGTTAAAGCGAGTTGAGCTTTCTGAGAAGGGCGCCAAGTTCTATGCGGTGGCCACATTGCCCGGGTACCAACCGGCTGGCCCGCTCGATTACACGAACTGGATTTCCTGTGCCGATGCCGAATACTCCTTTAGCGGCATCACCAAGGACGCCGGCTGCGCCCATGAAGGACAGGCGGCAGAAGGCATCAGGCTCTGGTGGGGGTATGTTAACCCGGTCGACCAGGTAGCTGGAGACGCCCGGGAACTTGTCTTCAAAGTGTATATGAACCTTGACGGCCATCCTCGCCAAGAGCTATTCGGCCCCTGGGAGTTCAGAATACCGCTGGAGTAGAGAGGCGGGTTACTGAACAAACTGACAGAATCAGAAGGGTAAAATCTATGACGAATAAACTGAAGCTCTATATCGGATTACTACTGCTGGGCGTGTCGATGGTAGGCGGCGGAGCGTGGGGATTGCTCAAATTGCCGCCTCAGATTGACGTTCCCGAAGGAGACCCTATCATCGGCATAGAGCTTGATTTTGTGATAAGGGGAGAGTTCGCCAAGCTGTTCTTGTATGATAGCGGGGCTGTTCTCTACATTGAAGAGAAAAACTTACGGATGTCTATGCCAGAAGCCCCACCGACCAGGGTCTGGAAAACGGGCAAAATCGATGCCGGGGAACTGAGTAACCTGATTGAACTCTTCCAGACAGCTGAGTTTGCCGCATTGGATGCATATTATCAGTTCCCCGGTAAGCCGATAGAACCGATAGAGGGGGTGCCTGCCGGTGGCTTCACCATCGGTGACGGTAAATTCACGTTCTCTATTGACCATGAAGACGTAAAAAGGACAGTAACCGCTTTCGGCTATCTGACGCCAGACAAAGGCTTGACCTACCCTGATATGCCCTATCCGCTTAACGAGATATATAAAGGACTTAAAGGCATCGCTGAAAACAGGACTGAGGAAGTCTACAGTGAACCTATCCGGCCTTAGAAGAACGCCGGAGCGCATATTGCAGTTTCAGACTCCAACCTCTGGCCGGGGGGCATACACCACTGCTGATGCATGAATAGACCTATGAGTAGATGAAGGTAGAAAATGAAGAAACCGCTTACATGTCTGACACTGATTATCCTGATTATGAGCAGTCTTTCCGCCTGTGCTCAGGCTGAACAGGGAAACAAACCTTCGGCTGAAATCTGGCAGCTTGAAGGACACTGGCGTTATTCTCCGCAGTCTGTCTGGGGAGATACATTAGTCGCCGGGGAGTACATCGGGAACAGGCTGGAGGCACAGTATATTTCTGCCTATGATCTGCAAACAAGGGAAACCCGGAGACTCACAGAAATTCCGCTTGATTATCGATTTGAGGAACCTTCTATCTATGAAGACAGGGTGGTCTGGTCATCCGCCTATTACAGCAAAGAGGCGCGGGAATCTCAGCAGAAAGACTTCGAGGCCCTCAATTGGGATGTTTTCCTTCTCGATCTCAAGACCGGCGAAGTGCGGCAGATTACCAGCGAGGAGCATGCTCAGACAAGGGCCAGAATATACGGTGATACCATCGTCTGGCTGGACAACCGTAACGAAGAGGACGAAGAATATCCCCACTATTATGATGTCTACGCCTATGACCTTAAGACAGGAGAGGAGAGAAGAATCACCACAACCAACTCTATCAAGGAGCGTCACCTTGGCATTGACGGCAGTCTCGTGGTCTGGACGGATAGCCGGAATGATGACGCTTCATCCAGAATCCGTACTCATCCGCCGGTAACTAACAATGACATTTACCTGTTTGACCTTTCCACGAACCAGGAGCGCCAGATAACTGCAGATGTGGGTAATGATTCCTATCCGGTGATTGATGACAGCCGTATCGTCTGGATACGTTCAAGGGAGGGCAGAGAAGCTGATATTTTCCTCTACGACGTTAATACCGGACAGGAGGTGCAGATTTCAAACAGCGGGTATGCCGCCCACGATTATTATCCTGCTATCTCTGGTGACCGCGTAGTCTGGGCCGATGCCCGCATCAGCCGGGGTAATACCGCCGGGGATGTAATAGAGGGAGACAAATCTGGAGCCGCCGAAATCTACCTGTATGACCTTGGGAGCCAGCAAGAAAGGCTGTTGGTGCCATCTGAAGGAACAGAATTTACATTGGGACAGAGTAGGAGATTTACAAACCGCCAGGTATGGCTTAACCCGGTGATGCAGGGCGACTTCGTCATCTACACTCTTTCCAGACAAGTAGGCTCTGCTGCTTACGCACTCAGACTGGATGAGAGGTAGAGTGAAGGACAAGCAGGTGAAAAGGCTGGCAAATATCCAGATCGTCCTCGGCATGTTTATCATCCTTTCCTTCATCTTGTTCCTGTTGCTTTTGCCGGGCTACTACCGCCTGGAAATGGTTGATTCTGAGGACAATGTCATAGGCTTTGTGCTTGGGCTTGGATTAAGCAAGCCGAATGTACTCTTGAATATCTGGATGTTCATCTATCCTGCCTTGGGGCTGGCAGTGATTGTCTGCGGCATGGCTCAATTAGTTCAAGCCAGACGCAATTCGGTAAACACGGGCTTACCGATTACTCAAGTAGCACTCGGTTCGCTCATTATAGTCTCATTGTTGGTATTTATTACCTGGGCAGAGCCTGACTGGCGACCGGTACCTGTCAACGGGGAACTTATTGGTCGCCCAGAGGTCGTTATGATACGTCATGTCCCGGACTGGGTAATACGACTTACTGCCTGGAAGGCTATGTCCTTCATCATGGGATTTGGGATAGTGGGCTTCGGCACGGCTCAATTGTCAAAAACGAGCGGGAAAACGACAGCCGTCAATTTGTGATTGCCTTATGCCACTGTAGTCTATCAGCGTTATTATCACGTCGCTGTGTGATACTTTCCTGTCTTCTTCGTATATACTTGTAGGCAGTAGGGAGACAGGATTTGGCGATGTTTCTGGTCATGAATGCAGATGACGGCGGTGACACGGCGCCGGTTCCCGGCAGCACCGCCGAGCTGTTCGGCCGCCTCTATGAGCAGTATCTCCCCGGGGTATTTCGATACGTTAGTTACAGAGTTGGAGACAGGAATACCGCTGAAGACCTGACATCGGATATTTTTAACAAGGCGCTGATGAATTTCACGAAATACGATTCCAAGAAAGCAGCCTTCTCTACCTGGATTTTCTCGATTGCCCGAAACGCGCTAATCGATTATTACCGCGGCAGGGGCAGAAGGCAGAACCTCCAAAAAGAAGCAGACACTGACCTTCGGGCATCATCGATATCCCCTGAGGAAGAGGCTTCGCGCCTGGAAGAGATCCGCAAGCTGCACGATTGCCTCTCTCTGCTGAAGCCGAGCGAGCAGGAGCTTGTTTCGCTCAAATTCGGCAGCGAGATGACAAACCGGGAGATAGCGCAGATTATGGGGTTATCCGAGTCAAACGTGGGCACGATACTATGCCGGGTAGTGCGCAAGCTCAGGGATGAATTCAGGGGGTGGCAAGATGACGGATAAAGCGGAACAGGACAGGCAGCTACTGCAAAATCTGGACAGGATACTCGCCGGGAAAGAGAGTGAAATCACCGGACCTCTGGACGATGACACCCAGTCCGCGCTGGATTTTGCCGGTAAGATGGTCTCTCTGCATGAAAAACCATCAAAGGAATTCGCGGCAGGTCTGAAGGCGGAGCTTGTTCACCGGCTTGCGGAACAGGATAGGAAGAAACACTCCCGGGATGAACCGTTCCTGCTTTGGGGCATAGAAATACAGCACCGGACTATGTGGCAGGGGACTGTTGCAGCCGCGATAGTGGTGATTATCACGGTGATCATTCTGCTGATCACGCTTCTGCTGAATCGCGGCGGTTAGCCGTGGAACGCGGCACCTGCGCGCCGGCACATCGCTCACAATAGGTTCTTCCTCTCTCGTCCGCCTCCTGGGCTGTGATACTTTCTTGACTTGTTCGTATGTTCAGGTAAGCGTCTGCAAAAAGCAGGCTGTCGCCGGAACATGGTCAGGTTGAGTCCGCGGCCGGGAGATAAGACATGAAGAAGCTGGTCACTGTAGTCAATTTCATTTTGATATTTCTCCTGCTGCTATTATCAAACACAGGCTGCGCCGCTGACACCAAAGGAAGGATAGCCTTTCGCAGTTCAGAAAAAAGAGAGAAAGACACTTATATTTTCAGCATGAACCCCGATGGCAGCGACCTGGTGGAACTGGCCCGCTGGGACCCTTCCTCGATGCCGTACCGCAATGTATGGTCGGCTGACGGCAAGACGCTCGCCTATATTGACTATGACGAAGGGGCTAAGGAGGCCTGGCTCGCGGTAGTTGACGCCGATGGCAAGAACCGGCGGAGGGTGCGGGATGTGACCGAAATGAGGATAGGCAGCATGGCTTTGTCTCCCGACGGCAAGACCATCGTCATTTCGGCTGATTCCACCCGCGTGACCAGAATTGAGACGCCCGTCGGCAATACTGTCCGGGTCGATATAATCAAGGAAGAGGATATGGACCTGTTCACCGTGAACGTCCAGACCGGGGAACTGAGGAGACTGACTGATACTTCCGGCGGGGTCATAGAGAAGTTCCCCTCGTATTCTCCGGACGGCAGGCAAATCGCCTTTGTCGAACGGATAGATACCGACACGCCCCAACGTGGTGACGTGTTTGTTATGGATGCGGACGGCGGGAACAGAAGGCTCTTAGCCCATCATGCTGATGGATGGTTTGTTATAAACCCTGAGTTTCGCTGGTCACCCGATGGAAGCAAGATTGCCTACGCCATCTACAATATGCCGGAAGTCAACCGTATGTCGGTGAGCGACTCTGACCATCATACCGACGTACTCGTGCTGGACGTCAAAGCTGGCCTCCTCACTAACCTGACCGATACCGATAGCCCATACGTTGTCAATATTGAACCGGCATGGTCTCCCGATGGTCGCAAGATTGCCTTTATCTCGGGCAATGTGACCGAAGGATTTCCCTCGCTGGTACGGGTCGTAGATGGCGAAGATACGGTCGAGCTTGACCAGCGATGGCCTGCCTGGACTCCCGACGGTAAGGGGCTCATTTTCACCAACCCGATAAACGTATTTGAGCTAATGTTAATCGACGCTGATGGCAAGAACCCGAGGACATTAGCCGTGGTCGAGGGTATTCCCGTCTCAAATCCTATCTGGCTGGGTGGGCGATAGCAGCGCAGGTGGAGAAGAACGCGGGGTAATACAAATCAAGAATACCGGAGGCTACCATGGGAATACCGGAAGAACACTCTCAGAAGCCAGTTCGAAGATGGCTGCGGTTATCGGTGGTGGCTATCCTGGCGGCCGCTATTCTGATAATCCTTGCTGTAATGCAGCCTTGGAACGCGGCTTCCGGTCCTCAGGACACGGTCGTCTGGGCGTATGACGCCCTCGACGGCCTGCAGTCATACCGGGCGCGGGTCACTGTTGGAGATGATACCGCGTCGGAAGGGACACTCGAAATCGCATTCGTAGCGCCTGACCGCTACCACTTCAAGCAGGCAGCGCCAGAAGAAACTTTTATGATCAACTCCATTGTTACGGACGGAACACAATATGTTAGAAGCGGCTATTCGTATCCCGGCGAGCTGGCTTTAATAACGGGAATGTTGTCATCGCTGCTCACCAGGGAATCAACTCTTGGCTGGCTTCGCTGGCTGACCGATATCAGAGAATTGGGCGAAAAGAGTATCGATGGTGAGAGTCTGCCTGGCTACATCGGAAAGGTTGATAGTGATAAGTGGGCCGCCCGAACGCAGCAAAACCTTGAAATGATACGCTTCCGGCAAGGAAGCGGGTATCCCACTGACACCGACATCGCCATGCGGGTGAAATCGATGCGAGCCGAAAATTATGAAATCACCTTCTGGATTGGCAAAGAAAATTTCCTGATAAGGCAACTGATAATACACCAACTCCTCACCGGTAGTGGCGGGCAACCTGTCAGAACGAACTGGCTGACTTTCAGGTACCGTGACATCAACGAGCCCGTCACAATCGAGTTGCCACATGATGCTCAGGGCAATCTTCTTCCTGGATGGGAAACCTGGCCGTGGCCAATTAGATAGAGCGACCTCCGGGTGAAAAGGAAGCAGTGAAGTGAGAGGTTCGTTCATGGTCATCCCGGCTTTCGGACTGGTTGCAGGACAAACTGAACAAGATGTGGCCGTCAGGGCACCCATGCCCTTTTTCATTTGCCACAGGTCAGATCAGGGCGTCCGGCTGAAAAACGGTATCGGATTAAGTAGCGAATCCCTGCGGGAGCGCGTAACAATCCTCGGAAAAGTGCAGTTCTTGTGTGGATCCATCCTGAATTCGTTTTCGGGCGGACTTTCCAACGTAGAAAGTAAAGAAGCGAAACACGTGTTTTCCAAGAATTAGCCTCCTGTTCTTCTGGTAGCTGAAATGTGACAAATATCGTAGACCACGGCTGTATTGCCGGTCTAATGTTGTGCTGATTTTATTAGCGATGGATTAACCGGGGACTGAATCTCATACCGGGCAAATGAAACAAAGTATTTCTGCATTTCACCTGAATACAGAAGCGCCTGCATCTCCACATAAAAGGAGGAGTTGAACATGGAAACTATTGAGGTAATCCGGAATAGACGCAGCATCAAGAGCTATCAGCCTACACCGGTTCCCCGGGAGACACTGCAAAATCTGGTTGACCTTGCCCGCTACTCTCCTTCAGGCGCCAACAAGAACGCGTGGCGCTTTGTGGTCACCACCGAGCGTGACTCTTTGCAACGGCTGAGCCAGATTGCCCGAACGTGCTCATGGCTGGCAACCGCGCCGGCAGGCATTGCCATCGCTGCCGATCCCGCTGCGACACGCTACTGGCTTGAAGACACCAGTGTTGCCGCCTATCTGATATGCCTCGCGGCCGCGGCACAAGGGCTGGGAGCGGCCTGGGCAGCCAAGCACCAGAGCGATAATCCGGATGAGAGCAAGCGGAGGCAAGACATGGTACGGGATATCCTGTCGATCCCCGGCTCATTAATGGTACCCATGGTACTGGCAATTGGGTATCCGGAAACGCAGCCGCCACCGAGAACGCGTCCGGAGCTAACAGACATCCTTTTCTGGGAGCGCTACACGACGAAAGAATAGCGGTGGCTCGAGGAAACAAGAGCTGAACTCAGTCAGTGGTGCGTGATGAAGAAAAGCATTGCGAGGGCACGTGTCGAAGCAGTGAACAAATACGGCTAGTATTGATTCATAGGTACTGGTACTAAAAAAAGGAAAAAGGAGAGGTGAGCGATGGGTAAGGAACTGGTGGAAGCCATTGTCAATATCCGGGACGATGATGCCCTGCGGCTGGTCCGGGAAGTGATCAGCAAAAGGGAGGATGCCGAAAGCGTTCTTTATGATTGCCACGAAGCAATGAAGATTATCAAGGAGCGCTATGAGAAGTCAGAGTACTCAATGGCGGAACTGTTCATGTCCGGCGAGACGATCAAAAATATTTCCGGTATTCTCGGAGTGACCATCTCCGAAGAGGACTTGATTACCAGCGCGATGGAGAAGGCGAAATCAAGCGGCAAGGATGACGCCTGCTCCAGTTGTTGCTAGGCAACACGGACGGACAGACCCCCGGAACTGATGGAACGCGAACGTTTACCGCGGCGTTTGAGGATCGAATCCTGTGAGCGCTCAGAACGTTGCGCCATAGATCTCGTGGGCAGAAGGGCCGCCGGCACCCTCGGGAACTCATCAGATTGGAAAGGAGTGTTTATGTGCCAGGTTTGTGGATGTAAGGAATTCGTTGCTAAAGGACAAGAGGCGATACGAAACAGGGTACTGCAGATTGTGGCTGAACTGCGCATTACTCCAGAGAACACTGACGACTACGAATGCGTCGAAACTATTTCAGGTATGATCGCCCCTTTCGGTGCTCAGAAAGACGAGGTCTACGAAACTGCTGTCTGGATTTCCGATCTTCACCGTGATGGACGCGGGTTCGATCCCGGCATCCGGTACCAGGCACACGTGAAGGCATTCCGGGATATCTTTGCGCGACTGCCGGCTCAGGGAACGCCGAAACATATCGCCACCACATGGCATCAGCTCGAGCAACTGGCACGCTTGGTGGATGAAGAGGGTTTAGGCTCTCTGGGGCCGGAGATGCGGAAAGTCATTGAAGCGGTCAACCATGTCCATGACGACAGGACTCGGCAACCAAGACTCAGGGAGCGTTACAGTCTTTAGTAGGGGCATGGACTTCCGGGTATTAAGATGGCAAGTATGGACGGGCTACGGCAGTGACCGGCGGGGGGGGAAAGGAGTTCGCGATGCCGATAGAATATATTAATCCAGGCACCATCGCACCGCCAAGGGGATATTCTCACGTGGTGAAAGATGGGAAGACTGCTTACATCGCCGGACAGGTCGCCCGGGACAGGGAGGGCAGGACGGTGGGAATCGGGGATGCCCGGGCCCAGTCCGAGCAAGTTTTCAAGAACTTGTAAAACGCGCTGGCTGCCGCCGGATTTGACCTGAGCTGCATTGTAAAGATGAATGTCTACATGATTCACCGGGAAGACCTCCCGGCTTATCGAGAAGTAAGGAGTAAATATATGCCGGATGCCAATGCTCCTGCCAGCACCCTGGTCTTCTGCTCCGGTCTGGCAGACCCTGACTTCCGCATTGAGATTGAGGCTATCGCCGTAGCGCCCTGAACGCTTTGCATGCCGGGGACCTGATTTACGTAAGAAGCGAAATAAAGGGAGGAGCTTTTGAAGATACAAGCTAACGGCATTACCATGAACTACGAGCTGACGGGAAGCGGTAAGTGTCTTACGCTCATCCACGGGATCGGCTTTAATCTGAACGCCTGGTCCAATCAGGTGCCGGCATGGTCACAATATTACCGCGTGCCGACCTACGATATCCGTGGACATGGTCAGACAGAGTTTCCAGAGGGTGAACTGAGCACTGAGTTATGGATTGATGACCTCTATGCCATCCTGAAAGCGCTGGATATTGAAGAGACTTACCTCTTGGGCCACTCGATGGCAGGAGGCATTGCTGCCCGGTTCGCTCTGGCCCACCCTGGGATGGTCAAGGCTCTTATCCTGTCCAGCGGTCTGGGATTGATACCCGGCGGAGGCGGAGAAAGAAGCGAGGAGGAGAGGCTCCGGGCCACAGCCAACCGCCAGGCCCAGCTGGAAGCCATCAAAAAAGAAGGCATGACAGCTGTGTCCAGGGGAAGGTTCCAGGGTATGTTTTCACCGGGTTTTGCGGACAGGAATCCGGCGGCAGTCGAACGCTATAAAGCGGTGATGCTGCAAAATGACCCTGAGAAATACCTGCAGGTGATGCAACGGATGGGTAATCCCGGTGCGAGTCCGGACCTGGGGAGAATCAGTTGTTCTGTCTTGATCATCGCCGGCGAATACGATTCCGCCGGAATAACCGTGGCTAAGGCGGTTCATCAAGCGGTCCCCGGGTCCCACTCAGGCTATTCCCGACGGGGCAGGTTCCCGCCGTCGAGACGCCGCATGAGTACAATGAAGCCGTGCTGGCATTCCTCGCTGGCATGAATTGACCTTCTAACGCTTAGATCATCCGGGTCATGGAAGGGCGGTTTGTCAAATTATTATAACTCTCAGTAGACTATAATGAGCCAGAGTAAGAGGCGCACTTTGCCTGCCTACGGAGCCTAAATTCATGTAACTCGTTCCACATATCCGGCATCCTTCGCTATCGAAGGTGTCGAAAGCACAGCTTGGTCTGTAAGAGGTAGAATAGGCGGGATGCCTGGCCCCTCTGTGGGCGGTGCGGGGTGAGGTAGGTAAGAAACTGTCTTGGGCAGGTCAAAGCGATGTTGTTGCCGTATGCCAAGGTAGTCGTCAATCCAATGGCTGGCGGTGGCTTGGTCGGTAGGGAATGGCCACGGATTGAAAGAAAGTTACGCGAGGTCGGTCTATCGTTCTACCGTGAGTTCACCAGAAGCCCTGGACATGCTACGGAAATAGCCAAGCAGGCCGCTGACACTGGTTATCGCTGTCTGGTAGCCGTTGGTGGTGATGGAACGGTAAATGAGGTGGCCAACGGAATACTCTGTTCAGTTCATTCGGCTAACGTAATTCTTGGTATTGTGAGCTCTGGAACAGCGTGTAGCTTTGTCCGTTCATTGGGCATCCTGCAAGATTATGGTGGTTCTTCCCCGCTCGTGATTGGCCAGGGAAGTATGTTGATAGATGTTGGAGTTGTCCAATGCTGGGACAGCGGGCAGTTAGTAAAGCGGTTCTTCGTGAATGAAGCAAGCATCGGCTTTCCGGCGGCAGTCGCAGATGCCTGGACATCTTTACCGTCCCATTTTGGCCACAGAATAAACCTCGGGCTGCGTGCCATCGCGGGTTACAGGTGTCTAGCCATCCATCGAAACAAAATGGTTAGGCTTCGCGTGGGAAACGAGGTCCAGTCTGTTTGCATCTGCACAATCGTGGTGGCCAACGGACAATACTTTGCCGACGGAATGCTGATAGCTCCCCATGCTAGCCTTGATGACCACCTGTTGGACGCGATTATTTTTGAAGACGTGTCTAAAGCCTATCTGCTGAAGATGCGGACAGCGCTTTATGACGGGAGTCACATTGGACTTCCCAAAGTAAGAGAGAGAAAGGTAGAAACCATAGCCGTTGAATCTGATGAGCAACTCTTAGTGGAGATCGACGGCGAAATCATTGGCGAGGGTCCGGCCTCGTTCTCGCTTATCCCGTCCGCACTAAATATCATGGTATGACACCTTTGTCCAGAATGTTCGGGAAGAGACTCGCTCTGACACAGCACATCATTTTCAAGCGCCTGCCTTCGCTAACAATGTGAAACATGTCTAAGGCCCTCTGTACACAGACCGTTCGGTTTTAGTGCGAAGTCGTATTAGTGGTCGCACAACCCGATTGGTTCACCCATGTATATTAGCGAAAACACTCATCAAGAAAAAAGACTAGTAAGCATATTGACAAATAGAAAAAGATGTGATAAAAAATGATATATCAAAACAGAATAATTTTTCCCGGGTGCAACATCTCTTGTTAGTGCCGGCATAGTAAAGATACGGTCGTTAATTGCCCTCCTCCATATTGGCAGAAAGAAAAAAGGAGGTTTGTTACCGCTATGACTACCATGAAACCGAGAGTCCGAAAAGCGACCATGACCAACAAAGAGCGGATGGAGGCTTTGCTGAGAAGGGAGAGGCCAGACCGGGTGCCTTTTTTGGGAGGCGCCATCACCACCAGCTTCGCCGTCGTCCAGAATGGCGGGACAATTGCCGATCGGTACATTGCCTCGTATGACACCGGGGAGAAGGGAGACCGTGTGCGGAAGATGGTCTATGAAGCCGAAAAGAAAGCGGCTCACGATTTTGATTGGATTTTTGCGCCGATGATATATTCGCGACAAAACCGGGGGGCGTTTGGTGGTGAAGTAAAGTTGCCGACCAATAAATATTCCCAGGGTGCCTTTGTCACCAAGTATGCGGCTGACACGCCGGAGGAAGTAATGGCGCTGGCGGCGCCCGATGTCAAAGCCTGCTTTACGAGCGAGATGATTGATTTTTATTGGTGGGTATACGAAGACAAAGATGAAAATAAACCATTTGTCATCATGAATGGCTCCAGTTTTAACACTGTCGCTGGGATAGCAGGCTATGACAACATGTGCAAATGGATGCTCAAAGAGCCGGAGGTCGCACGCCATTTGTGCCGTTTAGCGGCGGATTATGAAATTGCCAGGGGGCAATATTTTAAGGAAATTTTCGGGGTAGAGAATGTGTTGCCCTTGGGGGCATCGGCGGCTGGTTCCAATCAGCTAATCTCGCCGAAACACTTTGAGCAGTTTGCCCTGCCATTCATGAAAGAGACTCACGAGAAGTATCTGGCTATGGGCTATAAGCATCTTTGCCATCACCCCTGTGGTGAGCACAATCGGAACATGCCCTATTGGGCTCAAGTGCCACTGGGTAAACCAGGTATTTTCTGGCTTGGCAACGAAGTTGAACTGGCGACAGCCGCGAAATATTTCCCCAACGACATCATTGCCGGTAACCTGGAAACGACAGTCATTCAGTGCGGAACTCCGGGGGAGGTCTATGAGGCGGCGCGGCAGGTCATAGAAAAGGGGAAAAGCTTAGACAATGGTTTCATTTTGATGCCCGCTTGTGAGCTGCCGCCCCTGGCGCCAGTGGAGAACGTGAAAGCCATCACACGAGCCCTCAACGATTTTGGCTGGTACGACTAGGCAAAACAAAGTAAAGAAATAAAATAATTAAGGAGGGTATTAACATGGTTAGCACGAGGGTAAGGACGCAAAAAGCGACTATGACTAATAAAGAGAGGATGGAGGCTTTGCTCAGGAGGGAGAAGCCAGATCGGGTGCCTCACTGGCCGACTGCGACAAGTTTTGCCGTCATCCAAAGTGGAGGCACTATTGCTGACCGATATGTCGCCATGTACGATACCGGAGAAAAAGGCGCTTACACCCGCCAGATGGTATATGAAGCCGAGAAGAAAGCTTGTCGCGATTTCGACTGGGTCTTTGCCCCGACTGTGCTTTCTCTCGTTAACCGGGGTGCTTTCGGCGGTGAAGTTAAGTTACCCACCAGTAAATATTCTCAAGGGGCCTTTGAGACCAAGTGGGCGGCCAACACCGAGGATGAGGTAATGGCTCTGAAAGTGCCCGATGTCAAAGCTTGCATCACTCCCGAAATAACGGATTTCTATAAACGGGTATACCAGGATGCCGATAACAATAAAGCATTCGTTACTTTTGGTTGTCTTAGTGTCATGAATACTGCCGCTGGTATCGCCGGCTACGATAAGCTGTGCAAGTGGATGATTAAAGCGCCGGAAGTTGCCCACCGCTTGATCCGTTTAGCCAGCGACTATCAAATTGCCATTGCACAGTACATCAAAGACACCTTTGGCGTAAAGAGCGTAATGCCGACAGGGGCGAATGCGGCGGCCTCTAATCAGCTAATATCCCCCAAACACTTTGAGCAGTTTGCTCTGCCGTACCTCAAAGAGGTGCATGAAAAAATCCTGGCAATGGGCTTTAGGCACCTTGAGACCCACCCTTGCGGTGAACAGAATCTGAATCTCCCTTATTGGCAATATGTGCCGCTGGGTGACCCGGGTATTTTTTGGCTCGGTGATGAGGTAGCCCTGGCAACGGCGGCGAAGTATTTCCCCAACGACATCATGATGGGTAATCTTGAGTCTACGATTATCCAGTGCGGCACGCCGACCGAAGTCTATGAGGCAGCCAGGAAGGTTATTGAACAAGGCAAGAGCCTGGCTGGTGGCTTTATCCTCCGTTCCGCCTGTGAACTGCCGCCCCTGGCTCCTCCAGAGAACATGATAGCGATAACACGCGCCCTCAATGACTTTGGTTGGTACGATTAGATTCATTATGGAAGGCGATGGATAACAGTTGCTCCCAAGAAACTTCTTCGGAATGTCTATTATGCGTTGGCAAGCTGGGAACCTATTTAAAAAATAGAAGGAGGAGGAAATGGGAAGAAGAAGAGTCCTGTCATCGGTAAGTCTTCTGGTGGTCACGGTGCTCTTGCTGGTCTCCTGTGGTCCGAAAGCAGAGCCGGCTGAACCAGCGCCGGCTGCACCAACTCCTGCTGTACCAACACCGGCTGCGCCAGCTCCGGCGACGCCTGCGCCTGCTCCGGCAGCCGCTACACCAACACCCGGTATCCTCGCTCTCCAGGTAGAGCCGCCACCCCTGGAAACTCCAAAATACGGCGGCACCATCAGCTGGAACGAACTCAACGATATACGAACTTTTGATTACGGTATTCAAGCCTGTTGCAGTTGGGGGAACAATATGGTCTATGAGGAGCTTATGACGCCAGACCGAGCAAAAAGCGTCTATGGCGATAAGACGTGGGACTTTCGCACCAACTATTTTGGCTGGCCTGGCTTCCAACCTCTCCTTGCCGAAAGCTGGGAGACGCCGGAGCCAGGCACCTGGCAGATCAAGGTGCGCCAGGGAGTCCACTTCGGGCTCGACCCCACCAGTGAAGCCAGCCGGCTGGTGAACGGCCGGGAGTACACCGCCGACGACCTCATCTACAATTTCAAACGAGCGATACAGCCCGGTTCCTCGACAGCCCTTGCTCAGCCGAAGACCGCCGAGTCAGCATCGTGGGAAAGGACTGGACCCTGGTCGGTGACTCTCAAGACGCCGGTGGACCCCTATGCCGGTTGGTGCTGGATAGTCTGGGGGTGCTCCTGCGGGAACTTTAACCAGTTTCCGCGGGAGGTGGTCGAGAAATACGGAAATATGAATGACTGGCATAACCAGGTGGGGACGGGACCCTTCTTTCTCACCGACTATGTCCGGGGAAGCGTTATCACTTTGACCCGGAATCCCAACTACTGGGGTAAAGATAACCTGGGCCCGGGCAAGGGGAACCAGCTGCCCTATCCGGACCAGCTTAAGGCTTACATCATCTCGGACATCTCGACCCGCATAGCCTCGCTGCGCACGGGAAAGCTTGATATGGATACCGAGATCAGCCGGGAAGATGCCCAGAGCCTGTTCAGGAGCAGGCCCGATATCAAGTATTTCCCATTCGTCTGGTTTTCGGCGCCGTCCGTCAGCGCGAGAGTTGATTTGCCCGGCAAGCCCTTCCGGGATATACGCGTGCGCCGGGCGCTGACGATGGCTACCGATCAGCTGGCGATAAAGAAAGACCTATACGAGGGGTATGCCGAGATGGGGACCTACCCGGCAAACCCGCTTTCCAAAGATGTCTATGTGCCCATAGAAAAGATGTCGCCGACAGTCCAGGAGCTCTACCAGTATAATCCGGAAAGGGCGAAACAGCTTCTAGCCGAGGCCGGCTATCCCAATGGCTTCAAGACGACGATGATAGTCGAGAACCGGTCGGAATACCTGGATATAGCGCAGATCATCGTGGACATGTGGGCGAAGGTGGGGGTTGGGGTGGAACTCCAGATCAAGGAATTTGCCGTTTTTAGCACTATGAGGAACAACCACACCTACGAGGATTTCGTCCTGACAGGCTTTTCGCCGATTTTCCCGCATGGCTGGACCCAGAACAATAATTTGCGTCCGGGCGGGTCAAACATACCCATGGTCAACGTCCCTGTGGGAAGCGACCCAATCATCGAAGGATTCCACCAGGAAATTCAGAAAAACGCCTTCGTGGACATGGCGAGGGCGGCCGAGGTGTACCGCACCAAGCTGGGCCCCTATCTAGCGGAGCAGGCCTTCTGGATTGGGCTGCCGTCGCCATATATGTATACCATCTGGCAGCCGTGGGTAAAGAACTATGCCGGGGAGATAGAGCAGACACCCAGAATGGGAGCGCAAATGCTCAGGTTTGCCTGGGTTGACCAGGACCTGAAGCAGAAGATGACGGGGAGGAAATAAATTTTTTGTTGAATTTTTTACCTTGTGTCTGTTTCCCTTTTGTCAGGGGACAGAAGGTGCCTGGTGAAAAGGATATATTAGGTTATGTTAATGTAAGAGGAAAAAAGGAGGGTTATTACTACGATGACTACAAAAGTAAGAGTCAGAAAAGCGACCATGACCAACAAAGAGCGGGTAGAGGCATTGCTGAGAAGAGAGAGGCCGGACCGGGTGCCTTTTTCACCAGGTGGCGCAGACTTTGCTATGGTCTATAGTGGGCATTCCCTTGCTGAAGCGTTCACCTGTAAATCTGAGGTGTTGTACGAAGCGGAAAAGAAAGCCTGTCACGATTTTGACTGGGTTTTTATTCCGAATCTTCGCGCTCGTCGAAACCGGGGACAGTTTGGCGGTGAAGTTAAGTTGTCCACCAATAAGTATGCCTGGTCACCGACAGTGAGCAAATACGCCGCTGAAACCCCGGAGGAGGTGATGGCACTGAAAGTACCTGACGTCAAATCCCTCTATTCTCCTGAGGAGATCGCTTTTAAGAAAAAATCCTTCCAGGACAAAGATGAAAATAAGCCATTTAATATCTCTATTGGCGCCATCAGTGTGATGAACATCGCTGCCGGCATCGCTGGCTATGACAAGCTGTGCCAGTGGATGATTAAGTATCCGGAAATCGCCCACCGCTTAATTCGATTAGCGGCTGACTATCAAATTGCGATCGCTCAATTTGGCAAGGATACCTTTGGTGTCGATCGGGTGTTGATTAATGGAGCGAACGCGGCGGCGTCGAACCAGCTAATCTCACCGAAGCACTTTGAGCAGTTTGCCTTGCCTTATCTTAAAGAGGTGCATGAGAAGATTCTGGCGATGGGCTTTAAGCACCTGCGTACTCATCCCTGTGGTGAGCAGAACCGGAATCTACCTTTTTGGCAGCAGATTCCGATGGGCGATCCAGGGATCATTCACGTTGGTCATGAGATTGACCTGGTGACAGTGGCGAAGTATTTCCCCAATGATATCATCGAAGGTAACCTGGATACGACGATTATGCAGATTGGTACTCCAACTGAGGTCTATGAGGAAGCAGCGAGGGTTATCAAGCTGGGGAAAAGCCTGGACAATGGTTTTATCCTCCGTCAAGCCTGCACCTTCCCGCCGCGGGCTAGCAACGAGAACGTAATGGCGATCACGCGGGCCCTCAACGATTTCGGCTGGTATGACTAGAGAAATTAAGTAAATCACAATTTATGAAGGAGGGTATTTAGATGGTTGGTTCGAAGGTAAGAACGCGAAAAGCGACGATGACCAATAAACAAAGAATAGAGGCATTATTCAGGCGAGAGAAACCGGACCGGGTGCCGCACTGGCCCTTTATCCAGGAGAACTTTGCTGTTCTTTATGCTGGTGGTGAGCCGGCTGACAGGTATCTCAAATCGATGGAGTGGAATTATGAGGCCGGGAAGAAGACCTGTCGGGATTTTGACTGGGTTTTTGCTCCCAATTTGTCCGTACGGCCGCGGGGGACTGCAAGTGCCTTCGGCGGCGAAAGGAAGCTGCCCACCAGCAAATATTCCCAGGATGCTTATGTTTCCAAGTTTCCGGCTTCGACCCCAGAAGAAGTGATGGCGCTGAAAGTGCCCGACCTTAAAGCCTGCGTCAGTGCCGAGATGGAGAAGTTTTCCAGGATGGTATACGCAGACCGGGATGATAACATGGCTTTTGTCACGGCTGGCAGTCTGGGCGTGATGAATGCGGCTGCCGGCATCGCCGGCTATGACAATCTCTGCAAATGGATGATCAAATATCCCGAAGTGGCCCACCGTCTGTGCCGCCTGGCGGTTGACAATAGCCTTCAGATGGCCCAATACGTAAAGGACAACTTTGGTACGGAGAGGGTGGTGATTACCGGAGCGAATGCCGGCGGGTCTAATCAGCTAATCGGCCCGAAGCACTTCGAGCAGTTTGCCCTGCCTTACCTCAAAGAGGCCCATCAGAAGGTCATTGATATGGGCTTCAAGCATCTTTGCCAGCATCCTTGCGGCGACCATAACCTTAATTTGCCTTTCTGGGCGCAGGTACCAATGGGCGACCCGGGAATTGTCTATGTAGCCAACGAGATTGACCTGGAGAAAGCGGCCCGGTTTTTCCCGAATGACATCATACGGGGCAATATGGAGACGACGATTGTTCAATGCGGGACTCCGGGAGAGGTTTATGAGGAGGCGCGGAAGGTCATTGAGCAGGGTAAGCGTTTGCCGGGTGGTTTCATATTTGCGCAGGCCTGCGGGATACCGCCGCGAGCGCCGATAGAGAACGTGCATGCTCTGACCCGGGCTCTCAATGACTTCGGCTGGTATGATTAGGCTTAAGAATGGGTTCCACCAGTAGGGGGAACCCCAAACGATCATGAGATTTCGGAGAAAGCCAACACAGTTTATGCTGAGCATATTTGGGGATGGCAGAGTAAGTGAGCATCAAGACGGCAGTTGTCTCATGTGTAAGTAGGGACGGCGCGGTAACGGCGCTGGAGACAGCAAGGGAGGGCCGATATTGATTTACAACGGTCTGGCGCAAGGCCTCCCGAGTCAGTAAAACCCCGAGTATTACTGGCTATCAGCGCTGGAAAATAAGGCGCTGAGGGGCAACAGAGTAGGTAGATGGTTGTGTTGACCGCTTTGTCTCTGCCAGGTTAGCTGTCTTCCAGCTCCGTCCGGAGCCAGAGTCCTGAAGCAAACGGCTCAGTGGCGCAGCCAGCAATCTCCGATCCTTGACGTTGAACTTTCGCTTGAAATGTTGGGGCGCAAAAGCTTAGAATGTTGGGTGGCCACTGAGAAGGGCACGTCCGTTGCTGACATCGTGCGACCGCCGGCTCAATGTGTGGCGCAGGCTTCCTTTCCGCAGACTGAGGATAGCGCTCACTTTTCTCCCGTGCGCCATCTCAATCACCGCTACCTGGCTCGATGGCTGCTTGTCCCCCGGCGGGGCAGATACCCCTGCCCAGACCCTGGTTGGCTTGGGCTTGGCAATTATCCTCAAATGGTATCCTCTCATTGTGCCGGGGTCAGCCCCAACAATGATGCCATTGTTTTAAGAACCATTGCGTTCCTTTGCCAGCCGCCCTGAAGAGATGGTCGGCATCCTGACGGGTCCAGTCCATAAAGATACGCCTCTGCTTTGACTGCCCGCATCCGGAGCCAGTGCCGGAGCGCCTCTTCTCCCCGGCGATCCGCTCCCCGGCGTCCGCCTTTCCTGGTGATCGTTGCCACTGCCACCTGTCCAGGCACAAAGAATATCTCCATTACTGCAAAAGTTGCCGGGTGGCTTCTGCCAACTCTCTGTCCAACATACGGTGCTTAACGGTGAAAAACACTATTTTGACTCTCTTCTTCTTATTTTTTCGGCGGCTTTAGCTACCATCTTCAGTCGTCCAATATCAGTATCCCAACACGCCGTGTGCCCGCAACCGGCGCCCTCTATGACCTGTTGAACGCTGAATTTACCCCATCGGGTGACAGGCTGGTGGCAAAATTCACAAGGTGCTGACAAGAAAGCTTGAAACGGCTTCAATGCCTCGTTTTCCTTCAGTAGTTCCTCCATAAGCTGGATATCCTCAAGCCGCTTGCCAGGAACCAGAGCTTTCAGAAGCGAGTCGTCTGCTTTCACTGAGGACATGAAGTGGCAGACCGGGCAGACGTAATAATTCCCTTTAGATTTGCTGCCGGGTTTTCCATTGGTGATGAATTTACTTCCGCAGTAATCACACCGGAATGATTTCAAGTGGTCGCCCATAATAACGCGAATGAAAAGGCCCCTCATTTCTTCAGGGCTTCGGGATAAGGACCAACCA
>JACPPV010000038.1 GCA_016190825.1 Chloroflexota bacterium
AAGCTGAAAATAGGGCAATTTATCTGCTTGATATTCCCCTGGGGACTGAACTTAGCCATTTTTCTGCCAGGGATTAAATGACCAGACGGCGCATCTCCTTAAACCTTTGGCGTTGCGCCATACTGACAGCGGCTGCCAGCATCACCAGCAGACTAAGTATGGCTCTGGCTGTCACTTTGCCAATGCCTCTCTGAGATTCGGTCATTGCCTTTCTTCGCGATGAAAGTATCGAAATCGAAGAGCGGAGTCTGTATAATATGCACGGGGTATTTATTCCCTCCTCCTGGTATTTGTTGCTGGTTATCAAAGCTATTTCACCAGAAAGATCGGGGTAAATACCCTTTTTCTTTTGCTGCTTTACGTGCGTATTCGACAGTTTCGCGGATGGCTCTAAGAAACAAACAGTTGCCAGACTGAACAAAATATGTTACGATTTTACCAATATGGCTACTCCAGATAAGACGGATGAACGGCTTGTCCGCCTGCTTGGTCAGGATGCCAGACAGAACAGTGAAGACCTGGCGAAACAGTTAAAACTTAGTGCGGCAACGGTCCGGCGCCGCCTGAGGAAGCTGCTTCGACTGGGTCTGCTTCATATCGTTGGTGTGATTGACCCCGCCAGATTCGGTTTCCCTCTGGCGGCGGTGATCACCATTGATGTGGCTCATGAGGAACTCGGCTCGGTGATGAAAACACTGGCCGAGCAACCTGAGATCGTCTGGCTGTCTACTACGACCGGCAGGTTTGACATCGTCGCGATGGCCCGGTTCCGCTCCAGCGACGCCCTTTCCGGGTTCCTGACAAAGAAGTTGGCTCAGATCGAAGGCGTCCGTGATAGCGAGACTTTTATCTGCCTTGATGTGCAGAAAGGGGCCTACGTACAGATTCCTCTCTAGGGGCACGGTTGTCCGGCGCCTGCTTTGAGAGCGCAAGCCATTCTTTGAGAAGCGTAATCTTAGATAACTCCGGCTGCTACTGCGTGGCGCTAGGAGCGGGAGAGTGTTTTGTCAATTTCCTCTCGCCACTCCGGCAGTTTGATTGAAACGGCTTTAAGCATACCAAAACAGCCGGTCAACATCATGCTCCCGAATGGCGCCGACAGATAGGGATCGAGTCTTGAGCCGGCAATCAGCGAGCGCTGCGGCCCCGTCGCCGTGAGAAAAGGGCTGGTGCCTTTTTCGATAATCAGGTTTCCATGCCCCCCGTCTTTCCACACCTCATCCTTCTCCAGCGTACCTTCAGCTAGCCCCGACAGCAGTTCCTCAAGCCTGGAACGGGAAAGCAAAGAGGTATGATGCTCGAAAAAGCCCAGCACCCTGGAGCCGGAAAGATTGAAGGCGATGGTATGAGAGTTGCCCAGATTCACTACCAGGCGGTTTTCATGGCGTCCCACCAGGGGGTCAAGGGATGCCCCCAGAACCGCGGCTGCTCCCGTATCCATGAGCACTAGCGGCATAGGCCCGGTGGTCCTGACCACCGCCTGCATGCGGGTAAAGTGGGCCGGGACATCATTTCCGGAAAAGATAAAGGCTTCAAGTGTGCCGTTGGCAGCAAGAAATTCTTGCAGATAGCGGAAACGCCACAGCCTTTCACTCTCCCCTGCCGGAGCAACGCCGTGGTCCAGCACCGCCACCGTGATGACATCAGGGCGCAGCGTAACATCCCAGGCAGAGAGAGCCCTTTCCAACCGCGGAAGATCGACATCGGCGAGGGAAATGATTGTCCCATCAGCGTGACGGCTTATTTCCTCGGCAGACTCAAGGCGTATCCCCCACGAAGCCACTTCCCGGAGATCATCCCTGAAAGAGCGGGCGGCATGTTCGGTAGCATACACCTCCAGTCCTGACTCAAGATGCCGCCTTATCGCCGAAGTGCACGCTCCACCCCCCATTGTTTCGCCGGTCAGCACCAGGCTTCCACGGCGAGCGGTGGCCGCCTCGATTGCCCTGGCTACCAGAATGGTAGGGGAGGGGAGCACCATTTGTATTGCGTTCTCAATGCGCTGCGCTGTGTCAAGGAAAAGGATGTCCTGGGTGGTGGAGCCTACATCGAGACACAGTATCTGCACGGTTAATAAGCCCTACTATGGCAGCTCTTCGATGTCTACGCTGTTCAGCTTGTCCCCGTTAACCAGGGAGAGGGCCGCATCCATTCCCCTGATCACTTTGCCGAAAACAGAGTGTTTGCCGTCCAGGTGATGCTGTGGAGTATAGGTGATGAAAAACTGGCTGCCATTGGTATTGGGTCCAGAATTAGCCATAGAAACGACCCCGGCGTCATGCACCAGATCGGAGAACTCATCCTCAAACCTGTATCCCGGCCCGCCAGTGCCGGTGCCGGTAGGATCACCGCCCTGGGCCATGAAATCCTTGATGACCCGGTGAAAAACGGTGTTATTGTAAAAACCCTCCCTTGCCAGGAAGACGAAGTTGTTAACCGTCCCTGGCGCCTTGGCGGGGAAGAGATCGACCACGATGTCTCCCTTGCTAGTGCGAATGGTGGCGCGGTATGTTTTGCTAGTATCAATGGTCATTTTTGGCGGCACGGAATACACCTTCCTTTCAGTTTGTGCGGGTGAGGCTGCGGGAGCAGCCGGGCTGCTTGGCGCGGCCGCGGGTTGGCCACAGGATACAATCAACAGCAGTGCTCCCAGGATGGAGAGGATACCGAAAAATCTCATAGTTTATTTTCCTTCAGCTTCAAACAATTCATGGTCCAGATACAGAGCCCAAACGCACCGCTCCGGCCTCCGAACACGTGTCACCGCCCCTCAGTAGCTTCCGGCGAAAACGGTTAACACTATTGCCTGGCCAATCCGGCAGCATCACGCGAATCCCGCCTACACCGGCTTGCTGCTGTCAAAATCAGTGCGATATTGCATAAGGGTCCAGTAGGGCTCGGCATCATCGGGAAGCGTCCCGTAGTCGCCCATCAAACAATCCTCACAGATGACCTTGTTCTTATGGAAGCGAATATCCCCGGGATGTGTATGGGATTCTTCCTCTTTGAACTCGCGGTCACATTTCTCACATTTTACTCTTCTGCCTGGCATGGATTCTACCTCCTTACGAATTACCGCCGGGCTTTCGATTTTACTTCCGTTAATCCCGGTTAATTAAATTATAGGCATGAACTCCGCTTATTATCAATCTATTCCTACCTGATGACAGATAATTGTTATGCTATTGCGTGGTGAGTACTTTGTCAACAGCCTGGCGTATCGCAGTCAGGTTCGTCTCCGGGGTTTCCGGCAGGAAGGTGCATCCCGTGCCCAGCATCCAGCCCCTATTGCCCATTGCCGTCCGCAGGCCGATCACCTCTCCGGTCAACTGCTGGGGCGTGGCTGCTACCAGATCATCGAGATTGGAGATTCCGCCGATTACCGCTTTTCCGCCGAGTACCGCCTTTCCCTCCGCGAGGGAAGGGTTCCCTGTCCCGCGAGCATCCCAGTTGACCGCCTCTACGGGGTAATCAGCCAGGAAGCTAAGAAAGTTGTGATAGCGGCAGACGTGCAGGATGTTAAACTCGGCCGCAGAGAGGGCTTCCAGCAACTTGAGGTCGTACGGGCGGGCAAAACGGCGGTAATCTTCTTCGGGCATCGTCTCAGAGGTGGCCCAGGCGGTGGTAGCAAAAAACAGGCCGCTGGCTCCGCGGTTCAGGCACGCCCGGGAAAAGTCGATGAATGTCTCGGTCACCACCTCAAGGGCATGACGGACCTTGTCGGTATGCTCGCGAAGGTGTTCCAGGAATAGCTGTTCCGATGGCGCCAGCCTGGCAGCGACCGAGATGGGATTGAACACCGTCATCACGAAGGGTACGCTCCCTTTCAGGTCACGGGCGATAAGCTCGACTGCATCGAGTTGCTCCTTCAACACACCACGGTTCAAGTTCAGAGGCTCGATCTTCAGCCAGTCATCCGGCCGGCTGACCGGCGTTTTTGTCACATCGGGGGAACGGTCGCCGGTGTACTTAACTTCAACTCCCCATCCCTCGGCGTGGTAGGAGGCACGGGGATTGACCTTTACGAAGTCCCAGTCGAACTTCTTTTGGAAGGACAGCATCGCCTCAGCCAGGGAACGGGCTGAGGTCTCCTTCGCATAGAAATGGCGCCACATGCTCACCGCCACCCGGTCCACCTCCTCCCCCTTGAGCGTGGCGCGGATACGTTCCCAGTGGGTCATCTGATCTGCCATATACTTCTCCGCGATGAATATTTTTGAAACCGGCAGTTCCGTTTGAAACAGGCACTAGTCTTAAGTGTCAAATTACATTCCCAGCTCGGCCCGTAGTGAGACAAAGGCGAGCAGGTTGTCCCGTCCCACCATACCAACTATGTTGCTATCCTCAACTACCGGGACCTGGTTAATGTCCCTTTCGGTAAGAATCTGCAAGACCGTCGCCAGATCCTGCTGGGGCCGCACCGCTTCCATCCTGGCAAACGGAGTCATCACATCACGAACCGTTTTCGCGTTCCACTGGTCACGGGGAATTCCCTTGACATCATGAAGTGTGATGATTCCCAGCGCGCGGTTATCCGTGACCACCGGAAAACAGCGCCGCCCTGTACCAAGAATATGCTCATTGACCAACTGCTGAATGCTGATATCCGGATCAACGGTCGGGCATTCCCGGGTCATTATCTCGCTGACTGTATGTCCCTGCAAGACCTCAATCAGGGCCAGCTGCCGGTAGCTGCCGACTGCGGCGTTCTCCAGGAACCAGCCGATGAAGGCGAGCCAGAGCCCGTTGAACAGGTAGCCCGGGATGAACACAAGAACCAGTCCGGCAAAAATAAAGAGGTAACCGATCCCGCGGCCGATGTTTGATGCCGTCCTGGTCGCCTGGAGAAGACTTCGATTACGCCACCACAAGATGGAGCGCAGCACGCGCCCACCGTCCAGGGGAAAGCCCGGGATCAGGTTGAAAACTGCCAGAGCGACATTGATCCACCCCAGCCAGAAAGCGATGGCCACTGCCAGCGACGATACGTCCTGCGCCAGGAACCAGACTCCCCAGAAAATCCCGCCAATCACCAGGCTGGTAAGAGGCCCGGCCAGGGCAATGCGCAACTCATCCTTGGGCTTCTGCGGCTCTTTGGTTATCTGGGAAACACCCCCGAAGATGAATAGGGTAATCGATTGCACGGGAATGCCGAATCGCTGGGCGAAAATACTGTGCATCAGTTCATGCGCCAGCACCGAGCCGAAGAAAAGGACGCTTGTTACCAGCCCGGCTGCCACCCGCACCGCCGCGCTCAGCGTCGGATCGACAGTCGGGAAGTAGCCGGCCGCAAGCGCCCACGTAACGAGCCCAAAAACTATGAACCAGGAATAGTTTAGCCGTATTGCGATGCCAAAAATGCTGCCGATTGGTATTCCGCCTTTAAGCATTTTTCCTCTCTTTCAACAGCACAGAATTATTGTCTGGTGATTGATATGTAATTGTTATTATACCAAAAAGGCACAGTGTGTGCGCAGGACAGCAGATGATCGGAACGAGGGTGGTAGCTTATTTATTTCCCGTGACAATATGGTAAAATAAATGCTAGATGTCAATTCAAACCAGCTCCGTGCGTCATGTCAAAATAGTCGCCACGCTGGGACCGGCGAGTAGCTCCGGTGAGGTCATCGAGGAGTTGCTGCGTAGCGGCGTGGACATTGTCAGGCTTAATCTTGCTTACGGTACACTTGAAGAGCACGCACGGGTAATCGGTCTGATCCGCCGGGTGAGCCAGGAGCTGGGCCTTCCCACCGCGGTCCTCCTGGACATGCCGGGTTCCAAACGCCGCACGGGAGACACCAGTGCCCTTTTTGCCGAGCAACTCGAATTTGCCCGTGCCCAGGGTGCCGATATCGCCGCTCTCTCCTTTTTGACCTCAGCACAGCAAATCGCCGAGGTCAAGGCGCTGTTAAGGCAGATGGTTTTTGATATTCAGGTAATGGCCAAGATCGAGCAGGCGGCAGCCCTGGAGCAAAGTGAAGAAATCATCGCTGCCAGCGATGGGGTCATGGTGGCAAGGGGTGACCTGGCGCTGGAAATAAGCATTGAGAAAGTACCGCTGGCGCAGAAAAGACTTATCAGGGCAGCCAACCGAAAGGGCAGGCCGGTGATTACGGCCACGGAGATGCTTATGTCAATGGTGGGGTCAAAAACGCCCACCCGCGCCGAAGCTACTGACGTGGCGAACGCCGTCCTTGATGGCACTGATGCGGTGATGCTATCCGAAGAAACAGCCATAGGCAAGTATCCCGTTGAAGCAGTCAGAACAATGGCGAGAATAATTCTGGAAACCGAGACTGCTTTACCCTACCAGCAAATGTCATACGAACGTGACCCGGCGATGCTGCCGGAGATCAATGACGCCACTGCCCGGGCTGCCTGCCAGATCGCCAGCCAGATAGGCGCAAAAGGCATAATAGCCTTCACCGAGGGCGGCAGCACCGCCTTGCGGGTCTCCAAGTACCGTCCGCGGCAACCTATCCTTGCAGTCACACCATCGGAGAGGGTAATGCGGCGTCTGTCTTTGCTCTGGGGGGTCTATCCGGTCAGAAAGTCAGTGCCGGGTAGCCTGGATGATGTGTTTGCGCTGGCAGGCGAAGTTGCGCAGGAGAGGGGTGCGGCCACGCGCGGTGATCTCATCGTTATCACGGCAGGAATACCGCTGGCTGTAACCGGCAGCACGAACCTGGTTAAAGTCCACGTCGTGTGACGAATGTGTTTGGTTCCGGTGATATGGGCAAATTCATCATCGCAGCCGGCGTTTTCCTCTTTGTCCTGGGTATCCTGCTGACTCTGGCGCCAAAGATTCCTTTCCCCGGCAGGCTTCCGGGCGACTTCGTATTTGAAAAGGGTAACTTCCGCCTGTTCATTCCGCTGGCAAGCAGCCTTATCATCAGCCTCGTTCTCTCGGTCCTGCTCACGGTTCTTTTTAAGATATTCCGGTGAGCACCGGGCGGCATATCAGGCTCCCGGACTCTGCATCAAAATGCCATATTTCTGTCACCCTGAGCACATTCGCTACGCTCAGTATGAACTTCGCGAAGGGTCTCGAAATGGTGGGGAATTGCGTGAGGTACCCGTCCCCCACACCGAGATTCTTTGTTGCTTTGCTCCTCAGAATGACATCTAATATAGCACTGACTGCTCACATACGGCCTCTACATTTTAGCGATAATTGGCCACACGCTTAGAACACAGATAAGCTCACCGGAAAAAAAAATGGGGCAAGTCACGTGACTTGCCCCATTTTGCTTCGAACTGAACAGCATTACTTGAAACGTGGGAACTTCTGCTTTTCTGCGTGCACCTTGGCTATGTCAAAGTCCCTGCCGGTACCATGACAGACAGCGCAGGTTTCGCCGATGGCTGATGTCATACTAGAGGCATGAGCCGATGCATTCTTGCTGTCATGGCAACCAAGGCAGGCTGAAGCCGCCGGTCCCAGCGGAGAGTAGAACTCTCGTGGCGCCAGCGTATCGGCATTTGTAGCCGGCAGCGGCAGTTTGAATGAGTCGCCTACATGGCACTTGGCGCAGTTGGCGCGGTCGCCCGGGAACTCGACCTCATTAAAGTTGAACACGCCCCTCGTCCGGTATACCGTGTAATCGCGCGTCAGTTCTTCTCCGGTGTGAATCCGGTGGATCATGAACCGAAAGTTGATAGATGTCGGAGGTACAGCGAATGGGCCGCCGAATGTGGCAGGAGTGAGGTTCGGCACATCCACGTTAGCTGGGTTATGGCAGAGCTCGCAATACTCGGCGGTATTCTTTCGCCCGCCGCCATGGAAAGCTATCTCCTTGTGGCAGACGTTGCACTTCTCGGTAGCGACAACCTGCCGCCTGGGAACCGGTACACTGTCGGTGACGGCAACATACGCCACCGGGTTATACGTGGAGTTAGTTATGTTGGTAGAAACGCCGGCGTTCCCGCTGATGGTTTCCACGCGGTTAGACTCGATGCCTATCGCCCACGTACCCTTGGCGTCCGCCGGAATAGCCTGAGTCAAGGTGTAAGTGTAATTACCATTGGCATCTGTCTTGATATTAGTCCGGACAGCAGCGAGAGTCGTTGTCGGGCCGGTGTAGTCGGTCGTCGGTCCTTTCACATTGAAGCTCAGTGAATTGATCGCTGAGACCGGAACCACCTGGCCGGCGTCATCCTTGGCAGTGAAGGTTACCGTGGGAAACTGTCCCGGTGCGGTGTCGGTAACGCGGACTATCTCCACCTTGTAGCCCTTAAGCTGCTTGGATTCGGCCGGTATTACGTGAGCGCCAACTATGGAAGCATCAAACTCCTTGCCGCTATCGGGCTGATGGCAGGCTTTGCAGGCGGCGTCGTTAGTCTGCGGTCCGCCGGGATGAAGCTTGGCGCCTTCCGGAGCTCTGAAGTCCTGGCCGAACCAGACGTTGTCATGGCAACTGCCGCAGGCAGCCTGGCTGGGAGCGGTCTTGTAATTATCAGCGTTGGGGGCGTTCGAGTGGCAGGTGGTGCAGGTACGAACATCGCCGATGGAAGAACCGCCGAATTGTGGAAAGATGACTTTAGAGAAGTCGAACACAGTCTGGCGGAAGCCGACTATATAGTAAGGATTGCCCGCCCGCACGCTGGGCAGGTTCGCGCCGCGGTGAATCTTATGCACCATAACCTTCAAATCGACTATGTTGCCTGATTCGGCATCAATGTTCTGCGGGGTATGACAGGTAACGCAGAGCTTCGTCTCTATTCGTGTGCTACCGTGACCCGGAACTACCGGGTCATGGCACTGCTGACAGTTCTCCGTGGCAACAAGCTGGCGGGTGACTTTCACCTCGCCTCCGGCAGGTACGAAGTCAAAGGTAGGATTGGATACATACTTTCGCACTTCCCTATAGGCCACTCCGCCGACGCGATGTGTAGCGTTCCTATCGTAGCCTTCCGGAAGTGCGGTGGTGAAGGTGCGCTGATAGGTGCCTGGAGCAATCTCCCTGTAAGCGGGAGAAGGTGTTGGCCAAGCGGGAACGGGTGTCGGCAAAGGGTCAAAGCCCGGCCTAGCTTTCACCTCACTCAGGGCTGGCCGCCGCGTGGTTCCCTGGAACGTGAACTCGGCGCCAGCCGCATCCGCAGTGGTATAGTTCAGCCACTGAGTCAACCCGGTGGCGGGGTCTTCCTTAATATAGGCGATGTTCAAGCTGGGGTTGGTATCAAGGTCTGTCAGCTTGAGCGCCTTGCCGCGAAAGTCAGTAAGGGTAAAAGTGACCACCGGTTTCCGGTCAGCACCTATCTCAACCTTGGTGACGGTCATATTGACGCCCGCCCCCGGTGGTATGGGCGCCGCAGCGCCTGGAGAGCCAGGTGGACCCTGAGGCCCAGGCGAGCCAGCCGGCCCGCCCGGCCCCGGTTCACCCTGCGGCCCGGTACATGCGGCGAACAAAAAAATAGCGGCCCCTGCAAATAAGCCGCCCATCACCAGTGGGTTAATTCTGCGCCATATAGATTTGCCCGGTAGCATAAGCACCTCCTCCAACTGTATAAACCACCAATATTATATTTGAAAATTTTCCCACAGTCTATACTGTGTATACCCTACTATTCGCGTAAGCTGTTTGCTCTGAGTTAGGCTGCGTTGACACCCTGTGTGACGTGCGGCAGGCTTCGTGAGTGACTGAGGTGCTGTTCGGACAGGCGAAATAGTGAGCGAGACGGCCTCCCACAAAAGAAATAGAGGCAAGAATCGGCGTTCCTGCCTCTATGCTTCCCAAAATGGTCTAAATTGGAAAAGATTACTTGCCGCCTTCGCTGGGTGGAATGCCCTTTACCGGGGTCTCCTCGGGGATGCCACGGAAGTCAGTGTGAAGCTTCTCTCCAAGGAGCGTGAAGTTCCCTTTGCCATCGACATTATGGCAGGTGAAGCAGTTGCCCTTATAAGTGCCAGTGAAGGAAGGGCTATTCATGTGAACCGGATGGACGATATCCCTCAGCATCTTGGGAGCGACAACACCCATACCTTCACGGTCGCCCGTTCCAGGCTTATGACACCCCAGACATGTGGTAACAACAGTATCGAAATCCAGCTTGGGATGGTTGGGACCGCCGCGGTGCATTGCTTCATAGGCAATGGTGACAGCACCCGTCTTGTCATCTCGCAAGACGTGGCAGGCCGGACAACCTCTCTTGGGCAGATTGATGGCAATCTTGTCAAATTC
>JACPPV010000041.1 GCA_016190825.1 Chloroflexota bacterium
AAATTGCCCTATTTTCAGCTTAAAATTTCTTACCGCTCCTGATTTCCTTACCCTAACACATTTTCATCGTTGTTTGACCGGCTAATTTCCTTAACCATACCAGAAAAATCCTGAAAATTCCGTCGCTTCGCGGAAAGCTCTTCTAATAAATGTGGACTTGCTCAGGTGGGGTTGATTGTGCGTCAGCGCCTTCAACGCATCCTAACTTCCCCGTCGCGGTTAGCCGGCCGGATTTGCACTATCGTTTTAGGCGGAGTATACTTTAATAATAGTTTATTTTCCTCCTCGCGGGGAGACCTTTCCCGTGCTTGATTTGGCGTTCAGAAGCTGAGCTGGTCGAAGGATGAGTGGAGCTTCGGAGTCATCTCATCCGGTATTCTTGAAAGGGAGAGGCGACACGAATATTTGGTATTTTTGTAAGGAGGTACCAAGTAGGTGAAGACGGTAATATCGAGCGCTGCCAAAGAGGTGGTGATGGGTGACGGAAATCCCACCATATTGATCGGCGAGCTATTTCGCGAAGGCTGGCCGGAAAAGATGCCGGAAATGCCCGGCGAACAGCTTCTTGAGTCCTTGCTTGAGATGGCGAATGCCCAAGTCCAGGCGGGGGCGGATGCAATCGATGTGACCATCAGGGGACGGGCAGATGAGGTGGAAATGCTGCCGAAAGTCGTTCAGGAGCTCATGGGGGCGTTGGATGTACCGTTGTGTTTGACCAGTTCAAAGGCGCAGGCACTTGATGCAGCTTTGAAAATTTACCGGGGGAAGGCACTGTTAAGCGGCGTCATTAGCAGTGAGAAAAGCCTGTCAACCTTCCTGCCTCTGGCGAAAAAATACGGCGCCGCGCTGATTATCCAGGTACGAGAGGGTGCCGCTGCTCCCGAGGACGCCGGTCAGCGGCTGGCGGTGGCGCGTCGGGTCATCGAGCGGGCCACGGCAGAGGGTGTCCCCGTTGAGGATGTGGTTATCGATTGCCTTCCCTTTTCTCCCTCGGTCGAAAAAGGGGGTGGGACAATCTCCCTGGAGACAGTGCGGCGGGTGACCGCCGAGCTGGGTGTGAATACGACCATTAGTGACCTGCACACCGCCTTCGGCTTGCCCGGGCCAAACATAATAAACGGCGCCTTTGCAAATGCCGCCATCTGTGCCGGTGCCGCCTGCCTGCCCATAGAGGTGACGGGGGTACGCACTGCAGTCCTGGCGGCAGATGTTATTGCCGGACGGGACCTGCGCTGCAAGCGCTATCTGACTGGGTACCGCCAGATTGCTGCAAGTGGAAAAAGCTAGTAACTCTCTCCCTCTTCCCTCACGGTTACTGCGAAAGTCCGCTCAGCTATCAGTTTGCCATGCGGCAGCAAACTTCTGCCCCGCTTCAAAAGCCTGCCGCAGGGCTTCAGGGTGCTGCATAATCTCACCTTTTTCATCCACCGCGGAGAAAAGCAGCTCCCCGGCATATTTAATATCCAGGACGTGAAAAAACGTTTTCACCACGGCGAGCGCCGGTTCGAACAGGGAAGGAGTCCGCCGTCCGCCGACGGAGATAAAAAAGCCCTTGCGTTCGCTCCCTTCTCCCAGGGGCGGTATCTTGAGAACGTATTTTTTCGCCCAGAGTGACTGGCAGCGGTCCATCATCGTTTTCATCTGGCCGGTGACACTGGCGAACTGAATCGGGGAGGCGAGAACAACGCCATCGGCCGCTTCCAGCTCCTGGTATATCATCTGCATATCGTCTTTTATCTTGCACCTTCCCGTTTTGAGGCAGGCATCGCAGTGCTGGCAGAAGGCGATTGTCAGTTGGTCGAGCACAATCGTCTTCACTTCCGCTCCCCGGCTGGCGGCGCCGCGAAGAAACTCGGCAAGCAAGAGGTCGGTGTTGCCGCCCCGCCGTGGACTCCCGGCGATGCCAAGAATCTTCATTCCAGCTCCTTTTCAATCAAACCGAGTATTTCCATCTCCAGCCCTTTCATCTCTCGCTCTTCTTCCGGTTCGGCGTGGTCATAGCCCAGGAGGTGCAGCACGCCGTGAATGAGCAGGATAGTGATCTCCTTCTGGGGCGGGTGGCCGTGCTCCCCGGCCTGGATAACGGCCTGAGGCAGGGAGATGATAATCTCGCCGAGGTGTTTTTTGCCGTCCGGGGCAGTCACAAAAGCAGCACCGGAAGGCGCCAGCATTGGAAAGGAAAGGACGTCCGTAGGCCTGTCTTCCCCGAGGTAGGAGCGGTTCAGCTCCCGTATCTTTTCCTGGTCGGTGATGAGCAGGCTGACCTCCGCGCTGGAATCCGCGCTTTTGGCGATGAGGACCCGCCTGAGCACCTTCCTGAGCCAGGTTTTCTGCGGGCGCCATTTGGTTTCCCCCGCGCTGACCTCCATGGAAATGTTTATCTCCACTGATTCGTCATCATAGCACAACGGGAATAAGGCGCTCAACGAGGGACTTTCCCCTTCAAGTTGTTGATAAAAACCATTGATGCTATAATAATCGACTGTCACTGATAGCAGAAAGAGAGTCAAACAATTTGGATACGCCTTATCAGAAGGCGCTGGACTACATTTACAGTTTCATCGATTACGAGAGGCAAGCGCGTCCCCGGGAACCTGCCCGTTACGATCTCAGGCGTGTGTCCGAGCTTCTCGCCCGGCTGGGTGATCCCCATCTTGCGGCACGGACGGTTCACATTGCCGGCACCAAAGGAAAGGGCAGCGTTTCAGCCATGACAGCCTCTGCCCTTACCACCGCGGGCTGCAGGACAGGCCTTTTCACCTCACCCCATCTGCATTTCTATAATGAGAGAATGCGTGTTGACAACAAACTCATTACCGATGATGAGCTTGTCGAACTGGTGGAAAGGCTGAAACCGGAGATCGAAGCAGTGAACGCCAGAGCTACCTACGGTCGGCTTACCACCTTCGAGGTGACCACGGCGCTGGGTTTTGAGTTCTTCAGATCAAAGGGATGCGATTTTCAGGTAGTCGAGGTGGGGCTGGGGGGGCGGCTGGATGCCACCAACGTCGTCCAGCCGCCGGAGGTCTGCGTCATCACCTCGATCAATTTCGACCACATGGAGGTGCTGGGGGATACCCTCCCCAAGATAGCTGCTGAAAAAGCAGGCATTATCAAGCCGGGCAGCACGGTGGTCACCTCTCCACAGGTGGATGAAGTCAACGAAGTATTTGAGCAGGTGTGCGCGGCCAATAATGCCACGTTGATCAGGGTGGGGCGGGACATTACCTACCAGTATCTCGGTTCGGAGGCAGGACGGCAATCGTTCAGGGTGACAGGAAGAATGGATTGCTATGACCTGACCGTTCCGCTCCTGGGACGGTACCAACTGGAGAACGCTGCGGCGTCTGTAGGCGCGCTGGAGGTCCTTGCGGAGAAGGGTTTTCGTGTTTCCAAGGAGAGCATAGTTGAGGGGTTTGCCCGGGTGCAATGGCCGGGGCGACTCCAGATTCTCAGCCACAAGCCGCTGGTCGTGGTTGACGGCGCCCACAACCCATATTCCTGCAGCAAGCTGAGAGAGGCATTGGGGCAGTACTTCAAGTTTGACCGGTGCATACTTGTTTTTGGGACGTCTTCCGATAAGGACATCGGGGAGATGGTCGCCGAACTGGCGAATGTTTCAGACCTGGTAATCGCCACCCATTCGATCCATCCCCGGGCGATGTCCACAGCCAGGGTGGCGGCAGAGTTCAAAAAGTACGGCAGGGATGCGCTGGCGACAGAGGATATTTCTGAAGCCTTACCGCTGGCGCTGAGCATGGCAGGCCCACAAGACCTTGTCTGTGTTACCGGTTCCTTATTTGTTGTCGCCGGCGCTATTGAGCAGGCACGACTCATCGGATTGCGGGAGTAACTGAAGGAGTAACTTTACTACGAGAAAGGGTATAGAGCATCGCCCCGGGCTTCAGGGAAGGATGGGGCGGGATTGGACCAAGGGAAGTATCCTCGGCAACCTTTTGGGACTTTCCTGGCCGATCATGATAAGCCAGAGCATGAACATGTTCGGTCCCACCATAGACATGTTCTGGATGGGCCGGCTTGGTTCAAGCGCGATGGCCGGCGTGGGCGTGGCGTCCATGATCGTGATGGTGGTGAACGCAATTAAACAGGGGATCTTCACCGGCACGCGTGCCATGATAGCCCGCTCTATCGGCGCCGGCGATGAAGAAAGCGCCAACCTCGTGGCACAGCAAGCCCTCGTTGTCACCGTTGTCATCTCTATTGTTCTGGCGGGTATCGGCATTTTCTTATCCGAGGACATTCTGCGACTGTTCGGTGTGGCGCCGGATGTGCTGAGCATCGGGGCAGCGTATATTCGCATACAGTTCCTCGGCTCAATAACCATGTCTCTGCGCATGCTGAGCGAGTCCGCCATGCAGGCTTCCGGGGATTCCATATCTCCGATGAGAATAGCCCTGATTTTCAGATTTGTCCATGTGGTCCTTGACCCGTTCTTGATTTTTGGCTGGTGGATTTTTCCCCGCATGGAAGCCAGCGGTGCCGCGCTGACCAACATAATTTCTCAAGGGCTGGGAGGAACGATCGGACTGTGGTTCCTTTTCGGGGGGCAGACCCGGTTGCGTCTGACCCTGCGAAATTTCCGTTTTGATTGGAATATGATATACCGCATGGTCAGAGTGGGACTACCGGCCTCGGTCAACGGCATGGAAAGGACCTTTGCCAACTTGATACTGATGAAGTTTGTCGTCCCTTTTGGTACTGCGGCGGTGGCAGCGCATTCATTGCAGGATAGAGCAGACCAGTTTGTCCGCTTGCCGGTGCAGGGCTTCGGCCAGGCGACTGGCGTGCTTGCAGGACAGAACCTGGGGGCCAAGCAGCCGGACCGGGCGGCGAAAACTGCCTGGCTGTCCATCGGGATAGCCAGCGGGTTCATGGTCATCGCTTCGGTCCTTATCTGGTTCTGGGCGGAGTATCTTGTCCTTATTTTCAATAATGAGCCGGAACTGGTGAAAATCGCCGCGACTTTTATGAGGATCGAGATAGTCAGCTATCTGTTGTTCGGCTTTAACATGGTGCTTATGAATACCCTTAACGGACTTGGCGATACGATGGTGCCAATGATAACTACTCTGGCTACCATGTGGCTGGTGCAGGTGCCGCTTGCTTATTTGCTTTCGCAGCAGAGCGGCATCGGCGTCTACGGCGTGCGGTGGGCGATTGTCACCGCCATGGTGATGCGAGCGCTCATTTTTACTGCCTATTTCCGGACCGGACAATGGAAGCATCGAAGGGTCTAGCGCCTGGTTGCAAGAGCGTTACATGACGGGTCATATGCGAGGCACGTAGTGCCGAAGTAATCCGTGCGATTGCAGCCTGCGACGGCTTACTTCACGAAATTTGCACTGACCCTGAACAAGGGAAGGGAATGTGCTGGCAATGGCATCTTAGTCTAGTCAATACAAGCTTATCGTTTAACAACGGCGCTAGTTTCAATGTGTGAACTATGAAACAGACGAATCTTTCTCTCCGGACTGGGGGTCCTCCCAAATGAATGGGGCAGGACGTTCCAGCATGCAGCGGGACTGGACGCAGGGCAGCATTCTGCGCAACCTACTGGCACTGTCATGGCCGATGATGGTCACCAACAGTGTCAACATGCTTGGCCCCACCGTTGACATGATATGGGTGGGGAGGCTGGGAGCCGCCTCGATTGCCGGCGTAGGCGTGGCCGGAATGGCGGTCATGGTGCTTAATTCCCTCTTTATGGGACTTTTCACCGGTCTGCGGGCAATGGTCGCCCGCTCAGTCGGCGCACGGGATGAAGCGAGTGCCATCCACATCGCACGGCAGGCACTGGCCGTCGGCACCGTTTCCTCGATAACCATAGCGTTCGTCGGCCTCTTCCTGGCTGAGCCCATCATGCGCCTGACCGGAGTGCAGGAGGATGTCATCACCGAGGGCGCCGCCTACCTCCGGATAAGCCTGGTCGGCATGGTAGCAATGACCTTTCGATTCATGGCCGATAGCGTCATGCAAGCTTCAGGGGATACCATAACTCCAATGAAGATTTCCATCATATTCCGGATTTTCCATGTGATTCTTGCCCCGTTTCTTATTTTTGGCTGGTGGATATTCCCCCGCCTGGAGGTGAGCGGGGCCGCTCTGACCCAGGTATTCTCGGCCGGGGTGGGAACAGCCCTCGGTTTCTGGTTTCTCTTCACCGGCCGTTCCCGGCTGCACTTGACGCTCAGCCGTTTCCACATTGATTCCGGCGTAATCTGGCGGCTGGTAAAGATCGGCATCCCTGCTTCAGCAATGGGTATGGAACGGAGCCTAGGGCAGTTCATTCTGATGTGGTTCATGGTGCCATTCGGGACGGTAGCCGTTGCCGCCCACACATTGAACCAGAGGATAGAAATGTTCCTCTTCGTACCGGTTTTTGGGATGGGTATGGCAGCTTCCGTCTTGACCGGCCAGAACCTGGGAGCGGGGCAACCTCAGCGGGCAGAAAAAAGCGTCTGGCTAGCAGTCGCCTTGGCGCAGGGCGCTCTGGTGATTTTCGCGGCGGCAATGCTATTGTGGGCGGAGAAGTTCGTATATGTCTTCAGCTCAAATCCAGGTGTGGTTGAAGCGGGAAGCGCCTTCCTGCGGATTGCCGTTGCGGGATACCTGCTGATAGGAGTGACAGCCATACTGCAGCAGGGTCTTTCCGGCGCCGGTGATACCACGGCACCGATGCTGGTGAGCTTGCTTTCCATGTGGGTAGTGCAGGTGCCTCTTGCTTACTTCCTGCCGAAAGTGGCCGGACTGGGCGCATTCGGGGTGCGCTGGGCGATTGTGGCTGGCATAGTCGTTGGCGCTATCGCCTACATCCTGTATTTTCGACTGGGACGCTGGAAGCGCCAGCAGGTGTAGCAGGACGTTGGGAAAAGTTCCTCCGGTTCATCTCCTTGTTTGAAGGGACGAACCCTTGACATGATGGAAATCAGGGTAGACTTGGTGCGAAAGGACGAGTAAAGCGTTCAGGATATATGCGAAATCACAGCGCTATTGACCGGAGCTTCCCGCCCGCATTGTCACAGCCTCATCGGGCAGCATCTCGTCGAGCATCTTTTCCAGCGCCATGGTGTGACTGCAAACACCCCAGCTTGTAAAAAAGTGGCACGTGCAATGCCACCGACCGTCTTTATAGCCGGTAAGATAGGTATCATTGTCCCCGCGGAAATGGACGCTAAAATCAGAGAACGTGACCCGTTCCTTTTCCTCCGCGTACCGCCTGGCTTTTTCGATCTTGCCAATGAGGCTTGACTGCATGGCTTACCTCCTCAAATAAAAAAGCACCGTGCTAATTGCAGCGGTGCCCTTCGCTCCTTCTTTTAGCCTGCGTCCCGCTCACGCGGGACAAACAGGTTATCAACCCTAACGGCTTATTCGGTGAGACCATGTCCACTCTCCATTGATCTAATTTTACACCCTTTTTGCCGGCAAGTCCACAGTATTATCGCATTCCTTTTTTGAGCGGAGTTCGTTTTACCCACGCCTCCCGGTTCCTGATATCACGGTCAAAGAGGAGACGGTTCACCAAAAGCTCTCCTGCTGGTGTCAAAGCGCCCAGCTCAGTCCGCCGCACGGCGAGCCGCCTGATAACGATGATAAAGGTTACGGCGGCAAATGCTGCGGTAATTGCCGTCGATCTTTCGAGTCCGAAAGTCCCGCTGAGAAACCAGCTGGAAAGTGAGGCAGCAGTCAATGCCAGCAACGCCGCCAGCGGTAACTGGTGAAAAGGCGCAAAAAGAAGCGTGGCAGCGGCTGTAGCCAGGGTCAACCATGGAGCCATGACAAACAATACGCCCGCCGTAGTCAGAACGCCGCGGCCACCGCTGAAACCGAGGAAAACCGGCCAGTTATGGCCCGTGATGGCGGCGACGCCAATGATTACCTGCTGGTACTCTTCCAGGTGGAGCAATTTCGCCAGGTAGACTGCAATCATGCCTTTGCCGAGGTCAAAGATGGTAACCGGCGCCGTCCACCATCGGGAAACGGTCGCCAGAATATTGGAGGCGCCAACGTTCCCGCTGCCGTATTGCCTTATGTCTATTCCCCGTGTCCACTTGGCAATGAGATAGGCTGTGGGGATGGAACCCAGAAGGTAAGCCCCCACGGTCAGCAAAACGAACGTAATGATTGCGGTGCCTCCCGATTAGCTGGCTGCCTGCCCGGGTTAACCCCCGGCGGCTGCTTTCGCCAGCGCCACCAGCTGTTCAGCCGATTCCAGTGGCACTTCGGCGCCACCCATTGGGGTTTCGTTGCTCATATCAATGCCGTGATAGTCACTTCCCCCGGTGGCGACCAGTTGATATTTTTTTGCCAGCGTGCCCAGCATCTCCCTTGCTTCGGCGGAATACCGGTTGTAATACACTTCGATTCCGGCCAGGCCGTGTATCTTAAGCTCGACGATCGTTGACTCCGGATCGGGCACGGTGAAGGGATGCGCCAGTACCGGAAGGCCGTGAGCATGCAAGACCAGATGGACGGCATCCGCCGGGGCGATCTTCTCTCTTTCTACGTGTGCTGGACCTCCCGCAGCAAGATATTTATCAAAGGCTTCTTTGATCGTGGCGATGTACCCCTTTTCCAGCAGCGCCTGGGCGACGTGCGGGCGCCCTACCGAACCGGTGCCGGCGATTTCCTGGACCCGCTCCCATTTGATGGGCATGCCTAGCTCTACCAGTTTGGCGATCATCTTCTGCGCCCGTTCCTCCCTGGAATCACGCAGCCGGGACAGGGTTTCCAGCAGTTCAGGGTCACGGTAATCAATAAAGTAGCCCAGGATATGGGCTTCTCCTTTGGGGACATCGGTGTTGATTTCAACTCCCGGGATCACGGTAATTCCAGGGTAGTCCCGGGCAGTCTCCAGCGCTTCCGAAAGACCGTTTACGGTATCGTGATCGGCAAGGGCGATGTAGGTCAAGCCGAGCATGGCTGCCTCACGGACGACCTCCGCCGGACTGAGCCGGCCGTCTGAGGCCGTGGAATGAATGTGAAGGTCTACCTTTGACATGGCTAGCTTACCTCCCGGTAGATTCGTTCAATTCCGAGCGCTCGACCGCTCCGGTCGTCGATTGTCAACAGTATGGCGTTCAGCATTGTCCTTCCACGGCCAACAGAAAGGCGGTGCGGCATGGATGTGAGAAAGCGCTTCAGCACCGATTCGGTATCATCCCCGATTATGGAGTCGACCGGGCCAGCCATACCGATATCTGTTACGTAGGCGGAGCCCCCGGGAAACACCTGGGCGTCAACGGTGCCCACGTGAGTGTGGGTGCCAAGCACCGCGCTGACGCGGCCGTCAAGGTAGCGGCCCATCGCCATCTTTTCCGAGGTGGCTTCAGCATGGAAATCCACCACAATAATAGCCGGTCTGTTGTGCAGGCTCTCCAAGAGTTGGTCCATAGCACGGAACGGGCAGTCTTTACAATCCATGAAAACCCGCCCGATGATGTTCACGACCAGGACCCCGTTCTGGCTGATGTATCCTCTGCCCGGCACGCCGGAGGGATAGTTGAGCGGGCGCAGCAGCGGCATTTCGCTATCGAGGTGCGGGAATATCTCCTTTTGCGCCCAGATATGGTTGCCGGAGGTCATGACGTCTACTCCAGCATCCAGGATCTCACGGGCGGTCTCTGGGGTCACCCCGAAACCGCCGGCAGCGTTCTCCGCATTGGCGATGACGAAGTCTATCCCGCGCTCACGGCGAAGCTCCGGCACCAGTCTGGTAACGGCGCGCCGTCCGGGACTGCCAACAATATCACCAATGGCTAATATCTTCACCGCTCAGTAGAAAGGAAACGCGCCTTGATGACGCTATTCCCCGCCTCGCCTCCTATCTAATGCCTATGCTGCCGAAAGTGCTGAGCAAGCCTTGTCCACAATGCAAGTCATTTTGCTTTTGATTCTCTGAAGCTATCCAGAAACTGTCATCGCGAGGGCAAAGCCCGAAGCAATCCGTCCTCTCGGTCAACGTGGGTAGATTGCTTCGTCCCGACAAAATCGAGACTCGCAATGGCAGTTCTTCTCCAGACAGCCTCAAGAGTCTTTTTCACTATTACTTCGCGTAATCTGTAGCCCTGGTCTCCCTGATCACGGTTACTCTTATCTGTCCCGGGTACTCCAGTCCTTCTTCGATCTTCTTTACGATGTCTCGTGCCAGTCTCATCGCTTCGAGGTCGTCCACCTGTTCCGGTTTGACCATGATGCGGACTTCCCGGCCTGCCTGGATGGCAAAGGACTTCTCCACGCCTTTGAAGCTATCGGCTATTTCCTCCAGCGCCTTCAAACGCTTCAGGTAGGAGTCCAGCGATTCTCGCCTGGCGCCCGGCCGGGAACTGCTGATGGCATCCGCCGCCGAAACAATGTAGCCCCAGAGGCTGGTGTTGCTGGTCTCCAGGTGGTGCTCCGCCACACCCTGGACCACTTCAGACGATTTTTCCCATTGTTTCACCAGGTCTGCTCCGATCTGGGCGTGAGTACCTTCTATTTCACGGTCAATCCCCTTGCCAATATCATGCAGCAGTCCGGCCTTTTTTGCAACGGTGACATTAGCACCCAGCTCACTGGCAATCATGGCTGCCATGTAGGCGACCTCAATACTATGGTCGAGGACATTCTGCCCGTAGCTGGTCCGGTACTTCAAACGCCCCAGGAAGCGGAGTAATTCCGGACGTAGCCCCTGCACGCCAACCTTGATGGCAGCCTGCTCACCGGCAGCAAAGATAGCGGCATCAACTTCTTCCTTTGCCTTGCCGACAACCTCTTCGATGCGCGCCGGGTGGATGCGGCCGTTGAGAATAAGCTTGCCCAATGCGATGCGGGCTACCTCCCGGCGGACGGGATCAAAACTTGACAGGGTCACCGCTTCAGGCGTGTCATCAATTATCAGGTCGACGCCGGTGGCCTGCTCCAGCGCGCGGATATTGCGGCCCTCTCTGCCAATCAACCGCCCCTTCATTTCATCGCTCGGAATTGGTACGCTCACTACCGTGCTCTCGGTAGTTATCTCGGAAGCGGAGCGCTGGATTACCTGTGACAGGATATCCTGCGCTTTCTTATCAGCTTCCTCCTTCAGTTTGGCTTCCCATTCCCGCAACCGCCTGGCGGTCTCCTCCCGCGCCTCAGTCTCAACCCTTTCCAGCAAGATTTGTTTGGCTTCGGCGGTGGTCATGTTGGAGACCGTTTCCAGTTGCTTCAATTGTTTTTCTTTGATGCTGATTACTTCGGCACGGACGGAGTCTATCTCCTTCTCCTTGTTTACCAGGTTACGCTCCCGCTGGTCAACACTCTCCAGGCGGCGGTCCAATGTTTCTAACTTCTGCGTCAGGCGGTTTTCCTGCCGCTGCAGCTCACCGCGCCGCTGACGGTATTCGTTCTCGTTGCTCGCCCTCACTTTGTCCGCTTCCTGTTTCGCTTCATTCAGATGATTCCTGGCTTCTTCTCTTCCCTCAGCAATGACACGTGCGGCCTTTCGCTGCGCCAGACGAAGCTGACGATTGATTGTCATGTATCTAAAAAAGAAGACAATCCCGCCGCCAAGGATTGTGCCGATTACGAGAACTGCGGCTAACGCAATGTAGTATATTGTTCCGGGATTTGTCATTTTTTCACCTCTCTTTTTGTTGCGAACCGGGTCGGGACGGATTATCCCGTCCCCTTTGGTCATCCCATGCCCTTTCCAGGGTGCGGCTGATTACGCTGGAGCTGAACCCTCTCCGTTGGAGGTATCCTCCCAACCGGCGGCGAAAGCTCATGTAATCAGCGCCGGCAAGCTGACGTATCTTGCTCTGAGCGGCACGATGGGCGCTTGCTTCATCGTCCATTTCTTCGACCGCGTGGTCGATAACATCGTCAGCAACGCCTTTTTGTTTCAGCTCCAGCCTGGTTAGTCTCTGGCTCTGGGGCCGGAAGGTTTCCCGGTTATCCTTCCAGAATTGAGCGAAAGCAGTATCGTCAAGCAACTTTTGCTTGGTCAGCTTGTTGATTACCGTATTCTGGACTGCAAGGGAGAACCCTCTCCATCCGAGTCTTTGTCTCAGTTCAGCTTCGCTGCGGGGCCGGTAATTTAAGTAAGTCAGCGCCACATTAAGACATCGCTGGAAATCATCCGCCTGGCCAGAGGGTTTTTTCCGCTCTCCTTCCCTGGTGGCAATTTCCTCTTCAAATTTCAGAGCAATCCTCCCATCCGGAAACACTTCGACCTTCTTGCGCCGCCCCCCTCCGGAACGCAGGGCTGTAATCTTGCTCACCCACAAAATACCCCCCTAAACACGTAAAGCTGAGGTTAGAGCCCTCAGCTTTATAAAATAGCTATTACCTATTATTGTCAGTCCCGATTTATCGGGACTAATCGCCCGCAGCTGGCTTATGGGATTCGTTGGCTGAGGCCCTAATCTGCTGCTCAATTCTCTGGGCAAGTTCGGGATGCTCTCGCAGAAACTGCTTGGCGTTCTCCCTGCCTTGCCCGAGGCGAGTATCACCGCAAGAGAAAAAGGCACCAGATTTGTTAACCAGCCCCTGCTCAACACCGAGGTCAAGCAGGTCAGCCTCTCGGCTTATGCCACGGTCAAACATGATGTCAAACTCGGCATTTCGGAAAGGGGGGGCAACTTTATTCTTAACTATTCTCGCCTTGACATGACTGCCGACGGCCTGCTCTCCCTCTTTGATGGTCTCAGCACGTCTCAGGTCTATTCTGACCGAACTGTAAAACTTGAGGGCACGGCCGCCGGGGGTTACCTCCGGGTTGCCGAAGATAATACCCACCTTCTCCCGCAATTGATTAATGAAGACCACCGCTGTCCTTGTTTTGGCGATAGTGGCTGCCAGCTTCCTCAACGCCTGTGACATGAGGCGAGCTTGCAGTCCCACGTGTGCGTCCCCCATCTCTCCTTCTATTTCTGCCCGGGGAACGAGAGCGGCCACGCTGTCAATGATGATGACATCCACCGCTCCACTTCTGACTAATGCCTCCGCAACTTCCAGGGCTTGCTCACCGGTGTCTGGCTGGGAAATGAGCATGTCATCGACATTGACTCCGCAATGACTGGCATACGCGGGGTCGAGGGCATGCTCGACATCAATATAGGCTGCAATCCCGCCATGCTTTTGCGCTTCGGCGATGATATGCTGGCCAAGCGTCGTCTTGCCCGAGGATTCAGGACCGAATATCTCAGTTATTCGTCCCCGGGGGATACCCCCTACGCCCAGGGCAAGGTCTAACGCAAGGGAGCCGCTGGAGATGACCTCCACCGGTAACATGGCGGAGGACTCTCCCAGCTTCATAATCGTGCCTTTGCCAAACCGTTTTTCAATCTGGCCGATGGCAAGCTCTAGCGCCTTTCCTCTCTCTGTGGTCATACTCACCTGACGTAATGATAACATATGCTGCTATTTGACGCAAGGAAAAGGAATCGAGGTCGTCTAATGACCTTTTTTTGAGTCAATCATCCTTGACTTTCGTGTGGACTGGCTGGTATGGTGGTAATAGTCAAGAAAACAGAAGGGGGAGGATGGATGAAGGGCGTAGTTCTGACGATTGGTCTTCTGGCGTTGGGGGCGGTCCTGATTGCGGCTTGCGGGCAGGCGGTCACAGCACCAGCGCAGGGTACGGAAGTGAAGGTTGAGGGCGGTGTCTATCGTAATATCGGCCCGGCGCAGCTTTCGGAGATGCTCAGGAACAAGGATTTTCCGTTGGTCAACGTACACATTCCGTACGCTGGTGAAATAGCCCAAACTGATTTCTTTGTACCCTACAGCGAGATAGAAAAGAGCCTGGCGGAATTTCCCGCGGACAAAGGCGCGAAAATCGTGCTTTATTGCCGTTCCGGCGCCATGAGCAGCACCGCCGCCAGAGAGATGGTAAAACTCGGTTTCACCAATATCTGGAACCTCGATGGCGGCATGGTGAGATGGGAACAAGAGGGTAACAGGCTCCTGCGCCGGTGAAGGCAATAACCTTCAAAGGGAGGAAAAAGCCGCAATCTTCCAGATATATGGAAAGTTGACCTGTTTGCCTATTGACACGCAGGCGCAGATAGTCTATTTTATAGCCAAATTTATGGCCCAAGGAGGTAGACCATGCAGGGATATTGTGTCAAGTGTCGTGCCAAGAGAGAAATGAGGGATGCTCGATCCGTTACGATGAAAAATGGTAAGCCGGCGACCCAGGGCGTCTGCCCCAACTGCGGCACCAAGATGTTCAGGATTGGCAAAGGTTAAAGCTCTTTCCCGTAAATCAGGGTTGGCTTGTAACGGATTGAAGGAAGGGAGGCTGCACGTCTGTAAGGGATGCGCAGTTTCCCTTTATGTTTGTGTGCGGGGGTTGCCCTCGGGTTTGGTGAAGATGATGTGACGCTGCCAGTGCGGCGAGCTCTGCGGAAAATCAGAGCGGAAGTGCGCGCCGCGGCTTTCTTCCCTCATCAGGGCGGCTTCGGCCATCAGGCGTCCGGCAAGTATTAAATTGCTCAGTTCATAGGAAGGGCGGTCGGTGGGCGGTGGGACTAATTTTTGCCAGGTGGAGAGGATGCTGGCTGCCTGGGATAGCCCTTCCAGGTTGCGCATAATGCCGATATTCTCCCACATAAGCGTTTGCAGCGCGGAAAGGCGCGGAGGTAGTGCTTTTCTCTGGGCTGGTCGGCTACTCAGAGTGGTGCGGATATCATCCAAGGTTTGGGGTGGGTCTTCCGGCGCAGACCCCTCGAATCCGCTCAGGGTAGGGCCGGTCTGGCCAAGAACACGCCGGATGATCCTTTTGCTGAAAATAACCGCTTCGAGCAGGGAGTTTGAGGCCAGACGATTGGCGCCGTGTACGCCGGTACAGGCTGTCTCACCGCAGGCGAAGAGTCCGGTGATGTTGGTTTCGCCCCAGGTGTTGGTCTTAACACCCCCAATCAGGTAGTGGGCGGCGGGGGCAATCGGTATCAGTTCCCGGGTGATGTCCAGTCCGTGCTCCAGGCAGAAGTGGTAGATATTGGGGAAGCGGGTGGTAACGGTAGGCGCCGGCAGCTGCGTGACGTCAATGAATACCTTGTCCGCCCCTGTTTTCTCCATTTCATAAACAATGCTGCGAGCGACGACATCCCGTGTCGCCAGGTCGCCATTCGGTGAATAATCCGTCATGAAGCGTTCGCCTTTGACATTTCTCAATATGCCGCCTTCTCCCCTGACCGCTTCGCTGATCAGAAACGGCGGTACCCCCGGCAGACGGAGGGCGGTGGGGTGGAACTGGTAAAACTCCATGTCGATAATCTCGGCGCCAGCATCATAAGCGAGGGTGAGACCGTCCCCGGTAGCTACGGCGGAGTTCGTGGTATATTTGAAAAGCTGTCCGGCGCCGCCAGTGGCCAGGATGAGGTACCGGCAGCCGAATTCCTCGGTGGCGCCGGTGCGGCAGTCAAGCACCCTGACGCCCTGGACCGTGTTCCCGGCTACCAGTATCCGGGTGGCCAACGAAAACTCAAGCACCCGAATTTTCCAGGACCTGACCCGGGTGCTGAGGGTCACTTCGATGTGTTCACCGGTGGCATCACCGCCGGCATGGGCCACGCGCGGCACGCTGTGGGCGGCCTCGCGGGCCAGGGCTATCTCTCCGTACAAAGTGTCGAAGGGAACGCCGAGTTGGACCAGTTCGGCGATGCGTTCCGGAGCCTCATCCACCATGATTCGTACCGCCTCTTCATTGCAAAGGCCATCCCCGGCGGCAATGGTATCCTTCAAGTGCAACTCCGTTGAATCATTCTTGCCGATAGCGGCGGCAATCCCGCCCTGGGCATACCTGGTATTGCAGTCCTCAATGCTGCCCTTGGTGATTATGAGCACGCTGCCATGTTCCCTGGCCTGTATCGCGGAATAAAGCCCGGCGATACCGCTGCCCACAATTATGAAATCAAAATGGTTCATTTCAACTCCATTCTATACTTTGCCTGCCCCTCCTGGTACAGGTCGCCGCCATAGATATCGTTGACCACGATGGCGGGAAAATCCTCCACTTCCAGGCGCAGGACTGCCCCCGGGCCCAGGTCCGCGTAGGCGATAATCTCCGATTTCCTGATGCTCCTGGAGATGAGAGCCCCGGCGCCGCCTACCGCTGCCAGGTACACCGCCCGGTGCTTAATCATAGCATCTTTCACCACCTGCGTGCGCTTGCCCTTGCCGATCATCACCTTCAGTCCCTCAACGAGGAGGCGCGGCGTGAAAGAGTCCATGCGGCCGCTGGTAGTCGGGCCGGCAGAACCAATTGGCTGCCCCGGCTTAGCCGGTGCCGGCCCCATATAGTATATCGTTTGTCCCCGAACATCAAAGGGAAGAGGCTCATTCCGGTCCAGTGCCTCGATCATTTTCATATGAGCTGCATCGCGGGCCACATAAATGATCCCGGTAATGAGTACCCAATCTCCGCTTTTCAGGCGGCTGATTGTTTCATCATCAAGCGGAGACCGGATGGCAACGGGCTTCATCTTGCCCTCCTGCGCTTTCGGTTGGCAAGGGATGTCTGAGATTCGTCATAGCACGGCTTCTTTCTGGCGCGCGGCATGGCACTGGAGGCTGACTGCCACCGGCAGGCTCGCCAGGTGAGCCGGGAAGGTTTCCACGTGCACCGCCAGCGCGGTAATCCGGCCGCCAAAGCCCTCGGGCCCGATGCCCAGGGCGTTCACCCGTCTCAGTAGTTCTTGTTCCAGTCTGGCGTTTTCTTCAACTGGGTTGGCCGAGCCGATGGGACGGAGAGTCGCTTTCTTCGCCAGTGTCATCGCCTTTTCGGCGGTGCCGCCGATACCCACTCCAACGATGACCGGTGGACAGGGGTTGCTGCCTGCCTCGTCTACGGCACGGATAACGGCTTCGATGACTCCCTGGCGACCCTGTCCCGGAGAAAGCATGAAGAGACGACTCATATTCTCGCTGCCGCCGCCTTTGGGCATGACAGTGATTCTGAGTCTATCGCCGGGGATGATGTCAGTATGAATGACCGCCGGGGTGTTATCGCGGGTATTGACTCTGCTAATATGCGGCGGGCTGACCATTGACTTGCGGAGGTAGCCCTGCTCGTATCCCCGGCGAACACCCTCATTGACAGCGTCATAAAGCTCGCCGCCGGTAATATGGACGTCCTGCCCAACCTCAAGAAAGACTACGGCTACGCCGCAGTCCTGGCAAATAGCCATCTCTTCCACCCGGGCGAGCCGGGCGTTCGTCAGAATCTGTCCCAGCGTCTCGCGTCCCAGCGGTGATTCTTCGGTCTCCCGCGCTTTCTCAAGGGCGCGAAAAACGTCTTCGGGCAGGAAATAGTTCGCTTCCTGACACAGGCGGGCAACTGTTTCTACTATGTCTTGAGAAGGAATGACTCTGATTTTCACGAGATTTCCTTGCTGGCTGGAGAGTCGCTCGCGGATGGGGCCTACCGTTCTGGCGGCGGCCGGAATTCATACCACTTCCCCCCCTCTGGGCTTTGCTCCAAAAGTCGATTTTTAGTTTAAATGAATCAAGTGGAAACGAGAACTATTTGTCGGCTGGTACTGGTTGGTCTTCATCTTCCGGAATCGCTACCCGACTGAGGTAGGAGAAAAGACGCTGCACTACATCCCTCAAATACGGGTCGGGTACCACTGCTTTCCTAATAGAATATCCGGAATCAATCAACCAATACACATAGTCTGTGGGCAAAGAAAAAACGCGCTTGAAGTCAATATATAAGTCTGGTAACACCTCCTCAGCGTTGCCAATTTGCGCCTGAGGAAACACATGGTAACGTTCATCCTGATTAGACTGTACTCTACGCCAGAGAGTGCTGTTAAAACCTCGATTCCAGCGTATTTCGTCATGCACGAACAACTCACAAAACTGTACGTGTGGCAGCAACTTCCTTTCGTCCTTTTGGTCTTTCTTGGTCTTCTCAGGCGTTTTCCTGAAGTTCCAATCCCAAGACAAATCACAATCTTGGGTAGTGACCAACACGAACGGATGACTCCTACGAACCACGGATGGAGACATCTTATCGTTCGTCAATGTGACGATGTCGGATGGCACGGGCGGTAGCTCAAGAATTTTTGAGACTATCTCGCCCTGAGTGAGTGGTGTAATCGCTTGTGGAGGAGAATTGTACTGAAAAGGCATTGACAGATTCTCCTACCACCACTATTTTGACAGTACTAATCCGGTTCTATTATCTTTGCCCGCGACGGGCGGAGTGACCTTATTTTCTAATGTCTGTACATTCGGATGCGGGTCACGTTCATTATAGAATTGCCATGTGTCTTTCAAGCATTCAAGCGCATCAAGTAGTCCCCGTTCAGGTATAGCACTAATCAGCACGAATCCCATCATACGTGCGAATATAGATTCATAATGCCCTGCTATTGATATGACCACTTGTGATGTTGTGCCTAAATTGGCCTCAAACGAGACAGTATACTCAGACTCTGTTTCATTCGATAGCCTCAGGTCCCATTGCCTGGTGTAAGGTGTCCCTAATTGCCCAACGAAAGAGTCTGCCTGCAAGCCCGTGAAATTCTTCAAGTACTTCGAATGCTCCATCTATGCCCTCCGCTGGTTTTTCTAATGAAAAATCTGCATCCAATAAGTATGCCGCCGCTTGGCCACTTTGGTCTTTCACAAGTCCGTGGGACAGAACTACTATTGCTCCGGGTACTTCCGATAATTGGATAATAGAACGTGTAGTGATTTCTGAGATGTTGTCTGCCACATCCTGGTCTCCGAGTTCCCCGACTATGTGGTTCTGAAGCAATTCATTCCACTTCTTACCACCCAAGCCAATAGCTTGTGGAATTATCAAATCTTTGTAGCGTAATCCTATGCGCGAATAAAAAGCTGGTCGGAACTCCTGACGCAAAGCTTGTTCAGCTTTCTCAACCTCCACCTTGAACATTTCCCACCGTTTGTAGTCAGTTTCAGCAACTGATAGAAAATCTTGGGACAGCGAAATCGACCGTGTTTTGTCTTTCGTCATAAATTTCTGGCTCGCTATTCCAAGCGATTTAGGGAAAGGTAATTGTTCAAAGATGGCTGAAAATTCCTTGGGGACATTCGTAAATTGGAAGGCTGGTTCTTTTCGCTCGTATAAGGGGTAGTCAGCCCTTACTCTATCCTGAAAACCAGCAACCTCACCCGAACCTATGCGGAGGATAGTGGGGAACTTAAATTGACATATTACTTCGACAAGTGGATTCTTGTCGTAAACGACTCGCTGAGATTCTTTGAAGGGCATGTGTCTCCTACTATCACACTAAAACATTCTTTCACATTATAGCATGGATGTCAAAAGTGCTAGGTTCTCCGGCTTTTGGAGCAGAAATGGCAGTTGCTCCAAAAGTGGGGCAGAACTAAGACTTGTGGAGCAAAGCCCCGCCTCTGGATTCCCGCCTGCGCCGGAATCTTTCTAATCTTCCCCCTCCAGGAGCATTCTCTTGAGTTCAACCATCATCGCCGGGGTATCTATCGCCATCGGGCACCTTACTTTGCAGCGGCCACAGGTCAGGCAGGTGTAGGCCATGGCGGCGGCCTTCTCCGGCTTTTCGCTTATCATGGCCGCCCATACCGCGCCGACTCCAGCAAAGCACTTATCGCCAAAGTAGCCGGCGGTCACCGCAAAGACCGGACATTCGTAAAGGCACCCGCCGCATCTCAGGCAGTAAAGCGCCTGGCGCAGCACCGGGTCTTTAGCAAGTTCAGTCCTGCCGGCATCAAGAAAGATTACGTGCATTTCCGCCGGTCCGTGCGCTCCATAGGTGGTCACCTTTTCGATATCGCCCGTTTTGCTCGGTCCGGAAATGAAGCTGACGTAAGAAGGGACAGTGTAGTTGGCATAGCGCCAGGTGACCTCAGCTACCTTGCAGGCATCGCTGAAGTTCGGCACCAGCTTTTCCATGCCTACCAGCGCGATATGCACGGGCGGCAGGCTCGTGGAGAGCCGGGCGTTGCCTTCGTTCTCGATGATGCACAGGCTGCCGGTGTCCGCCGCCACCACGTTCGCCCCGCTTATGCCGATATCCGCCTTGATGTATTTCTCTCTCAGGAGCGTCCTGGCAGTTGCCACCATGCGGGGTATGTCATCGGGAGGAAAATCCTCTCCGGTAATCTGCTTTAGCAGCTTGGCTACATCTTCCCTGGGCACATGTATCGCCGGCGAAAGGATGTGCATGGGGCGGGAGCCGAGCTTCTGGATGATAAACTCGCCCAGGTCGGTCTCACACACCTCATTGCCCATCTCTTCGAGATGCTCGCGCACACCGACTTCTTCTCCGGTCATGCTTTTTCCCTTGACGACGAGCTTCCCCTTGCCGACAATCTTGTCGATGATGTTGAGCGCATCATCCGGGGTGCGGGCGATATAAGCTTTTGCGTGGTTTGATTCGAGGGCTTCGCACGCTTGCTGTGCCAGCTTGTCCATTTCGGCGATGGCACGCTCTTTAATTTCCCTCACCTCTTTGGCGAGGTTAATTGTGTGGGGGAATTTGCTAAGGGCGTTGCTGACGTTCGTCCGGTAGCTGGCAACGGCGCGGGACAAAGCCAGCCTTATCCGTTCGTCGTGGGCGGCATCCATTATCTCTTTTTTGTATTCGCTGAAGACGGACATTCTTAATTCTCCATTGCCATTGCCAGGATTTGCGCCAGGTCCATCACTTCCACACCATCCGCTCCAAGTTCCTTAACTCCGGTCTTGAGCTGCATGATGCAGGCCGGGCACTGGGTGACGATTATCTGCGCCCTGGTCTCAACCAGCTCCCTGGCACGGTTTACCGCCAGCATCTGGCTCAGGTCCGGAAAGACAGCCTCGAATCCTGATCCGCCGCCGCAGCAGGTGGCAAGTTGCCCTTTTGTCCAGGCAGGCTCCACGAGCTCAACCCCTTTGATTGCCCGCAGGATTTGCCGCGGTTCGTCCTCCAGTCCCATAAATCTTGTCAGCTGGCAGGGGTCATGGTAAGTGACCCGGACCTCTCTGGGAAAACGCAGGTCAAGCGAGTGAAGATGTTCGGCTACGACCTGGGTGAAATGCTTGACCTCAATGTCATGCTTGCCGGTGGCTTGAGGCAAGGTGTTCCGCAGGGTGTTGGTACACGAGGGAATAATGCTGATGATCTGCCTGACGCCCTTTTCCTTCAGTTGCCCGTGCACATCGCGGGCATGTTTTTCGAATCTCCGGTGTAGTCCAAAGTAATAGAGCGGGCCGCCGCAGCACGGTTCGTCTTCGCCCAAGTAGCCGAATTCAATCCCCAGGCGACGGAGAACTTTGACCGCATCCCGTAACGGCTGTGCGTTATCGTTGCTGCCACGGCCGACTATCCGACGGTAGATGCCTGCGGCGTCTATCCCCAGCTTTTTCTGGAAATTCGCCAGATTCATGGCGAGCTCTGTGTTGACGCCGGCAATTTCGGAACGGTCGATCTTCCGTATCAGAGCCATCAGGGATTCCAGTTCGCCGGCGTACTGGTACCCGCACCCGGCGAAAAAGACGGTGCTCGTTTCTCCACCGAAGCGCAGGTCTTTCGCCCATCTGGCTTTGGTCTCTCTGGCTGCTCCGAGCAGGTTGTGCTTTGAGGTGATATTATCAGCAAGGTAGCTCAGCCCCGGGGGCAGGAGCTTTTGCTGTTTCTTTCCTTTCACTTCCATAGGCAGTGATTCCTAAGATAAAAGTAGCGCCGAGCCACTCAGCCTCCCGCGCGAGAACAGATTTGAAGAGGAGAGACTTTACCCGACCGAAATAAAAAAAGCCCCCTTCGAGTCTTAACAAGCAGACAAAAGAGGGCAACACTCGAATGTAACTATTATTCTACCCTTTCCCTCTGTGACCGACCGCGCAAAATTACAAAAAAATGATCCGTGTTAACTCCACGCTCAGTCTAACCAATCCGCTGCCGATTGTCAAGGCGACCCGATGGCGTCAAGGCGTTTGGCAACTCGCTTGAACCATTCGTGGTGGGCCTTTCGGCTTTGACAGGCTTGTCGAATCATGAACGGCCTTTTGATTGTCGGCTGCGTCTTAAAACTGTGCTACAATTCTTCTGAGATGAGTTATTCGAGAAGCGTCCTGCTATACCAGGATGAACCAGAGTACGGACGTCTGCTGAAATTTGTCATTCTAGTAATGCCGGCAGGTCTGATGGTCGCGAGTATCTACCTTGGGTCAGCCGGTGACACCGAGGGTAGCCTGGCATTACTGGGAGAAGCGTTGTTTGTGAGCTTTATCTTCTGGGCCGTCTTCCCCCGCAAGTATCAGGTCTATGATGACCATCTGCGCATCATGCTGGGTGGACCGTTGGCGGTCAGGATCGGGTTTGAGCGGATAAGGACTGTAGAAGTCACCAGGAGGCCGGGCCTCACCGTCAATTTCGCCACGAAAATAGCCGGGGCTTATGTGAGGATTGTGAAGAAGAAAGGACCGGGGATAGCTATCACTCCAAGATCCAATGAGCTGTTTGTCAAGAACGTGAACGAGGCACTGCGCCTGTGGGCGAGGGATAAAAGTATAGGTATGCCTCTCCTCCAGCCCTCAAGAACGGGAGGCTAAGACGTCATAGCTTTGAATTCCACCCTTAGGATGCTCCGTGTCGATCCATCGATCTTGACGCGATCGTCAATACGCCAGCCGACAACCCAGACAATCTGTTCCGGAGAGACGACAACCGGGACACGCTCACGCCATGAGCGGGGAATCCGGGCATCGAGCATGAACCTGCCCAGCTTTTTCACCCCCCCCAGTCCCAGGGGATAGAAGCGGTCGCCCGGCTGGCGCGCCCGCACCACCAGCTTCGCGCCGGTCTTCGCAAAGTCCAGGTCCGCCGCAAAATCGTCGCTCGTCTCTTTGCCCTGTTCACGGCCCGAAAGAGTCGCCGTAACACGCCAGCCGGGGAGATTAGTTTCTCCCGGCACCTTCAAAGCTACTTCACCCTCAAGAGATGGTAGGGGACAAAAAGAGGTAGAATCCAGTCCGAGAACATAATGGTCGTAATCAGCCGCAAAAGTCAGGCCGTCTGGCAGATTGAGCTTTCTTCCGGCTGGTCCGGTCAAAAAAGCCATGATTTGCTCGATGTGGCGCGACTCAATGTCTTTGAGATCGGACAGGATTTCTTCAATGACTAGTCTAAGCAAATGCCATTGCAGAGCTGCGGGTAGAGCAATAAACGCCGCCTTTCGCAGGAGAAACGCTTCACCCCGCCGCTCAACCACCCCCTCCCATACGCGGCGGCACTCTTTATCCAGGTAGTCCGTGACCTCGGCGGCGATGCGGGATGTGCGCAGGAGGGCGCCGGCAATCCCGGGATTGTAGCTTTTAAGGAGAGGTAACAGTTCAAGGCGGACGCGATTTCTGAATGGTGACAGAGAAAGATTGGAGGCATCGATCCTGGGCATGAGTTCCCGCGCCCGGCAATAGTCGCCGGTCTTCTCACGGCTTACCTCGAGCAGGGGTCTCACTACCACCAGGCGGCTCTGCTCTGAACGCCAGAGAGAGGTTGGTTGCAGACCGCGAAGCCCTTTCGTGCCGCTTCCTCTGATAAGGTGCATCAAGACAGTCTCAACATGGTCATCACCGGTATGCGCCACTGCCACGCGATCGGTGCTGAGGGACCGGGCTACTTCGGACAAAAAGGTGTAACGCACCTCGCGGGCGGCCTCTTCCGGAGACAGGCGCCACTTCGCCTGGTAGGCTTTGACATCGCGCCTCTCAATCGTCGCAGGAATACCCATTTGTTCGGCCAGGTTCGCCACGTATTGAGCATCCGCTTCGGAATCAGCGCCGCGCAACTGGTGGTTAAGGTGTGCCACGTGGAGAGTTATGCCAAGCCTCGCCTTCAGTGTATCCAGCAGATGCAGCAGGCAGACCGAGTCCTGCCCGCCGGATACCGCTACCAGCAGGCAGTGTTGTCCTCGGACCAGGTCATGCTTCTGGATAAAGCTCAGGACTCCTGCTTCAATGGGTTGTGCCTGGCGGTCTTGTGCGGTCATCGGGTTGTCTTCGTTATTCTTCAAGGGTAGGGATTTTGATGGTGCGGTACTAACTGCCCTCGAAAATCAGTTTGGTGCGGTGGACAGACATCGGGTAAGTAGAAAAACCGAGGGCTGCGGTAACCTGCTCCGGCCTCCCGGAGCCGGCGCTATCACAGCGCAGCCGCATTCCGATAGTGCAAACCTCCCGGCATGAGCCGATAAGCCAGAGATCATCAATGAGCTTTCTGATGTCATAGTTCCGCTCGCCGGTGTCCCTCCGGTGGTGCCACGGCAGACTCTCCAGCGAGAGCAGGTGCGAGATAGCCTCCTCGGCGGCTGATGTTTCTTTCTCCGCGGCTGCCTCCACGCGGTACTCAGCAAAACGGACCTGCGCCTGTAGCGAGGGCATATTGGGTGATATGGCAATTACCCCCAGTATCTGAAAGCCCGGCGGCAACTGCTGGCTGACGCCGGCGGTGAATGCCTGCGGGGACTGCCAGCGTGTCAGGAAGACGTCCATCAGTTCAGCCTCGCTGGTAACGCTCACCGGCAAAGGCGCCGCCAGCGAAAACCGGGGGTGGGGATTGAATCCTTCGGAAAGCGCCAGGGGAATCTGCGCGCGGCGCAGGGTCCTTTCCCACATCCGCATAATATCCAGGTGGGAGATAAACTTGACTTCGTTCCCCCGCGCAAATCTAACCCTGAGGCGCTGCATGCGTTCCCTCTTCTTCCTTTGCCATGTGTTCTTTCGTCACCAGTATCTCTTCGATTTTTGCGCCTTTCATCTTGGTGATGACCAGTCTCAGCCCCTTGTACCTGATATGCTCTCCCTGAGAAGGGATGCGTTTGAGGAGATGAAGAATGAAGCCCGCTACTGTCTCGTAATCACCCTCAGGCAGCCCTAGCTCCATTTCTTCGTTCGCATCCTCAACGCGCATCCCCCCATCTACCTGGAAAGTGTGCTCATCGATGACATCGTAGTCCTTTTCCACTACAGCCAGTTCGCTGGCTACGGGACCAACAATTTCCTCGACTATGCGCGAGATGCTGACGATCCCGGACGTCCCCCCGAACTCATCGACCACTACTGACATGGCGCATCTCCTGTCCCTCATCTCAACGAACAGGTCCTGAATTGGCTTTGCTTCCGGAGCGAAGCACGTGGGACGGATGAACCCGTCAATTGCACTATCGCGGGTAATCGTGCCTTTGGCTTCCGCCATCATCAGGTCTTTGACCGAAAGAATTCCGATGACATTGTCACGCTTTTCCTCATAGACAGGGTAACGGGAGAACGGCTGCTCACCGTAGAGAGCCAGAAAATCAGCAAAGGAAGTACCCTTTTCTACGAATACTACCTCGGTTCGTGGCACCATGACCTCGCGTGCCGGGCGGTCTCCAAACTCAAAAACGGCATGCAGCATCTCGGCGGCCTCAGGTTCAACAGCGCCGTCCCGGTACGCCACGGAGATCATGGTGCGGATTTCTTCCTCGCTGACCAGAGACCGGGGTATGGGTGTGCCCCCAACAAGCCTGGTCAGCCCTGAAGCCATCCAGCTCAACATGGCCACAAAAGGACTGAAGACCAGGGACAGGAGCTGTATTGGCCGGGCATAGGCCAAAGCCAATCTCTCAGCATGCTGGATACCCGCCGTCTTGGGTGCAGCCTCGCCGAAGATAATGAGAGTGACTGTCACAGCTACAGTGGCAATGAGAACGCCCTGTTCCGGCCAGTATTTCAGAGCCAAAGCAGTGGCCAGGGCAGCCAGTGCCGTATTGACAAGGTTGTTGCCTATCAAAATTACTGAGATAAGCCTTTGTGGCTGCTCGGTCAACCTGGCTAACAACGTGGCTCCTTTTACCCCCGTGCTGAGCATATGCTCAAGCCTTATCTTTTGCAGGGAGATCATAGCGCTTTCTGAACTGGAGAAGAAAGCAGAGAAGAGAACACAAAAGAACATTAGCACCAGGTACGCCACATCCAGGCTACTCATAAAGCAATCACCTCGCTCTTAACATCAGTCATCCATACTGCCGCAAACCCATTATATCGGCGGCATATCCGAGTGTCAAAAGGGGTGCTTGACATAAATACGTCGGGTACCTACAATGATGATGTATGCCTGCGAACAAAACCGCGCCGTCATCCAGAGAAAAACAGACGGAGGCCCAAATTGGCAGGAGAGAGCTACTGGTCTTATCGTCCGGGGTTTTCCTGATCACCTTTAGCCTTCTTGCGCTGCAAATCAGCGTTAGCCGCCTGCTATCAGTGGCGCTTCAGTATCACTTCGTGTTTGTCATCCTTTCACTGGCGTTTCTCGGGATGGGGCTGGGGGGGATTTTTGTTCATCTTTTCAGAAGAAAAATCGGAGTTGCGAGCGGACGCCGGGGATTCAGTACTCTAGCACTTTTCGCTGGCCTATTTGCGTTGTCAATCCCTTTTTCGGTGATGGGTATTACGCGTATTGTCTATATTGGCAATACTGAAGCCCGCCTCCTTCTCCTCGGGTTGCTGTTATTCCTTCCTTTTTTTATCGCCGGCATGTTACTGGCGCAGATTTTTCGCGCGTATTCTCAAATCTCCTCCAAGGTATACGGAGCTGACCTGATAGGAGCAGCCTGTGGCTCGCTGGGCGTAATCATTATGCTGAATTTCCTGGGAGGGATAGACACCATTTTTCTTGTCGGGCTGGTGGCAGCGGTTGCCGCCGTACTCTTTGCGCTAGAAGCAGCCTGGAAAAATCTGAGGCAGGCCATTTTCCCCCTTTTGACTCTCCTGGCCATTGCAGGGCTTCTCGGAACGAATATTACCGGCGCCAGTACGATTGATATGCCTATTGGCATGGACCAAAGCAAAGAAATCTATTCAGCCATCCGGCAGTCCACTTACGGCGGAGAAATCACAGAGACCAGGTGGAGCGCTTTCGGCCGGACTGATCTGGTCTCGTTTCGCACTACGCCGGAGGCCAAGGCCATATTTATTGATGGCAGTGCCGGCACGCCGATGTACCAGTTCGGCGGTGATATTCAGAATCCGGACGATATCGTTGCCAAACTAAGGACAGATTTCGCCGGTTATCTTGGTCTCGCCTTTTTGCAGGATGGGGACAAGGATAATATCCTGATCATTGGGCCGGGTGGAGGGCGGGATGTGCTTCTAGCGTTGATGGTTGACGTCCGCAAGATCACCGCCGTTGAAGTGAACCGGAACCTTGTGGAGATAGTGCGCGATTACTCTGACTATAACGGCGGCATTTTCACAGACTTCGAAAATGTGAGTGTGGTAGTTGACGAGGGCAGGAGTTTCCTTAAACGCCAAAAAGAAACCTACGATATTATCATGCTTAGTCTCCCGGTACTCAGCAGCAGCCGAAGCCTGGAGGGCTTAGCCCTGACAGAGAATTTTCTCTTCACCACGGGTTCGATCGACGACTATCTGGAGCATTTGACCGACGATGGCCGCCTGGTAGTGGTAGGGCACAATCTGGAAAATATGATGAAGCTCCTATCAACATCGCTCGAGGCTCTCCAGCGAAAAGGCGTTGACAACAGGACGGCGATGAAACAGGTTTTCATTGTTGGTAAGCCAGCTTACCCTGTTTTCGTCCTGAAGAAGACACCCTTTGAGCAGGAGGAGATGATTGCAGTCCACCAGTCACTGCACGAGCTCGATTACGATCCCACATTATCCTGGCTTCCAGCAATAAAGGAGGGCAAGTGCCCTGTCCATGACGAAGGAATTGGCTTCGACCAATGCAACATGTTCTCTCCGGTGTTTGTCGCGCTAGCGAACGGCTGGGCCGATATTGCCGAGGTGAGGCATGATTTGGGAAAGTACGGGATGGACTTGCGCGCTCCGACAGATGACAGCCCGTTCTTTTTTAAATCCGGGTCAGGAATGCCAAAGCCGATCTCGCTGGTTTTGTGGCCATCCGCCGCCCTTCTCATAGTGATGGTGTCGGCTAACGTGATATATTACCGCAGAAAGAGTGCTCCTCTAGATAAAGGGCGGTCCAGGCGAAATTCGTTCCCGATCAATGACCTTTACAGGTTCGCGGCTCTTTTTTTGATGCTTGGCACGGGGTTTATGCTTGCTGAGATTTCCGCCTTTCAGCGGCTTACGCTTTTCCTGGGGCAGCCTGTGCTGGCACTGGCAGTGTTACTGTTCTCGCTCCTTGCTGGAACGGGCGTTGGCAGCCTTCGCAGCGGACGAATTTCTTTGGAAAAAACTCCGTGGACTCTGGCTGTGATGGCGGGAAGCGTCTCAGCGCTGCTCGTCCTTTTCGCCTTATTTCAGCCCCTTTTGACCGAGCGGCTTCTCGGCGTGGCACTGCCCGTCCGTATTCTGGTCACGGTATGCATGATGGGCATATTGGGCTTTTTCATGGGCTTTCCTTTTCCCTTGGGCTTGAGGTTACTGAAGGGCAAGGGGATGGAGGAGCACATCCCTTGGATGTGGGGTATTAACGGCATCGCCTCGGTATTTGGCTCGGTGATGGCCATTATTCTGGCAATGAGCCTGGGATTTACGGCGGCGCTAGTTGTCGGCGCAGCCTGCTATTTCGCCGTTTTTTTGATTTTTCGGGCACCCGCAGGGCAAAAGCAGCTTCTGAAACAATAGAAAGGCTAAGTCACTGCCCTGGTTCTGGGTGGAAAATCAGCAACCCGGTGGCTAAAATCACTTCAGGCGCGCCGACTAAATCTACGTCATCCATTATGCACTAACAGAGGGCGAATCTTCCCCAGAACCGTCTTAACCTCCTCTGACTGCATCCTAATATCTATTAGCGTAGCCCTCTCGATATTCAGCTCGCTTCCCTTCATCGGCTTCATTCTTACGCCGATTTTCGCCCTGCTCGGCATCGCCCTCTGGATAGCCATGATGATCAAAGCCTACCAGGGGGCCAGGTACAAGCTTTCCTGGGCAGGAAACGTGGTGGAAAAATATTCGGGCGGGCAAGGCAGCTAGCTATCGCAATATGCCTCTGACTTGTCATTCTCCGCCCCGTATCGCGGTACGGGATAGGAGTAGATTCCCGCTCTCGTGTCGCTGCACGAGACAAGCTTCGCGGGAATGACAATACTTTTGCTATAGTGCCTTCGCCCACCGGACGGCGTTGCGGAAGACCTGGAAGCCATCGCCGTGTTTCTTTGCCCCCAGCCTGGTCCACTGCGGGTGCTGGGTGCTCCTGATGTGGCGCTCAGGGTGAGGCATCAGGCCAAAGATGCGTCCTGATTTATCGCAGATGCCGGCGATGTTATCCATTGAGCCCGCGGGATTGTAAGGATACCCTGCCTGAGTGTCTCCCTGCTCATCGGCATATTGCAGAGCAATGTTGGTATCTGAGAACGCACCCGGCTGAGCCACCAGCTTGCCTTCACCGTGCGCCACGGGCAGATACATGCCCTCGATCCCCTGCGTGAAGACGCACGGGCTGGCCGGGTTTGCCTGCAGATAGGTCCAGCGGCACTCGAACTTGCCCGAATCGTTATTGGTCAGGGTGACAGACGAATCACTGCCACCAGCAGGCTCAGGCAGCAGGCCGGCCCTCACCATTATCTGGAAGCCGTTACAGATTCCCAGGACCAGCCCGCCCCTTTCAACAAAGCGGGCTATTTCCTCGCCCAGCTTCAGCTTTAGCTCATTCGCCAGCACCTTACCCGCGGCAATGTCGTCTCCGTAGGTGAAGCCGCCCGGGATAGCCATTATCTGGTAGTCCGCCAGGGTTTCCTCGCGGCGGATAAGCCGGTTGACGTGGACGAGCGATACTTCCGCCCCCGCCTCCCGGAAGGCGAAGGCAGTCTCGCCGTCGCAATTTGTGCCCGGCGCGCGCAGGACAAGCGTTCTTACTTTAGGCATCAACGATCCCCTGTGATATTGTCCACGCACAGAACAAGATTACCTCACGTATTAGGCTGAAGCTATTCTTCAGTAAAGTAATCCATATCTATTTTCTTAACTTCATAACTGACGAACGGTGTCACGCCGACGTTATGATCAATCATATATTGGACTAGAGCATCGCCATCAATCAGAATGATCTTGCTCTCCACGCGCAAAGCGAAATCGGTAGCTTCTTTTGAGAAATTCGACGTAGTCATGAAAATACCTTTCTTTGCATGTTGCCCCTGCAAAGCGCCGGCAAATCAATAGTTTGACGTAGCGAATGTTCCTGCTGGTCTTCCATGAGTTTGAGCAAAGGAAGCATTATTTCATGAAACGCAGGAATAGTCATTATACTTGGCTTACTCCTCTTGCTTGCTCACAAGTGTTGTCGTTTTCTCTCACCACTTCAGCGGTTTCTGCCAGGCCCCCTTAAGTTCGTTGAGACCCGAAGACACAACCCGGTCTCCGTTCAATCCGTAAACCTCAAAGGTTCCACCACCAGTAACCCGCCCAATCCGGCCAAAGACAGCGCCGCTCATTACCTCCTCAAACTCCTGGCGCCGCCGCGGTGCGACCTCCACCACGAACCGGCTGTTGGACTCGGAGAAGAGGATGAAATCATCGCGGTCCATTTTTTCACCAAGCGGCACTTGCCTCAAATTGATTTCCGCGCCCAGTCCCCCGGCGAAAGCCATCTCAGCGACGGCGACGCCGATGCCCCCCTCGCTGCAATCGTGGCAGGCGCGGACAAGCCCCTTCCTGATAGCGACGCTCAAGTGCCCCATCAGTTCCCTGGCTGCGCCTGCGTCCACCCGCGGGACACTGTTGCTCGTTAAGCTCCGTGCGCCAAGATACTCGGAACCGCCTAGCTCATTCCTGGTAGCGCCCACAACATAAATAAGGTCGCCAGCGCGCTTGAAGTCCATCGAGACAACTTTATCCGTATCTTCGATGACGCCCAGCGCCGAAATGAGAAGGGTATGGGGAATCGAAACAGTCTTACCTTTAAGCTCAAACTCGTTATGCAGGCTGTCTTTGCCGGAAATGAATGGGGTCCCGTAGGCTTTGGACATGTCGTAACACGCCTGCGTTGCCCGCACAAGCGCCCCGAGGATTTCAGGGTCATCGGTGTTGCCCCAGCAGAAATTATCCAGCAGGGCGACTTTGTCCAGGCTGCCGCCGACGGCGATTACCTGCCGGAGTGCCTCGTCAATAGCCGAGGCCGCCATCCAGTAGGGATCAATCTTGCCGTACGCAGGATTGATGCCATTGGCAACGATGGCGCCCATTTTCGAATCCAGGATGGGGCGGATAACGGCAGCATCGCCGGGACCATCATTTTGCTTACCGACCAGCGGCTTCAAAACACTGCCGCCCTGTACCTCATGGTCATACTGGCGGATGACCCATTCTTTGCTGCACACGTTCCATGAACCGAGGATGGCGAGCAGGTCGGCGGTCAGGTCCGGCGGACAGGAGAAGTCCGACTCCGGATATTTTGGCGGCGCCCACACCGCCTGCCTGACTAGCTGGGGGCGACCTTTGTGTAAAAACTCCATACTGAGGTCGCACACAGGATTGCCCTGATAATAAAGCTTGAGCCTCCGGTCATCATTGAATTCGCCGATGACCGCCGCAGTGACATCTTCAGCAGCAAAAAGCCGCAGCAGTTCCTCGATGTGTTCCGGCGGCACCGCCAGCAACATCCGCTCCTGCGACTCCGATATCCATATCTCCGAATAAGATAGTCCGGCGTATTTGAGCGGCACTTTCTCCAGGTCCACACGGACACCGGTCTCCTCGCCCATCTCGCCGACGGCGGAAGACAGCCCACCCCCGCCACAGTCGGTAATGCGCCGGTAAAGCCCCCGATCGCGCGCCTGGAGAAGAACATCAATCATTTTTTTCTCCACAATAGCATTGCCTATCTGGACGGAGGTGAAAGAGAGGGCGCTCGAATCCTCCGTCAGTTTCTCGGAGGCGAAGGTGACGCCGTGTATTCCGTCCCGACCGGTCTTTCCGCCGGTGACCACCACCAGATCGCCCGGCTGCTGTTTGCCGCGGCGGCTCATCTCCCCGGGCAATATTCCCAGGGTGCCGCAGTAGACCAGCGGATTGCCCAGGTAGCCGTCATCGAAAAGTATGGCGCCGTTAAGTGTGGGGATGCCGAGGCGGTTGCCGTAATCGGCCACTCCCGCTCGTACCCCTTTGAAAATCCGGCGCGGATGCAGAACTCCCTTCGGCAGCTCCGATTGAGGAAAATCCGGCGGCGCAAAGCAGAAGACATCGGTATTTAAGATGGGCCGGGCGCCCAACCCGGTACCCAGTGGATCGCGCACAACACCACCAACGCCGGTAGAAGCGCCGCCATAAGGCTCCACCGCCGAGGGATGGTTGTGGGTCTCTACCTTGAAACAGAGCGCCCAGCGCCCGTCAAAATCAATCACACCTGCATTGTCCTCAAAAACGGAGAGACACCACGGTTTAGCCAGCTCAGTTGTGGCTTTGATGATGGTGTTCTTAAGGAGATTATCAATAGCCGAGCCGTTGAAGATTATTTTGCCTTTGAAAGTCTTGTGGACGCAATGCTCCGACCAGGTCTGGCCGATAGTTTCCATCTCAGCATCGGTGGGATTGCGCCTTTCCCGGGTAAAGTGACCGATGACGGCTGATAGCTCATCTTCGCTGAGGCTGAACCGCCGCCCGATCAATACGCGGGCGGCTGCATCCGCCTCAAGCAGGTTTACATGTTCCAGCCTGAAGCGGTATTGTGGATTTTGCGGAAAGGCGATGTGCCCGGCGACGACGACATGTTGGATTATCGGATTGACCAGCAGCCGGTTGCAGATGACCTCCATCTCCTCTTCTGTGAGGTGGCCCTCTATCAGGTAGCGTTTGGCCGTTTTTACGCCCCGCACCCCGCGGATGCCCAGGTCCCGGATTGCCTTCAGGACAGTTTCTTCAACAGGGTCGGTCACGCCAGGATTATAGGCTACCTCAACAACGTGTTTGCCTGTTATCCTCTCCAGTACCGCTTCTGCGACCTCGTCAACGACCCGGCCATCCTGGGTCACCGGGTCCGCCAGTAGCTTTCCCGTGATCAAAGCCAGGGCGCTATCATTTGGTTCCCCATCCAGCCAGTAGATATCAACCACCCGGACATCGCTAACCGTGCTGATGCCGAGGTCGTGGATATCCTTGACCAGTCCCGCTCCCCTGGCATCGGGCTGCCCATTTTTCAGGCTAACTTCTATTCGGTGCATTAAGTATATCCCTCAATCAAAAAACCACAAAAATAAAAAGGGGCATCCGCCCCTCTTAAATAATAGACTACCGGATTCGCCAGAAACAGGACTAGGAACCAAGCAGTTCCGTCACCACCTCGTTGATCTCGCGCCCATCAGCTTTCCCCTTGAGCGCGGAAACAAGCTTGGGCATGACCTTGCCTTTATCGCGGGGCCCCTGCGCGCCAACCTCAGCAATTATGCGCCTGGCTTCAGTGACGATTTCATCATGAGTCATCTGCTGAGGCAGATATTCCTGGAGGATTGCCTTCTCCGCCTCTTCCTGCGCCACGAGATCGGGGCGGTTACCCTGCTTGAAAGCAACAATACTCTCGTCCCGCTGCTTCACTTCTTTAGCGATAACCCCCAGGATATCGCCATTGGACAAAGCAGAAAGGCGGGCGATCTCGGCATTATTGACCGCCGATAGCACCATGCGCAGCACACCTACCCTCGCCTTATCCCCGGCCTTAAGGGCTTGCCTGACCTCTCCCTCCAGCTTTTGCTTTAAGCCCGCTTCCACCTTACTTTCCTATCTCGCCAAAGCTCGGGCGGTCTTGCGCCTCTTGGCAGCTTCCTTGCGCTTCCGCTTTATGCTGGGCTTTTCAAAGAATTCACGCCGCCGGATCTCGGACAAGATCCCGTCTTGCTGGACCTTCTTGTTAAACCGCCGCAGCAGGTTATCGAAACTCTCGTTGCTGCCGCCTACAACATGTGTCAACCGGTTATCCACCTCCTCTCATTCACATATATGGTACCTGGTCAACATTCTCATTGTAGTTAGCGCAGGCTTTTCTGTCAAGGAAATAACAATTCAGGGGAGTCCATCTGCCACTATTTTCCCCACATTCCATTTGATTAAAGACGACAAAAATGATAAACTTTCTAAAATGATGTCACCCAATATCACCGAGGAGACGTTTTCAAGTCTTGCCGACCAGTGGAGCCGCCTGCAACACGTCAGGTGGGGGTCCATCTTTGCTTTGCCCGCCTGGCTCCAGGTGTGGTGGCAGGAGTACAGTCCGGAGGCGTGCCCCAGTTTGCTTGCCGTGAGGCAGGATGAAGAGCTTCTGGGCATCGCCCCCTTTCTGATAGCGGAAGAAAAGGCCTCGTTCCTCTGTAGCACCGACGTGTGTGATTATCTTGACTTTGTTATCGCCCCCGGCCAGGAACGGGGGTTTTTTATTGCTCTGCTCGACCACCTGAAGGAGCGAAGCGTGAAACAGCTTGACCTCGGCGCAGTGCGCCCGGAGTCGTCCGCGCTTAAGAGCCTCGTTCCAATTGCCGGGGAAAGGGGTTGTCCGGTCAAGAGTGAGCAGGAAGATGTTTCCGTTGAACTGGACTTGCCGGACACCTGGGACGAATATCTTGAGCTTCTAGAAGCGAAACAACGCCATGAGTTGAAACGCAAGCTCAGACGGTTATCAGCGGAAGGCAGTGTTGTTTACCGCTCCGTCAGCATGCTGGATGAGCTCAACGGGTGTATGGATAGTTTTCTGACGATGTTCACTGAGAGCCGCCGCGATAAAGCTGCCTTTCTGACCGCGCGCCGGGAATCTTTTTTTCGCTCGCTCGTCAGCGGCACGGCGCAAATCGGCATTGCCCGGTTCGGCATCCTGGAGCTTGATGGTGTGACGGCAGCTATGCTCCTCTATTTTGTTTACGGAGACCGTGTTTATCTCTATAACAGTGGATACGAACCCCGGTACGAATCCCTCAGCGTTGGACTGATATGTAAGGCACTCTGCATCAAAGACAGTATTGAAAAGGGCTTTAAGGTATTTGACTTCTTGAAGGGCAATGAAACCTACAAGTACCACCTCGGCGGGAAAGAAGTTCCCTTATACCGTTGCCAGATAACCATTCAGTAAAATGGGGAAGGGCTCTAGTGCCGCACCGTAATTTGAAGATAGCCATGCTCTGCGTCCATAGCTGCCCCATCGGCAGCCTGGGCAGCAAGGACACCGGCGGTATGAGCGTCTACGTGCGCGAGGTGGCTGATAATCTGGGGAAGATGGGGCACGCTGTTGACGTCTTTACCCGTGTCCATGACTCAGACTATGAGCCGGTTAGCGAGATGGGCTCCAACGCGCGGCTCATCCATCTCCCAGCGGGCGAAGACCTGGAAATAGATAAGCTGGCCCTGTTTGACTACCTGCCCGATTTCGTCAGAAACGTGGAGACTTTCCGCCGGCACAACAGGCTGCAGTATGACCTGATTTTCAGCCACTACTGGCTTTCAGGGCACGCCGGTCAGCTGCTGAACAGGCAGTGGTGCGTACCCCATGTCATCATGTTCCACACTATGGGCGCTGTCAAGAATACGTTCGCCGTGGGAGAACCAGAGCCGGAACTGCGTATCGAGACGGAAAGAAAGCTGACGCACGATTGCGACTACGTCATCACGGCCACGCAGCAGGAGAAAAAAGCCGTTATCCGGCACTATGGCGCCAGGCCGGAGCAGGTACGCGTCATCCCGTGCGGGGTCAACCCGGAGATTTTCCGTCCCATTGATAAGGTTGCGGCAAAGGTAAAACTCGGCTTGAACGGGAGTAAGGTAATCCTTTGCGTTGGGCGCATTGAACCGTTGAAGGGCATCGAACAGGTGCTCAGGGCTATTCCTCACCTGCCCGAAGTGAAAGGGGCCAAGCTTCTGGTCGTCGGCGGTGACGAGCAGAGCCGCAGTGAGATTTCAAGGCTGCGCCGCCTGGCGCGGGACCTGCAGATAGGAGACTCAGTCACCTTCCTGGGGCTGGTGAAACAGGATGAGTTGCCCTATTATTACAGCGCGGCGGATGTTTGCGTAAGCCCTTCTTATTACGAGAGCTTCGGGCTGGTCTCTCTCGAATCCCTCTCCTGTGGCACCCCGGTTGTGGCTACTGACGTCGGCGCGGCGAGAAGCATTATCCGCAGCGAAGAGGCCGGCTACATTGTCGCTGACAACTCCCCGCACCGCCTCGCCGGGAAAATAGCCCTGCTTCTTTCCCGGCCGAATGATGACCCGTCTTCCATCTCGAACATCCGGAGTTCGGTCAGCCAATTCAGCTGGGCAAGGACGGCAGACGGGGTGAATCGGGTCTGTCAGGAGGCACTGGCAGACCATCATACCCTGATGCTGTGAGAAGGCTCCTTTTTCCAGGTTGTATCCACGTCCGCCGGTATTGTAAAATCTTGTGTATCCCCTGAAAATGGAGGCCCAAAGTGGTAAGTCAACCGGCTCAAGTATTGGTTGTGATACCCCATCCTGATGACGCGGAATTCGGCGTCGCCGGCACCGTGGCGCGGTGGGTGCGCGAAGGCAAGGACGTCGTCTACGTCAACTGCACCAATGGTGACAAGGGTACGGGTGACCCCGAGATGACGCCAGCGCGGCTGGCAAAAATCCGCGAAGAAGAGCAACTGGCGGCGGCGAAAGTTCTGGGAGTAAGAGAGGTAATCTTCTTGCGCTACCCCGACCAGGGATTGGAGGATACCCCGCAGTTCCGAAAGGATATTGTGCGCGCTATCCGTCAATTCAAACCGGACATAGTAGCCACCTCTGACCCCCACCGCCGGTACATATCTCACCGGGACCACAGGATAGCGGGTCAGGTAACCCTGGACGCCGTCTACCCCACCGCGCGCGATCTCCTGGCGTTCCCTGACCTGGTCCAGCAGGGCTTCATACCGCACAAAGTAAAAGAAATCCTTCTCTGGGGCGCGGAAACGGAAGACACCAATTACTACTCGGATATCACTAATACCTTTGACCTGAAAATTGCCGCGCTGCGCTGCCACAAAAGCCAGCTCGGTGATAGCCAGTCGCCGGAGTTTGCTGAACGCATGAAACGGCGGGCCGAATCCATGGCCGAGGGGACGGGATTCGAACTGGTCGAATCTTTCCACCGCATCGAACTGGTGCGGTAACATCTTGTCAGCCAACTTCCGACTGGCCGTCGCGAAGCAGGCAGCCACACGCCCTAACGGCCCAAACCTGGACTACGCCACCCTTCTGCGGCTAACGGCCAGCCAGACAATAAGACCGGCGATTATTACCACCGCAATTATCCCCCCAATGAGCCCCCAGTTAACCGCCGCCACCCTGGTCACCCCGAATGAACCGAATAGCCGGTCAAGCCTGACCTGGTAGTTCCCTTCGGTATTCTGTGTCACGGTATAGGAGATTTTTTTCGTCTCTCCCGCCTTCAGGGAGATGTCTTTCGCCGTTTCTGCCGTGCCATTTACCCAGAGCGTCAGGGCAGAAACCTGCTCAACGCCAGAAGGGTTGGTAACATCGGCGGTGATCGTGACCGGTTTACCGGTTCTCCCACCGGTCGGGCTAATAACGAGATTGGCAACGGTGAAAGCCGGAGGCGGAGCCGTCTGGCTGCCGGTTATAGCGAAAACGGAGAAGTGCGTGATTACGGCAGAGTAGTATACGTAGGCATCATCCTCTTTCCCCCGCTTGGCCGGCAGGGAAACCCATTTCCCCAACTGCGCGTCCCACCGGTTTAGAGCGATCGACCATTTATGAATCGAGTTAGTCTTCAGCCATTCCTGGTCAACCTTGAAGGTCATATGCCCAACTTCGATATTCTCGGGCGAAGCGTTCTCGAAAGCCACGTCCACGTAGGCAAGCACAGCCAATCCCGCGGGGAGGGCCGCTACGCCGGAGGGCCGTTTATCGAGTATTTCGATAAGTGTGTTAACGTTGGTCATTGCTCGCTTTGTCCTGATAAGCAGTTTATCCAGCGGCAAGGGAGTCCCCACCACTGTAACCCACTCTCCGGCCAGGGTTTTGACCGTCAGGTATTTTGCTCCGGAGGGTGTGGTGGAAACCACCACCGGCGGCGCCAGGCCGGCAGGCGGCGTGGGCGGCTTCTCACTCACCAGTTGCTCGGTGGGAGCATTGGGGAGCGCATCAAAAAGCACTTCCGGTTCAATCGAAAAGAGCTTCGCCGCAGAGAGACCGGGCAGCCTCTCAGTCAACGCCTTTTCTGACATTGACGGTATTACGTTGCCCAGCTTCTGGGTGGACAACTGTTCCATCACGCCAGCCGCTTTCTCAACAGAACTTTTTTCGAGAATGGCGGCAGCCCTGTCATTCTGGATGTTCCCGATCACGGCAGCAGCCTTGTCCGTAGCTACCTTTTCGATGATCTCCGCCGCCTTTTCCGATGAGATTGTGGCGATGACGCCAGCAGCCTGGCTCAAAGCAGCTTTCTCCACGATGGCAGCTGCCTTATCCGAAGTCAGGCTCTCAATAACAGCCGCGGCCTTTGCCACAGCCATTTTTTCGATGATGCCGGCCGCCTGCTCCGCCGTCACCTTCTCAACAAGAGCGGCAGCGTCCTTCGGCGCCATCTGTTCAATCACTTTGCCGGCATCTTCCGGTCTCATGGCGACAAGCTGGTCAGGAGAAGGAGGAGTTACAGTCGGCGGCACAGCGGGTGGCGGGACGGTCGGTGGTGGCGTAACCTCGGGCGGGGGAGTTACCGGCGGGGGAGTTACCGGCGGCACTGTAACCGGCGGTGGCAACGGTCCCCCTGCGAACGGGGGCGCGCTTACGCTGACGGTGAAAGTGGCACTCGCATATGGAGCTTGCGAAGCATTACCGACAACATCCCTTGCCCTGACCTCAACAGTATGGGAACCATTCGATAAGGTGGAGGTGGTGAAGGTGAAGTTCTCACTGGCTACGCTGAATGCTCCTCCCCCCGCTCTGACGGTGTCAGTCCAATCAATGGTGGTACTGCCAGAAACCCTGTACTGCACGGCGGCGACTGTGGTGGTAGAGTCAGTAACATTTCCGGTGAAGGTGGGAGTGGCAGTGGTGACCGTCTCCGAGGCGAGGGCATGCAGCGTGACCGCCGGTGCCACGGTATCCATGACAAAGGTGTCCGTGCCAAGAGTAGTGGAAACGTTGGTGGCATTATCGGTCGCCCTCACCTCTACCTTATGCCAGCCTTCACCCAAGGCGGGAGTGGTGAAGGTGAAATTCTCGCTTGCCGCACTGAAGGCGCCGCCGCCAACCCTGGTAGCAGCAGTCCAGTCAAAAGTAGTGTTCCCGGATACCCGGAACTGGACAGAGTCAATCTTGGTGGTGGCATCGGTAGCGTTCCCGGTGAAGGTAGGGGTATTACTGCCGGTTGGGTCAGGGGTCAAGGCGGTCAGGGTTACTGCCGGCGCCACGGTATCTATTACAAAATCATCACGGGCAAAAGTAGATACCTGGCTCGCATTGTCAGTAGCCCTTACTTCCACATAATGTGCGCCGTCGTTCTGGCTGGAGATGGAGAATGTGTAATCCTCAATGGTCGAGTCAAATGCGCCGTCCACAGCCGTGGCAGCAGCCCAATTGCCGGCTCCATCAACCAGATATTCAACAGAAGCGATGGCGCTGGTAGTATCGGTAACGGTGCCTTCGAAGGTGGGAGTATTATTGTTGGTGGGGTTCGGATGCAGTGTATCTGCGTTTATCTCCGGAGGAATGGTGTCAATTGTGAACGCGAGCAGGTCACTGCTTTCACCGGCAGTGCCGATATTATCCACTGCCCGCACTCGGAAAAAGTGGTTTCCATCGGCAACCGTCGTAAAGGTCACGGTGGTCACGTTCCCGATACTGGTAAAATTGGCAGTGTCAATTCTTGTCTGATATGAGACTGCGCCGGTAACCGCGTTCCAGGCAAAGGTCGGGGTGTCGTCAGTAACGCTGCTTGTTATCCGGACGTTGGTGGGCTTTGGCAGAGTGGGCAGTGCGTCAATCGCCAGGTTTACCGTGCTGACAACCCCGCTTTCGAATATAGCGGTTCCTGCCTCGACCCCCTGGATGTAAAAGACAACTGTGTTGCCGTTCACGCCCCCTTCCTTGTTGGAGGTATCCGAGTCATCAGCCGGTACCTTGAACTGAAAGTCGTCTCCGTAACGCCCACCTGATGTATTCGCTGAGAGGGAATAAGGGAAGGTAGCCCCGGCAATCGCCGCAGTAATGGTGAGGCCGTCTTGCGCCGGGTTGCTACTGACGGTGACAGTTCCCCTGAACACATGAGGCGGGCGGGGCACTGCCAACGCTGACGCCGGAAGCAGCACCGTAGCCGCCAGAACAGCAATCGAAACACTAACCGATATTATTTTTCTTTTCAACAAACCCCCACCGCCAGAAGTCATTTCCCCTTTTCGTGAACAGCCCTCCTTGTGTCTCAGGCTTTCTTCAAACTGCGAGCACAAGGAGGGCTTTCATCCTGCACTACCTGTCTGAGGCTACACTCCCTTGAGCATACCTGTTTCTAATTCTCATCCACACTCCCACTTTACGTTTCCACTCATGTTTACGGAACGATGGCTCCACCGCTGCCAATCACATATAACCAGTAGCCCTGCCCGGGCGTCATCTTTCCGGACGTCCGGAACTTTGTAGAGTCAGTAGCAAACCCACCGAGCACGATCTGCGGCTGACCGCCTCCGCCCTGCTCCATCGGGAAGTAGATGTAGTTCTGGTACTCCAGCAGGGATGCCCAAATCGACAAACTGGTTGTTGGACTCTTCACTCCGGCGAGTGCGGTATTGATGTCCCGGGCGTACTCGGCATGCAGGCCGATCAGGTTCCAGCCAGCATAGACAGTATAAGTAGGCGGCACCTGCTGCGGCAAGAGCACCGTTCCAGCCACGGTCAGCTTAACGGGCGCCGGGGTGTTGGGCAGACCGACAGCCATGGGTCCGGAGACCTTGCCAGCCTCAGTGAAGCTGGTGAGGGGCTTCATCTTGAGCCAGTAGCCCTTGCCCGCGCCAAGGGTAGTCAGATCACCAGCGCCGCTGGAATCGAAGAACGTCCACTCAGCGGAGGTCCCGTTCTGGGAAGCATCGTAGTACCATATCCGCTCAAACAGACCGGTGGCGTTAGCGGAGTTCACCAGGGTAGCCACGCTGGGAGTAGTCGGCATCACCGGCAGTGACACTAGGTTCCAGTCCGGCATCAGATAGGTGTTGAATGCCTCGAGGCTGGTCACGATCTTGGTCGGCACGGTCTGATTGGACGTGTTGCCAGCAGCATCCTGCGCCACGACTGTCCAGGTATAATCGCCTGACGGCAACCCGCTGGGAAGCTGCATCGGGATAACGTAGTTCATCTGTTCCTTGGTGTTTTCCTTGATGCCCCAGCTATCGATGACCGCCTCTGGAATCTCGGCCTTCGTGAATGCCTGAGGCCCATCTTGAGAGTCCTGCTGATTGGGTGTAATGAGTCTCACCGAGGTCACGTTACTGGCGGCATCGCTCACCTTGAGGGCGATGAAGAAGAAGTCACCCGGTCGGGCAGAGCTTTCGCCGGTCATGTAAGCCACATCGTAGGTCCGGTTGTCGCTGCCCGGGAAGACTGCCTCGAAGGCCGGCCCGGTCGTATCAAGCTTGATCGCCGCCGTCCGGTTGGAGGAAAGACCCAGCTTGTCCCTTGCCTCGACGAAGATGGTGTTATTCCCTTCATTCAGCAGTATCGGCTGGGAGAAAGTTCCACCACTGCCCAGAACGGTGGTTGTCCACTTCAACTGGCCGTTCACCTTAAGCTCCAGGCGGTCAAAGTTGGGCTCAACCACCACACCTGAGACGGTCTGGTATTGCTGGTTGGTCGGTGTAGTTACCGGGTTGAGGGTTAGAACGGGCGCATTCAGGTCCAGCGAGCCGGTAACACTGGCTTCACCGATGAGCTGGGGAGCGTAGGCTGTCCTGGCGGCGCGAGCGGTGAGGATATTTTCGCCTTCGGCCAGCACGAACCAGGTGGTGAACTGGAGATTGCTGTCCAGCGAGACCGTCTTGCCCAGGAAACCGGCGCCGGTAATATTGACGTCATCAATGTACCAGCCTTCGCCCATGTTGCCCCAGTCGTCCATTGTATCCATGCGGAACCGGATGTACACATCCTGTCCGGCGAAGGCAGAGAGCCCGACCTCCACCTTGGTCCACACCCTGTCCTCTACCTTCTTCAGGGTATTCCAGTCTTGCATCGGAATTTCTGGCGGTGGGAACGGAGGCCAGAATTTGGCGAGCCAGGAGACCTTCTGCCAGCTTACATTATCAGTGGAAACCTCTACCACTTTGCGGTCAGGCCAGAAGTCCCACTCGGTATCATACCAGGTCCAGAAGGTGAGCTTGTTATCAGTGCCGATGCTCACTTTCGCCTTCGTCTGTAAAGCGCCGGCGTTGGCTTTGAAAGGGGTGTCATAGTTGTTGGTGCTGGGATTAGCATATCGCCAGGCTGCGCCAACTGCGCCAACGCCAGGCTTTGTATCATTGCTTCTGGTAGTAGAGCGGTGCCACAGGTCCTCGCTGCTGTAGGGCGGACCCCACGGATTCATACCGGGAACAGCCTTGTGCGCCCACTTCGCGTTAGCCTGAGCCAGGTCTTCCACGTTATCCTCAAAAGCGGTCGCCTCAGGCAGGGCAACGCCCACAATAACGGAGGTGATCGACGGATCGTTCACGGAACCGGAAACGGTGATATTCTCGGACCCCGCGCCGACAGCGAAGTTCGCCGACGGAGAAGTGATGGCAACCACCGGAGCCGTCGACAGTTTGGTAAGGGTAAAACTGCGGGTGATGGGGGCGGGAGGATTATCGGTTAAAACCTTGAACACGGCGGTGTAGTCGCCGATAGGGGTATTTTCCACAAGCGGGACATCGCCGATCTTTGAAGCCCAGTAAACGTTCTGGTCGGTGACTGCCATGTAGAGCACTTTGGTGTCGGAATTGCCGTAGGGAACAAACTCGAGGCCGCGGATGCCCCACTTGCCGGTCTTCCACTCCATCGTCTTCGCCCCGCTAGAGGCATCCACCTTGATGATCAGGTCGCCTTGTGCAGCATAAAGAACGCTGTCATCATATGCTAGGGCATCAAAGCCCCACATGGGAGGAAATCCGCCCGGACCCCAGGCAGTGGAAAGGTCAAAACTGGTTATGAGGGCGCCCGTCGAGGGGGAGCGTTTATCGATTTTGAGCGGCGAGTCGCGGTAAGCAATGAAAAGATTGGTGCCGTCAGACGCGAGACCGCCGATAGAGTTAAGGCTGGTGAGGCCGGAGACTTCAGTCCAGTTGTCAGTCCCGACAAGCTTCAGCACCTTTCCCTTAGGATTACCCTGGTTGTCCCAGAAATTGACTGCCGCGTAAAGCGTGCTGCCGACGTTGGCCAGTGCCTCCGTCTGCCATGACTGGCCCGGGGCAGCAACATGGTTGACATAATTGCCCGCCGTGTCAGTTATGATTATGGCGTCCCTCCATTCGTTAGGCGATTGAGGACTGGGGAAGGGGACGCTGGCAGGGACAAGAATCTGAAGATGGGTGCCGTTGTAGGACATGCCCTGGGGATAATAGAGGGAGGGCCAGATCTGCTGGTTTACCTCATCAGGAACGGAGATAGTAAAGTTAAACGCGTTGCCGGGGAGTGCGGGGGGCGGCGGCGGGGGGAGGGTTGTAAGGACATAGGGAGGGGTCCACTTGATATTAAAGGTCACGTTGCCGCTAAGGGCCCCGCCATAGCCGTAGCCATAACCCTGGCCCTGGGCCGTTGTTGCCGTTCCCGTCAGCCCCACAGCCACGCTCAAGTTTCCCGGAACGTCCGGGAAGTTAGTATAAGTGCCCGCCGCATAAGGCAAGTTTACCGCGAAAGACTCAGGCCCCGTAACGTTCAAAGTCACCGACGTGAGGTCTTTGCGTTCGAGAGCGGCAAACTGCATGTTTGCCGGGATAGTTATCTGCTCCCCGAGCAGATAGGTAGTATTGCCGGAAATGGGCGAATTGCTCACTGACATGGCCACATTGAAGGCTCTCGCCAGCTGTGCCGGCCCGGTAAACCACAGCAGACCGCCCATGGTCATCACCAGAGTAAAGGCGATTGCTACTCTCCCGAGGGTCTTATAATTCATCGTTGCCGCTCCTTCCCTTTTTGACGAGGACCTTTTTCTTTTTTGTACCCGCTTGCGCAAAAACTGCAGGGTCTTTCCGTTCCTTAAAACCTCAGCCATCTCGGATGGTACCCGTCCGGCTGAGATCAACAACTCATCTCTATCTACGTCCAGGGCCTCCGCCAGCCGCAGGACAACATCCCGGCTCGGTGGAGGCATCTTGCCGGTCTCGATCTTGCTGAGATAGGTAAAATCGATACCGGCCTTTTCCGCCAGTGCACGCTGGCTCAGTCTGGCCCTTTTTCTCAGGTCTCTTAATTTAGCGCCAAAATCCTTTGCTTCCATATACCACCCCGCCTGGTAAGTCTAATGTTGACAAAAAATCAACATCTGGTTCACGAGTAAACCAACTATAAACCATGCTGGAAGAGTTGTCAATACCCCCTGTCAAAATATTTTGCCAAAAGACCTCATCCTCTCCAGAAGTCTGGAATCAGCATCCTTCTTCTGTTGTAAAAATCAATACTATCGTCTATATTTACAGTAGAAATGGAAGCGGCGCCTTCACACAGTGAGACAATAACTTTTCTCGGCACGGGTGGTGCCCGGTTCATGATTATCAGCCAGCTTCTGGCTACCGGAGGACTGTGGCTCAGCCTCAACGGGACGGAGATACTGGTTGACCCGGGGCCTGGCTGCATCATCCAGTCAACCAAGAGAAAACTGAAGGCTGAAAAGCTAAGCGCGATTATCGTCTCCCACCGGCATCTTGATCACTCGGCTGATGTCAATATTATGGTTGAGGCGATGACAGAGGGCGGCCGCCACCGGCACGGGAGCTTCTTCGCCCCGGCCGATGCCTTTGACAACGAGCCAATCATCTTTTCTTATTTGAAGAATCGGCTGGACCGGGTTGAGGTACTGAAAGAGGGCGGAGCGTATGAAATTGGCGATGTCACTTTTGCCACGCCGGTGCAGCATCTGCACCAGGTAGAGACCTACGGCCTGGTGTTCAAAGCCACCAGGCATACTTTTTCCCTGATAACCGATACCAGTTTCTTTGAGCGCCTGTGTCATAGCTACGGAGGGGAGCTGCTGATTATGAACATCGCCTTCCTTGAACCGCGGCCACGGAGCCTGAATCCGGAGCTGCCTACCGACCACCTGTCCGTGCCCGATGCCGAGCACATTATCCGCGAGCTCAAGCCAAAGGCAGCAATACTCACTCACTTCGGCATGACCATGTGGCGGGCGAAACCCTGGGAGATTGCCGAGCAGCTATCGCAGAAAACGGGGGTCAGGGTGATGGCGGCGCGGGACGGCATGAAATTCGACCTCGCCGAGCTGGATAGATAACTGGAGACCATATCTTTCCGCCATTCCCGTTTTCACAAATGACTGCCGAGAGCATTTACTTATGAGCGATATTTTGAACAAAAGCCAGCTAGATAGCATTTTATATCAAGTAACCAGGCCCGCCCGCTACACCGGCGGCGAGTGGAACAGCATCATTAAGGACTGGGATGAGACGCCGCTTAGATTTGCCCTCATCTACCCGGACCTCTACGAAATCGGCATGTCCAACATGGCACTACCGATCCTTTACGACCTGCTCAACCGCCAGCCAGATGTCCTGGCGGAGCGTGCTTTCGCTCCCTGGAAGGATATGGAATCGGCGATGCGGCAGGCCGGCATTCCCCTTTTCAGTCTCGAATCAAAACACCCGCTAAAAGAGTTTGACATCATCGGCTTTTCCCTCGGCCATGAGCTAACCTATACTAACGTCCTCAACATGCTTGACCTGGCGCAGATTCCGGTCTTTTCAGCGGAAAGGAATGATTCCCACCCGTTGATTATCGCCGGAGGCACCTGCACCCTCAACCCGGAGCCTATGGCTGATTTCATCGACGCCTTCGTCATCGGCGATGGCGAGGAGATTGTCCCGGAGTTGCTGGCATCCTTCCGCGACTGGAAACATGGCGGCGACCGGGCATTAAAACAGGAACTGCTGCAACGGCTGGCGGTGATTCCAGGCATTTACGTACCAGGCTTGTACCGGGTGGAATACCACACTGACGGCCGCCTGAAAGGCACTACTCCTACCGTGCTTGAAGCCAGCCCAACCATTCGGCGTAGAATTGTTGACAAGCTGCCGCCGCCGGTGACCCGGCCGGTGGTCCCCTTCATCGAGGTTGTCCACGACCGCGGCGCCATCGAGATCCAGCGCGGCTGCACACACGGATGCCGCTTTTGCCAGGCGGGGTCGGTCTACCGCCCCATCCGCGTGCGCCCGCAATCGGAAATCATCGAGGCGGTCGGGGAGCTGGTAAGCAATACCGGCTACAACGAGGTGTCACTCGTTTCCCTCAGCTCGGGCGACTATCCCGGCATAGATGAACTGGTTGCCCGGCTTTCCCGGCGCTATCCTGATCTGGCACTATCTCTGCCCAGCCTTTACATTGACAGCTTTTCCATTGAGTTGATGGACAGATTGCCCCGCCAGCACAAGACGGGGCTCACCTTCGCCCCCGAAGCCGGAAGCGAAAGACTGCGTAGCGGCATCAACAAACCCATTTCGGAGCAGAAACTCCTGGAAACTGCCGCCACGGCCTTCGAGAGGAGATGGACGGGCCTCAAGCTCTATTTTATGGTCGGCCTGCCGGGAGAAACCATGGAGGATGTGGCTGAAATAGTCAAACTGATAGAGGCAGTCCGCCGGCTTGGCAGCCACACGAAAGGGAGAACGCCCCAGATAAGAGTGACGATTTCCACCTTCATTCCCAAGCCCCACACCCCCTTCCAGTGGGCGGTACAGGAGAGCAAAGAAAGCCTGAACGCCAAGCACGAGCTGCTCCGGAACGGACTGCGCAAAAAAGGCGTAAAAATATCCTGGCAGGACCCTGAAATCAGCCGGCTCGAAGCAGTCATGTCACGGGGAGACAGGCGGCTGGGCAACGCCGTCCACCGAGCCTGGCAGCTTGGCTGCGCCTTCGATTCCTGGAGCGAATGCCTGGACCTGGAGAAATGGCGCCGTGCCTTCGAGGACGCCGGGATTGACCCCGATTTCTATACCCAGCGGCAGCGCGACTTTGACGAAGTGCTCCCCTGGAGCCATATTGACGCCGGCGTCAGCACCGCCTTTCTCAAGCGAGAGTACCAGCGCTCACTCCAGGGAAAAGCGACCCGCGATTGCCGCACCGAAGCCTGTAACGCCTGCGGCCTGGAGAAGATAATGGGGCAGTGTGTGGAGAGGGTGGGGGGGTGAGGGGGGCGAATTCTGGGCACACCCAAACTATGTGGCGCTATCGTTTTGACGTCTCGATTTTGACGAGTTCTATTGTCGTGAGAAATTTCACTGCTTCCCTGGCTTCGTCTTCGCTAATAGTCCAGCCTAACTGTTTGGCTTCACTTAGAACCTCTTGGAACCGCATAGGTCTTGCCTTCAAGATGTGATGCATCTTGGCAGCTACCGATAGGCTCTTGTAGTCGTCCGCAATGCCCGCCTCTCTCATACTACTCATTATCTGCATGACCGTCTTCGATTCTTCTCGATTTTGATTCTCAATAATCTTGGCCATCTCGATGCCTGAATCTGTCAAACAATATGAATATTTTCTAGGTTCGAAACTTACACCAAAATTGAATGAAGGAAACACTTCGATGCATTCGGTTATGATTCCTGATGCGCTCAGACTTTCAAGCTCATCAGAAATAGTTGCGGAATATGGCCCATAATAATGCGCATCAAATTCGATTCCGGTCTTCATTTTCTCATTGATAAAGTAAATTGTCTTCTGAAACAATGTTCTGCCAGCAATCATCTTCTTGTCACCGCTATAAAGAAGTGTCAACAGTATCATCTCGTAAGGCTTCATCTGAAAATCTCCTCCATTTCTTTGATCATCTCGTTTTCGCGTTCCTCTACGTAACTTTTTCTCGTATCCCTTTCAACAATCCAATCCAGCGGCAAATATATGCTGAACGTTTCAGATGCAGGGTCGACGCTCGGGTTTTGGAAAACGGAGGACATTCCTGGAAATTCCTCGGGTTTTCCCTTGCTACTACGCACCATGATTGTATTGCTATCGATCTTTACCCCCGGGGACTTGAAGGTCGGGTTGGATATTGACTGCTTATCAGCGATAACAAGATTTGGATTGATACCGTGTTCCTCAGATGAGAATATCTTGGCGGCTGCCTCCTCAGCGCGTTTCATCTGCTGGACGGACACATCTATCATATGCCTGAGAGTAATCGGATTGGGGAAAGTCATCCTGTCGATCTTAACGTGAAACACTTCCTTCAGTAATCTGCGCTCTTTGATTCTCTTGTAGAATTCAAGAGATGCCCCTTTCGCTTTACCCAAAATCTCATTCACAAGCACTTCATCATTCCATTTTATGTATTCTTGAATGAAACCCTCAGAGTCATTGACAGAAAACGCTTCGCCCAGGAGTCCCTCCTCCAAAGCAAGAGTGATACCACGGACCAGCATAGCGTCGGTTATTCGTCTTACGCGATGTCGATAAACCTGCGCGTTCATGTGATACTTGGCAAGGAGAAGTTGCTCCACCGCGTACACTCCTTCCTCCCTTATTCCCAGCGCAGTTCCTTCACTTCCCATTTCTACGGGAACAAAACTGTTCACGACCTTTTCAAGGTCAAAGGTCCCGTAGTGAACTCCTGCAAAATAGCCATCCCTCCTCAAATAATCCAGCTTATCCACATCAAGAGGCCCTGAAATGACATCCTTTTCCAATGACCTCTTCTTCTGTTTCTTTAACAGTTGAATAATCTCATCAGTATCGTCCTCTGATAAAATCGAGCGTATGCCCGAGTGCTTCTTAATCAGAAGTATCGTCATAAGTTCGTGGGCACTATCCGCCTCGTACTCCTTAGCAATCGCGGCTGCGAACCGTTCGAGTACCTGTTCAGATACATGTGAGAACGGTCCGTGTCCAACATCATGAAGCAGGGCAGCTAATCTCAAGAGCCTCTTCCTCTCGTTGGGTAGATGCAAATTTTCCGCTACCCTGCCTGCTAGATACATTGTGCCAATACAATGCTCAAATCTGGTATGATGCGCGCCGGGATAAACATAACTTGCCAGAGCAAGCTGCTTGATGTTCCGCAACCTTTGGAACAAGCCGGTGTTGATAACCTTTTCCTCTTCAATATTGTACTCAATAAGGCCATACAGCGGGTCTCGAACTTCCATTCGAATATTTTCTCTCTCCTCGAAGGATATGTCAATAATAGCACAAAAGTTCTACAATGAAAAGCCCCCCACTTGTGGGAAGCCCTGCTATCTCACACGCATCGCTGTGTCATCAGTTTAGAGAGCCCTCTCCGCCTTCACCCCCGGCTTCGGCGTCAACAGAAAAAGAGTAACGCCAGTACCAGAAAGCCTATCGCCAGGCACCATGCCAGCACGAAGGGAGAGAAAACGGCGTTGGCTAGTTTTTCATCAGCCTGCTAATCAAACGCGGTGATGGCTACCACCCTATCGCCGTCATCCAGCCTCATCAGCCTGACGCCGGCAGTGCTGCGTCCCAGGATGGAGATCCCTTTCGAAGGGTCCCGATCCTTCACCGGAGTGCGGATGATAATGCCCTCGGCAGAAATGATCATCACTTGCTGTGCCAGGGAAACCACCCGGGCGGCAGCAACGTCCCCGGTTTTCTCCATAATCTTGAAGGTCCGCACCCCCAGGCCGCCGCGCTGCTGCTTCGGGTAGCTGGTAATGGGGGTGAGTTTGCCGAACCCCTTCTCGCTGGTAATGAGCAGAAAGCCTTTGGGGTCCGCTACATCCATGCTGACCAGCCGGTCACCGCCCACCAGACGCATCGCCCGCACACCGCCGCTGGTCCTCGAGCTTGTCCGCAGGCTGGAGATGGGGAACCTGACAGACTGACCCTTTTCCGTCACGATGATCACCTCGTCCCGGTCTGTCGCCAGGCGCGCATCCACCAGGTCATCCCCTTCCTCCACGTCCATGGCAATCAAACCGTTACTACGCACGGAAGCGAAAAGCTCCAGTACAGTCTTCTTTATTTCACCCCGTGCCGTAGACATTAACAAATAGACATCAGGCTTGTACTCTGCCACCGAAACGATATCGGTGACCCGCTCATTTTCCCCAATCGGGAAGAGATTGATAGCAGCAATTCCTTTCGTAGTACGGGAGCTGCTTTCCGGAATCTCGTAGCATTTGAGGCGGAAGACCTTCCCCCGGTTGGTAAAAAAGAGCAAATTATCATGGGTATCAGCCACCGTAAGAAGCCGTACAGCATCGTCTTCCCTCGTGACCATGCCGACGATACCCTTGCCCCCGCGGTGCTGCAGGGCGTAGAGAGTAGACGGCACCCGTTTGACAAAACCCCGCTGGCTGAGTGTGACGACCACCTTCTGATGCGGGATAAGGTCTTCTATGTTGAATTCGATTTCGCCCTCAACACTGATTTGGGTCCGCCGCTCATCGCCGAACTTCTTTTTCAGGTCGCTCACCTCATCCTTAATGACCTGTAATACTTTTTGTGGGTCAGCCAACAGCGACTCCAGGTAGGCGATGTTTTTCATCACCTCGTCATATTCTTCGAATATCCTGCTCCGCTCCAGGTTGGCGAGACGGCGCAGCTGCATGTCAAGAATGGCCTGTGCCTGAATCTGGGACAAGCCGAAGTCTGCCATCAAGCCCTGGCGCGCCGCGTCCACGTTCTCCGCCTTGCGGATGGTGGCGATCACCCTGTCTATCTGGTCCAAGGCGATTTTGAGCCCTTCCAGTATATGCGCCCTTGCCCTGGCGCCTTTGAGGTCAAACTGCGCGCGCCGGGTGACAACTTCACGCCGGAAATCAATGAAAAACTGGAGAGCCTCCTTCAGGCTGAGGACGCGCGGCTGGCCATCCACGAGCGCCAGCATATTAACGAAAAACGCCGATTGCATGGCTGTATGCTTGTAAAGATTGTTCAACACCTGCTGGGGCTGAGCGTCCCGCCGCAGTTCGATGACGACGCGCATTCCCTGCCGGTCGGATTCGTCACGGACCTCGCTGATCCCGGCAATTTTCTTATCCGCCGCCAGTTCGGCGATCCTCTCGACCAGTGCAGCCTTATTGGTCTGGTAAGGAAGCTCGGTGACGATGATCTGCCTACCTTTGGTTTCGCTTGCCTCAACGATTTCGGCCCTGGCGCGGACAACCACCCTGCCATGACCGGTGGCATAGGCGCTTTCAATGCCTTCCCGTCCCTGGATGATGCCCGCCGTAGGGAAATCCGGTCCTTTAATGAACTGCGTCAGGACATCAACCGTAACGCCGGGATTGTCAATGAGATGGACGAGGGCATCGCACACCTCGCTGAGGTTATGGGGGGGAATACTGGTCGCCATGCCGACGGCGATGCCGGAACTGCCGTTGACCAGCAGATTTGGCACGCGGGAAGGCAGGACCGTTGGTTCCCGGAGGCTGGCATCGAAATTGGGAACGAAGTTGACGGTATCACGGTCAATATCCGCCAGCATCTGCTCGGCAATCTGCGTCAAGCGGGCTTCGGTATAACGCATGGCAGCGGGGGGGTCATCGTCAACGCTGCCGAAATTGCCCTGCCCATCAACGAGCTGATAGCGCATGGAGAAGTCCTGCGCCATCCGGACCATCGCATCATAAACCGGGGCATCGCCATGGGGATGGTACTTGCCCAGCACCTCCCCGACGATACGGGCGCTCTTCTTGTAGCCACCGGCAAAGGTTATCCCCATGTCCTGCATGCCGTAGAGAATACGCCGCTGCACCGGCTTCAGGCCATCCCGGACATCGGGAAGAGCCCGGGAAACGATGACGCTCATGGCGTAGTCCAGGTAGGAGCTACGCATCTCCTCTTCTATATTGATTGGCCTGGTCTTACCTAGAACCATCTCTACGCAACCCCCTTATTCCCCTTCCAGTTCTTCTTCCTCACCTGTATCTTCAGCCAGCAGCTCGGTATCCGCCGCCGTCTCTTCGCCGCCGACTATGGCAAAGCCTCTATCCTCGGGTTCCTCGTATTCCAGCCCCCGGCGGATAATCCTCTCACCCAGGCGGTCGCCGGCGTAGGTGCGCAAGCCCTCCGTTCCCCGCGGCGGAAAGGAAAGACGCCCGGACTGGTTAGGATGCTGGAACACCTCACGGACCATGACTGTCACCGCGTCCTCCGCAGCGCTGACAACGGCGGCGCTGTAGCGGTTGCCGCCTTCCATCAGCTTGACGAGGCGCTGTCCATGTCTCGGCTCTACCTGGCCGAGGTACTCACCTAGCTCGTTCTCCACGAGCAGAGTCGAGCCATCTGCTTTCAAATTAACCCGCTCGCCCGCAACCGTCTTGGCCAGTGTCTGCGGCGGAGCCAGATGGCTAAGGATCACCACCCCCGCCTTGCCTACCTCTTCAATAAACTGCTGGGGATCCACCTTCCTTACGCCGCTCTCGGGCGCAGCCGCGGCTTCTTCGCCAAGCCGGGACAGACGGCTCAGGTTCCTCTGGGCAATGGTATTATACGGGTCAAGCTCGACGGTTTTCTCATACGCTTCGCGCGCCTGCGCATACTCCCCGAGCTCGATGTACGCCCGCCCCAGGCGGTTGCAGGCATCAACATCGTTCGGAAAACTCTCGATAATTGTCTTGTTCGCGGCGACGGCCTCCTGCCAGCGGCCTTCCATAGCGAGCAAAATCGCCTGCCGGCTTGATTGGCGTTTCAGCCTGGTCCGTTCTTCTTCCTGATATGTCATCTATTCCCCCGTCTTAAGGTTATTCAGATCCTTTGCCTGACATCCTCTTTTTCCATTAAGTATGATAACGAACAGAACCCGGAAAGGATTTGCCCATGAACAACTCTTCTTGCTTTTCCAGCGTGCCATTACATAGTTAGGACAATTCGCATACATTGAAATCCCTTCTCCCTTGATGGGAGAAGGCTATCCCGACACATCGGGATGAGCGAAGCGAATGGGATTAGGGTAAAATTGAAGCTACCCCTCACCTTAATCCCTCCACAAGGGGCGAGAAGAACGCCTTGCTATTTATGCAATCAAGCATTAGGTCTTCTCATCCAACCGAAATGCTCTGTGTAAAGCGCGGAGGGCATCCTTCACCAGGGACTCTTTAATAATGCAGGTTATCCTGATTTCGGAGGTGGTGATCAGCTGGATATTTATCCCGTGCTCGCTCAGCGTGCTGAACATCCTGGCGGCGTAGCCGGGATTGTTTTGCATACCGGTGCCGATGATACTTATCTTGCCCAGCCTGGCATCGCTCACGCACTCCCGCGCGCCGATGGACCTGGTGATCGGCTCGACGACTTTCATCGCCCGGGCGAGCTCGCTTTTCGCCACGGTAAAGGTTAAATCGGTAATATTATTGATGCTGGCATTCTGTACTATCGTATCCACGCTGACGCCCGCCTCCGCCAGCGGCACGAAAATAGCCGCAGCTATTCCGGGACGGTCAGGCACGCCGACCACCGTTATCTTCGCCACGTCCAGGTCATGGGCAATACTTCTCACTTTGTTACGAATTTCCATAGAAACCTCTCCATGAATCAGCGTCCCCGGGCTTTCGGTAAAGCTGGAAACTACCAGGATGGGGACGTCATATACTCCCGCCAGCTCAATGGCGCGGGGATGCATCATCTTCGAGCCATAGGTCGCCAGCTCAAGCATCTCCTCATAGCTTATATCCCGCAAGGGCCTGGCTTCAGGCACAAAGCGCGGGTCAGCGGTGTAAATCCCTTCGACATCGGTATATCTTTCAAAGACGTCCGCCCTTAGGCCAGCGGCAACCGCAACCGCCGTCGTGTCAGAGCCACCACGGCCAATAGTGGTCACATCCATGTCATCGGCAACGCCCTGAAACCCGGCCACGATAACGATCTTGCCGCTTTCAAGCTCTTTCCTCATCCGGGTAGAGTCTATATCCAGGATACGCGCCCGGCTGTGGTTGGCATCGGTCTTGATGCCTGCTTGCAAACCGCTCAGGCTGATCGCCTCATAGCCCATGTGCCGCAGTGCCATGGTTACCAGCGCGCTGGTCACAAGCTCACCTGTAGACAGCAACACGTCAAGCTCACGCTCGCTCGGCTGCTCGGTGACTTCGCGTGCCAGCTTGATGAGGTCATCGGTGGTATCACCCATCGCCGAGACGACCACCACCAGCTGGTCGCCCCGCTTCCGCCGCTCGATGATGCGCCGGGCAACATTTTTTATTTTTTCCGCATCGGCGACCGAAGTGCCGCCGTATTTCTGAACAATCAAAGCCATTTACGACTAGCTCCTTACTATTGGCTCTTGAGTTGTCGGACTCCTTTAGCTAGCTCGCTTTCATCGATTTTGCCAGACATGTACGAGTCAACCAAGGCGAGCATTCTCTGCCTTTTCTCCGCCCATCGCGTCTATTAGCTGAGGGCGATGTCTGGCGTCATGACCGCGGACATAATCAGCACCAAACAGTGCAGTTTTCCCGCACCCGTACTTACATTTCCCCGCTTTGACGTCAATATCCATGCCAACGTGCTCCTCGCAGGCTTTTTAATCTTGGCCCCTGCCTATTAATCTAGTCATAATACTGTATCCAGGGTCAACACACAAGCCTGTCTGTTTGGCTTCGGTCTCGGTAAATCTCTTCGCCCCGTTGGGGGCAAACCCCTGGCCCCATAGCAGGAATGGCACCGGCTCGGGGCAGTGGGTGCGGATCTCAATGGGCGTGGGATGGTCCGGCATGACTAACACCCTCAAGCCATCCCCCTTCTGGGAGCGGACCCGGCTCAGGACCTCCCCGTCAATCAACTCAATTGCCTTGACCTTATCTTCAATCGAGCCGGAATGCCCCGCTTCATCCGGCGCTTCGATATGGATGACCGCCATATCATACCGCTGGAGAGCTTCCAAGGCGCCCTCCGCCTGCGCGGCGAAGTCGTTGTCCAGGGCGTCGGTCACCCCGGGTATCTTCAGCATGTCCATACTGGCCATATCCGCCAGACCGCGGAGAAGGTCAACGCCAGAGGTCATCGCCCCGTTCAGTCCGTATACTTGCCTGAAGGGCGGCATTTCCGGAATCTGCCCGGTGCCCCAGAATAGCCAGATAGTGGTCGCCGGGGTCTGGTCGCGCGCCTGCCGCGTCAGGTTCACCGGATGTTTCTCCAGCACCGCCTCGGAGCGCACCATGAGGTCGCGCACAAAGTCGCTTCCCGCTCCCCGCGGCAGAAAACCGGCAACCGGCTTGCCGTGGATATCATGGGGCGGGGTACAGGCGGCATCGAGGACGTCCAAACGTCCCTTTACCTTCAATATGTGACGAAAGCTCACGCCCGGGTAGAAATGAATGTTTTCATTGCCCAGGCTGTCATTCAGGGCAGCAATGAGTTCGCGCGCCTCTTCGGTGCTGATATGCCCGGCGCTGTAATCGGCCATGCGCCCGTCCTTCACCGCCACCAGGTTGCAGCGGAAGACCACTTCGTCCTGTCCAACGGGGATGCCCATGCTCCTGGCTTCTATGGCAGCACGGCCCTTATAGTAGACAACGGGGTCGTAGCCCAGCACGGACATGCAGGCGCAGGCACTTGATGGCTCCATGCCCTCGGGGACGGTCCGAGCCAGACCCAGTATGCCTTCCCGTGTCATCGAATTCAGGTTGGGTGTCCGGGCAAGTTCCAGGCAGGTCTGTTGCCCTCTCCCCACAAGCGGCCAACCCGCTGCCCCGTCCATTATCAGTACACAGTATTTCAAGTTGTTGTCCACTCCCGTTCAAACATACAATGCTTATTTTGCTCCGTTTCGGAAAAAATCTCAAGCCTGTGACCTTGCCGAAGTTGTGAAATCCACCTATAATAGCGATGCGGGGCGTAGCGCAGTCTGGTTTAGCGCGCAGCGTTCGGGACGCTGAGGTCGGTGGTTCAAATCCACTCGCCCCGACCACCTTTGGAACTGTCTGCCAGAAATCCACTGTCCCGTCCACTCCCGCCCGATATCTCCCGTTCCACAGTTTAGACTCACCGAAATGAAGTGCATTTGCGGCAACCTCCGTGAACTTTTATGACAATTTTATATCGCGGTGTTGCGCCATCAATTTCCTCTCGGCCGATGTTGTATACTGAAAGATAAGAAAAACACCCGGAGGTTGTGGTGCAGCAGGCGCTCGACTACATCACAATGGGCATCGGGGTCATCGCCGTCCTGATCATACTATACGGCGTCGTTATCGGCGTTGGAGAGTTTGTTCTGGCCGAATGGCGCCGCATGAGGACCAGAGCCAGGGAAGCGGAGCCCGTCTCCTTTGAGAAGATCCGTTATGACATCGGCTTTCACCTGATTCTGGGGCTGGAGTTCCTTATCGCCGCGGATATTATTCGCAGTGTCCTCAACCCCACGCTGCCAGAACTCGCTGTGCTGGGAGGCATCGTCGCGATAAGAACGGTGCTCAGCTATTTCCTGGAGAGGGAGATAAACCGGACCGGCCAAAGACAATAGGCGGCAGCCGCGCCGTTTGATTATGAACAGAGATACTGAATTAGTTAGGAGGGGAAATGATTAAGGTCAAGACTTTCGTTTCTGAGCTTCAGATCTTCCACACAATGAACGAGCTCAATGCCCTGGACAGGCAGGTGAACGATTTCATTTCTAGTAATAACGTCAAGCGGGTGGTCGCGGTAAGTGACGCCTGCACCACGGATAACACCGGTGCCACTATCGGCATAATAAGAGTCCTTGCCTACGAGGAGTGACCGTCATATCCGGAAAGAACGGAAGCCGCCAGAAAGCGCATTTTGTCATTCCCGGGACGCTCAGCGTGCGTCCAATTTGTTTTATGGAGGGGCACCAGCCAGATTTTTCGTGAGATCGGCCTGATCTGGCAGGACAGCGGTACCATAGACTCTTGCCCTTTGTCCTGCCAGATGAAGATGGACTAGGAGCCGTCCTCCACTTCTTGTTTGCGTTTGTTAATTCTTCGGCGACGCCAAATAAGGTAGAAGATACCTCCACCCACGAGCCAAACGGGGCTGAAAATCCCCAACCAGATTGCGATGCTGATTACCATCTGGCTAAAAATGACGAAACCATGCCCTGCATTACGGGCAATGCTGGCAGGGTTCCAGCCAGGCAGAACGATGACATAACTGGCCCTCTCGTCCACCGCTGTATTGCCACGATCGTCAGTCACTTTCAGAGTCACTGTGTAATTTCCTGGAGACTTGTAGGCATGTCTGGGTGCTCTCTCAGTGCTCACGCTCTTGTCTCCGAAGCCCCATTCGTAGCTGTATGGAAAGAAGCCACCGGTGACTTCGACATCGAATTGAACACGCTCCCCTGCCTTGACGACTGCCCTGTCCACACTAATCTTGGCATGAAGGCCAGACTGCTCAAGAAGCACTTGCATGAGCGATGTTTCCGAGGTACGCTCCAAGTATTGCACGCGACCTTTGGTTCGTTCGATCTCGTCACCGATCCTGGTAAGTTCTCGCTGAACACTTAGAATGTCATCGATCTTCTCTGCCTTTTGCATCACCTGCAACAATTGCCTCTCAACCGCTTCAAGGTTCTGAAGCTTGGCTGTCAGGTCGACGTACTCCTCAGTGACATCTTTGCTATCGATAGTTTGCGAAGTAACATCCACTGCCATGGCGCTCAGTTCTTTCAGCACTCCGTCGAACTCCTGCACTGGTACACGGATCGATACTTGCCCCTTGAGGACGTTTCCCTCTCGCCATACGCGCGAGGACACCATAAAGCCGCCGACCCTTTTCGCCAAGGAGGTGATGCGCTCAACAGCGTTTGTGACGTTTGCCACCGTAAGACGGACGTCAGCTATGCTTGCGGTCATTCGGTCTGCCACTAGGGACGGCGCAGTGCCACCAGATTGTTGTGGTCCTGGACTTGGCGCCGGCACAGAAGGCGAAGAAGGACGAGCTGGGCCAGGGGTTGATGCCGCCCGGTCTCCGGTGGACAGAGAGGGGGCACATGAGGCAGTCATCAACAGAATGACAATTATCGGCAAACCGAGTAGGGTTTTCCTCATGTAATTTTCCTCCATTAATTGCTTGGCAGACTCCTCAGGCTGAATCGAGTGAAACAGAGACACTTTACACGCGTGCGGTGATGGTGTCAAATATCGGGAGCTATTTCTCCATCGCTTTCTTCGCCTCATGCCATTGTCATGCTCGACCCCTGGATTAATGTTGGCAACGTAGGTTCGCTGACTCTTACCTGGCTTGAAAAGCATTTCAAGGCTGAGGAACTGGGGAAGTTGAGTCGCCCGGGTTTCTTTTTTGATTTTACTCGTTACCGCCCGATGTCTTATTACGAAGGCGGCCAGCGCCGG
>JACPPV010000040.1 GCA_016190825.1 Chloroflexota bacterium
TCGATGACTTGTCGCGCCTCATCATAGACCTCGGTCGGCGTGCCACACTGGATAATAGCCGTATTCATATTGCCCTCAATGATGTCATTGGGGAAAAACTTGGCCGCCGTTTCCAGCTCAATTTCGTCACCTACATAAAATATACCGGGGTTACCCAGCGTAACCTGTTTCCAATAGGGCAGGTTACCGTTTTGTTCGCCACAGGGGTGAGTACCGAGGTGTTTATAGCCCATATCCACCACCTTCTGGTAAACCTCTTTCAGATAGGGGAGACAGAACTGCTCAAAATGCTTCGGCGAGATTAGCTGATTCGAGGCAAACGCGTTGGCCCCGAATGGCAACGCGTTCTCCACACCAAAGGTGTCTTTGCAGAACTGGGCCATCGCTAGTTCATAGTCAGCGGCTAAACGAAGCACGCGGTGGGCCACTTCCGGAGCCTTAATCATCCACTTGCAGAGTCTATCTGCCCCGACGATGCCGCCCGCCATATTGATCACACTAAGACAGGCAACATTGATAAAGAATGGCATGTTGCCGTCCTTTTGCTGCCGTACCCACTTATAGAAATCAACCATCTCGGGAGTAAAGTAATTTCTAACGTCAGGCACTTTCAGCGCCATCACCTCCTCCGGAGTCTCGGCTGCGTGACGGACAACAAACACCGCCTGGGAAAACTTGCTGGTCGGTAACTTGATCTCGCCACCGAATGTCCCGTTATAGCCGCTCCGGCCGCCGGGGACAACCGGACCTGGTGTAAAGACCCAGTCGAACTCTTCACAGGCTTTCTTCTCGGCCTGGTACACCCATTCAGAGGTGCACTTGCCAGTAAATAAGTCGGCAATGGCCCGACCGCTATAGATAACGGCAAAACTTCGGCCTCCAGGCCAGAAAGGTACCCGGTCCGGTCTCTCTCGCCTGAGCAGGGCCTCGATCCGCTCCTTGTTGGTCATCGTAGCTTTCCGTGTTCTTGTCTTAGTGCCAACCATGTCAGTACCCTCCTACCTAATTAGTTGTTGCTCAATTTTGCTTAATACCAGCCAAAGTCATTGAGGGCCCGGGTTATCGCCATTACGTTTTCCACCGGTGCCAAGGGCGGTAGCTCACACGCAGGACGCAGGATAAAGCCAGCGTCCAAGCTCTTGCCAAGTTTGATAACCCTTTCCGCTTCTTCATAGACCTCAGTCGGCGTGCCACACTGAATAACCGTCGTGTCCAGGTTACCCTGAACGATGTCTTTGGGGAAATATCTGGCCGCTGTTTCCAGTTCAATCTCATGACCAACGTAAAAGATACCAGGGTCACCCAGCGGCACACGCTGCCAATAAGGCAAGTTCCGGTTATGTTCACCACACGGATGAGTGAGCAGGTGCTTAAAGCCCATGGCTATTACTTTTTCGTGGACCTCCTTGAGATAGGGGAGAGCAAACTGTTCAAAGTGCCTCGGTGATATGAGCTGATTAGAAGCCGCCGCATTCGCCCCCGTGGGCATAATTTTGTTCACGCCAAAAGTGTCCTTTACGAATTGAACTGTCGCGAGTTGCTGGTCGCTTGCCAAGCGGACCAGGCGATGGGCCACTTCCGGTTCTTTAATCATCCATTGGCACAGCTTATCATAGCCGGCGATGCCGGCAGCGGTGTTCATCACACTCAGACCGCCGACGGTGACAAAGGGCTTATTATCATCCTTGTCTTCATAGACCCACCGGCAAAATTCCATTATCTCAGGGGTGACACAGGCTTTGACATCGGGGACCTTCAGAGCCATCACTGCATCTGGTGTTTCAGCAGCGTATTTGGTAACAATTATTCCCTGGGAATACTTGTTGGTAGGAAGCTTGACTTCCCCACCGAACGCCCCACGGTTCTGGCGAGACATGAGAGACAAAGTGGGGGCGAAGACCCAGTCAAAGTCATGACAGGCCTTCCTCTCGGCCTCGTAGGCCATTTTTCGGGTATAGGCACCGCTGGTCTGTGTGGAATATTCAGCTGCGTATCGCTCAGCAATGGTACCCCCACTGTAGATGGTAGCAAAGCTCTGGCACCATGACCAGAAAGGCACCCGGTCCGGTCTCTCTCGTCTTAGCAGGGCTTCCATCCTTTCCTTGTTGGTCATCGTGGCTTTCCGCGTTCTTACCTTCGTGCCAACCATGCCAGTACCCTCCTCCTTAATTAGTTGTTACTTAATTTTGCTTAATACCAGCCAAAATCGTTGAGGGCACGGGTTATCGCATGCATATTCTCCGGCGGAGCCAGGGGCGGCAACTCGCAGGCGGGGCGCAGGATAAAACCATTGGGCAAGTTCTTGCCTCTCTCGATGACTTGTCGCGCCTCATCATAGACCTCGGTCGGCGTGCCACACTGGATAATAGCCGTATTCATATTGCCCTCAATGACGTCATTGGGGAAA
>JACPPV010000004.1 GCA_016190825.1 Chloroflexota bacterium
AAATTGCCCTATTTTCAGCTTAAAATTTCTTACCGCTCCTGATTTCCTTACCCTAACACATTTTCATCGTTGTTTGACCGGCTAATTTCCTTAACCATACCAGAAAAATCCTGAAAATTCCGTCGCTTCGCGGAAAGCTCTCATAATCGTCAGGCTTGCATTAGGCGTAATCTGATGCTACAATATCTATTTGGTGGGCAGCCTGTTTCGGGAGGTGTAAGTGAATTTAAGAGAAGAATTAGCCAGGGTTCTGGCTCCTTTCCAGGGTCAAAAAGGAGCTACCATTCCAGCCCTACAAAAAGTCCAGGAGAAATTAGGCTATCTTCCCGAGGAGGCGATTTCGGAGATAGCCAAATTTTTGGGTTTGTCCAAGAATGAGGTCTATGGGGTGGCCACTTTTTATGCCCAGTTCCGTTTTGAGAGGCAGGGTGAGCATGTAATCAGGGTTTGCCATGGTACCGCCTGCCACGTTCGCGGTAGCCCCCGTATTTCGGAAACTTTGGAAGAGGAACTGGGTATCAAAGAAGGGGAGACTACCAAGGATAACAAATATACCGTGGAGGGAATTGCTTGTTTTGGCTCATGTGCCCTAGCTCCGGTAATGGTCGTGGATAACAAGATATACGGCAGAATGACAGCCCCCAAGGTAAAACAGATATTGGGTGAGTACCAGGGGGCAAAATAATGTCATTCGATGAAATTAGAAAGCAAGCAATTTCCGAATGGGAGACTTTACAGAACAGCCCGAAACCGCGTATTTTGCTCGGTATGGCAACATGCGGGCGGGCCGCTGGAGGAATGTCCGTCTTCGAAGCTGTCCAGAAAGAATTGAGCCTCCGCAATATCGATGCTATCGTAACCCAGGTGGGCTGTATTGGACTTTGTTATGCTGAGCCTCTGGTTGATATCGTTAAACCAGGCAAACCTCGTATTTGCTATGGCTCGATGACACCCAAGACCGTACCGCAATTGATTGAAGACTACCTTGTAAATGACAATCCCAGGCCTGACCTTGCGTTAGGTACGATCGGTGAAGCTACCGTCGAAGGGATTCCCAGGCTCTTCGACCTTCCGTTCCTAAAACCTCAAGTGCGTATAGTTTTGCGCAACTGCGGGATTATCGACCCGGAAGATACTAATCAATACATTGCCAATGGTGGCTATACCGGTTTAGTCAGAGCTTTGCAAATGACTCCCGTTCAGGTCATTGATGAAATCAAAAAATCTGGATTGCGGGGGCGGGGTGGGGCAGGGTTCCCTACCGGACAAAAATGGGAGTTCTGTCACCGGGCTTCTGGCTCCCCCAAATATATTATATGCAATGCCGATGAAGGTGACCCCGGTGCTTTCATGAACCGGTCGCTACTTGAAGGAGACCCTCACTCCGTACTGGAGGGAATGCTGATCGGTGCCTATGCCATCGGGGCAAATGAAGGGTATATTTATTGCCGGGCAGAATACCCTTTAGCCATTGAGAGACTCAATACTGCCATCAGCCAGATGAAAAAATACGGCTTAATCGGGGAACATATCCTGAACTCAGATTTCAGCTTCGAGATCCATATCAAAGAGGGTGCCGGCGCCTTTGTCTGCGGTGAGGAGACGGCTCTTATGGCTTCCATCGAAGGCAAACGTGGAATGCCCCGCCCCCGCCCACCCTTTCCGGCTAACGCCGGCCTTTGGGGCAAACCGACTAACATCAACAATGTCGAAACTTGGGCTGATGCTGCCGTCATAATGCAGCGAGGTGCTCAGTGGTATTCCGCTATTGGTGGTGAGACCAATAAAGGGACGAAAACCTTTGCTTTGGTGGGCAAAGTGGAACGCACCGGTCTGGTTGAAGTCCCTCTGGGTATGCCTTTGCGTAAAATTATCTTCGAACTGGGTGGGGGGATTGCCGGTGGGAAGCAGTATAAGGCAACTCAAACCGGCGGGCCATCCGGTGGGTGTCTCCCTGTCACCTTGCTTGATATCCCGGTAGATAATGAAGCTTTGACCAAAGCCGGTTCCATTATGGGCTCCGGAGGTATGGTAGTTACGGACCAGGATACCTGCATGGTAGATTTTGCCCGTTTCTTTCTAACTTTTACCCAGTCCGAGTCCTGTGGTAAGTGTGTTCCTTGCCGAGTAGGCACCAAACACCTGCTTACCATTCTGGAACGCATCACCCGGGGAGAGGGCAAGCCGGAAGACATCGAACAGATTGAGCATCTGGGCCAACTTGTGAAATCCACATCACTCTGTGGACTGGGGCAAACAGCGCCCAATCCGGCGCTGACGACGCTTCGCTACTTCCGCGACGAGTATGAAGCCCACATTAATGAGAAACGGTGTCCCGCTCTTGTCTGTACCGAGTTGATCAGATACTACATACTTGCAGACAAATGCCAGGGGTGCCTTATATGTGCCCGAGAGTGTCCAGTGCAGGCTATCACTGGTGGCAAACGGCTGGTGCACGTCATTGACCAGGAGAAGTGCATCAAGTGTGGCACCTGCCTTGAGGTCTGTCCGCGACTCTTCTCCGCCGTAATTAAGGTCTCCGGACAGGAAATAAAAGTGCCCGAAGAACCTGTGCCGGTTATCGCCGGTAAGAAAGGGGCCGCTTCTTCTGAAGTTAGGTAGATATCAGATAAGAACGCGACCTGGAGGAACAGGAATGGCAACAGATAAAATAAATTTAACAATTGATGATACACAGGTCGCCGGCAAAGTCGGGATGACGGTGCTCGAGGTAGCCAGGGAGAATGGTATTTACATACCCACCCTCTGCTATCATCGCCAACTCACCCCGTATGGCGGCTGCCGGATGTGCATCGTTGAGATTGAAAAGATGCGCGGCCTGCCACCTTCATGCACCACTCCGGCGACGGAAGGGATGGTTGTCAAAACAAACACTCCCCAGCTCCAGGATTTCCGTCGCGGCGTCCTTGAGTTCATCCTTACCGAACACCCCCATGTCTGCCTTATCTGCGACCGGCGCCAGCGCTGCAAGCCTTTCGATATATGCCTGCGCAGTGCTTCGGTTACTGAACGTTGTGTTCTCTGCCCTGAGAACGGTCACTGCGAGTTGCAGGAAGTATCCGACTATGTAGGGATAAAAGAGATAAAGCTGCCCTACACCTACAAGCGCGAGGAAGTATACCGCAACGATCCGTTTTTCGACCGGGACTACAATTTGTGTATTTTGTGCGGGCGCTGCGTTCGTATGTGCCAGGAGGTGCGCGGCGCCGCCGCCATCGCCTTTATCCAGCGCGGCAGCCGGACGGTTGTCGGCACGGCATTCGGTCACCCCCTCCAGGAGTCGGGCTGCCAGTTCTGCGGCGCGTGCGTAGACGCTTGCCCGGTCGGCGCACTGGCTGAGCGAGCCAGAAAGTGGGCCGGCGAACCGGACCGTGAAGTAGTGACCACCTGTCCTTACTGCGGTGTTGGCTGCCAGCTTAAAGTGGAACTCAAAGGGGACAGGATCATCGAGGTCCTCCCGCATGAGGAGAACGAGACCAACCGCGGGCAGGTCTGCGTGAAGGGACGTTTCGGCATCCAGGAGTTTGTCTATCACCAGGACCGCCTGAAGACGCCCCTAATAAGGCGTGACGGGCAGTTCGTTGAGGCCAGCTGGGATGAGGCGCTGGACCTGATTGCCAGCCGCTTGGGGAATTACAGCAAGGACGAAGTCGCCGTGATCGCCTCAGCCAAGTGCACTAATGAGGACAACTATGTCGCTCAGAAATTCGGACGGGCCGTGCTGGGCACGAACAACATAGACCATTGCGCCCGTCTTTGACATTCTCCCACAGTGGCCGGTCTGGCCGCAGCATTCGGAAGCGGGGCGATGACAAACTCCATCCATGATATTGGCGAATCTGCCTGCATACTGGCGATCGGCACCAATACTAACGAGGCTCATCCGGTAATCAGCCTTGAGGTATTGAGGTCGCTCAGGCAGAAGGGCGGCAAGCTCATCGTGGTCAACCCGCGGGAAATTGGCCTGGTGCGCCATGCCACATTGTGGGTCAGGCCGCGTCCCGGCACTGATGTTCCTCTGCTTCTGGGAATGGCGAAGGTGATCGTCGATGATGGCCTTCTGGACAAAACCTTTATCAGCGAGCGCTGTGAGAATTTCGAGGAATTTGAGACGACCCTGAAGGATATTGATCTGCCGACCGTATCTGAAATTACCGGCGTGCCGGTCGACCGGATGATCGAAGCGGCTCGCATGTACGCCACCAGCAAGCCGGCGGCTATCCTTTACACAATGGGCATCACGCAGCACTCTCATGGCACCGATAATGTTATGGCTATCGCCAACCTGGCGATGCTCACCGGCAACATCGGCAAGCCCGGCAGCGGGGTCAATCCCTTACGCGGACAGAACAATGTTCAGGGTGCCTGCGATATGGGCGGCCTCCCGGACGTCTTTTCCGGTTACCAGCAGGTGGGCAATGAGGCGGCCAGGCAGAAGATGGAGGCAGCCTGGGGTATTCAGTTGAACCCGGTCCGCGGCCTGACATTGACGGAGATTTTTGATGCCGCCCACCGCAAGGATATCAAGGCGATTTACCTCATCGGGGAAAACCCGGTGCTGACCGACCCGGATTCCAACCATGTCCAGCAGGCGCTGGAGCATCTTGATTTCCTGGTAGTGCAGGATATTTTCCTTACGGAAACGGCGAAACTGGCGGATGTCGTCCTGCCTTCGACCAGTTCCGTTGAGAGAGACGGCACCTTCACTAACACCGAACGCAGGGTGCAGCGCGTAAGGAAAGCGATTGAACCCATTGGAGATTCCCGGCCGGACTGGCTGATTACTTGCCAGATAGCGCAGAGGATGGGTGGCAAGGGATTTGACTTCAGTCATCCTTCCGAGATCATGGACGAGATTGCCCGTGTCACGCCGAGCTACGGAGGCATTTCCTTTGCGCGTCTGGAGAAGATAGGCTTACAATGGCCCTGCCCCACCCCGGAGCACCCCGGGACTGCCATTCTCCACACCCAGGTATTTACGCGTGGCAAGGGAAAATTCACCCCGGTCCTCTACCGGCCTCCGGCTGAGGTACCTGACAAAGAGTATCCGCTGGTTCTGACCACCGGTCGCCGGTTGTTCCAGTACCACAGCGGCACGATGAGCCGGAAGGTGAAAGGGCTCAATCTAATCGTCAAAGAGGGGACGGTCGAGATAAACCCGGTAGATGCTGCTGCATTGGGCATTGTCCACGGCGATAACGTCAGGGTCACCTCCCGCCGAGGCGAGGTAACGGCCAAGGCCTCGGTGACTGAGGTCTCCCAGCGCGGCGTCGTCTTCATGGATATCCACTTCGCCGAGAGCGCGGCTAACGTGTTGACTAATGCCGCTCTTGATCCGGTGGCGAAGATACCCGAGTTCAAGGTCTGCGCCGTCAAGGTTGAGAAAAATCACTAAAAATGACAAGCCAAGGCTGGAGATTTCCGGTTCCCTCACATTAGGGGAAAAATCTCTGAGAGGGGCGTTGCCCCTCTTTTCAATTATAGATGGTTTGAATTGTCATTCTGAGCCACAGCGAAGAATCCGGGGGAGAGGCCGGTAAAGCAGGCAATCCCAAGAGAATCGGGACTCGGGGTGACACGGATGGGATGCAAACGCCTTTTTCAAAGAGGGGAGAGACAATTGTACAAGATATTATTCAAACAGACACTGCTGCCAAAGATACACCTGATGAGGATCGAAGCCCCGAAGGTGGCCGCCAAAGCGCAGGCAGGGCAGTTCGTCGTCATTCGGATCGATGAGAGGGGGGAGCGTATCCCCCTCACCATCGCCGACTGGGATAATAAAGAAGGCAGCATTACCATTATTTTTATGGAGGTTGGGGCTTCCACTGCCCGTCTGGCGGCACTTAACGAAGGCGATTCTATAATGAACTTTGTCGGCCCGCTGGGGTTGCCAACCGAAATCGAAAAGTTCGGCACAGTTATCTGTGTCGGCGGCGGCGTCGGCATTGCCCCCGTATTTCCGATCGCTCGAGCGCTCAGAGAGGCCGGAAACCGGGTGATAGCCATCATCGGGGCACGTAGCAAAGACCTGCTCTTCTGGGAGGACATGATGCGCACGGTCAGCGACGAGCTTATCGTTACTACTGATGACGGTACCTATGCGCGCAAAGGGGTGGTGACCATTCCATTGAAAGAGCTGCTGGAAAGGGGCGAGAAGATAGATCGCGTCATCGCCATCGGGCCGGCGGTCATGATGAAGTTCTGCTCCCGGACCACCCAGCCCTTTGGTGTGAAGACAATGGTCAGCCTCAACTCGATCATGGTTGACGGCACCGGCATGTGCGGCGCCTGCCGGGTTGCGGTCGGGGGGGTGACCAAATTTGCCTGCGTTGATGGGCCCGATTTCGATGGTCATGAAGTAGACTGGGACTTGCTTGCCGCGCGCCAGCGTATGTACATCGAGGAAGAGAAGATGTCATTCGAGCGGTGGCTGGCGAAACACGCTGTCACTGCATGATCCGCGTTGTCGTTCCCGCGAAGCTTGCCCCGTACCGTGATACGGGAGAGGGAATCTAGGTGGTGGAGTGGGGGGTAAATGAAAGTACCAACATTAGACATCAAGCCGCAAATGTGGAGAAGAATCTTTGCCTAAGTTGAATCTTAACCGGGAAGAGATGCCCCGCCAGGACCCGAAAGCGCGGGGAAAAAATTTCAGTGAGGTGGCCCTGGGCTATAGCTTCGAGCAGGCGCTGGGTGAAGCCAGCCGCTGCATCCAGTGTCCCAAGCCTCTCTGTATGACCGGGTGTCCCGTAAGCGTCACCATCCCGGAGTTCATCAGGGCGCTCAGGGAAGGGGACATGCCGGCCGCCGCGAAAGCCCTGAAAATGAAGAATGCCCTGCCGGCAATCTGCGGGCGGGTCTGCCCGCAGGAGACGCAGTGCGAACAGGTCTGCGTGCTGGCCAAGCGGGGCGCGCCGGTAGCGATCGGGCGGCTGGAGAGATTCGTTGCCGACTGGGAACGCCGCCAGCAGGAAGCCGCCTCAGCGGTTTTGCCAGAACCGACCGGGAAAAAGGTGGCGCTGGTTGGCTCCGGTCCCGCCGGTCTCACTTGCGCTGCTGACCTCGCCAAAGCGGGCCACAGCGTGACCATTTATGAAGCCTTGCACGTAGCCGGCGGCGTCCTGATGTATGGCATACCCGAGTTCCGCCTGCCCAAAGAGATTGTCCAAGCTGATATCAACTACGTTATGTCACTGGGGGTGAAGATAGAGCTGGACTCGGTGGTGGGCAAGTTGTTTACCGTTGACGACCTTCTTAAAGATGGCTACGATGCCGTTTTCCTGGGCACCGGCGCTGGTCTGCCCATGTTCCTCAATATCCCAGGGGAGAACCTCAATGGTGTTTACGCCGCCAACGAGTTCCTGACGCGAGTCAACCTGATGAAAGCTTACCGCTTCCCTGAGTACGATACGCCGGTCAAAGTGGGTAAGAAGGTGGCTGTTGTTGGTGCGGGAAATGTGGCCATGGACGCCGCCCGGAGTGCCCTGCGGCTGGGCGCTGAGGTGGTCTATGTTATCTACCGCCGCTCAAGGGCGGAGATGCCCGCCCGCCATGAAGAAGTGGAGAATGCCGAGGAGGAAGGAATCGAGTTTCGCCTGCTGACCAACCCCAAGCGTTTCCTGGGCAATGAGCATGGTTCGCTGGTGGGAGTAGAGTGCTACGAGATGGAGCTTGGCGAGCCGGATGAAAGCGGACGCCGACGCCCCAGCGTCAAGCCCAACAGCGAGTTCACCATTGATGTGGATGTCGCCATAATCGCCCTGGGCACCACGCCCAACCCCCTGGTGGCGCAGACAACCATCGGACTGGATACCACCCGCCACGGCACCGTTGTCGCCGATGAGACCACCGGGCGCACGGTCAAGCCGGGAGTGTGGGCTGGTGGAGATACCGTCACCGGCGCTGCCACCGTCATTAGTGCCATGGGCGCCGGGAGACGCGCCGCCGCGGATATAGACAGGTTTTTGAGAGAAAAGTAGGGAATGCTACTTCCAACAAAACGACCGAAACTCTGATTGACAGTTGCTAAGTGGCGTAAACAACGAAGGTAATGAGCTATGGTCAGAATAGCCGTGCTACGGCTGCCCATGAAACTATTCTTCCATTTGTGAAATAAGGCCTAAACATTCCAAGTCCGTGGCGACCTTCTCGATATCGCTCTTTGAGATATCCCATCCCAGCTTGCGGCCTCTTTGCCTATCTCTTTGTCAGATGCTTCGCCTTTTTCTGATACGATATAATGCATCTTTGCCGCGAGTGAGAGTATGTTAAAATCATTTGACATTTCGCAGGAGTTTAGCTGGCAATAGCTTGACGCCATTCTCGAACTTCTTTGCGTTGGCTCATGCTATCCAACAAAGACTCACCATCTTCAGTGACACTGCATGTCTAGCGCCGTACCTCGCCAAAGACATTGGAAGACGGAAATACTTCCGCGTTTCCCTTTAAGAATCCAGTGCTTACAAGACCATCAACGACATGGGCAATGGTAATTGAGGAAGTTGTCGATAAAGCCTGGTGATCATCATAGGAATACAGTTTACTTAACTCCTGATTCCATCTTTGACACTCTCTTAACCCATTGCTGACCTGCGCAGTGCCATATATAATTGGTTTGATGAGTGATTTGGTCATCCTCTTCATTATCCTGTTATTCTTGCTGGCAAGTGTAGCGGTAGTATCCGTTTGTCAGCGATTGATGAAATAGTGAGATGAATACCCTTTATGCTGTCTCAGGGATAATCTCGCTCTGTTTGCTCGTATACCTTTTTCTGGCTCTTCTGAAACCGGAGTGGTTCAAATGACTATCTTTGACTGGCTCCAAATCGGACTATATTTACTTGTCCTTTTGCTGCTGGTCAAACCGCTCGGGGCCTACATGGCACACGTCTACGAAGGCGAACGCACCTTTCTCTCGCCTCTGGTGGGACCGGTTGAGCGCCTGCTTTACCGGATATCCGGACTACGAGGCGACGAAGAAATGGACTGGAAGACCTACGCCCTATCCATGTTATTCTTCAATTTCGCGGGTCTGCTTCTGCTTTACGCCCTGCAACGTCTTCAAGGGGTCCTGCCCCTTAATCCACAAGACCTCGGAACGGTCCGGCCTGATCTCGCCTTCAACGCCGCGGCGAGTTTCGCTAGCAATACCAACTGGCAGAGCTACAGCGGCGAGACCACCATGAGCTATTTATCAAAAATGCTGGGATTTACGGTCCAGAACTTTCTTTCCGCGGCCACGGGCATGGCGATACTGGTGGCCATGACAAGAGGCTTTGTCAGGCAATCTGCCAGGACGATAGGCAATTTCTGGGTGGATATGAGCCGGAGCGTACTCTACATCTTGCTACCACTATCGTTAGTGCTGGCGGTTATTCTGGTTTCTCAGGGGGTAGTACAAACACTTGACGGCTCTCAAGTAGTCCGGTTGGTGGAGCCAGTGCGAGACGCTAACGGACAGACAGTCAACCAGCAGGTGATCGCCGTAGGGCCTGTCGCCTCAGAGGTGGCTATCAAGCAGCTCGGCACCAACGGAGGTGGCTTCTTCAACGTCAACTCGGCTCATCCCTTTGAAAATCCGACCCCCTTATCCAATTTCCTCGAATCGCTGGCGATACTTCTAATCCCGGCGGCATTGTGCTACACCTTCGGCAAGATGGTGGGCGATACTCGCAAGGGCTGGGCTATATTCGCCGCCATGACTATCATCTTTGTGGTAATGCTGTCTGTGGCTGTCTGGGCAGAGCAAGGCAGAAATCCGGCCATGGGTTTCGTTAACGTAGACCACCGTGCCTCAAGAGTTCAATCAGGCGGCAATATGGAGGGCAAAGAGGTGCGTTTCGGTGCCGCCAATTCAGCGCTGTGGGCAACAGCCACCACCGCCGCTTCAAACGGCTCGGTAAACTCGATGCATGATTCTTTTACACCCATTGGCGGCCTCGTCCCAATGTGGTTGATTCAGCTCGGCGAGGTGGTCTACGGAGGAGTCGGTTCTGGCTTATACGGCATGCTCGCTTTCGTCATCATTGCCGTGTTCGTTGCCGGCCTGATGATCGGGCGGACGCCGGAATACCTGGGCAAGAAGATAGAAGCTTATGAGATGAAAATGGCTTCGCTGATGGTACTGGTCCCGGTCCTGCTGGTGCTATTTGGGACGGCTATTGCGGTAGTTACTCCGATGGGCAGGGCGGGGATTTTTAATCCCGGTGCACATGGTTTCAGCGAAGTATTATACGCTTTCTCGTCAGCCGGTAACAATAACGGCAGCGCGTTCGCCGGTATCATGGCCAACACGCCTTTTTACAATATCGCTCTTGGCCTGGCTATGCTCTTTGGCCGCTACTGGCTGGCAATACCGGCGCTGGCTATAGCCGGCTCGCTGGTGCAGAAGAAGAAGATACCAATCTCGGCCGGCACCTTGCCGACTCATAGCCCCCTGTTTGTTTTCTGGCTTACCGCAGTGGTTATCATAGTTGGGGCGCTCAGTTTCTTTCCGGCACTATCTCTTGGGCCAATTGTCGAACAATTGTTGGAAAGGTAACTACAGATGGTTCACAGCTCTCAGAGCCGTAGCGGACAATTGAGTGAACGTGCGGGAATTCGTCTTAAGAAGGAGCCACCCGTAGGACGGCAGGCCTACCGCCGGGCCGTTATCGATACTTTCCTGAAGCTGAACCCGCGCTGGATGGTACGCAATCCGGTCATGTTTGTTACCGAAGTTGGTAGCCTACTGACCACTGTCTTATATGTTCAAGCGCTTACCGGCCATGGCGAAGCAAATGCGGCTTTCATCGGTGGGGTGGCTCTATGGCTTTGGCTTACCGTGCTTTTTGCCAACTTCTCCGAGGCTCTGGCGGAAGGTCGAGGGAAGGCACAGGCAGCCGCACTGCGTCGCGCCCGTAAAGAAACACAGGCGAAGCGCCTGGTGCAGCCGGAGCATGCGGCTAAATACGAACTGGTACCCTCCAGTACCATGCGACAAGACGATGTTTTCCTGGTCGAAGCTGGTGACATAATTTCGTCCGACGGCGAAGTGATTGAAGGCGTAGCTTCAGTAGATGAGAGCGCGGTGACCGGCGAGAGCGCCCCCGTGATCCGTGAATCTGGTGGAGACCGGAGCGCAGTTACCGGCGGCACGCGGGTCCTGTCCGACTGGCTGGTGGTAAGGGTAACGGCCAGCCCCGGTGAGGGATTTCTGGACCGCATGATAGCGCTCGTGGAGGGGGCGCGACGCCAGAAGACGCCCAACGAAATTGCGCTTAACATTTTACTCTCGGCGTTTACGATTGTATTTCTCACCGTTTGTATTGCATTGTTGCCATTTTCCCTGTACAGCGTCAACATCAATAATGAAGGCACACCCATCACTATCACCGTACTGATCGCTCTGCTGGTCTGCCTGATTCCGACCACCATTGGGGGTTTATTGCCAGCTATCGGCATTGCTGGAATGGACCGTCTCATCCGGCGCAACGTCATTGCCCTGTCGGGGCGGGCCGTCGAGGCCGCCGGGGATGTGGACGTGCTGCTGCTGGACAAAACGGGCACCATAACCCTGGGCAACCGGCAGGCAGTCGAATTCATACCGGTTGGGAAAGTGGACGCCCGGGAACTCGCTGAGACCGTGCAGCTGGCATCTCTGGCTGATGAGACGCCCGAAGGCCGCAGCATCGTGGTCCTGGCGAAAGAAAAATACGGGCTAAGAGGAGGTGCTGCGGCCGATAAACAGCGCGTCATGCGTTTCATTCCATTTTCGGCCCAGACGCGAATGAGTGGCGTAGACATGGATGGGGTAAGCATCCGGAAGGGTGCGGTCGATGCCGTGACGGCCTATATTCAGAAACAGGGCAAGCCTGTGCCGGAGCAACTCATTGCGATTTCGGACAGTATTTCCAGGAGTGGCGGAACGCCTCTCGCAGTCACCCGTGATGCTGAAGCATTGGGCGTAGTTCATCTAAAAGACATTGTCAAAGGCGGCATCAAGGAACGTTTCGTTCAGATGCGAAAAATGGGTATCCGGACGGTTATGATTACCGGCGATAACACGCTCACGGCGACGGCCATCGCCGCTGAAGCCGGGGTGGACGATTTTCTGGCCCAGGCTACTCCTGAAACCAAGCTGAAGCTGATACGTGAGAGCCAGGCTGATGGAAGAATAGTAGCCATGACTGGCGATGGCACCAATGACGCCCCGGCCCTGGCGCAGGCCGATGTAGCTGTGGCCATGAATACCGGGACCCAGGCTGCCCGCGAAGCTGCCAACATGATTGACCTTGACAGCAATCCTACCAAGCTCATCGAAATAGTCGAAACAGGCAAGCAGTTGCTTATGACGCGTGGCGCCTTAACTACCTTCAGCATAGCCAATGACGTTTCCAAGTATTTCGCAATCATCCCGGCGGCATTCGCCGGGACGTATCCCGCACTGGAGACTTTGAACTTCATGCGCCTAGCCACGCCGGTAAGCGCAGTCCTGTCGGCGGTAATATTCAACGCGCTGGTCATCATGTTGCTGGTACCCATAGCCCTGCGCGGCGTGCCATATCATCCTCACGTAGCGGGAAAGCTTCTGCGTGAGCATTTGTTGACTTACGGAGTTGGCGGTCTGATTGCGCCGTTCATCGGAATTAAGTTGATTGACCTTATTCTGGTAGTCCTGCATTTGACATAGAAGATAGAAGAAGGAAGTTCGAGTAATGGGACGGCAGATAAGATCCGGTCTTGTGCTCCTGGGACTATTTACGGTAATCACCGGGATAGTTTATCCCCTGGTGGTGACGGGTATTGCCCAGGCTTTTTTCCATCGCCAGGCTAACGGGAGTATCATTACAGCCAACGGAGAGAGCAACGGTTCGGAACTGATCGGCCAGCCATTTAGCGCCCCGAAATACTTCTGGGGCAGACCCTCCGCAACGTCGCCCTTCCCCTATAATGCCGCGTCTTCTGCCGGCTCGAACTACGGGCCTTTTAACCCCGCGTTCCGGGAGGCGGTCCAGGCACGAGTAGAAGCCCTCACGGGTAGTGACCTGGATAATGACCGGGCGGGGGTACCGGTGGACCTGGTCACCTCTTCCGCCAGCGGTCTGGACCCACATATAAGCATTGCAGCAGCCCGGTATCAGGCACCGCGTGTCGCCCGGTACCGCGGTTTGAGCGTGGAGCAGGTCAATTTGCTGATTGACCACATTGCTGAGGACCGGCAGTTTGGTATCTTCGGCGAGCCGCGTGTGAACGTTCTTCAACTTAATCTGGCGCTGGACCAACTGAAATAGACATGCCCGGTCACAAAGCTTACAATTAGGGCGGAGATGTAGATTATATGACCGAAGAATATCCTCGTCCCAGTGCTGACGAGTTACTGGCACGGATCAAGGCAGAGGAAGCGCAGGAGAAGCGTGGTAAACTGAAGATCTTTCTCGGCTACGCTGCCGGCGTTGGTAAAACTTATACCATGCTTGACGCGGCTCGCGTGATGAAAAAGGACACAGATATTGTAGTCGCCGTCGTCGAGACACACGGCCGGGCTGAGACAGAGGCTCTCATGGAAGGTCTTGAGGTTATCCCCCGCCGACAGATAAACTACCGCGGCATCAAATTATCGGAGATGGACCTTGATGCGGTACTTGAGCGCCATCCAAAGCTGGCGCTGGTTGACGAGCTTGCCCACGAAAATGCTCCGGAATCACGTCATGCCAAGCGCTATCAGGATGTGGAGGAACTCCTTAGCTCTGGAATCGACGTTTACACTACCCTCAATATCCAGCATGTGGAAAGTCTGCGCGACGCGGTAGCGCAGATTACCGGTGTTTGGGTGCGCGAAGCAGTGCCCGATAGCGTCATAGATAGTGCCGCAGAGATTGAGCTCGTTGACTTGCCTCCCGACGAACTGCTAAAGCGGCTCAAGGAAGGCAAAGTCTACGTTCCAGAGCAGATAGCCTTGGCTATCGATCAATTTTTCCAAAAGGGCAACCTCATCGCACTGCGCGAGTTGACTATGCGTATTGCTGCCAAACATGTAGATGAGCAGACACTAGCATATATGAAAGCCCATGCTATACGCGGCCCGTGGCCATCCGGGGAACGCCTTCTGGTCTGCATAAGTTCTGACTCCCTGGGTACCCGGCTAATACGCAGCGCTCGACGACTGGCCTACGAATTGGGGGCTGAGTGGGCGGCGATATATGTTGAGACGCCGGAGCACGTACGTCTATCTTCTGAGCAGCAGGACCAGTTGACGGAAACCCTCCACCTGGCGCAACGCCTGGGAGCGAAGACGGTAACTCTTCAGGGCGACTCGATTGCAAAAACGATCATGCAATATGCGGCCGATAACAACATTTCCAAGATTGTCGTTTCGAGACCGCAGAAGGGCTATGCGAAAGGGTTATTCAGGCGGTCGCTTACTGACCAGCTATTGCGCCAGGGTGAAAACTTTGATATCCACGTGGTGAGTCGGGGAGAAGTTATGCGCCGAAGCCACGTGCCGGCCGGAGCGTTTGTTGTTGGCTGGCAGGGGCATTTGCAGGGCCTGGGGTTAATCGCATTGGCCACCGCTCTGGGCAAACTGGTTCCCGAGTTCTTCGCACCAGCCAACATGATAATGCTCTACCTGCTCTGCGTACTTGTTACTGCTTTCTTATGGGGATTCGGCCCATCGGTCCTTGTGTCCGTCATAAGCGTGCTCATATTCGACTTCCTGTTCACACCACCGTTCTATACGTTCACTGTTTATGATACGAGGTATATTTTTACGTTCATCGTGTTGTTGCTGGCTGGTTTGGTTATCAGCTTCCTGATGAGGAGAATCCATGACCATGCCGAAGCAGCGACGCGCCACGAAAGACAGACGTCCGCCCTGTACGCTTTGGGCCGTGACCTGGCTGCTTCCAATAGTCTTGAGTCCTATGTCATCGCCATTGTCCGGAGACTGAAAGAGACCTTCGAACGAGATGCCATCATTTTTTTGCCTGCTCCTACAAATAGGGGAGAGATGGAGCCATACGCGGACCGTCCGGATGTCACCGTCAGCGAAAATGAAATGGCGGCGGCTGTATGGTCCTTCCAGCACCAAAGAAGCGCGGGACGCGGAACCGATACCCTTCCCAATGCCGCAGCTCGCTATTTACCGCTGGTCACCGGCCGGGGGACAGTCGGAGTTTTATCTTTGAGTGCCAACGACTCTGGCCGTGAGTTGACTATTGAGCAAGAACGTCTCCTTGGAGCTTACGCAGACCTTACCGCAGTCGCACTAGAGGGCATCCAACTGGAAGAAGAAGCCCACAACGCGAAGGTATTGAGCCAGGTCTTGAGGGATGCCGAGAAACTGCAAACAGCTCTTATTAACTCAATTTCGCACGACCTGCGAACCCCGCTCGTATCTATCATCGGTACTCTTAGCAGCCTGCAGGAAGAAGGGATGCGCCTGGATGACGCCTCCAGGAGGAACATGATACAGGTTGCCCGTGAGGAAGCGGATAGGCTGAATCGCTTGATAGCTAACCTCCTCGATGTATCCAGACTGGAAGCCGGCGCGCTGAAAATAAACAGGCAGCCTGCGGACGCTCAGGACCTTGTTGGTGCAGCGTTGGAGCAGCTTGGTGACCGCGCTCGTGCCCGTCCGATCACTGTAGACCTGACAGAAGGGTTACCCTTTGCATCCGTGGATTTTGGACTGACTGTACAGACGCTGGTGAACGTCCTGGATAACGCCCTGAAATATTCGCCCGCCGACTCGCCAATTGAAATCAGAGGCAGGCACATTGACCATGAAATCCACATTGAAGTGGCGGACCGGGGTCCCGGCATTCTACCACAGGACCTGGAACACGTATTTGACAAGTTTTACCGCATACAACGCCCGGATAAAGTAACCGGCACAGGCCTGGGGCTGTCTATCTCCAGGGGAATAGTTGAAGCTCAAGGTGGCCGCATCGCCGCCGAGAACCGCCATGGCGGCGGGACAGTTATCAGCATAACCTTACCGGCGGATGAGTCACGCCGGAGTGGTAATGGAAATCATGACTAGCCACCGTGTGCTCATAATTGACGACGAAAAGTTTTTAGGCGATTCCCTAAATGGGATTTACCTAAGCCTAGTGTGGCAATCTCAAAAGCACGGTGGCGCGCTGAAATTGATTCAACTTGATTTTTGAAAGAGCAGCCTCAAATCCGGAGCCTTCGGAGATCCATCGCCTGACTTCATTGAGAATTTCAAGCACGGCTTTGCGAAAAACGATCCCCAATAATGAGATGGCTACTGGCCAGATAGCAGTTTAGAGCAATGGAATCCAATCTTTCATCTTCCCTTCACCGCCCGCTCTATCCTCTTTAGTCCTTCTTCGAGTGTGGCGCGCGGACAGGCGATGTTCATCCGCTGGAAGCCCGATCCGCCGGCGCCGAAGACATAACCGTCTTCCAATCCAACAAGTGCCTTTTCACGGAAGAGCGTTCGGAGGTTGGCATCATCCATGCCCAGTCCGCGGCAGTCCAGCCAGACCAGGTAGGTTCCCTCAGGCTTGACCACCTTTATCTCCGGAATTCTCTCTTCAAAATAACGGACCAGGAAGTCTAGATTGCCTTGCAGATAGTCAAGGAGTTGCTCCAGCCACTCATCGCCATAGCGGTAAGCGGCCTCAAGACCCACCAGCCCGAAAGCGTTCGGTCCCGGCATTATCCCGGCGCGGGCGGCATTGAATCTTTCCCGTATCTTTCTATCCGGAATGATGATAGATGACGCCCTTAGCCCGGCGAGGTTGAATGTCTTACTGGGTGCCATGCACACGATGCTGTTCCGGGCGAACTCCTCGGAGATCGCGGCGAAGGGCACATGGCTGAAACCACGGAAAAGCAACTCGCAGTGAATCTCATCGGAGACCATGATGGCATCGTTCCTGATGACGGTTTCACCCATCCGGGTCAATTCTTCTCTCGTCCAAACGCGCCCTACCGGATTGTGCGGATGGCAGAGGATCATCAGCCGTATTCGGGGAGAAACGTGTCCCATTCCGCCAGCCCGCAGCCGGAATCTTCTCTCCAGGTCATCAAAATCAACCTCATAGTGGCCGTTGATGAGCTTTAACTGGTTATTTACCACGGCGCATCCGTTGGCGGTAACCGAAGAGCGGAAAGGGCCGTAAACCGGCTCCTGGATGATGACCTCATCATCAGGATGGGTGAAGGCCTTGACGGAGGCGTGGAGCGCTGAAACAACACCCGGCGTGAAGACTACCCATTCCGGCTCAATCTTCCAGTCATATTTCCGTTTCATCCGCTCGATTACCGCCTCCACTACGGATGGCGCCGTTTGCGTATAGCCGTAAATCTCATGCTCCGTCCGCTTCTTGATGGCCTCGGCGATGGGCGTGGCGATGCAGAAGTCCATGTCTGCCACCCACATCGGCAGGACATCCTTGCTGCCGAAAAGCGCTTCACGGTTGTCCCACTTCGAGCAGTTGGTGCCGCAGCGGTCAACTATGCAATCAAAATCGTATTTCATCCTGTCCTCCTCTGGCGGAACTGCTTCCATGATACCCCTTCTGCGAAGGTCATGACAAGGGAAGTCTTTTCCTCACTCCGGACGAAGCAGATTACTCCCTTTGGACAATAAATTTCTTCGAATGGCCGATGACAGATTTTTGTAATTTTTTCATTCTTAATTTTATAACAATTGCATCGCTGGCCGTTTAAAATTTGAGCATACGCTACTTGAGAGGAGGTTCACCATGACACTATCTACTTTGAAACCTCGAGGAACAACCATGTTGGCCGGGGAAAAAGCGGCGGCGATGTCCGGTGAGTTTGTAGCCCTGTGCCCTACCTGCAAGGCTGTTCAAACAATCTGGCTGGACAATGACCGGCTTACGCCGACCCGGAAGTTTAGCCAGCATTCCAGGCACGTTTATCATGACTGCGGCTCGAGCGAGCCATGCCGCCTCTACCGGACATATTGACCGACAGGGCGAACTGTTCTAAATCCCAGTAGCGCGAATCATGAAAACCATAATACAAAGAAGGAGAAGGCGATGCACCATGTTCAGTCCGTGATTCTGGCCGGGGGCAAAGGGACGAGAATGGACGTCCTCTGCCATTTTCGCCCGAAGCCGATGCTGCCATTCGCAGGCAAGTTTCATGTCATTGATTTTACCCTCAGCAACTGCGTTTACTCCGGAGTCGGCAATATTGCGGTGCTGACTGACTATCAGCGTTCTCACATAGCCAATTATCTGGGCCGCTGGGCCACTGTGAACTTTGATCCGGCCAGTTTTCGCATCCTTGAGCCGCAGAAAGGCTCTTACAAGGGTACGGCGGATGCTGTTTACCAGAACCTGGACAGCTTTTACGGCGCGGATAAGGTGCTGGTGCTCGCCGGTGACCATATTTATAAGCTGGATTACCGCCAGATGCTGGCTTTTCATGACAGCGTCAGGGCGGATGTTACAGTCGGCGTGGTGCAGGTCCCTATTGAGGAAGCCCACCGCTTCGGCACTGTGGCCACTGAAGCCGATAGCAGGATATATGATTTTCTGGAAAAGTCACCCGTCTCCCAGAGCAATCTGGCTTCGATGGGCATCTATATTTTCAACCGGGATGTTCTTGCCAGTTATGTGATTGACGATGCTGCCAACCACAATTCACGGCATGATTTTGGCTACTCAATACTTCCCAGGGTGGTTAAGCAGGAGAGAACGTTCGCTTACCGGTTCGATGACTACTGGCAGGACATCGGTACAATGGGAGCCTACTATATGGCGAACATGGATATTATTGCCAGGCAGCCAGCTTTCAGCCTGAATGGTGCCACCCCGGTGTTGACTGCAGATGAAGACCATTCCCAATCGCGCATTTTTAAGCAGGCGAGCGTGCGTAACAGTATCATCGGTGCGGGATGCGTCATCAAGGGACACGTGGAAAACTCTATTCTTTCTCCCGGCGTCTGGGTCGAAGAGCAGGCGGTGGTCAGAAACTCGGTGGTCATGTACGGCGGCTTCGTTGGTTATCATAGCATTGTCAATTCTTCTGTTCTCGATGAGCGAGTGAATATCGGGGATTTTTGCTACATCGGTTTTGGCTCCGGTCCAGCCAGCAATGAGCCTGACCTTACCATTCTGGGGAAAGATGTCAAAGTCCCTCCCCATACCGCCGTCGGGCGGAACTGTCGAGTCTTGCCCCATGTAGGTCATACAGATTTCAGCGCAAGGGCTGTTCCATCCGGGGCAACTATCTCTCCGCGAGCATCCGTTATGAATGTCCCGATTATAACGTAGGAGGAAAACATGGAAGCGAGGGTGTATGTTCTGTTGAATACCGTCGACAACTGTACCGATCAGGTTCTTGAGACTCTCCGCGGCCGGCCCGGAATACTGATGGCTGACCGGCTTGAGGGCCCCCATGATGTGATGATTGTCATGGAGGCCCCGGACCGGGCGAAGCTCGCGGAACGGATGGTGCGGGCGCTCGCGCAGGTGGAGTCAATGACCGAGGACCTCACATTGTTGCCCGCTGAGACTGGCTATGTGCGCCCGGCTTTTGCCTGCCACAAAGGCTAAACATGGAGTAAGCCCGTGTTATTCTATCGCAATGGAGGATAAATGTATCAAAAGATCATGGTACCCCTGGATGGCTCTAAACTGGCTGAGTGTGTGCTCCCGCATCTGGATGCTGTTGCTAAAGGCTGCCAGGTGAAGGAGATACTGTTTGTTCAGGTGGTTGAACCTTTCTATATGCGCATGATAGCCGCCTATGACGGCCAGGGATATACTTTCCGCGATGACCTGATCAAGGAAGTCGATGAAGAAAACGAAAGACAAGCAAGAGAATATCTCGGTCGGACAATGGCCAGCGCCAGATACGAGGGAACAAACGTCAAGGCGGAAATAGTAATAGGCAATCCGGCTGATAGCCTTGCCGAGTATGCCACCAAGAACCAGGTAGACCTTATCCTGATAGCTACCCACGGGCGCTCGGGCGTTACCCGTTGGGTGTGGGGAAGCGTCGCTGATAGGATACTACGCTCCGCCTGTGTACCGGTCTTGATGGTGAGGGCGCCCGGCTGCGTGCCCGGTATCTAGAATGACGTCAGATGAATAATGTACATCTGGTCATTGTGAGTCACGGCAAATTGGGATGCGGCACTTCATTCGATAATGTCATTCCCTGCCCCGTGTCAGAGCACGGGGTAAACTACGGCGGAGAAGCTACTCCTGCCTGCACTGGATTCCCGCTCCCGTATCACGGTGCGGGACAAGCTTCGCGGGAATGACAATCTGGGGCTGAGGTTGCCACACGTAGTTTATCCCAAACTTCGAAAGAAGCAATGATAGTTTCTGAACAGTCCTGGTTAAGGATACGGGGTCACTAAATCGACTGAGGCGGGGATGCCAGTCTTTCAAACAGGAGGTAAACAGGTGAATCGAACAGTCACACTTAAGGGAAAACCACTTGCGTTGGCCGGACCTGATCTCAAAACCGGGCAAAAAGCGCCGGACTTCAGGATGCTGGCGGCAGATGGAACGGAAGTAAGCCTTGCTGACAGCCGGGGAAATATCCGGCTGATGAGCATTGTGCACTCCCTGGATACTCCGATCTGCGACCTCCAAACGCAGAAATTCGAGGAGGAAGCGGCGAAATTCCCTGGGGTTGTCATATATGCCATAAGCATGGACTTGCCCTTTGCACAGGGGCGCTACTGCAGCGCACGCAATATCAAGAACCTGAAGACCCTTTCCGATCACCGTGATGCGTCTTTCGGGCGGGCTTACGGAGTATTGATTGAAGAGCTGCGTTTGCACTCCCGTGCTATCTTCATAATCGACCGCGAAGATATTGTCCGCTATGTGGAATACGTTCCGGAGGTGGCGCAGCACCCAAACTACGATAAAGCCATCGAGGCTTTGAAAGGCATTGCCGCCTTGGCCGGTCAACCTGCAGTTTCCTTGAAGAAGTAAAGAAATAAGAAGGAGGAGGTGTCAGATGAAGGTAGGAGATATTGCTCAGAAGGATGTATACTGCGCCAGTCCCAGTATGAACCTGGGCCAGATTGCCGCGATGATGAAGCGGCATGGGGTGGGTGCCCTGCCGGTGTGCAATGACGACGGCAAGCTAATCGGCATGATAACCGACCGTGATATTGTTGTCAGTTGCGTTGCCGCCGATCTTAATCCCTGTGAGTGCAAAACGAGGGATTTTATGACCTCGAACCCGGTGGCCATATCAACAGACACCGATATGGAAGAGGCAGCCAGAATTATGGGCAAGGAGCAGATCCGGAGGCTGCCCATAGTGGACGAAGGCACGCTTGTGGGCATGCTTTCTCTGGGAGATATTGCTGTGTCGATGGGCAACGACGCCCTGGTGGCTGAAACCTTGCGCAAGATTTCGAGTCCGACTAAAGCTGCCCTGGTATGTTAGACGTCGGTTGATAGCGAACAATTTGCGGGCTTACGTAGAACGGTGCGGTAACTTCGGGCCGATTCGGCAGCCGGGGACGATTCATGGCTCTGCCCTGACTGCGGGAGGAGATAGTTGAGCGATCTTGCGTTGCCTTTTGAGTCCAGGTATGTACCGCGGAAAAGATTGCATGACCTTTACCGCCGGTCAATCGAGTCACCTGAGGGGTTCTGGTCGGAACAGGCGCGTCAGCTAGATTGGTTCAAGGCATGGGACAAGGTGCTCGAATGGGAGCCGCCTTTTGCCCGCTGGTTTGCCGGCGGGGAGTTGAATGCGGCGCATATCTGTGTGGACCGCCATGTGAAAACGTGGCGCCGCAGTAAGGTGGCGATCTACTGGGAAGGTGAGCCGGGAGATGTGAGGGTGATGAGCTACTCAACCCTTTACGGTGAGGTGAACCGCTTCGCGGCGATGCTGAAGAAGCTTGGTGTTGGCAAGGGGGATAGAGTTGCTCTTTATCTGCCGATGGTCCCGGAACTGCCAGTCTTCATGCTGGCATGCGCCAGGATTGGGGCAATCCACACGGTGGTCTTTTCTGGATTCAGCGTCCAGGCCCTCGCCGACCGTATCAATAACGTAAAGGCAAAGATGCTCATAACCGCAGATGGAGGATTCAGGAGAGGAAAGGTTCTGCCCTTGAAGGCGACGGTTGACGAAGCCCTGGACCAGTGCCCATCGATAGAACATGTAGTGGTGGTGAAAAGGGCAGATATTCCGGTAAGCATGGACGCGCCGCGGGATGTCTGGCTTCACGAGCAGCTGGAGGCGGAAATGACCTTTGTGCCGCCGGAACCGGTTGAATCGAACCATCCCCTCTATATATTGTTCACCTCCGGGACCACCGGCAAGCCGAAGGGGATAGTCCACAGTACGGGCGGTTACATGGTGTACAACTACTGCACGTATAAATGGGTTTTCGATATACGGGAAGAGTCCGTCTATTGGTGCACGGCGGATGTTGGCTGGGTGACCGGCCATAGCTCGATCGTATACGGCCCCCTGGCCCACGGCGCCGCTATCGTGATGTATGAAGGCGCCCCGGACTACCCCTCTATTGACCGGTGGTGGCACATTATTGACCGGTATGGGGTGAGCATATTTTACACCTCTCCCACTGCCATCAGGATGTTCATGGGCCATGGCGAAAAATGGCCTGAGAAACACGACCTGAGCAGCCTGGAGCTGTTGGGAAGCGTCGGCGAGCCGATTAACCCGGAGGCGTGGCTGTGGTTCTACAAGCACATCGGCCAGGAGCGCTGCCCGATAGTTGATACCTGGTGGCAGACGGAAACGGGGGGGATGATGATCTCGCCGGCGCCGGGTATAGAATGCGTGCCGCTTAAACCCGGCTCAGCCACGCTTCCGCTGCCCGGTATCGAGGCGGACGTAGTTGATGAGGCGGGCAACCCCGCCCCTCCGGAAACGAGGGGACACCTAGTGATAAGGAGACCCTGGCCGGGCATGCTCCTTGGCATTTACGGCGATCCCGAACGCTATCGCTCGGCTTATTGGTCCCGCTTCCCGGGAATGTTTTACACCGGTGATTACGCTGTCAAAGACAGGGAAGGCTATTTCTGGATCCTGGGGCGGGCGGACGAAGTCCTGAAGATTGCCGGACACAGGATCGGCACCGCGGAGCTTGAGGACGCGGCCGTCTCCCATCCGGACATCACCGAGGCGGCCGTGGTTAGCAAAGCGGACCCGGTCAAGGGTGAAAGCATCGTTCTCTTTGTCCGGCTTACCGAGGGGGCAAATCCCTCTCCTGAGCTGAAGAAAAGCTTGGTGGATCACATGCGGCGGGTAATCGGGCCGATAGCTACGCCGGAGGAGGTCTATTTTACCGCCAAACTGCCCAAAACCCGCAGCGGCAAGATAATGCGGCGCGTGCTCAAGGCAGTGGCGGAAAATACTCCCATCGGCGATCTTTCGACCCTTGAGGATGAAGCTGCGGTTGAAGAGGTAGTGAAAATCTTGCAGGAACTCCGGCAGGCACAGGCGGGAGCGGTATGAAGAGCAACATATCGTTGATCTGTCATTGTGGGAGTAGATTCCCGCCGGCGCGAGAATGACAACCTACTTACTTGTATTTGATGGATCAAAAGGAGGTAGCAATGGCACTGGAAAGATGGAGAGAAAGACGGCTCGGTCTTCCCTGGAGAGAAGAAATGGAAGACCTGGAGCGCCGCTTCGAAGACCTGTTTGGCCGCCCTCTGTGGCCGCTGCGGCGGGTGGTGGAGGCGGAAAAGGGATGGATGCCTGCCATAGATGTCTTCGAGAAAGATGATAAGTTTATCGTCAAGGCGGAGTTGCCAGGCATCAAGGAGGAGGATATTGACATATCGGTAACTGACAGTGAGCTGAACATTAAGGGAGAGAAGAAAACGGAGACAGAAGTCAAAGAGGCAAACTACTACCGCAGCGAGCGGACTTACGGCAGTTTCTTTCGTTCCATACCCCTTCCTTCCACAGTGGACAGGGACAAAGTCGAGGCCAGCTATGACAAAGGTGTGCTGGAAATAACCTTGCCCAAAGTTCCTGCGGAGAAGCCGAAGAAGATCGCGGTTAGTAAGAAATAAGGCGCGTACGCATAAAATGGATCAGGGATATGTTCAGGACAAAGTTAGTGTCCCCATTCCTGCGAAGCTTGTCCCGCACCGTGATACGGGAGCCGGAATCCAGGTCTGCTGTTTTTTTGGGATACCGACCCTGATCAGGGAGGGGGGAGGCTTTGCGTCGGTAGGGTTAGAAGCATGCCACAAACTGTTCTTTGTCTAAAAAAGAGGATTCTGACCGATACTAATTGAAACGTCGCTGGACGGAGGGAACCTATGACTTATTTACCGGATATCTATAAGGAATTCAGGCACCAGTTTCCTGGCATCGCCAAGGAATACGACAAGCTGGCTCTTGCCTGCCACGAGTGGGGTCCGCTGGACGCCAAAACACGGCGATTGATAAAGCTGGGCATTGCCATCGGGTTGAGCTCGGACGGCGGCGTCAGGTCTCACGCCCGTCGCGCCCTGGACGAAGGAATTACGGGGACTGAGCTCCGTCACGCTGTGCTTCTCGCCTTTACCACCGCCGGTTACCCGACGATGATTGCGGCAATGAAGTGGGTGGAAGAAGTGATTGAAAAAGAGGGCCAAAAAGGGGGTGCGTGACATGGTTGAAGATGTAAGAGCCGCCCTGAGATTGCTCGGGCAGGCGATGGCTATTGAGCGGGAGGGGCGCAGATTCTATCTGCAAGTTGCTCGCACCCAGCCGGACGGAAAGGTGAGGGAAACCTTCGCCGCGCTGGCTGACGACGAAGAGAAGCACTTTGAACTCATAAAAAGGCAGCGGGACTCTTTGAATCGTGCGGGTACATGGGTAGTCTCGCCGGAGGTCATGGAGGTCAACATAGACCTGAGCCACCCCCTTTTCCCCGGTGATAAACAAGGCACGGCGCCGTCAATCCTCCCCGGGTCGAGCGAGCAGGATGCTCTTCTTTTTGGGCTGGATATTGAGACCAGAAGCTTCGAGCTGTACCGAAAAGGGGCGCTGGAGACGAAGGACGCGGTGGCCAGGCAGATGTTTGAGTTTCTGGCCGGACAGGAGCAGGCCCATTTTGATGTTTTGATGATGAGGTACGATGCGCTCTTTGGGCCGGTAGCATGGCGGTCATAATGTCGGGAAAACATTGCATGATTTTCCTCTTTCCTAGTGGGAGAGGATAAAGGTGAGGAGGCATGGCGAGATTTCACCCTCACCTACGTCTCTACCATCAAGGAAGAGGGACTAATCGATGTGGTCAGGGAGTGATGGCATATGAAGGTAACTGAAAAACAGCAAGTCACGCTTCCCCGCACCAACGAACTGGGCTTCTACGAGATGCGGCTTGAAGCGGTCGGCGGGCTCGGCGCCAACCTTGCCGGGCAGGTACTGGCCCAGTCGCTAGTGCTGGGGCAGGGGCTCAACGGGGCCCATTTTTCCTCCTACGGCTCGGAGAAGAAAGGTTCGCCGGTGAAGTCTTTTGTCCGAGTGTGTGCGCCTGACAAGGAAGTCCGCTCTAGCAGCCCGGTGGAGAGACCGCACCTGCTGGGGGTATTCCATCATTGCCTGCTTCCGGTAGAGGGGACCACCGCCGGGCTTTACCCGGACAGCGTCATCGTGGTCAATAGTCCTGATTCGGTCGAGGAAGTGGCTGATAGGGGGAGGATAGGTTCAGGGACATTGGCGGTGGTTGATGCTCTGCTGATATCGGTGCAGGAGAACACGCGCATCAATACAGCGATGCTGGGGGCAATCGTGCGCGCCTCCGGCTTCATTGACCCGCAGGTCGTCAGAGAGGGCATCGACGCTTCGTTTAGGGAGAAATACCCCAAGCTGGTTGAGCCAAACCTGAAGACCTTCGACCGCGGCTACAACGAAGTGAAAATCTGGACTTTTACCGGCAGCGGCAGCTTCAAGCCGAAGCCTTTCCAGCGCTATGTCCCGCAGTTAGGCTATGCCAATGCCCCGATGGGCGGTATCATTACCAACCCCGGCAATACGGCGCACAAGGACCTGAGCGCCTCGCGTCAGGGGATATTCCCGATATATCACCGCCATCTCTGCATCGATTGCGGGCTGTGCACTCAGACGTGCCCGGATTACGTTTTTGTCTGGGAGAAGGGCCTGGACAAGAATGGCAAGCCGGCCATGGTGATGAAGGGACCGAACTACCAGTACTGCAAGGGCTGCCTCAAGTGCGTGGAAATCTGCCCGGTGGCGGCGCTAACCATGGAGTGCGAGCGCCCCGAGTTCAGGTTCACCGGCGACGTCCAGCTATGGGGCCCGCCGGATGCCCTGGTGACGATGAGTCGAAACAATGAGCCGGCCAAATGGGGACAGGAAGAGGGTTATTACTGGAGAAGAGTGAGCTGAAGAGTTGATAATGAAAGCTTATCTGTCACCACTCCCTTTTTCAAAGGGGGAGACAGGTGAGTTCTGGAGGGACAGCGTGGCAACGTTAAGGGAGAGGGAAATAATCGCAGCGGAGCAGATAACTGATTTCAAGAAAGGAAATGAGATGGCGGCTCTCGCCGCCAGGCAGATCAACTATCATGTCATGGGCTATTATCCCATAACCCCCTCGACGGAAATCGCCGAGGAGTTGGATGAGATGTACGCCCAGGGAGAACACGGCATCAGCATGATTCCCGCTGACGGCGAGCATGGGGCGGCAGGCATCTGCTATGGCGCCTCACTGGGCGGAGGGCGGGTGCTCAATGCCACCAGCGCCAACGGGCTGCTTTACGCACTGGAGCAGTTTCCCGTACAGTCCGGCACCCGTTTTCCGATGGTCCTCAATGTGGCTACCCGCTCCGTGAGCGGACCCCTGGATATACGGGGAGACCACTCGGACCTTATGATGGCGCTCAACACGGGCTGGATGATACTTCTCGCCCGTGACCCGCAGGCGGTGTACGATATGAACATCATGGCCGTCCGAATCAGCGAGCATCCGCGGGTAAACCTGCCCGTTATCATTGCCATGGATGGCTTTTTCACCAGCCACCAGAAGCGCCGTGTCCAGTATTTCCGGGATGCGGATGCGGTACGGGGTTTCATCGGGGAAAGAAAGGCGGCGGTTACCGCCCTTGACCCGGACCACCCGGTGACCATCGGCGCCTACATGAACGATCCTGACCTCATCAACAACAAATATCAGCTCTACAAGGCTATGGATGACGCCGAGTATATTATCCCGGAGATCTTCGAGCAGTACGGCAGGTTGAGCGGCCGGTATTACGGAATGGTGGATGAGTACCGGATGGAGGATGCCGGGGCGGCGCTCTTCCTTCTTAACTCGGCGGCAGAGACAGCCAAGGACGCCGTGGACAAGCTCCGCGCCGATGGGCACAGGGTCGGGGTGGTCAGCCCTAATGTTATCCGGCCTTTTCCCGCGAAGGCAGTAAGGCAGGCATTCAAGAAGACGAAGGCCGTTCTCATCGGCGACCGTGCTGATTCCTACGGCGGCCATGGTGGCAATATGTCCATCGAGGTCAAAGCTGCTCTTAAAGACGACCCTGAAAACTATACCCTGTGCTTATCGCGGGTTTACGGGCTTGGCGGCAAGGATTTTTACTCTGAGGACGCTGAGGCGCTTCTAAAGGAGGCTCTTGAAGCGGCCGCCCGCGGCGAAGTGAAAGTGCCTTTTGATTATGTCGGGGCAACGCCGGGAGAGTCCGGTTTTCGAATGGGCAGTCCGGAAAAAGTAATCGGCGAGGAAGAGACGCACCTGCACCTGGCTGATGCCGCGTGGGATGAGAAGACGGGCAAAGTGAAGGTAAATGTCGGCGGCCCGCGCCAGTTTACTGAAATGCCGCAGCGCATCGCTCCGGGGCACGGAGCTTGCCCTGGCTGCGGCATCTTTCCCAGCCTGAAACAGTTTCTCACTGGCATTGAGGGGCACGTCATACTCCTTTTCCATACCGGCTGCGCCCAAATAACCACCACTTCTTTTCCTTACAGTTCGCACCGGGTAACCTATATCCATAATCTGTTCCAGAACGGCGCCGCCACGTTGTCAGGGCTGGTGGAAATGTACCGGGAGCGGATAAGGCGTGGGGAGCTCGACCACAAGGATATTACCTTCATCATGGTCAGCGGCGACGGAGGAATGGATATCGGCATGGGACCGACCATCGGCGCTGCTCTGAGAGGGCATCCCATGATCGTCCTTGAATACGATAACCAGGGCTACATGAATACCGGGAATCAGCTCAGCTACTCCACTCCACTCGGACATTTCACCAATACGAGTCATGTGGGTCCCGCTGAAGTCGGCAAGCGTTTCCAACATAAAGATACCGCCCAGATTATGGCGGCGACCCATATCCCCTACGTGTTTACCAGCGTCGAGGGGCTGGGCACCGATCTGGTGCGCAAGGCGGCAAAGGCGCAGTGGTACGCCAGGCACGGCAACTTTGTCTACGGCAAGGTGCTGAGCGTATGCCCCCTGAGTTGGCGCTATGATGAAAGAGTGGGGACAAAGGTTGTTAAGGCGGCAGCGGATTGTTGCTTCTTCCCGATCTATGAAGTCGAGCAGGGCAAGACCAACATAACCTATGACCCGGAGGCGCGAGGAAAGCGGCTCCCGGTGTCAGAGTGGGTGGGAATGATGGGAAAGAGCAAGCACCTACTCTGGCCTGAGCACGCTGAGACGTTAAAGGCTCTGGAGGGTGAAATCGAACGCCGCTGGAGGCGGCTGAAAGCGATGCATGAACATCCGTTGCTGTGACGATTGTCATTGGGAATGCCAAGCGATCGCCTTGTAGTCATTTTGGCTCCGTATCGTGGTGCGGGTAGACAGGATGGGTGGAAGTAGATTCTACCGACTTGTCGAGACGCGGGAATGACAAGTGTGACGCAGCACTGTGAACGGAGGTTACCAAACAATTTGTTGAGGGATAGAATAGAAAAAACTTGGGGAGGTATGAATGGCTTATTTTATCAACGATGATTGTATTAGCTGCGGAGCGTGCGAACCGGAGTGCCCGAATATCGCCATCAGCGAGGGGCAACCGATTTTTATCATTAACCCGGACCGCTGTACTGAGTGCATCGGCTCGTTCAAGTCTTCGCGCTGCGCCGAGGTCTGCCCGGTGGATGCCTGTCATCCCGATCCCAGGCACGTGGAGACCAAAGAGCAGCTTCTGGCAAAGTGGCGCGGTCTGCACCCCGGCGAAGAGCCGGTAGCGGGCACTTATTAGGGGGAGACGTCAGCAGCAAAGGGGGTATTGAGATGCCACGCGTAATCCACTTTGAGATTCCGGTTGACGACCCGGACCGGGCGATAAAGTTCTACTCTTCGGTCTTCGGATGGAAGATAGAAAGTTGGGGAGGTCCAGCGGACTACTGGCTCATCACCACCGGAAAGGATGACGAGCCAGGCATAAATGGGGCTATTACAAGGCGACAGGAACCCGTAATGGCTACCACCAATGCCCTAGATGTGCCTTCCGTGGACGATTTTTTGGGTAAGATAGCTGCAAACGGCGGCAAGGTAGTTATGCGCAAGACCGCAGTCCCGGGGGTTGGTTACATGGCCTACTGCCGGGATACGGAAGACAATCTTTTCAGCATATTTCAGGATGACACTTCGGCAAAATAGATTGGAGAGCAGCCATGGTCAAGTTCAACGGTGTCAATCATCTGGCAATGGCCACAGGTGACATGGACAAAACTATCCGTTTCTGGAGAGACCTGCTGGGCATGAGACTGGTGGCAGGCCTCGGACAGCCCGGGTACCGTCACTATTTCCTTCAAATATCGGATACTGACCTCATCGCCTTCTTTGAATGGCCCGGCGTGGAGCCAGTGCAAAAGAAAGAGCACGGCCGTCCGGTAAAAGGCCCCTTCGTCTTTGACCATGTTTCGTTCGGGGTTGAGACGGAAGACGATCTCTGGCAGTTGAAGGATAAACTGGCGGCGGCCGGATTCTCCGTGTCCGATGTTATTGACCACGGGTTTATCCACTCGATCTATGCCCATGATCCCAATGGCATCCCGATTGAGTTTTCTCACAACGTTGAGGGCATCAGCATTCGTAAGGAGCCACAAATGCGGGACGCGGTGCCTTCTCCGGTAACGATGGAAGGAGCGGAGCCAAAGGCCGGCGTCTGGCCGGCTGTATTACGGCTAACGCCGGAATCAGAGCGAATCGCCTATCCCGGCGCCGGAAGTGAGCTATTTCACGGCAAGAAAGAAACAGGGAGGAAAGTTTAGACATGCTTGCCATCGCTAATAATTTATCCACTGCCAACCCTGAAATAAACCGGATTTTCCGCGAAGCCAAAGCTGTCGGGTGGAATCTGGACCAGCCGCCGGCTGAAATGCTAAGGCAGATCGCCAGGCAGTGTGATGAAGCGTGCGCTCATGTGATTGAGGTTAATCTTCAGCACCACCACGATCATCCGGAGGCGATGGAATTCGCCGTGAGGGCGGTTGAACAGGCTACTGAGCTCAGGTTATGCCTGAGTACCAATAACATCGAAACGCTGGAGGTCGGATTGCGTACCTGCAAGCGCTTGCCGCTGGTTAACTATGTCTCGGTTGATGAGGTCAGGCTTGGAAAAATGCTTCCCCTGATTGCCCGGAGCGGCGCCGGAGTAGTATTGCTCGTCAGTGATCCGGCGGGCCCAGCCGATGCCCGGGAGATGCTGAACCGGGCGGCAATCCTGATCGGCGCCGCCAACGAAAATGGCATCCCCAATAGCGAAATCCTGCTTGACCCGGGTTTGATTCATATTCGTAGCGATATCGGCCAGCGCCATCTGGCTGAGATCATCGAGTTCCTCCGCGCCCTGCCGGAGGCCACGGACCCGCCCGTGGGGAGCACTTGCTGGCTCTCAAACGGCTCCGCCGGAGCGCCGCGACGGCTGCGCACCATAATTGACAGCGCTCTCCTACCGATGCTCGCCGGGGCGGGGCTTTCTTCGGTGTTTCTGGATGTATTGCGGCGGGAAAACCGGAGGGCCATGCGGCTGATAAACGTTTTCACCAATCAGGTAGTTTACGCCGATGGCGAAATAGGTGTATAATCCTGTCTGCTGGGCTTTCGGTGGAATGCCATTTTCTGGCGAACTTCCGGATTCACCGATATTCTTGCGAAGCTTGTCCCGTACCGCGATACGGAAGCGGGAATCTACTCTTGGCCTGTTTGGATCCCTGACAATCGCGAGATGACGATTTCATGGATGGTTGTAGCAACCGATAGTAAAGAGAAACAGGTTTTACAATAACGAATTACGATGAAAAAGAGGGTATTTTCCGGTATTCAACCGACAGGCAACATCCACATCGGAAATTACCTTGGAGCTATCAGGCAATGGGTGCCGCTGCAGGCAGCGCATGAAAGCCTCTTTTGTGTGGTTGACTTGCACGCCATCACCGTCCCACAGGATGCGGCCACGCTGAAAGCCAAAATAAGAGAGCTCGCGGGGCTTCTCATCGCCGCCGGCATTGAGCCGAAGGCGTCGATATTGTTTGTGCAGTCACACGTCAGCGCTCATTCGGAGCTTGCCTGGATACTGAATTGTTTTATCCCCTTTGGCTGGCTCGGACGCATGACTCAGTTCAAGGAAAAGTCCCAGAAGGAAAGGATGGTTGTGAGTGCCGGGCTTTTTACATATCCCGCATTGATGGCGGCGGATATTCTTCTTTACGAGACTGACCTCGTGCCCGTTGGCGAAGACCAGGTCCAGCACGTGGAGCTTACCCGCGACGTCGCCCAGCGTTTCAATTCAGTTTACGGGGAGACTTTTAAGCTGCCTGAAGCGTTTATTGCCGAGGCAGGGGAGCGCATCATGGGACTGGATGACCCGACGAAGAAAATGAGCAAGAGCGAGACCCAGCCCGGGCACGCCATCAACCTGCTCGATTCCCCCGATGACGTTCGGGGCAAGATTATGCGGGCAACCACCGATTCCCTGCGGGAAATCCGCTTTGATGAGAAGCGTCCGGGTATCAATAACTTGCTTGTCATCTACGAAGTTTTCTCCGGGCTGGGCCGGCCGGAAATCGAGGCGAAGTTTGAGGGGAAAGGATATGCCTATCTTAAAAAGGAACTGGCTGAGGTAGTCGTTGAAAGCCTGCGCCCGCTGCAAGACCGCTATCATAAGATAACTGCTGACCCGGCTTACCTGGACTCGCTGCTGAGAGACGGGGCGGCAAGAGCCAGACCGCTTGCCGAAAGAATGCTGAACAAGGTCAAGGAAAAGATCGGTCTGGGATAGACGGCAGCGCTCGTTTTGCGAAAGCGCGGAGACAGCCTGTTTGAGAAGTTGCCTGTCGTTGCGAGCGTGACGGATCCGTCGAAGCAAGATTGTCATTCCCGCGAAGCTTGTCCCGTACCGTGATACGGGAGCGGGAATGAAAGCGGGGTGGAGTAGATTCTCCGCCTGCGCGGAGAATGACAGATCAAGAGGTTTTCCGTAGGAGGTTGGAATGAGCCTGGAACAATACGAAATACCGGCTGACAAGCTTCGCTGGGAATGTGACCCACGGCTTTTCGATTTCGAATGCACCAAAGACCTGTCGCCCCTTCGGGATTTTATCGGGCAGGAGCGGGCAACGCGGGCGGTAAGCTTCGGACTTAGTATGGAGAATTCCGGCTACAACATATACGTCGCCGGACTGCCCGGCACCGGCAAAACGTCAATGGTGAAAGCCTATATCAACCGTTTGATCAAGGAACAGGAAGCCCGGGGAGAGGTCTTTAAGCTGGAGGATTGGTGCTACCTGTACAACTTCGATGAGCCGGACAACCCGCAGATATGCAGTCTTCCGCAGGGACGCGGAAAGGCTTTGCGTGATGCAGTCGCCAGCCTGCTTAACCGGGTCCGGGAGGAATTGCAGAGAGCGTTCTCCAGCGAGGAGTATAAGTCCCAGAGGCAGCGGATAATCGAGCGGGGACAGGCGGAGCAGCAAAAATCTTTCGAGGAAATATCGAGCCAAGCGCGGCGGGAGGGCTTTGCCCTTCAAATGACGCCGGTGGGCCCGGCACTGGTCCCGGTGGTTGATGGCCGCCCCATGCAAGAAAACGAGTATCTTGCGCTGGAAGAGCAACAGAGAAAAGAGATTGACGCCATACAGACCCGGTTGCGTAAAGTATTGCAGGCAAGCTTCGAAAAGGCTGAGAAAACCCAGCGGGAGACCCTTGGGAAACTGGAGAATGCAGACAATGAAATCGGCGAATATACCGTCTCCCGCGAATTCGGCACACTGGTCAAGGATTACTCCGATTGCCCAGGCATAGCCCGGTACTTAGATGACCTCAAGGACTACATACTGGATAACCTCGAAGTATTCAAAGGCGCCGAAGAGCCGGTACATCCCCTTCTCGGCGTACCTGTCAGCCAGGTGATGGGGGGGCGGAATCCGTTCCTTCCGTTCCAGGTGAACGTCTTTGTTGACAACAGCGAGATGAAAGGTCCGCCCGTCGTCATTGAAGGCAATCCGAATTTTGGCAACATGTTCGGCAAACTGGAACGCCGGTTCCTATTTGGCGGCTACCTCAGCGACCACACGATGTTGAAGCCCGGCGCCATCAGTAAGGCCAACGGCGGTTACCTCCTGGTCAACGCCACTGATGTTCTCATGAACCCCGGCGTCTGGCCGGCGTTGAAACGGGCGATAAGAAACAAAGAGGTGCGGATTGAAGACCCCTATGAGCAATTCGGTCTGATTGCCCCGCAGGGCATGAAGCCACAGCCGATGCCGGTGAAGGTCAAGATAATACTTACCGGTGATGCCATGCTTTACCAGATGCTGGCGATGTATGACGAAGATTTCCCGGAGATATTCAAGGTGAAGGCTGACCTCAACTTCGAAATTGAAAACAACGGGGAGACCCTCCACGACTACGCCGCCTTCATTTCAGGGTGCTGCGAAGAATGTGAAACAAGACATTTCGATCCTACTGGCGTCGCCAAGATCGCTGAATATTCAGCCAGGCTGGTGGATGACCGGGAGCGGCTGTCATCTCGTTTCGCTTTGATAAAGGAATGGATTGAGGAGGCGGAGTACTGGGCCAACAAGGAAAATGCTAAATACATCTCTGCCAGCCACGTGCAAAAGGCGATCGAGGAAAGATTGTTCCGCCATAACCTTATTGAAGAGCGCGTCCGTGACATGATTCTCCGCGGTAGCATTATGATCGATGTTGCCGGGGCGGTAGCCGGGCAAGTAAACGGCCTGAGCGTATACGCCCTGGGGGATATTGCTTTCGGGAAGCCATCCCGGATAACTGCCAGGACTTTTTTGGGGCGTGGCGGTGTGATCAACATCGAGAGGGAGTCTGAGCTCAGCGGCCCCATTCATAATAAAGGAGTAATGATTTTGAGCGGCTACCTGGGCTGGAAGTATGCCCAGGACAAACCCCTGTCCCTCTCTGCCAGCATCTGTTTTGAACAGTCGTACGAAGGTGTGGAAGGCGATAGCGCATCGTCCACCGAGCTCTATGCTATTCTTTCAAGTATCTCCGGCATCCCGATAAAGCAGGGCATCGCCGTGACGGGCTCGGTCAACCAGAGAGGAGAGGTCCAGCCTATCGGCGGAGTTAATGAGAAAATAGAGGGGTTCTTCAAGGTCTGCCAGGTCAAGGGGTTCACCGGCGAACAGGGTGTCCTGATACCGCGGTTAAATCTCAGGAACCTGATGCTGCGGGAAGAGGTGGTTGACGCTGTGCGCCAGGGAAAGTTTCATATCTATGCCGCCGGGACGATTGATGAGGGGATTGAGATCCTTACCGGCATAGCTGCCGGCGTGAGACAGCCGGACGGCACATATCCGGAAGGCACCATAAACTATCTGGTTGACAAAGAGCTAAGAGAGATGGCCAGCCGGCTGAGGGTCTTTTACGCCGAGGAAAGAAGGGAGCCCCGCTAGGACGCTGACCCCTGCGGATTTTGCTGGAGGCACGTTTCTGAGCCCAGTGGGTAGGAGCGATCTTTATCTAGTTCGATGTCATTCCCGCGAAACCTGTCCCGTACTTGATACGGAAGCGGGAATCTACTCCGCCCCATCTTATGCGCCTTCGTTACCCCACGTACCCGCCACCCATCGGCACTCTCTGCACCACAACATCTCTAAAAATACCCTTCTAAATCCAGATTAGCCTCATAGTTGGTGTGCGACAAAAGTTACAGAAACGGGAGGGCTAAGTGTCCATATACTTTAATGAAGATAAGAATAGAAGAAAGGAGGTAAGACTATGACCGCCATCATGATTCGGAGAACGCCAAGCCGGGCTTTGACGGTGACGGAGCCTGCGTATCGCAGGGTGTGGAACATTCTCGATGAGGTCGAGCATCTCACGAAGCATACGTGGGAGTCCTGGACACCGAGCGGATTATGTCCGCGATTTGACCTTTTCGAGATAAAGGACGATCTGGTGCTGAAGGCAGACCTCCCGGGGCTAAGAAAGGAAGATATTGACATCAGTCTGGAGAATGACTGCGTGACGATCAAGGGTGAAAGGAAGATAGAGGAGTTCCCGGCGGATACCAAGTACTACTCATGCGAGCGCTCCTTTGGCAGCTTTACCCGCGAAGTTTGTCTTCCGGTTCCGGTGGATGCCGATAAGATTTCAGCCACTTTTGATAATGGCGTGCTGGAGATAAAGCTTCCGAAAGCTGAAGAAGCCAGGGCAAAGCGTATTGAAATCCAGGTAAAGTAATTTACCCGGAGGGGAGAGGAGCGGCGAAAACTCCTCTCCTTTTTTGTTTTTTAACCATCAGGCTTGGTCAAAAACCCCTTCAACCGGCGGAACGCTTCTTCAAACGCGCTCCTTAACCTGGGGAACCTCATTGCCGCCGCCGGGTGAGAGGTTTCTACGTAGGTAATGCTCACGAGGCGTGGTATCTCCCATGCTACCCTCCCCATGAGGACGACTACCCCGGGCTTGACCCGGCTAATTTCATCCATCAGATAAGGTAGCCAGTACTCGACCTCCTGTCTCGTAGGGGGGCGGTTTCCGGGGGTCGTCTCTTTGACGACGCTGGTTATATACAATTCCTTCCGGTCGATGCCATTCTCGGCGAGCACCCGGTCGAGGTACTTCCCAGAGCGGCCAACAAAAGGGCGTCCCAGCCTGGCCTCTTCCTCCCCCGGATTTTGCCCGATGAGCATAATCCTCGCACTGGCCGGCCCCTCACCGGGAACTACGGTTCCCATCAGCCCTGGTCTGCCTCCTCGAGATTACTCAGCGTTCTCAGGATAAGTTCGGGCAGCGCCGGGTGAATGTGTATCCCTCTCTGTATCTGGCCGATCCCGCCGTCAGATGCCATCGCATTTATCACTTCCTGGATGACGATGGGAGCATACGGGCCGATGACGTGAAAACCCAGGATTTTCCCTGAGTCCGCGTCTACGATCGCCTTGGCGAAGCCGTTTGTTTCCATCATGGCGTCACCCTGGGCAACATCGGAATACATTGCCTTGCCCACCAGTATGCGGTAATCCATTCTTGCCGCTCCCTCAGTTAGGCCTACGGAGGCGATCTGGGGGTGGGAGTAGGTGGCATGGGGCGCGGCGGTGTAGTCCATCTTCAGGGGGACCTCGTGGAAGGCGTTGTGCGCCGCAACCATGGCTTCCCGGTTGGCAACGTGGGTAAACATCTGCTGCCCGTTAGCGTCCCCGATGGCATATATGTTCTTCTTCGCGGTCTCAAGGTGGTCGTTGATTTTAATAAAGCCCCTCTTGTCCGTTTCAACGCCGGTTTTTCCCACCTTTAACAGGTCGGCATTGGACCTCCTGCCGGTGGCGATGAGGACACTCTCCGCTGTGAACTCTCTCCTCTCATTTTTTCGGGAGTCCATCGCCGTAACAGAGACACCGTTTGCGGAGCGGGCGAACTCACGGACCTGCATGCCCGTGTGAACGGCCATGCGACGGCTCAACTCATTTTCCAGTACTGCGGATATCTCCGGTTCTTCCGGCAGGACAAGCCTATCCCCCATTTCAAGGATGGTCACTTCGGCGCCCATAGCGGCGAAGAAGTGCGCGAATTCCACGGCGATAAAGCCGCCTCCCACGATGATGAGGCTCCCCGGCCTTTTCTCAAGCTGCAAGACTGTCTCATTTGTCAGATAATCGATACTGTTAATTCCATTTATCGGGGGGACCAGCGGGCGTGATCCGGAGGCGATGAAGATTTTCTCTCCTGAAATCTCTTTCCCGTTGACCTCCAGCGTATATTCTCCGGTGAAATGCCCCTCCCCCTCGTAGAAATCGAGGTTTTCGGTTTGGGAGATTCCCTCTCTCATATGCTTCTGGTTCTCCCGAACGAACTTTTTCATCCGCCCCATGATAAAGTCAAAGTCGATTCCCTTGACTTCAGCGTGGATGCCCAGCTTTTTCGCCTCCTGGATTTCGGCCACCCTGTCCGCCGCGAAAATGAGCATCTTTGACGGGATGCATCCCAGATTGGGGCAGGTGCCTCCAATCGGCCCCTTGTCAACTAGCGCCACGTTCAGCCCGCGGCTGAGGGCCTGGTCAACTACATTCATGCCGCACCCCGAACCGATGACGAGGACATCATATTTCTTCATTCTTTTCACCTCACAGGAGCGTCATCATTGAAGTGTAGGCGAAGGAGGATGGAAAAATCATAACATGAAGTCGAGAAAAGTTAAGAATTTATAACATTTGTGCTTGGATGAGCCTCCGCCATAAATGTCATAATTTTGTAACCTTTCCGCGCCTATTTTTTGTTACTTTTCAAACTGTATATGCCTATAATGTAAGAAATGCGTGCTCGTGGAAGCCTCTTATCAAGTAGGGTGTGATGGTCCAAACGAAGCTTATCCGGATTCGCAAGCGGGACGGCTCAATTGTACCCTTCGATGCCGGCAAGATAGAGCTGGCGATCTACAAGGCTCTTGCTGCCACTGGAATTGACAGGTGGGAGCTGGCTGCCAGTCTTGCCCGACGTGTGATTGAGTTGCTGGAAGCGAGGACCGGCGAGGCTCTTCCTACGGTTGAGGGCGTCCAGGATATCGTCGAAGAGGTGCTGATGACCGGCGGCTATCCCAACGTGGCCAAAGCCTATGTACTCTACCGCCAGCAGCGGGCTGAGGTACGGCGCCTGAAGCGGACCATCGGCGTACGGGACGACCTGAAGCTAAGTATCAACGCCATCAAGGTGCTGGAACGCCGTTATCTGCTCAAAGACGAAGAGGGCAACGTAATCGAAACGCCCATGCAGCTCTTCCGGCGGGTGGCGCGCGTGATCGCCGCCGCAGAAACGAAATTCAATCCGTCGGCGGATACGAAAGTGCTCGAAGAGTCTTTTTTCGGAATTATGAGCAACCTCGAATTCATGCCCAACACGCCGACGCTCATGAACGCCGGCGCGCCCCTGGGGCAGCTTTCCGCATGCTTCGTGCTGCCGGTGGAGGACTCGATTGTCAGCATCTTTGAAACGCTGAAAAACATGGCTATCATCCATCAGTCGGGCGGCGGCACGGGCTTTTCTTTTACCCACTTGCGTCCGAAGGGGGACATTGTGCGTTCAACCAAGGGGGTGGCCTCGGGTCCAGTGTCATTCATGAAAATTTTTGATGCCGCCACCGGCGTGATGAAACAGGGGGGGAAGCGGCGGGGGGCGAACATGGGTATCCTGAACGCCGACCATCCCGATATCATCGAGTTTATCGAAGCCAAGAGTGATGGCGTCACACTCTCCAACTTCAACATCTCGGTCGGTGCGACAGACGAGTTCATGGAGGCGGCGGCAAAGGGGAAAATGTGGCGGCTTATTAATCCGAGGAACGGGAAGGAGACGCGCTCCGTTCGCGCCCGGGACCTCTTCGACATGATGGTCTCAAACGCGTGGCGCACTGGCGACCCTGGCCTGATTTTTTTTGATGAGATCAACCGCTACAATCCCACCCCGCAACTGGGGCGCATGGAAGCGACCAATCCCTGCGGGGAACTGCCCCTCCTCCCCTACGAAAGCTGCAACCTCGGCTCGATAAGCCTGGGGCGGATGATAGTCGATAAAGAAGTGGACTGGCAGAAGCTGGCGAAGACGGTCGAGCTAGGTGTGCATTTTCTCGATAACGTTATTGAAGCCAACCTTTTCCCACTCCCGACCATCGAAGAGATAACAAAGAACGGAAACCGGAAGATCGGCCTGGGGGTTATGGGCTTTGCCGATGCCCTAGTTAAACTGGATATTCCGTATAACTCCGAGGCGGCGCTGGACATAGCGGAAAGAATAATCAAGTTTATCGCCGACCACGCCCGCGCAGCTTCAGCAAAGTTAGCTTCAGAGCGGGGCGCCTTCCCCAACTTCACCGGCAGCATTCACGACCGACCGGGCGGTCCAAAACTGCGTAATGCTACCGTCCTGTCCATCGCCCCTACCGGCACCATCAGCATCATTGCCGGCTGCTCCAGCGGCATCGAGCCTCTCTTTGCCCTGGCTTTCATTCGCAACGTCATGGAAGGCACCAGGCTGCTGGAGGTCAACCCGGTATTTGAGCAGGCGGCGCGGGAGCGGGGTTTCTACTCTGGAGACCTGATGGAGAATATCGCCCAGAAAGGAACGCTGGGAGAGATCCAAGGAATCCCGCAGGACATCCGCCGGACGTTTGTAACCGATTGGGACATCGCGCCGGAATGGCACGTCAGAATGCAGGCCGTGTTCCAGAAGTATACGGACAACTCAGTTTCCAAAACGGTGAACCTGCCGGCTGAGGCTACCCCGGAGGATATCCGCAAGATATATACGCTCGCCTATGAGCTCAAGTGCAAGGGTATTACGGCGTACCGCTACGGATCAAAGAAACAGCAGGTGCTGACGCTCGCCGGCCACATCCCTGAAACCGCCGCCGAGCCGGTGCCCTATACCACCGTGGATTCGGAGTTTTCCGGCGGCTGCCCGACGGGGACATGCCCGTTTTAGATTCGCGTCAGGAGCGGGAATGGTAAGCATTCTGGAGCGCACTTTGCCACTTTACATCGCGTTGTCATTCCCGCAAAGCTTGTCCCGTACCGTGAATGTGATTCTGTTTTTGTACGAATACGCGTGAGGCGTGCTGGATCAGACTATCAGAATGAGCGCTGGCTACAGGAGGCAACCATGCTTTTTGAACGGATAAAGTCTGAGGGAATCGCCCATAATTCTTATATGGTTGGCTCAGGCAATGATGCTGCCGTTATCGACCCCCGCCGTGACTGCGAGGTCTACCTGGATATAGCGCAGCGCCGTGGTATGAGAATCAGCCACATCTTTGAAACACACCGAAATGAGGACTATGTGATTGGCTCGGCGGAATTGCAGAATCTCACCGGTGCGGATGTCTACCACGGACCCGGACTGGACTGGAAATACGGCAATACGCTGAAAGACGGGCAGGAGTTCCGCATCGGTAGTCTCAGGTTTACTGCCATCCATACCCCGGGGCACACCGACGAAAGCATGTGTTATGCCCTGGCTGACCCCGGATCCGGGAAAAACAATGTGATGGTCTTCAGCGGAGACACGTTGTTTATCGGAGACGTTGGTCGGACGGACCTCTATGGATCGGAGGAAGAGGAGAGACTGGCCTCGAATCTTTACGATAGTCTTTATGGTCGGGTACTCTCCCTCGGCGACTGGGTCATACTCTGCCCCGCTCACGGAGGTGGCTCGATATGCGGTATGAGCATCGGTGACCGGGATGAAAGCACGCTGGGGCTGGAAAGGCTGCAAAACCCGGCGCTTCAACTGAAGCACAAATCGGACTTTGTCAGGCACAAACTGGGCGAAAAGCCGACAAGGCCACCCTACTTCAGCCAGATGGAAAAGTACAACCTGGAAGGGCCTCCACTACTGGGGCGACTGTCGCTTCCACCCCCGCTGACCCCGCGGGAATTCCGGACTGAGATGGAAAAGGGCACTCTGGTTATTGATGCGGGTGAGCCTGCAGCCTTCGGCGGCGCCCACATTGTCGGCGCCTACAGCATCTGGCTCGGTGGTCTGCCCGTTTTTGCCGGCTGGGTCTTGCCCTACGACAGGTCATTACTACTGGTCCTGGAGGACCATGACCCGGCGCACCTGGATACAGCGGTGCGCCATCTCATCCGGACAGGCTATGACCGCATCGTTGGCTACCTGAAGGGTGGGACCGAGGGGTGGTACAATGCTGGCCTGCCCGTGGAGAGACTCAACCTGCTTTCCGTCCATGATCTGAAAGCCATGCTGGGCCGTGGGGAAAACATCACCGTGCTGGATGTGCGAGGACAGGCGGAGTGGGAGTCCGGCCACATTCCCGGTGCGCGGCATATCTATGTCGGCCACATCGAGCAGCGCGTGTCGGAAGTGCCGAAGGATATACCCGTGGCGACGCTATGCGGTACGGGACACCGCTCCGGCCTCGCGGCGAGCATCCTCTTGCGCGCCGGCTACCAAAAGGTGTATAACGTGCTTGGCAGCATGACGGCCTGGAAGGCAGCCGGCTATCCCACCGTCACTGACTGACTATTTTATGGGAGGAACGTGGCGTTACGATTGGTTTGTCATTGGGAGTCCTTCTCAGAAGGACGTGGCAATCTCTATGATGTCTATTGAGATCGCCACGTCGCTGCGCTCCTCGCGATGACGGCTTATGGTGCGTGCGTTCATGCCAGGGAGAAAGGGAAGGAGAAGCTATGGATGGAACAATCCAGTTGATCAAAGAGCTTGCCGAGGCGAGCGGAGTCCCGGGTTACGAAGGTGAGGTTCGGAATGTCATCCGGCGCTACTTTGAGCCGCTCGGCGAAATCACGCAGGATAAGATCGGCAGCCTCATCTGCCGGAAGAGGGGTGCCACGGATGAACCCAGGATAGTGGTGGCGGGGCATATGGATGAGGTCGGGTTCATGGTGAAACATATTTCAAAGGAGGGGTTCATCAAGTTTACGCCCCTCGGCGGGTGGTGGGACCATGTGCTGCTCGCCCAACGGGTGCGCATCAAGACGTCCAAAGGCGATGTCATCGGCGTGATGGGCGCCAAGCCGCCCCATGTCATGTCTCAGGAGGAAAGAAAGAAGATGCTCGAGAAGAAGGACATGTACATCGATATCGGCGCCTCATCGGAACAAGAGGTCAGCGAGGCTGGCGTACGTGTCGGCGATCCCGTTATTCCGGTAAGCGACTTTACCGCCCTGGCAAACGGCAAGACCTACCTATGCAAGGCGCTCGACGACCGCCTTGGCAACGCGCTGGCGATCGCCGCGATGCAGAGGCTGGCAGGTGAAAGCCACCCGAATATGTTGTTCGGCGTGGCAACCGTCCAGGAGGAACTGGGCGCCAGGGGCGCTACGACGAGCGTCGAGATGGTCAACCCGGATGTCGCCATCATCGTGGAGGTGGATATCGCCGGGGATGTTCCCGGCATCAAGCCCGAGGATACGCCGGTCAAGCTCGGGGGTGGCCCCGCCCTCCTTGCCTACGATGCGCGAATGATCCCCAACCTCAAACTACGCGATCTGGTGATTGATACAGCGCAGAAGAACAACATACCGCTCCAGATTTCGGCGATGGAGGGTGGCGCCACCGATGGCAGTGCCATCCACCTGCACAAGAGCGGAGTACCGACGGTGGTGCTCTCCGTGCCTACGCGGCACATCCACAGCCATAACGCCATATTCCACAGGGAGGACTTTGACAAGACTGTCGACCTGCTGACGAAAGTGATTCAGGCGCTGGACGCAAAGACGGTGGCAGATTTGACGGCGTGGTAAGAGGGATTACTCCTTTGTTTGCCGGGGTATTCTCCCACTGTCATTCTGAGGAGCAAAGCGACGAATGACCCGTTTTCAGAGGGAGACACTATGGATTCTTCGCGGAGTTTACACTGAGCAAAGCGAATGTGCTCAGAATGACTTGAACGGTATTTCTGAGGCAACGGCACCGAAAGTCATCCGCCCACCGGCAGTTCGATGAAGAAAGTGGCGCCTTTACCCGGCTCACTCTCCGCCCAAATGCGGCCGTGGTGCTCAGTTACGACGCCGTGGCAGATGCTCAAGCCCAGGCCGGTGCCTTTGCCCACCTCCTTGGTGGTGAAAAAGGGGCTGAACAGCTTTGACATGTGCTCCGGGCTGATCCCCGGGCCGTCATCGGCGAAGGAAATCCTGACCTTATCTCCGGCGTGCTCGGTGGTCACCGTGAGGGTGCCTTTGTCATGTGCCTCGATCATGAAATACTCAGCGTTGATAATTATGTTCATAAAGACCTGCTGGAGCTGGAAGCCATCATCCATAATAAGAGGCAGGTCCGGGGCAAGGCGGGCGGACACCTCGATGTTATGGACCTTTTGCTCATAGGCGCGCAGTGAAAGGACGTTTTGAATCGCCGCGTTGACATCCGTGGGCTGTCTTGCCGCCGGCTGTCTGCGGGCAAAGGTGAGGAGATTTTTCACGATTCCCGCGGTCCGTTTTGCCTCTTTGTTGATGAGTTCCACGTCTCCCCTGACATTCTGCGGAAGGTCTTTACTCTCCGCAAGCAGCTCGGAGAAACCAATAATGCTGGTCAAAGGGTTGTTAAGCTCGTGGGCTACACCCGCCGCCAGCTCTCCGATGGAAGCCAGCCGGCCGGTGTGGTACAGTTGGGTCTGTCTTTCCCGCTCCGCCTCTGAGGCGCTGGTAAGCATTGTAACCGGGTTGATGATTGCCCGACGAAGAGCGTAGGTCAGGACTGCGCCTACCGCAACTATGGTGATCCCGCCGAAGACCAGCATCAGCCGCAGTTGATGGTTGAGCTGGGCTTGGAGAGGCACTTTGTCAACGCCGACCGCGATGGCTCCGAGCGCACTTATTTCAGGACTATGGCAGGTACGGCATTCTGGCTCATTCATTAAAGGCAGGACGATGGATAAGCGGTCTCCGGAAGCTCTCTCATTTTCGAACTGCGGCTCTCCTGATGCCATGGCGCGAAGAACAGCTTTATCGCTGGCGCGGGCAGTGTTTCCCGAAGAATGGCTTGAAGCGTAGACCTGCCCGCTGGCAGAGAAAATCACTGCTTCCCTGATCATTCCATATGGAGTGACGATTTCGCCGAGTTCCTGGCTGAGGTGATCCCGGTCTGCCTTCTGCATGTCTGCCTTGAAGTGCAGCCAGACCAGGTTAGCCATTGTCAGCGCCGCCCGGTTGTAGACAGCGATGGTATCTTGCTGTTCGGTGTAAAGCAGAATAGCGGCGGCCGGAACGGCGATGAGAAGCGAGACTCCGAAAACCAGCAGCGTTGTTCTGAGCTGCAGGTTCAATTTCGCTATCGGATAGCTCATCTTGCCACAATATAGCCGTATTCTGGCCAAGTGTCAAGAACGCCTGATGAACCGCGCGCGGACTTCCTCTAATGTGGAGGCTGGCTGCTAGCCTTCCAGGCGCTCCAGGGCTTCCTTCACCTTGTTCCGCAGCTCTTCAGGGGTAAATGGTTTGGGCAGGAATGGTCTGCCGGTCTGTTCCAGGAACTCTATTGTGTCCTTGCCGATGATATCCCCGGAGGTAAAGAGCACCCGTTTGGCGAGCGGGGGATGGTTCTCCGCCAGCCAGTTGTAGAATTCTTTGCCGTCCATCGCCGGAGTCCGGATGTCAGCGAGCAAAAGCAGATACGGTTTGGATGAAGCTACCTGCTGGGCCACTCTGCCATTAGCCGCGATGTCCACCTCAAATCCCTCCGCTGTCAGGGTCCTGGCACAGACTTCTGCTATGGCCGGTTCATCTTCGATGACCAGTATCCTTTTTGGATCAGACCTTATGGTTTCCATGTTCTATACTCCAATCTTTGAGGCAGGGGGGCAGCTTGATTGTGAAAAGAGCTCCCTGACCTGGCTCGCTCTCGCAATAAAGCTGGCCGCCATGCTCGGCGATTATGCCGTGGCAGAGGCTCAGTCCCAGCCCGGTACCTTTGCCCACGGCTTTCGTTGTGAAAAAGGGATCGAAGATGCGGCCCAGGTCCTTTTTGGCGATGCCCGGGCCATCATCGGCAATGCTGACCCGGACAGCCTTATCGTCCATCTCAGCGGTAATTGTCAGGGTGCCTTTTCCATGCGCCTCGACCATGAAGTATTCTGCGTTGATGATAATGTTTATGAGTGTCTGCTGGAATTGGAAACTATCGGCGGTGACCGGAGGCAGGTTGTCTGCCAGATGGGTGACAACCTGGATATTGTTCGCGCGGTGCTGGTAGGCGCGCAGAGAGAGCACGTTCTGGATTGCGGTGTTTACATCGAGGGGCGCTTTTGCCGTTGTCTGTCCCCTGGCAAAGGCCAGAAGATTCCGGACGGTCGTTGCCGCCCTGTGGGACTCTCGCCGTATGATTTCCAGGTCAGGTATGGCATCCTCCGGCAGGTCCTGCCGGCTGAAAAGGAGCTCGGCGAAGCCAAGAATACTGGTCAGGGGATTATTGATTTCATGGGCGATGCCTGATGCCAGCTCACCGACCGAGGCAAGGCGGTCAGCCACCAGGAGCCGCTCTTCCAGCTTCTTGAACTCAGTGATGTCCCGGCTCACCCAGATGAAGCCGATCGGTTGTCCGGCGGCATTGCGGATGATTGCGGTGCTTGCCTCGCCCGAAAACTCCCGCCCATCCTTACGCCGGAAAGTGTACTCCACGTGCTGCAACGGCGTCCCGTTAAGAACTTTGGTTCGGTTCTCATGCAATTTGCTGAGGTCTTTCTCCACGACAAGCTCTTCCAACCGTTTTCCGATTAACTCCTCTTTGCTGTCACAGCCATGCATGCGCACTTTGGCTTCGTTCACTCGCACTATCCTGCCTTCCAGGTCAACGACGGTCACCCCGTCAGCCAAAGACTCAAACATTAGTCTGAGGATTTCCTCTGATTGCCGTAGCGCCTCATTTGCCCGCCGATATTGCTCAGCTTGGCGTATTCTCTGGATGCCGAGGGAAATGTTCCCGGCTATCTCGCTGAGGAGCGCCAGTTCCTCAGCGTCAAATGCGTCCGCATATCTTGAGCAGACGGTTAGCGCACCGAGCATTTCGTCGCCGACCTTCAGCGGCAGCGCCGCCGCCGACCGGTAGCCCGTCACGAGCGCCTCTTCACGCCACGGCCGGTACCATGGGTCATTGGCGACATCCCGTATGACGAAGGGGCGCCCCATCTTGACGGCCATATCCGCAGGGCCGCTCCCATATTCGGGATTGTCCACCCCGCGCCTGAGAGAAGACAGGAAGGTCTCATCAAACCCGGCGTGGGCCACTGGCGTGACTTCAGGGGAACCCTCACGGATAAAGCCGATCCACACCAGTTTATAGTTCTGGCTTGCGATGATGAGGACGCAAGCCTTACGCAGCAATTCCTCCTCTTCATCGTTCTCCAACACGAGTTGGCCTATCTGTCCGAGTAACCTCAGGGTCTGGCCTAGGCGCTGCGCCTTTTCCTCAGCAAGTTTGCGTTCGGTAATGTTCATGAAATTGCCGAAGGCTGCCCGTTTCCCCCGGTATTCGATTGAGGTCACCGTCTCCAGGATGTGGATTATTTCGTCGTCCTTTTTCAGCACGCGGTACTCGTAGGGTGAGGTGCGGTGGCCCTTGAGCATCAGGATAGCGTTCACGCGGACGGCCTCCCTATCCTCGGGGTGGACCAGCCTCAGCGATTCCATGCCCAGCAGTTCAGTCTCAGTATGGCCCGTTTCTTTCTGAAACTGGAGGTTGACCATCTGGAATTTTCCATCCTGGACGATATAGAGCCCGATGGGGGAATTATCTATGATATTTTCCGGTGATGGCTCAACCCTCGTTGTCCGCTCTTCGTCCGCGCTGTAATGTTGCATATCAGCTTTCCCTCCCGGCTGGCCTTCGCCGGGGCAGTTACGGGCTGCACTTGCTTTTTGTCACAATGCCATTGCCAGTAGTCCAGCCAGACAAATATAATTCTACATACTCTTGTCTACAGTGTCAAACACAAAGGTATCAGGTTCATGAGCCGAAAGTATAATTGCCAGATGGCGAAAAATGGCTTACCTGATAATGAAGGGTATGATGAGGGCGATCAAACCGGTAAAGAGGACGGCGAACATGAAGAGGTTATATCTCGTCCTGTAGTCGCCGAGAAGTGATGGGTCATAGTAACCTTCCACGCCCTGGTCTTTGTACATTTTCATGAGACCATTCAACAGCTTTGCCCTCGTTTGCCTTCCCCTGATTAGTCCCATCTCTGCCACGATATTGACGACTATCAGAAGGGCGACAAAGGTAAACATCACGATAGTCTGGGTAAATCCATCCCCACCCTGCGAAACGGCGGAGTTAATCGCCAGCGTAATCAGGTTCAGGATAATCGCCGTCAGGATGAAAATGGTATCGGTACGGGTATTTGCCTGTAGCTCGCTTAAGAGGTGCTCGTGAACTCGTTCAATCATTGGTCCTCCCTTTGCGTTCTATTGCTGCCTACCCAGGCGCATAAATATGAAGATGAACACCGCCACCGCGATGACTCCGATAATGCCTCCAAGCAAGGGCCAGAAAGATGACGATTTGACGGTCAAGAAGATATTGGTCACTCTCTTGATCTCGTTCGCCTCGGCGATGACGGTGACTACGTGGCTTCCCCGGGTGGTTTTGGCTTCTGGAGTGACGATAATGTCAATCGTCTGAAGTCTGCCGGCTTCCAGCCGCTCGATTTCCCCCGGCCTGAACTCAACGCTCCAGCCCCTTGGCTCATCCGAGGAAAACTTGATGCCCTTAAGCTCATCAGTGCCGGTATTTCTGACCTCGACAAATAGCCGGTTTTCCCGGCCGGCTCTAACCTCGTTGTTAAAACTCCGTGGAGTGACCGTCAGAACAAAATCCAACGATGGGGACGTCACCGTCAGGAAAACATCGGTTACTCTACGGACCTCGTTTGCCTCTGCAATGATAGTTATGGAGAAACCGCGCTGAGAGGCATTGCGCTCCGGTGTGATAAAGATGTCAACCGTTTGAACATCACCGGCGGCCAGGCGCTCAATCTCGGCCGGTCTGAACTCAACAACCCAGCCAGCCGGCCTGGTCGAGGCAAATCTCAGGCGCGTAAGCTCTTCGGTGCCGGTATTTCTGACCTCGACAAATAGCCGATTTTCCTGTCCCGCCTTGACCTCTTTATTGAGATCGCGCGGGAACACTGTCAGGGTCAGGTCTATTCTTTCCTGAGCGAAAGCCGGCTGAGACAGCAGGGCGATTAGAAGAACGACAGGCAGCAGAAAGCATTGTTTGATATAACCTGCCTTTATCATACGCCCACCTGTTAGAAACCATCCGCCAACAAACCGGCAACGACGGAAGACGCTCCACTCGGCAGTCTCCTACTCTTCAACTGCACAGGCGCCCGGGACTCTGACGAGAAGCGTAGGCACAGTCCCGGAACGTACCACCCGCTCAGCCACGCTGCCGAGGACCCAGCGGCCAATGCCTGACCTCCCGTGCGTCGCCATCGCGATCATGTCGGCCTTCATTTCTCCGGCAAAGCTGACTATTTCATCGGCGGCGTTGCCGAGCTTTACCTCTGAGCTGACTGTCATCTCGGGACGCTCCAGGCGCCTGGCAATCTTATCGAGATAGGCCTTGGCATGCGCGCGGTCTGACTCAATCTGATTCTCCGGAAAGACCACGTATTGATAACCTTCCGCGGTAAGCGTCTGATAGCCGGTAGACAGCACCTCCAGGAGAACAACTTCCACCTTGAGCCTGGCAATGAATTCGGCGATGCAGGGAATTGCCGATTCGCTTTCTGTAGAACCATCGAGAGGAATAAGGACGCGGTTCAAAATGCTCCTCTGCCGAATGTCCGGGCGGGCGCCTTTGGCTCGAATCAGTGCTACTGGCTGAGAAGCCGCCCTCACCACCTTATCAGCTACACTGCCGAGCGCCCACCGCCCGGGTCCGGAGCGCCCATGGGTTGCCATAACAATCAGGCCTGCCCCCTCTCTGTCTGCAAAGCGCACTATTTCCTCAGCCGGATTCCCAACGAGAACGGTGAAGCTAACTTTGACTGGTCTTTCTTCCCCGGCCGGAATGTACCTGCTGGCCTCGTGCTTAAAGGTATCTGCAACTTTTTCAAGGTAGAACTGGCGCATGTGCTCATACTGGCCGTCTACAGTTTCGCTGACATAAATCAAACTGACAGTCGCCCCCAACCTGGCAGCCAGCTCCTCCGCATAGGGCAGGGCTAGTTCGGATAGCTCAGAGCCATCAAGAGGGACCACTATCTTTTCGTACATTTATTTACCTCCATTGTAGCGCGATTATACACCTGCCCCTGAATTAAATCAAGGCACGGACAGCGGGAAAAAACTATTTCACCGTTGCCGGCGTTTTCCTCCCGATGAAACGTCCCCATTCGCCTTTCTGCCAGACCACCAGAAGAGAAGGAGCCACGCAGATGGAATCGTAAGTGCCGATGATTATTCCGGCGAATAGTACCACCAGAAGGTTCTGGATGGAAGCGCCAACGATCAGAAGAAGGGCGATCACCGGAAGAGTTGTCGTCAAATTTGTATTCAGGGAACGTCCCAGCGTTTGCACGATGCTGCCGTTTACCGTTGTTTCAAAGTCACCCCTGCCCTGGAGCACGTTTTCACGTATCCGGTCGAAGATGATTACGATGTTATTTACGCTGTAGCCCAGTATTGCCAGGATGCCGGTCACAAACATCAGGTTAATCTCCCAGCCCAGAAATCTGCCGAAGAGCGCGAAAAGCCCTACCACCAGCACTATATCATGCAGCAGGGCAATCACAGCGCAAGTTCCGTAGCGGACCGGGTGTGGCATGCGGCGGAAAGCCCAGGTGAGGTAAAGCAAGATCCCGGCAGCAGCGGCAAGGATAGCGATGGTCGCATAGCGCGTTGTCTCAGCAGCAACGACTGCGGAAATAGTATCGAACTCCCCTACCCTGGGGGCGCCAAACCTTGCTTCCAGCCCCTCCAGGAGACTGTTCTTAGCCTGAGTGTCCAGTTCCGGCAGTTGGACCAGGAAATCATCCTCTCCGGTCCTCTGGACCAGGGCGCTTGTATAACCAAGGCTGGCCAGTTCTCTTTTCAGGTCATCCTGACTCACCTCTTGCTCAAAGCCAACGGTTAGCAGAGAACCGCTGGTGAATTCGACTCCCGGCCGGAGTCCAAAAACCGCCAGCGAGATAATCCCCGCGAGGAGAGAGATTCCGGATATCAGAAAGAACCAATATCTCTTGCCGACAATATTCATGGTTATTTTCCCCCCATATGAGGGCTGAATAGCCTCAAGTTTTGTGCCGGCGCCGTGCCGACGAGAAGCCGCAACAGCGTCCGCGTAACGATGGCCGCCGTAAGCATACTCACCGCAACACCGATGAACAGAGTCAGGGCAAAGCCCTGTACCGCCGGGCTGAATGCGCGCCCCAGCATGTACAAAATGGCGCAGGCGATGAAAGTGGTCAGATTACTGTCCCAGATTGCCGTCCAGGCACGGCGAAAGCCAGCCTCAATAGCTCCCCCGAGCGTCCGTCCAGCAATGAGCTCCTCCTTCATTCTCTCGAAGATAAGTATGTTGGCATCCACCGCCATACCAAAAGATACGATAAAGCCGGCCAGCCCGGCCAGGGTAAGCGTTACCGGAATAACTTTGTACAACGCGAGGTTGAGCATGGCATAAAAAGCGAGTGCCAGGACTCCCAGGAAGCCGGGAATGCGGTAGTATGCGATCATGAATAGCATCACCGCGGCAACCCCGATCAACCCGGCCTTGACGCTCCGGTCAACAAAGTCACTGCCCAGGAAAGGTGAAACCGTCTGGTCCTTGATAATCTCAAGATTTACCGGCAAGCGTCCGGCGTTAAGCTGCCGCATGAGGCGGGTAGCCTCTGTCAGAGACAGGCCGTTGATTACGCCCCTGCTCGTGATTACTGCTTGGACGGTCGGAGCGATGGGACGTCCGTCCTCTCCCTCAAGCGCAGCATCCCCCTCGAAAATACCCAGGGGCTGATTGAGCAGGCGGCTGGTAATCTGCTCCGAGAGTTTGCTCCCTTCGCTATCCCATTCAAAGCGTAGTTCTATTCTGCCAAACTCATCCCGGTCAACGAAGGTATTTTCCCTGAAATAACGGCTGGTCAACTCCCTCCCTTCACCTTCAATCACCCCGGTAGCCGGCTTCCATCTCCCGCGGATATTCTCCCATTTTGCCGGCGTCACGTTGTCCGTTATCAGCTCTCCAAATTCGAGCAGCGCCACCCGCGAAAGGCTTTCCTTTTCCTTGTCGGTGACGGTGGTGCCGGGCAGGGCGACCATAATCCTGTCGTTGCCCTGCCTCTGGATCACTGGCTCAGTGACGCCGAGTGGATTGACCCTGTTCGAGAGGACCTCGATGACTCCCTGGAGCACTTCCCTTTCCGTTCCCGGCGTCACGGAAGAAAGGTCAGCCTGGTAGAGGACGTATAGACCGCCCTGGAGGTCAAGACCCAGGCGCACCCCCTTTCCCCCCAGTACCCCTTTATCGATGGGGAAGACTACCGTCAGCGCCAGCAGAAAGATGAGCGCCACTATAAGAAAAACCAGCCCGTTTCTTCTTGCCATTTCTCCCTCTAGTATTTACTTGTATAATTAAGCCATCTAATGCGCGCCCTTCGACAGGCTCAGGGCGAACGGAATTATTTGTATGCCTATTTCTGAAACTAAGCACTAGTTAATTTGAAATCTTATTCGGAACGGTGCGGAAACATATCCGAAGCCTCGTCCCCGCGAAAACGGGGAACGAAATCCGCAACACGAAACAAATTCTAAACCATAATTCTCCGGAAATATGCGTGGCAATTTACCGGGTTCTTTGCGCTGAATCGTTTCAAAAATTCTGGTTTTGGTCATCCGGACTTGTCTCGAATTTCGATATTCGGATTTAATTCCTCTTGCATTAACACGGTATTATTGGGCTGAGGTCAATAATTGCCTGATATATTCCACAGCCTCTTCCCTGGTGGTCAGTTCTCCGGCAGCCTGGGCTTCCCGGACTGCCTCCAGCAGCTCTCCTATTTTCGGACCCGGACTCAAGGCGAATATACTAATCAGGTCGTGCCCGTCCAGGAGCCGGGATGGCGAAACAATGTCTTTCTGTGTAAACTGCTGGCTGAGAACATATTCTACCACCTGCGCATGCTCCCGCCAATAGGTAAGGTTGATGTTCGGGCCGCGTGTCGCCAGGTGATCGGCGAGACTCAGGAAAAGGATATCGATTCCGGCGTCCCCGGTATCCCGAAAATAGCGGTACATCGCCCGGCGGGTGGGCGCGGTGGAATCAGGCTGGGTCATCTGGGTGGGGCGCAGGTGGTGTAAGATTTCAGTCTCGACCAGCTTTATTTCCTTGCCGCTGAACCGCAGCCTTTGAAGTATAGCTGTGGCGATAGCCGCGCCCGTTTGAGCGTGTCCCAGGAAGCGCGCCCGGCCTCCGGGCTCGGTCGTCTTCGTCTGCGGCTTGCCAATATCATGGAAAAGGGCAGCGAGCTTGACAATCGCCCTCCGGCTGCCTCCGCCGCTGACTTCCCCTGTGAAATGCCGTGCCAGGGTTTCAGACCATGGCACAACGGACAAAACCGCCTCGCCTTCGTAGTCCCACGTGCCCTGCCTCAAGAGAAAGTCGAGAGCCATGACCGTCCGGAGTGAGTGCTCAAACACGTCCCAGAAATGCTCGATCGGCTGCTCCACGCCCCGGGCGGCATCCAGTTCGGGGAAAATGGCAGGCAGCAGGTCCAGCCTGTCCAGCAGAAACAGGGATTGCCCTGCCCGGGAGGTTGCCAGCATGCCGAGCAACTCGTCTCTGACCCGCTCACCGGCGATTCCAGCGATAAGACGGGCATCCCCCTGGATCAAGGTCTCAGTTGTTTCGTCAATGGTAAAGCCAAGCTCGGCGGAGAGACGCACTGCCCGGAGCAAGCGGGCGGCATCAGCCACAAAAATAGTTTCCGAAACGGCGCGGAGCCGGCCGTGGTGGAGATCGTGCCAGCCGCCCATCGGATCAATGAGCCGGGTGAAGTCCGGTCCCCGCAGAAACCCGGCGAGGTCAATAGCCATGGCATTGATGGTGAAATCCCGCCGCGCCAGATCATCATCAATGCTGTCTTCAAGGGTGGAGAAATCCACCTCCCATTGTTTCCGCACCGATGGAGCGCTCTGGTCCGGGAGCACTACCCGCGCGATCCGGTTTTGATCGTCAAGGAGCACGTAGCTTCCACCGAGCGCGGCGGCGGCTCTGCGGGCGGCATCCAGGGCGTCCCCGGCGACGGTCAGGTCAATGTCCGCCGTTTCCTGCCCCAGGAGGATATCCCGCACTAGCCCCCCCACAATGTAGGCCTGGATGCCGCCCCGGCCAAGGAAGTTCCCCAGCTTTGCCAGGACGGAAGATAACGGGGCTCTTTCCAGGCGGGCGAGGCTTTCACGCAGGCTGGCTTCAGGCTGATTGCTCATTCTGTTCCTTCATGCGACCAGAAATTAACTATACTCTGTGATGGGCGATTTATCAAGAGCGGCCCCTGCCCCGTTATTGTGAGGGCACCCTCTGTGGTATAATCGTTTCAAGAGCATACTGAAGATCAAGGAGGGTACCGATGGCTGCACAGGATAGGAGCAGAAATGAAGCCAGCGAATACGTTCTCAAGGTAGCCAAAGAGCACGATGTCAAGTTCATCCGTCTGTGGTTCAGCGATATCCTTGGCATGCTGAAAAGCTTCGCCATAACCGTCGAGGAATTACAGAGGGCATTGGAAGAGGGGATGGGTTTTGACGGCTCATCCATTGAGGGATTTGCCCGCATTGACGAAAGCGATATGCTGGCGCTGCCCGACCCTGAAACCTTTCAGATGCTCCCTTGGAGGCCGCGAGAGGAGCACACGGTGGCGAGAATGTTCTGTGATATCCTCAGGCCAGGCGGTGAGCCTTTTGAGGGCGACCCCCGCTTTGTGCTGAAACGGAATTTGAAACGCGCCGCTGACCAGGGCTATACGTTTTACGTGGGGCCGGAATTGGAATACTTCTATTTCAAGGATTCCAATAGCACCGTACCGCTGGATGTTGGAGGCTATTTCGATATGACGCCACTGGATATGGCCACTGACCTCAGGCGGGAAACGGTTTTGACGCTGGATGAGATGGGCATAGACGTCGAATATTCTCACCACGAGGTGGCGGAAAGCCAGCATGAGATTGATATGCGGTATACCGATGCGCTGACCATGGCGGACAACGTCATGACCTATCGTCTGGTGGTAAAGCAAGTTGCCATGAAACACGGCGTCTATGCCACCTTTATGCCCAAGCCAGTTTTCGGTATGAACGGCAGCGGCATGCACGTTCACCAGTCCCTGTTCAAGGGCAAAACCAACGCCTTTTTTGATCCTGCAGACAAGTATTTTCTCTCGAAAACTGCCAAACATTACATTGCCGGGCTATTGAGGCACGCTCCAGAGATTACTGCCATCACCAGCCAGTGGGTCAACTCTTACAAGCGGTTGGTGCCAGGTTACGAGGCGCCGGTCTATCTTTCCTGGGCGCGGCGGAATCGGGCTGACCTCATCCGCGTTCCTGAGTATAAGCCGGGACGGGAAGAGGCAACCCGTATTGAATACCGCTCCCCCGACCCTGCCTGTAATCCATACCTCGTCTTCTCGGTAATGCTTGCGGCCGGGCTAGAAGGCATTGAGAAGGAATACGAGGTTCCCGGGCCAGTCGAGGAGAATGTGTACGAAATGAGTGAAGAGGAAAGGAAGAAGCGCGGAATTGGCACCCTTCCCGCCAGCCTTTCGGAAGCTATCCAGCTTACGGAGAACAGTCAGGTGGTCAGGAGGGCTTTGGGTGAGCACGTCTTTAACGCCTTCATCAAGAACAAAAAGATTGAATGGGACCTTTACCGCACCCAGGTGACCGATTACGAGCTCAAGAGGTATCTGCCAATACTTTAGTCCTTAAATCCGAATCACGAAGTACGAAACTCGAAACAATATCAAAATACGAAAACAGAGAACTTTTGGTTATTGTTATTTCGGACTTTCGAATTTGTGTTGGATTTCGATATTCGGATTTCGTATTTGCTCGCCGGGGTAATACGACCAGCACCAGGTCTGTAAGAGTCTGCGTGGATTCTCTTTGAATAAAGGACTCAGATGGTACAAAGCACCGGCTCCGAAGCTGAAAGAAAGATAATCACCATCCTCAAGGTGCTCAGTGAATCTTCCGAACCACTGGGTTCGACGACGATTGCCCGGGAACTGGAACGCCATGGGGTCTTCCTCAGCGAGCGGGCGGTAAGATACCATCTGAGGATAACGGATGAACGGGGCTTTACCCAGCCTTCCGGGCGTGACGGCCGGATGCTTACCCCGCACGGTCTGGAAGAGCTCAGAATGGCGCTTGCCCCGCAGCAGGTAGGTTTCATCCTGGAGAAGCTCGAGCTTCTTGCCTTTCGCACCACCTTCGACCCGGCAAAAAGGACCGGCTACCTGCCTATTAACACTTCTATCATTGACAGCGCTAGCCTGGAAGAAGCGCTGTCAGCCATGCGAGAAATCTTCCGGGCCGGAATCTGCATCAGCGACCGCATTGCCATCGCCGCCGAAGGAGAAAAGCTTGGCGCAGTGGTAATTCCACCGGGCAAGATCGGCATTGCAACGGTCTGTAGCGTTGCCATAAACGGAGTCCTGCTGAAGGCGGGAATCCCCATTGAGTCAAAGTTTGGCGGCGTCCTTGAGGTGCAGGCCGGAAAGCCAAAGCGTTTTGTCGCCATAATCAACTATAATGGAACGTCTCTCGACCCTTCGGAGCAGTATATCCGCGCCCGGATGACAAGCGTCACTGAAGCGTCCCGGACCGGCAACGGCAAAATACTGGCCAACTTCCGCGAAATACCCGCTCCGGCGCGGGCTGCGGTTGAAGAGAAACTGGAACAGATGAAAGAAGCGGGTATCGGCGGGGTTTATGCCCTGGGCAATACCAGCGAGCCGATATGCCAGATCGCTGTTGGGCTGAACAGGGTGGGGATGGTGCTACTGGGAGGACTTAACCCGATGGCTGCCGTAGTTGAAACCGGGATCGAGGTTGAGAACATCGCGGAGAGCGGGCTAATCGATTTCCAGCAGCTAAAGAGCTATCGGAATATCATGGCCGAAGAGAAGTGAATCCATTCGCCTTTCTCCCTCGGGTAAATCCCGATTTAACGGGATGAGCCTGCCGAAGGGGAGATTAAAAGGGATTTCGAATCACAAATCACCCTAGTGTTCGTCGCCCCTGGATTCACCTTCATCACAAACCTCGCTGACGGCCTGCCCGCTACCAATGACGTAGCCGCCGGCGCTCCGCTCATCAACAAAGTATGTGATGCGGTGGCCGGGATTCATCCTGAGGGCAACCCTCAGTCCCGGTGGATACTCGCGGTTGTGATGCTGAAGGCTCCGTATCACCGCGCCGGAAGGCAATCTGATGCTATAAAGGTAGTGGATGCCCTGAAAAATACGGCCGGTAACAATACCCCTTCCCGTTTCCGCCGGCTCTATATCAATAAAATCGGGGCGGACCATTATTTTCACGATCTGGCCGGCCGGCAATTCTTGCTGGAGCGGTATATGGCCTACCTCCGAAATGATCGTTCTGTCCTCAACCTGGCCGGTGAGGAAATCAGCCGTTCCGATGAACTGGGCTACGAACGGCGTCGCCGGACGGTGGAAAATGCCCTCTGGAGAGTCAATTTGCTCCAGCCGGCCCGCATTCATCACTCCGACGAGGTCACCCATAAAAAGCGCCTCCTCCTGGTCATGGGTGACAAAGACAACGGTGACGCCGGCACAGGCAAGCACATCCCTCACTTCTACCCTCACCCGGACCCGCAGGTCAGCATCCAGATTGGAAAACGGCTCATCCAGCAACAGTACCGTGGGCCGCGGCGCCAGCGCCCTAGCCAGAGCCACCCTTTGCTGCTGTCCGCCGGAAAGCTGGTGCGGCATTCGATGTTCCAGCCCCCTGAGACCGACCAGGGAAAGCACCTCTTCCACCCGCCTCGGGCGGTTCGAATCCCTCCGCACCCCGAAGGCCACATTAGCGCCCACGTCCATATGAGGAAAAAGGGCGTAGTCCTGGAAAACAAGACCCACCCGCCGCTTCTCCGGCGGCACGAACACTTCCTTCCCGGCCACAATCCGCTCTCCCACCTCAATTGTGCCGCTGTCCGGCCTTTCCAGACCGGCAATAAGGCGCAGCAGCGTAGTCTTGCCGCAGCCGCTGGGTCCCAGCAGCGCCAGGAATTTCCCCTCTTCCAACTCCAGGCTCATATCCTGCAGCGCACTGGAATCACCGAATTTCTTGTTAATTTCGGTGCACCGCACCGCCAACCTATTCAATCTTCCCCCTCCGCTCCCGGATAACCATGAAAGCCATCGGGACTGAAGAAAGCAGCATCAGAAGCAGAGCAGGGACCGCCGCCCTGGCGAAAAAGCCTTCCGATGTGTACGACCATATAGACGCAGCCAGAGTCCTGAAGCCGATAGGGCTGAGAAGTAACGTCGCCGGTAATTCCTTCATTGTCGTTAAGAAGACCAGTGCCGCGCCGACCAGAATTCCAGAACGCATCAGCGGTATGGTAATTGAGCGTAAAGTTTGCCAGGGCGTACGGCCCATGGTGCGTGCCGCTTCCTCTAAGCGCGGGTTGATTTGCAGCAGTGATGAGCGCAGCGCTCCCACTGCCTCCGGCAGGAACAGTATCATGTAAGCCAGGACAAGGAAGACCAGGGTCTGATAGAAGACGATCGCGTAGTTTGCTCCGAAAAACACCAGCGCCAGGGCAATAACGATGCCCGGAAGAGCAAAACCAATATAGGTTGTTCTCTCCAAAAAGCTGCTCATGCGGCCGGGAAAACGCACTGCCAGGATGGCCACCGGCAGGGCAGCAACCACAGTCACAAGAGCCGCCAGCAGCGAAACATACCCTGAATTCAGGGCCGGAGACCAGGCGATATCAAACCTCTCGCCCACCACCATTGCGCGAATCAGCCAGTAAAGAAGGACCGAAATGGGCAGCACGGTGGTGAGCAGTACTACCAGGGAACAGAAAACCAGGGACGGCCAGCGCCAGGCTCCCAGCCTCCGGTAAACCGGCTGGCGCGCGATGCCCACTGTAACGCGATGGTACTTTGCCGTCCCCCGGGTATAAGCCTCGATGAAGAGGATGATAATTGCCACAATAACCAGGACGGTGGATAGACCCGCTGCCAGCACCCGGTCGAAGGAGGTCTGATACTGGATATAAATCGCCCAGGTGAAGGTCTCGTAGCGCATCAGTGATACAGCCCCGAAGTCCTTCAACGCGTAAAGAGCCACCAGCAAAGTGCTCGTGGCGATGGCCGGGCGTAGTTGCGGCAATACTACGCGGCGAAAGGTCTTCCAGCCATTGTTCCCCAGGGAGAGTGAAGCTTCTTCCAACGAATAGTCCAACCCCCGGATTGATGCCTGCAACGTCAGCAAAGTGTAGGGATAACTTATCATGGCTATAGCCAGCAACGCACCAGGGAAGCCATAAATCTCCGGCAATCTCTCCAGTCCGAAGGTCCCGGCAAGTAGCTGCTGCAACATTCCCCTCGGCCCGAAGGCGGCGATGACGACAAAACCGGCGACATAGCTTGGCATAACCAGTGGCAGCGCGGTCAGGACCGCCCACACCCGGCGCAAGGGGAGGTCAGTACGGGTGGTGAGCCAGGCAAGAGGAAGAGACACCGCCAGGGACACCCCGCTCACCGCTACGACCAAAAGCACCGTTCTGACTAGAATTTGAAATATCCGGGGCCGGAACAAGAGACCCCAGAGGTCACTGCCGGCTCCCATGGTGCGCAGCGCCAGATAAGCCAGCGGCAGCAAAACCAGCAGCAAGACGGCCACTGCCGGCAACCAGATGATGGTGGGCGGCCAGGGGAAGTTTCTCCCCGGGCCACCCACCATCTTTATTTCTTTCAGCCTCGTGGCAATATCAATTCCCATTAACTGTTAACTTCTACTAAGCTAAGGAATTATACCAACTTTCCTCAGTAAATTAACAGTGCCTTTGACATCCGCCATCTGCGGCATGTCAACATCCGGGCTCTTGACTTCTGCGAGCGGCTTCAACAGCCGGTGAGTCTTTACCCCCGCAATAACCGGATATTCAAAGGTCTGGGAAGCGAAGTACTGCTGCGCCACCGGAGACAGCATGAACTCCATAAACCGCTGCGCGGCTTCTTTGTTCTTAGACGTCTCGAGAATTCCGGTGCCGGCAACCAGGACAACGGAGCCGGGTCCGCCACCCCTCATGTAATAGTTCCGCGCCGGGAAGGACTCTCCCTTTTCCTGCATGATGCCGTAGAGATAGTAGTGGTTGGGAAAACCAACGTCAATTTCACCGGCGCCCGCGGCGTTTACCTGGGCGGTATTGTTGGGGTATACCTTCGGATTATTGGACTGCATTCCCTTCAGCCATTGCTCGGTCTTTTCCTCGCCCCAGAGTACCCGCATCGCGGTGACCATCGCCTGGAAAGAGGCATTGGTTGGCGCCCATCCCATGCGGTTCTTCCACTTGGGGTCGGTAAAGTCCCAGATGTCATCGGGAAGGTCGTTCTCCGCAAGCTTCTGGCTGTTATAGACCACGACCCTGGCCCGTCCCGAGATGCCTACCCATGTTCCTTTTGGCGAGCGAAACCTGGCCGGAACCAGACTAAGGATGGTGTCCGGTAGGGGCATCAGGAGTGAGTCAACGGCACCAAGTCCACCGGGGTCCTGGGCGAAAAAGACATCCGCCGGGCTGTTCTTGCCCTCCTCCAGGATGGCTGCCGCCATTTCAGCGGTGCCGCCATAGCGGACCTGCACCTTGACTCCGGCTACATTGCCGAATTGCTCAATTATCGGTTTTACCAGTGATTCAGCGCGCCCCGAGTAAATTGTCAGAGTCTGAGCCGGGGCAGGCGCAGCGGGAGCAGGCTGGGCCGCCGGGGCGCAAGCGCCCAAGATAAAGGATGATATTATTACCATGGTAACCAGACCGCTAAACAGTTTCCGCACTTAGATGTAATCTCCTTTCAAAGATAAATGACTAACTTCTCACTTGAATCGGGAATGTTCCTCAGAAATAACCTGTCACCATAGACCTCCTTCTACTCGCTGAGACTTTATTTTATAGATGCTAATGTGCTCTATTACTATATCCTAATCTAAAGGCACTGTCAAGCCTTACTAGGAGTAGTCTTCCGCAAAATTGTCATTCCCGCAAAACTTGTCCCATACTTGTTACGGGAGCGGGAATGACAATGGAAAACGCTGAAACTTCCCTGGGAAGCGCGTTTCGCCGAAGCTCATAATTCAAGAGCATCCTTGAAAAAGCTTACGTAAAGGTTCACCCGTTCGTAAAGCTTTCCCTGTCATTGTGAGTCTTACGTAAACATTCGAACCTCAAATAAGTAGATATACCTATTAGTCTCTTGAGACGAAAGTATCATACTGGAATTAACCATACTGGTAAAAGGGGGTTCTTCTTGAAAAAACATCTTTCATTCTTACTCAGAAAAGTCCGTTACTTCGGCCTGACGGCGCTGCTGCTGGCCAGCCTGCTTCCGGTTATCAATAGCTCACCCGCCACTCAAGCCCAGGGCGAAACGAAGATTTTCGATGTTTCAGCCATTGACGTTGTCATCATGGTCAACCGTCATGGCGATAACAACCCCCTGGGCAAGATGTTTGTCCTGGATGAGAATATTCCCGCGGTGCGCGCCCGGGAAGCATTACCTCTTACCGATTTTGACCGGGTAAACGTCGGCTTGAGGGATGATCCCATCCAGCCGCTCGTTATCCGGGCAAACGTCGGGGATACGGTAATAGTCAATTTCACCAACCGGCTGAATAGCTCCAGCGAGCGGGCAAGTTTTCACATCCAGGGATTGCCGGTGGATATCAGGACTTCAGCCGGGTCAAACGTGGGCCTCAATCCGGATACCACCGTTGGCCGCTTTGAGAGCACTACCTACACGATAAAGATTCCGGACGAGACAAACTACGAAGGCGCCTACATCTTTAACAGCATGGGCGACCCGCGCACGCAGCAGGTGAACGGTCTTTTCGGCGTGCTCAATATCGAGCCGAGAGGTTCCACCTACCTGAATCCAATCACCGGCCAGCCCCAGAAAAGCGGCTGGGACGCAATGATCGTCGATCCCGTAGGTAAGGACTTCCGCGAAGATACCATCATATACCACGAGTTTGGCGATGAAACCTTCAATCTCAGTGACAGGAATGGCGGTCAGATCCCCCAGAACGTGACAATGGATGGCGCTACCAACTACCGGCCGGGCACGCGGCTCATCAACTACCGCTCCGAGCCATTTTTCCGCCGGGAGGAGGTGGCCGAGACGGTACGGGAACACCCCGATGAGTCCCAGGACTACGGCTCTTACGCAAACGGAGACCCGCCCACCCCGATGCCCCGTGGGTATGTGGGTGATCCGACCAAGCGCCGCATCGTCCACGCCGGTTCGGAGCGCTTCCATCAGGAGCACCTCCATGGCGGCTCCATCCGCTGGCGCTTCGACCCCTTCCTTGAACCGGACCAGTGGGGATTACCATTCAGCAAGACGCCGATGACTCAATCTCTCTCCACGCGGCTGGACTCGCAGGGAGTCGGCCCGGGCGAGACCTACACCATCGCCACCGAAGGCGCGGCCGGTGGTCTTCAGGGAGGGGCCGGCGAGTTTCTTTTCCACTGCCACTACCCCCACCACTACATCGCCGGGATGTGGAGCTTCTGGCGCGTCTTTGATACCCTCCAGACTTCGGATAACGGACTCTTCGGCAACCCGGCGCTGGCTGAGCTTCCGGACCGTGCCGGACAAACGCCGGCAGCGGTGAACTCGATCGCCCTGCTGGGCCGGACGATGCTAAACGGCAAGACTCTGACCACAGGGGCAACCAGCGCCACCAGCATCAATATTACCGAATGGATGAGGAATTTCCTGCCGCCGCAGGGCGTACCGCTGGATTACGATGCCTCGGTATGGGACTGGACGGCCGCCGATACCGAACAAGGCCCGCTCTATCTCTCCGAGCCGGAAACAATCAGTGAATGGCCGAACTATACCTCGCCTGCCCCGGGGGAGAGGCTGGAGATAAAATTCAATCCCGTGAACGGGCGTCCCGCCTTCCCATTACTACGGCCCCACCTGGGCAAACGCCCGCCTTTCGCCCCGATGCGCAGCGGCTCTCCTTACCTGGGCGAGCCGGATACCGTCTTCTCCGATGGCTTATCGCTTGTTCCTGCCGGGGCGAGACGTATTGAATACACTGTGGAGACCACCTTCGCTCCCGTCACCTTCAACCAGGAAGAGGGTATCGCAATCGATGGCGCCCTGCTCGTGCTTGACGAGGACAAGGCTGATATCCTGGCCGGGATCCAGCCCAAGGAACAGCTTACCATCCGCGCCAGGGTGGGGGATGGGGTGGATGTCATCCACTACAGCTCAATGGATGACTCCGGCCCGTTTGCCTTCTCCAAGGCGAACATCCATATCCACTTCGTCCAGTTTGACACCCAGGCATCGGATGGCGTTATCAGCGGGATGTCCTATGACCAGTCGGTCAGGGCTTATACACAAGAGGGGCCTCCGGATGGTCCCGGCGGCCTCCCTGACGGCATCAGGCTGACAGCGCCAGCGCCGGCCGGTTCCACGGAAATAACCGTGGACAGCGCCGAAACATTGCAGGTCAACGCCTTTATCGGAGTCGGCTTCGGGGTGCCGCGCCGCAACCGTGATGGCGGCAATCTGGCCGGAACCTTGAACCAGGACGGCGGTTTTGAGTGGGCGCAGATTATCGCCAAGAACGGCAATACCCTGACGCTCGACCGCCCGCTTGAAAATAACCATCCCACCGACCAGTTTGTCGGCACCGAGTTTGTGCGCTACCAGTGGTACGCCGATGGCGAATCCGGCACCACCTTCTTCCATAACCACGTTTTCGGCATCCCTGGCTTTGGCGTTGCCCTGACCGGCGCCCTCATACAGGAGCCGGTTGGCTCCGTCTGGCACCCCGCGACTGACCTTGACAGCGAGCAGCTTCGCGCCGGTACGCAGGCAATCATCACCACGCCCACACCGGTGGCGCAGGACATTCCTGCCCAGCCATTCCGCGAATTCGTCCTGCACATGATGTCGGCCAGCACCGGAGTCGAGTCAGGCGGGGGCGGTGGTGAGGCCGGCGCCGTGAATATGAAGATGGAGCCACTGGACCGGCGGCTTGGCGATCCCGCCCATCTCTTCTCGTCAGTCACCCATGGCGACCCGGAGACGCCGGTACTGAAAGCCTATGCCGGCGACATGGTTTCCATGCGCCTGATAAGCAGCTCCGGACATGACAACAGTAGCTTCCATCTGGCAGGGCATCGCTTCCGCATCGAGCGCAACGTCCCCACCGAACCGGCCAAAGATAGCATTTCCTTTGGCATCTCAGAACGGTTCGACGTCTTCATGACCGCCGGCTCGGTCGGCTTGCAGGCGGGCGACTATGTCTACATGAACGGGATGCACGAGAAGATGGTGGATGGCGCCTGGGGTATATTCCGCGTCTTTGACAATCTCCAGCCGAACTTGCCTCAGATCCAAACACGCTTCCCGCTACGGCCGGCCGGGGCGGACACTTTCCCGCAGAACGCCGTTACCGGCGGAGCGCCACCACTGGCCGCCCAGCCCCAGACGGTCGAGCAGCTAAAGACAAGGCTCGAGCTTAACGGCTACCTGCTTCCCGCCGATATGCCGGTGCGTACCTACGATGTGACTGCCATCGAGACCCCCATTAACTTTTCAACCGGTCAGAGCATCGGCAGCGGCCGCGCCTACGTCTTATCCGAGGATGAGGCGGCCGTGCTGGCGGGCACAAAACCACTGGAGCCTCTCGTCCTTCGGGCGAACGTGGGAGAGATAGTCCGTGTCAATTTCACTAACCACCTGACCGCTAGCCGCGCGTCGCTGCACGTGGGGCAACTGATCAAACCGGCTGATTCCCTGGGAGGCGCTTTCGGCTTCAATAACGATTCTACTGCCGGACCCGGAGAAACGAGGACCTACTGGTTCGTTATCGATCCGCGGTTTGAGGTGCCCCGTTCCTTCATCATCAGCGACATGGGCGACCTGATTGACGGCGGCCTTTCCGGCCTCTATGGCGTCTTCATCATCGAGCCGGCCGGTTCAACCTACCACGACCCGGTTACGGGGGCGGAGGTGAAGGCCGGCACGGATGTCAAGGTGCTCAGCCCCTCGGGCGATTTCAGGGACGTGGCTCTGCTCTTCATGGATGATAACCACAACATGAACCGGGATGTCATGCCCTACGACAGGGATGTCAGGGGCATCAGGGGCATCAACTACCGGGTCCAGCCTTTCGACGAGAGGACCCCGACGAATCCCGACCTCTCCAAGATCTTCAACGACATCGTCCACGGCCCGCCGCGGACGCCGGTCATCGAGGTGCCGCTCGGCGAGCAGGTACGCCTCCATGTGGCGGGGGCTTTCGGTCACCAGCCGCACGTTTTCTCACTGGATGGACACCGGTATCCCTTTAATGGTACTGAAACCTTGCACTTTGCTTCGCGCCAGGTCGCGTCAATGGTCACCCTGGATGCTGTCCTGGATGGCGGCGCCGGGGGCGCCCTCGGCCTCCCCGGGGACTACCTCTTCCGCGATAGCCGCAACCCCTTCCTGGAAGCCGGAATGTGGGGCATCTTGAGGGTGGTCGGACCCTTCCCTCCGAAGAACCTGTCTAGCTCAGCCGTAAGCTCCACTCAGGTGGACCTGAGTTGGATAGACGACTCGAACAACGAAGATGGCTTCCGGGTCGAGCGCTCAACAGACAACTTCGCTACCTTTACGCAGGTGGGCAGCGTGGTCGCAGACGTCACCTCATTTGACGACCTCGCCGCTCAACCCGGCTCCACTTACTTCTATCGGGTTCTCGCCTTCAACGCCGATGCTTCGGCTCCGTCTAACATAATCCAGGTAATTACACCTGTCCAGGAGGCTGGGGGAGACACCGGTGGTGGAGGAGGTGGTGGTGGTGGAGGTGGTGGTGGTGGCGTGTCCGGTATTGTCACCCTGAGTGTGAGCGGTTTAATGGGGGTGGGCCCGCTGATTGATTCGACTACCGGCGCCACGTTGAACGCTGTCACAGTAAGGACCACGGACGAGAAGGTCTCGATTGAGATTCCG
>JACPPV010000006.1 GCA_016190825.1 Chloroflexota bacterium
GCACCCGCGCAGGGTGCGACAAGGGATTAGTTCCTAGCTTCAGCGAACATTTCTTAAGTTTCAATACACGCACCCGCGCAGGGTGCGACAAAAATTTAGCTTCAATAATCGCAAAAATCACGTTATGTTTCAATCCACGCTCCCGCGCTGGGTGCGACCATCTTCTTTCCAGTTTGATATTAGACGCTCTATGTAGTTTCAATCCACGCACCCGCGCAGGGTGCGACGGTATGGTAGACCGCTACCTAACCACGCTCAAGCTGTTTCAATCCACGCACCCGCGCAGGGTGCGACGCTTGCGTCTATGGTTACTTCTGGCCGCTGGCATGGTTTCAATCCACGCACCCGCGCAGGGTGCGACCCTGGTAGACCACGACAGGGTTGAGCCGCATAACCTGTTTCAATCCACGCACCCGCGCAGGGTGCGACCCCTTTATCAAATTGAAGGAGCCTTACGTCCCTAAGTTTCAATCCACGCACCCGCGCAGGGTGCGACCCTCGAGCCGCTTTACTATTCCTGCCATCCTAGTTTCAATCCACGCACCCGCGCAGGGTGCGACATTTTCTTTTCCGCAATATGGGCACAAGTCAACAAGTTTCAATCCACGCACCCGCGCAGGGTGCGACTCGGCCTCAACGATTTCGACGCCGTTCGTCTTGTTTCAATCCACGCACCCGCGCAGGGTGCGACCCGTGCCCGATGTTCACATTGCAAACAGATTATTGGTTTCAATCCACGCACCCGCGCAGGCTGCGACGTGCGTGCTCCTGGACTATAACTATGAACACTGCGTTTCAATCCACGCACCCGCGCAGGGTGCGACGCTAGATTGACTAAATTTACTATATGCAATATAGTGTTTCAATCCACGCACCCGCGCAGGGTGCGACCCCGCAAGGTGTGCCCAGTGATAGGCGACTGACAGGTTTCAATCCACGCACCCGCGCAGGGTGCGACATGGCGAGGAGGCGTTGATGGCGGCTATCGATACGCGTTTCAATCCACGCACCCGCGCAGGGTGCGACTGTCTATCTGAAATCAATCATTTACTTTTCTGCTTTTTTCACCTCCTTACACTCCGAAGCTAAACACCCCGATTTCATCGGGGATTCGAGGCTCGCGGACCTCTTGCCTAGCCCAGGGAGAGCTTACGGTACGCGCCTGTCCTCGAGTCTATTGAAGAATCAGGTAATCAGCGGTCCCTCCGGGTCGTAGGTCTTTCCTGCGCCTATGTGTTCTACCCTTGGTTTCCAGTTCTTGCCCAGAAAGTAGAAACGCAGGCTGTCTTGCTCCGGGTCTATCTTGTTGATTAACCGTTCCTTCAACAAGGCGAACTGGGGTGGCTCGACCAGACATTCGAAGACCGATTTCTGCACGCGCTGCCCGAAGTTCTCACATTCGCGGGCCACATGCCGGAGCCTCCGTTGCCCGCCTTCAGTTTCTGTTGCCACATCGTAGGTTATCAAGACCATCATGGTTAGTCCTCCTTGGGCTTGCCCCGTGCCTGACTGACACGGGGTCGCATCGCGTTAATACGTTCTATTCAGTTGTTAATGTGCAAAGAACCGGCTATTTGAGAATGAATGGCGGGTAGGCGTCCAACTCGCCGCGGAGGTGCCTGGCAAGCAGCATGGCTTGTATATGCGGGAGCAGGCCGATGGCCGCCTTCTCATTCAGGAAAGGATGAATAATCTCCTCTTGTTTTCGTTTCTGGTATTCGGTGAGCACTGTCTTCCTGGTAGCATCATCCATCCTCACGGCGCCGGATTCCGTTTTCTGGAAGCCTTCGCCCTTGACCTGCCTGAGGTTTATGAGCGTGAGCGTCAAACGGTCAGCCAGGTAGGCTCTGAACTCTTCCATAATATCGAGAGCGAGTCCGGGGCGGCCGGGACGGTCGCGGTGCAGGTACCCGACCGCGGGGTCCAGCCCGACTCCGCTAAGGGCAGATGCCACATCATTAGCCAGTACCGTGTAGAGGAATGAAAGAAGCGCGTTGACGTTATCCATCGGCGGGCGGCGGTTGCGAGAACCGAAGACAAAGTCTTCCTTCTGCGCCGTAATCAGCAAATCGAACACGTTGTAGTAAGCGTGGGCTGAATCGCCTTCGTGTCCGCGCAAGTCATCGAGTGATAGGGACCCCGTGTCAAGCACGGGGTCAAGAGATGCCAGATGCTGATTGACCTGGTCGGCGGCGTTTTTGATCTGGTCGCTGATATTCTTATCCGGCTGGTCTCTGGCGGCGCGCATCAGCACAGCGCGGGAGTTAGCCAGTTTGGCAATGAGGATGCTCCGGGCGATGGTTGATGAAGCCGACGCGCTATCAGCCCGCCGGTACTGCTCGCGCCTCAGCAGCACGTTGCCGGAGAGGCGGCCTTCCAGCCGGGACATGAACCTGCCGTTCGTGCTGAAGAAAGAGACCGCCACGCTCCTATCGGCGCAGAGGGCGAGGAGGGAGGGCGAGCAGTGGAAGACGCCGAAGCATATAATGGAGCCGATGGTGTGGATGGGTAACTGGAGCTTCACCTCGTCTTCCACGCGGACGAGCACCGTCTCGCCATCACGGGAAAGGTAGGCACCCGGGGTGGTCACATAGAGGGTATTCAGCAGGCGTTTCATTTCTCGCTGCCTCCGCGAATGGCTTCCGTAAGATATTCGCTGACCGTATGGGATGAGCGGTCGAGCTTCGGCAGGCACACGTCTATCAGCGAGCAGCGTTCACACCGGCTGGCGTATTGCGGGGGCGGCACGATTGCCTGCTCGACCATCACGTGCAGGGCGCTGGCGAGCTTGGCTGTTTCCTGTCTTAGCTCAGCTTCGAGGTTGACTTCCTGTCGCCGCCTAGGCCTGCCGTAGAAAAAGGCAGATTTGTGAATTACCACGCCGAGCATCTCTTCGAGGCACATAGCCTGGCCGCAAAGCTGTACCTCATCAATATGCTCTATCTTGGGCGCTCCATGCTTGTATTCGATGATATAAGGCTGCCACAGGCCGGCGATACCAGGAAGGGTGATAACCTCCCCGGCTGTGACCTGGCCGATTGGGGCGGCCGGCCCGCCGTCACTTCCGGATTCCGGCAGGCTGACCCTATGGAACTCGACGACATCAGCGACGCCGGTCAGGCCAAGCTCGAATGAGCGCAGCCGGAGTCCACGGGCGATTCTCAAATCGCCTCTTGACTCGCCGCTGGCTTCGTGCACTCGCTCGTGAAGCTGCTCGCCCTCAACGGTAAGCCGGTTTTCCTGCCACTGCCCTTCCACGTGAATCAGCGCCGCCTGCCGCTCACAAAATGCCAGGTGCTGGAGGGCGGAAATGGGGATTAGTTCGTCTTCGGTGTACATGTTTGTTCCTCACGGTTCAATGATGCTTATGCCGGGGGGCAGATTGTCCTTATCCAATGTGATTTGGTAGTCATCATAGCTCCGGGCCGGCCGTGCCGGGTCACGACGAGTGATTTTGAGCCGACTGAAGAGAGCGTGTGCCGGGGCATTACCCAACTGGCTATCGTGTTTGAAGATGATTAGTCGGCGTGCGGACATTTCGCCGCGAGCTGCGGAACGGTCAATATCAAACATACCATTTAGAGATTGCCAGAGTAGTTGAAGGTCATCCTCAGAAAAGCCTGTATCCTGCGCGAGGAATGGTGAGACAAACCCGTGCGACTCATAGAGGGCATAGGGGATAATATCTTTGCGGCCCATAGTACGGTTGCCGCCTTCCTGTTTCTTTGACTCTTTCTCAGTGGTCACGGCCATTCTCGTAATAGATTGCTCCAGCGAAACGATAGGGTCAACAGAACGAGCAAACGTAAATTGCACCGGACCACGGACCTGACCACAATTCACTCCGGTAGACATGACAGCCCCGAACATGCGTACGTCAAAGAAATTCTGGCACATCCAATGTCGAGCTTGCGCCACCCTGTCTTCGTCGTCAGTAGCGTTTTTCAATTCGGGTGAATCGTACGCGCGCTGGTGTTGTTGATTGAGGATAGCCTTCTCTTTGACATAGATATCATAACCAGCCTTAGGTTTACCGTCATCCTCTCGCCTGGCCAAGGTGATGTAGTTGCGTATTTTCCTCTTGAGACAGACATCTGAGACCAGCCCGTATCCCGTCTCCGGGTCTACCCTTGGTGAATTACCGGCATCAGGGTCACCATTAGGATTGCCATTGGCGACATCGAAAAGCAGGATAAAATCGTAGCGGTTCTTTACTTCATTCATTTCTTTCCTCCTAATTCTCTTTCCGGGCTTTGTTACTGCGCCATAAGTAAGCAGTTGGCGCGTTAGCGTGCTGCTTTTCCCAGGCTTCGCGCTCCTCAGCGTTCAGCCAGAGCCAGTGACGCATCTGGTGGTAGCCCAGCACGAATAATCCTTGCTGGTTAAGGTCCAGGTACGCGGGGAAACCATTGTTCTTGACATCGAAGCCACTGGACATATCATCCAGCAGGCGGTCAAGCAGAAAGACCATGCCCGCGCCGCTTTCATCCTGAGCCTTCCGTACGTGATAACGAGCGCCCTTCAGCAGTCTCACAAAGGAGCTACGTGGCGATGCTGAAGCGGAGCTGAAGTAGTGGTCGACTATTGTAGTGTTGATATTTGGCTGGGCTATCTGCTGGATACGCTCCAGGACAGCCATCATTCCCCCCAATACATACCCTTCGCTTCGGTTAGTCGGGTCCATATCTGGTTTCACCTCCTTATAGTTTGTCGTTTCTGGGTAGATTCGCAGCCGACTGTTAAGCACCGCTTTAATGAGCGCAGCCCGTACGTCGCGGCGGTTTTCATCATCCCATCCCTGCCCGCCGATTTCAGCACGCTCACGTTCGAGCGTGCGCTGGAGAACGGAGAACGGGAATGGCGTGCCGTAGAATGCCACCCGGACCATTTGCCCCGTCAGTGGTGACGGAATCTCCTTCCTGTCACCCCTGACCGCTAAAGAACGCAACAGTAGGTTCAGGGGGAACTGCGGCGGCAACTGACCATCTTTAGGTGGGCGGGTGTTCCTGACAATAGTCAGGTCGTCAAAGTATTGTGCCAGGTTTGCCTGGGCCTTAGCGACGGTTGATTCCAGCCAGTCCCGCACAATCATGCGTCCCTGTTGACCGGAGACGACCAGAGCATAAAAGGCAGAATCGTCCACTTTCTGCGGTCTCACGCCTCTCCATATGGAACGGTACAGCTCGCCTACTTCCTCCTCGTTCTTTGCCTCCAGGAGCGAGAAAACATTATCACAGAAACTATCGCCGTTCTTTCCGCCAGCCCAGTAGCAGACCACAGTGTCTTCTCCGATGCTCAGGCTCCGGCGCGGTAGGGTTGTGCCTGGTTCCTCATTGCTGGGAGACGCCGGGTCTACGAGCCTTTGCAGGGCAGCGGCGCATGCTTCCGCGGCTCGGCGCGAGATGGGCGCATTCTCGTTGCCATTCCACCCGTACGATTCAAATGCTGGCTTGTTAAAAGAAACCAGGGCAATGCCACTGCCGCTACCGCCTGGCACTTTCTTGGTGGGCGGGAAATTGGTGATGGCTCCGTTGAACTTATCGCCCGTCACGAGACATTCTTGCGTCTCACCACCCGGAACTGCAGCAGCGCGTAAACTTTGCCAATAGTTGCGTACTTTGGGACGGTCCGTAACTAACATGTCGGTGTCTGGAGCGTAGACAAAAGCGAAAAGGTCGTTCGATTTCACGTTCTCATCCAGATGGACTGTCTGGCGTCCGGCAGCTATGTCTTCCAGCGCAGTGTAAATAGCTGTGACCGCCTCATCACTAGCACTGTTATGGCATTCCTCGATACGTTTACGGAAATCAGCAAATCGGAGAGGAGTCTTTAGGTCACCGCTGTCATCCGGGTCTATGCCAAAGACATACTCGGCTTTGTCGAATAAGAAGAAGGCGCGAATATCACTCTGCCTGGCTTTCTCACGTGGCAATTTGAATTGTTTACCAACCAATCTCGGTTTTCTTTTGGAACCGGCTGGTTGCGGGACTTGCTGGCGCGCATCCTCAATGCCGAATAACTGTCCGGTCTTCGAGACGCGGATGAGCCAACTGACCGGTTTCCACTCATAATCCGGGTCAGCGACCAGGTTCTCCCGTTCGGCTAGCTGGTTCAAAGCTTGTAGAATCATGCGCCACCTTCCTGAGCGTCGGGCTTTTCAGTCACCTCCAGCACGCCGTTGCTGAGGCGGGCAGAAAAGAAAATCGGCCGGTTACGGTCTCCGTATTCAATGTCCCACAGCATCAGCCCGAGGTCCCGGCTGTCATTGATAGGCGCTGGTGCGCCCGTGGCAGACATAATATCGGCCACGAATTCACGGCAGCCAAAATAGGGCTGGTGAAAATGCTGCCCCTTCTCCACCCTTCGTTGAAACATTTCCTCAAACTTGTTCAGATTGTCTTCGCTGCCCGCTTTGTCGGTGAGTTCAAAATAGGCATCAACAATGTAGTCCACATTCCTCAAGGCAACCGTGTTGCGCTGAGTGTGGTTTTTGTCTTCGTCGATGAAGAAGGGGCGCAGCGGACCGCCGTGCTGAATTATCTCCCTAGACGGAACTGGCATCTTGTCCTTCACCTCATTGCGCCGGAAAGAAACGAACTCTATTTCCCGCAAGACAGCGATGCGCTTAACGTACCAGGTGATGGCTGGTTTCCAGAGTATCGCTTCAAGCAGGCCGCGCGCTGCCGAAGGCGTCATTACAGGATAGGATACTCGCTCCACCTTGAGCTCGGGGCGGGTGAAACAGGCAAGGGACCCGGACGCTCTCAGACTTAGGATTTGACTCGTTTGCATTTTACCTCCTTATCCAAGATTTATCCTTTGGCTTCTGTCACTAAGACATTTTCGCACCTCCTTCTGTGGGTGTCAGACCATTAGTACAGGCAGCGGGTTCTCGTCACCTTCAACAAGACCAAAGACTGGGTCGTAAAGGTGAGAATGGGTTGGAGACAAAGCGAAGATTCCATTGACTTCAACGAGAGCGCCGGAGTCATTCAGCTTTTCAAAAGCATCGGGGTAAACGCTGACAGAATACGGTTGCAGACTTCGCAAGATTTGGCGGTCTGCACCGTAGTGCCTGAAGTCTTCTAATCTAGCGGAAGAGTCATCAAAAGGAACGATGATATTCTTCGTGAATCCGTCTTCAATCAAATGGAATCTCTGTCCCACCGTGGCGAAATTGAACTCTTGGCGTTCAGTCTGAATGCCAAGGACATCCAGGTTCTGAGTAAAATATAGTTGACGGAAGAATTTCTCCACCGTAGCCAGGTCATTTGGGTCGAGAGTCCCAGCCTCTCTCAGCATCGACTCTGTAATGTCCCTGGCGCTTTTCAGTGTCCCATCAGGAGGAGAGAAGGGACTGCGAAAGACGATTACTTTACCCTTAGTGAGACGACCTTCTCGATTACAACGCCCCGCTGCTTGTATGATGCTGGACAGGCCGGTAAGGGAGCGGTAAACAGCAGGAAAATCGAGGTCCACGCCAGCTTCCACAAGTTGTGTAGAGACCACCCGACAAACAACACCTTGCTTGAGAGATTCCTTGATGCGATTGATAACGTCCAGCCGGTGTGCCGGACACATTAGGGCGGATAAGTGGAAAACAGGGTTCTGCGAAACCTTTTGTAGTTCCCGCGCTAATTCCCTGGCGTCTTTCCGGCGGTCAACGACGGCCAAAACTTGCTCCGCTTTCGCCAGTTTGGCCGCCAGTTCCGGCCATGCGATACGCTCGTCAGGTTCTGGCCAGGAGTAGTCA
>JACPPV010000007.1 GCA_016190825.1 Chloroflexota bacterium
ATCAAGGCTTTCTACATCACGGATATGTCAACCCGGCTGGCGTCTCTGCGCACGGGAAAGATAGATTGGGATACCGAGATTCCGTGGGAGGACGCCATGAGCCTGGTAAAGACCAGGCCCGACATCACATACAGCCCCTTTGTCTGGTACTCAGGACCAATGGTCAGCGCGAGAATAGATATTCCCGGCAAGCCCTTCCAGGATGTCAGGGTGCGCCATGCGTTGCACATGGCCATTGACAGGCAGTCGATAGTGAGAGACCTGTACCAGGGGTATGCCGAGCTTACGGGCTTCCCGGCAAGCCCGGTTTCTAAGGATGTCTTTAAACCGGTTGAAGAGATGCCGAAGACGGTGCAGGAGATCTACACATATAACCCGGAAAGGGCGAAACAGCTTCTGGCCGAGGCCGGCTACCCCAATGGTTTTAAGACAACGATGATGGTCCAGAACCTCTCGGTTCACCTGGACATGGCGCAGACTGTCGAAGCGATGTGGGCCAAGGTGGGGGTTGAGGTGGAGATCCAGCCCAGGGATACGGCCCTTCTCAGTAACGTCCGCCGGAACCTCGCCTACGAAGATTTCATCCTGACAACGCAGGGAGTGATTTTCCCCTTTGGCTGGAACCAGACCAATTTCACCCGCAACGGCAGTTCCAACATTCCCAGGGTCAACCTTCCCGCGGGAAGCGACCCCGGTATCGAAGTGCCCTACCAGGAGATGCAGGGTTACGCCTTCGTGAATATGGACAAGGCGGCAGAAGTGTACCGCGAGAAGCTGGGTCCTTACCTGGCGGAGCAAGCCTATTTTATACCGCTGCCGGTGCCATACATGTATACCTTCTGGCAGCCATGGGTGAAGAACTACGGAGGAGAGCTTGACCAGTCGCCGGTATACGGCACGCAATGGCTCAGATTTGCCTGGGTTGACCAGGACTTGAAAAAGAAGGTGACGGGAAAATAGCAAACGGTAATTCATGATTGTTTGGCCTTGTCATGGAGGGGGAAGGAGGGTGTCCCGATTTGATCGGGGCTTGAATTCTCTCCTTCCCCTACCCTAAGCCTTGGGGTAATCCCGACTCAGTCGGAGGAGTGCCAGACAAGAAAAAATTCTAGCCGGTGCGCCAAACTCTTGCGTTTCTCGCATCTTATCTGACAAGACTACAGTCCTATTCACTGCGCCACTTCTTTTTCAGCTGTTCTAGAGTTCTAATTTTGTGCCAATGGTCGGGGGCAGACCGGATCCCCATCAGCACCTATCCCACTGGCAAGACGTTACCGCCGGGTTGCAACTGGCGCGGGTTGCCTTACTTCTCAACGACATCATTACTATAGGCCTGGTTACCGGCACTGGACTCAGGACTTTGAGGTAGCCATTCCGGCCTTCTCTTCGAAAAAGAACGGAAAGCCCGGGATGGTGCGCCAGATCGATGTAAAAAATTGTCGAAGCAACAGTCATGTGTTTACAAAGCTGGTGTCGGGGGTTAAAATGGGGTTGGTTTTGGGCGGTTAGCTCAGTGGTTAGAGCGCTTGCTTCACACGCAAGAAGTCAGAGGTTCAAATCCCCTACCGCCCACCAGTGGTTTAGGAGGCAGAACCGATCTCTCCATCTGCTTCCAACGTGTTTGCTACATTAAGCCTAAACAGCGGATGAAAAAATACCGCATCTATCTAGCAAGATTGATGCCCGAATCACTCGGATAAAAAGCCATGCTTCGAGGACTTGTCCTGGTTGGACCTTTGAGCAGGAACGTTAAATGAAAAAGACAATTGCTATCATGTTCGTGGTCATGGCAGCAATGGTAGCTGGCTGCGCCCGGGGCGCCGAGGTAAAAGTTAGCATGAAGGATTTCGCCTACAGCCCAAGAGAGGTCAATATTCGCGTGGGCGACCGGATTAGGTGGGCTAACATTGATGTGGAAGCGCACACCGTTACAACAATGATCTGGGATAGCGGGGCGATAGAGCCGGGGAAGAGCTATTCCCGCCTCTTTGATGCCGCCGGTTCGTTCGAGATTAAATGCCAGTTCCATCCCGATATGGTCGGACGTGTCGCCGTTACCGCTCGCTGAGATTCGGCTTCCCTGATGTGATCGTCCGTGCTGTGCTTGCCTGTACCGGAAGTTGCTATCATTCATGCGTTGTTCGGGTGAACTCTTTCGGCAAGCCCGGGGCTGGCCTGTCTAATCCCGAGGGATCGGAAGGTGCTCGGCACGAGCGCGAACGGTAGCAGCCGGAAGCATAATCACGCTGACTTCCGTAACTAATGGCTAGTAGCTGAGCAGATGGACCTGTGTGCCAAGCGGCAAATTGGATTTCGTCACGACCAGCTTCGTCTTGGATACGGCCTCTTTTACCCCCATCTCTTTCAGGAAGCGGTCCACTGGTTCCAGGTCCCGGTTCAGCACTTCGGTCTTATAGTGCATCGGCACTACTATTCTGGGTTCGAGCTGGCGCACCACTCCGGCGGCAGCCGGCGCATCGAGGGTTGATACTCCACCCACCGGAAGCAGTAGCACGTCAACTTTGTCAATCTCTCCCAGTTGTTCCGGCGTGAGCTCATGCCCCAGGTCGCCAAGATGACAGATTGAAATCTCATCCACATCCATAACGTAGACGGTATTTTTCCCCCTCTTGATTCCCTTTTCATTGTCATGGAACGTGGAAACCCCAATTATCAGGATGCCGCTTATTTCGTATTCACCCGGCTTGGATACAATCCTGGGGGTGCCGGGAATATCCTCGGTGAAGGAGTGGCCCGGATGCGCGTGGCTGATGGTTACGATATCCGCCTCGGGTTGACCGAGCGAATAGCCGAACTCCGGCGAATACGGGTCTGTAACCACGCTGGCGCTGGTTCCTTTGATTCTGAAGCAGGAATGACCCAGCCATGAAATCTCCATCTGGACGAATTCAAATATAACACGGCGGGCTCTGCTGGTCAATCTAATGTGCTGCTTGCCAGCCATTCCGCGAAGATCACGGAAGGGCCTCTAAACTGAGCCATCCGAAAATACGGAAGACTCGAATTCCGGAGGCATCACGGGTCCGGGACATCACTATGAGCCGGCTTCTGTGACAAAAGTTATTTTTCCCGTGCGTGCCCTCAGGTAATATAACATGATACTTGAGAACAGATAAAGGAGGACCACAATGACGGTTAAACTGCTAAGTGTGCTGTTACTGGTGACCCTCCTGACGCTATCACTACCTGCCACAGTTTTTGCCACCGATGTTGAAGAGGTAGACTTACCTGAAGTCAGGCTCGACGGTGGGTTTGTCAACAAGATAGTACCTTTGATGGAAGGAAAGAGCAAGATAATCGTTGACTACACGAAGTTCATCATCACCATGGATACCGATATTCGTGAGGGCGATGGAATGCTCGTCGAGGGCGCTTTTGTTGACGTGAGAGCCGACCGGCATCATGGCAAGCTGCTCGCCACCCGGATCACCGTCCTGGCGGAAGCCACGGACGAACTGAGATTCGAGGGCGGCAAGATCACTGCCCTGGACCTCGATATGGGTACGGTGGTTGTTGAAGGCACCAAGCTCTTTATCACCGCCGACACCGTTCTCGATGAGGGTCTGATGGTTGGTGACTTCGTCAAAGTGAGAGCGGATAGGATGGATCACAAACTCATCGCAACGGAGATAAGGCTCATCGGAGTCGGATCAGTCTTGGAAGAATAAACAGACTTCGCGCCTGTTGACCCGTTGACCTGAAGCGGGGACTCCCCAAAAGAGTCCCCGCTCTCTTTTGTCTCACTGGCGTCTATGAATAAACGCAGTACTCTTTGCCGCACTTTATCATTGCCCGGACGTTTTCCGTCTTCCCCCCCGCGCCAACCCCGGCGCTCGTTGCCAGGATAAAGCCGCCGCCTTTTCCGGCAGTATCGATCAGCCTCCGGCAGTAGTCGGTGGTTTGTTCGGGGGTGCCAGCGTACAAGAGCGCCACCGGGACATTGCCCATGAGACAGGCTATATCGCCAAGGAGCTCCTTGGCGTGCGTCATATCGGTGTAATCGAAGTGCCAGATCACCCTGCCTCTGGGAAGATCGCGCACTGTTTCAAGCCCCGTGTTGTAGCCGCCTTCGGCGAAAAGCCTGACAACGAGACCTTCGTTGATAAACGCCTGGCAGACCTTACGCAATGTCGGCCAGTAGAACGTCTTGAAATGGTCGTTAGACATGAAACCGTATCTTTGTTTCGACATGGAGAAAAGTACGCTGATTACGTTAGCGTAAGAGCTTTATGGACAAAGAATGCCGAAACCAAGAATCGCAGCGAGATTGGGTAAACATCAGTAGACTATCCACCTCTGGACGGGGGGAATTCAGGAAAGTGGCTTGATCGATTCTCTGCGTAAGAGCCTCGTTAATCTGCGAGTCTTGTGCGGAAGAGTTGCACTGCCTGCCAGTTGAAGCTTTTGCCTGGACTGCTCTTCATTTCTCGCTCATCTAAGCCTTTCGGCTGCGAGCACGGGGCTAGCCTCACGGCTGCGCTCGGAGTAAGCGGAGGGGGTGGGATTCGAACCCACGGTTGCTTGCGCAACGACGGTTTTCAAGACCGTTACCATAGGCCACTCGGACACCCCTCCAAGTGCCTCTTGGAAGCTAAGTTTCGTAGTGTCACCCGCTCGCTAAGTAGACAAAACAAGAAAAAGCTAACGATTAGCTAACGGACACTTCCCAAAGTCCCATTATTATGCGGTAGTTTGAGCAGGTCGTCAAATCTTTGCGCCGCCGGGTTCAGTTCAGTCGTGGTGGACACTGAATGTCAGTGTCAGTATCCTCTACACAAAACCTTTAGGGGTGTGCGATGACTAGGCGGTCATGGCACTCCCTCAAAGGCTGGTAGAGAGGATGAAAGCCATTATGGTTACGACATTGGGCGATTATATACTTGACACGGATTAGCTTTCATGCTATACTACCCTCATGAAGTGGATTTTGAATCTGGTTTATTATCTTTCTCATGAGCAATTTCCTTTAATTTCTCCAGGATTTTCTTGGGGAAAACCCGTTTCGCCAATTCTTCTGTGGTCATATCAATCAGTCGTTTCTTACGTTTTGGCATAGGAGGTCTCCAATGAAAAACATGGACTTGATGAAGATAATGGATAAGTTCCAAAGCGATGACTCATACCGAGAAGCTCTGGTTGAATTGCGCTGGCCGGATGGCGTGACATGCCCACGTTGCTCAAGTAAGAACATCCGCAATTCCTATACCCGTGACCAATACGATTGTGCTTCATGCGATTATCAATTCTCCGTAACTTCTGGCACTATCTTCCATGACAGCCACTTGCCTCTTAGGAAGTGGTTTGTCGCTATCTTCCTGATGGTAGAAGCCAAGAAGGGTATGTCGGCTAATCAGCTTAAACGTGTTTTGAACGTCTCCTATAAGACAGCCTGGTATCTTTGCCACCGCATCCGGGCCGCAATGTCTGACGGAACGCCAGAACTTCTCAAGGGCATCGTGGAAGTTGATGAGACGTGGGTAGGTGGCAAGCGCAAGCATGTGGGACATGGTTTCAAGGGCAACAAGGTTATTGTGGTAGGCGCTGCCGAAAGAGACGGAAGGATTTCGCTCAAGCTGATTGATGCAGCCGATAGAGCCACCCTTCACAAGTTTATCCATTCCACTACCGCACCGGATACCGAAGCTATTTATACCGATGAATGGCCTGCCTATAAAGGTATCGCTGACAAAGACACGCGCCATGAATCGGTCAACCACAGCATCGAGGAATGGGTAAGGGGTGATGTCCACACAAACTCGGTTGAGAATGTCTGGTCGCTTCTCAAGCGGTCTATCATCGGCTCTTATCATAAAATCTCCGTTAAACATCTTGACGCCTACCTTGACGAGCTAGAATGGCGGTTCAACAACCGCAATAACGAGTATCTATTCAGGGATACGCTTCTTAAACTCATTCGGTCTGAAAACCTTCCTTACGCAAATTTGGTTTCTTCATTAGAGACCTAGCAGATAAGAAGGGATTACCTTCTCCCCTTCCTGGATTTTCTAAAACGAACCATAACGCCGGTTGGTCTATTCGTAGTCCCCTGAACAATACTGCAAGATAGTGACACCCCTTCGTGATTTTCATTGCTTCTTCTCTGCCTTCTCCAGTCACATAGACAAATGCGTAGGCGTCATCCTCGTCAGGCCATCTCACTGCAACTTGTAATTTTCGAGGTTCATTATTAGGGGCCCAATGTTCTATTTTCTCCAACCGCTTTTTGATGTTAGCCCACTGAGAGAATTCAGCCTCAATGAAACATCCAGGATTTAGTAGCCTTTTCTTACTGTTCGTATCGTAAATTACGATGGTGGCGGTAACATCTTCACCGATAGAACTCTCAAGTGCTATCTTCGGCTTATTTACAAACCAAATTTGCAGCGCTCCCCATATTGCTTTTTTATCTGGGTCCGAGTAGAATTGCCAGTCTCTTGGAGGTTGCTGGACACAGATGTTAGGTTTACTGCGTTCCCTCCGGTTCTTATACATTTCTAAACCGATAATCCACCACGCTGTAAAACCCAAAAAGAAAAGGAAGGTTATTAGTGACAATGGAATGGAGAGGCCAAACGGCACTACCATCTCCGTAATATCATTGCCGTTTAGGAGTGCTGTCACAAGGGCACTCACTAGCGTGCCCCCAACACGAAGAAATACGCCCGTCTTTTCCATACCCCTATTCTACCACTTTTAGGATTTGCGTCAAGTATATAAGCCCGAAATCTTACATACTTAGTGCAGGAGGTCAGCAATGTCTACGGAACAGAGCCTCGCTGCGATCAGGGGCATCATCTATGCGGTCAACGCACAAGATTTCGTCGCGCTGCGAAATGCGGCCCTTCCTGATTTCAAGCGGCACGACCTGGCAGGCGCACTGTCGGAAGTCACAGGGTTCACGGGCGTGGCCGACCTGATCCAGCTTCTTCTCCGAGCCATGCCGGACATGCACATAGACATCAAACAGATATTTGCCACCGATGATCGTGTCGCAGCTCATATTGCCGCGGCGGGTACGCACCAGGGCGAGTTGTTTGGGGTCCCCGGCACCGGTAGGCGTCTCGAGGTCAACGGCGTTAACCTTTACCGTGTGGCAGACGGGAAACTGGCAGAAACCTGGCAACTGCTTGATGTCTGGGGTTTGATGCGTCAGCTCGGGAAGGTATAGCGGGCCTCAAAAGGGGGGCAAGGGCGAGTCTGGCCCGGTGAAATGGGACATCGAAGGAAACGACCATCCGGTGCTGCGTGTAGCCGGATACATTCCTCATGGATGCCCGACCGCCGCTTTGGTCTTGCTTTGGAAAACCGCAGTACACAAGGGAGGAACAATGGCCACTATAGAGAAAAGCATCAGTATCAACTCGCCGGTGGATAGGGTCTTCGGCTACTTCGAGACGCCCGACTTTCTGCAGAAGTGTGTGCCATCCCTTGTCGAGGTGAAGGTCTGGGAGCCACTTCCAAGCGGTGGACACCGCTTCCAGTGCGTGCACCAGAAGGGGGGCCGGCGATTCGATGCAGAGCTCGTAGCGCAGACCGATATCGCGGGTACCTTTTTCATAGCTCTGGGATATCTGACTCCCTTAAAGTACTTACAGGAAAAGGAAAGGAGGCAGGTGTCACTAATCATATGAACTAGCACGCGTCATTGACACGTCGTGTGTCGAGGAGTAAACTACCGTCAGGATATGACTAGATGAACAGCATCACCATCCTGCACTTTCCTGAACTCAGGAGCCCGGGGCATGAACCATTTGAATGTGTTACGCCACCGCCATATCGGCGTTGAGTGGCGCCTTTTTATTTGTTGCGAATCCTCAGCAGGACAACGCCATTTCGCGAAGGAATGCTCGCGGTAACGCACATTCCGGGGGCAGTGTTCGCTACCAAGCGTGCAAACCGCGTGAACTGGGAGGACAGAATGGCAGGAAAGACGGCTGTGCTGATCATCCACGGCGTCGGTCCACACACGGTATTCCAGGCATGCGATTCGTTCGTCCAGGGTTTTTGCTCCACTCTCGCAGGCTCCGGAGGATCGAGAAACAAACAAATCAGCCTGCACCACAGATTGAAACAGCGCCGAGATTCGTCCGGCGGTTCGCCCTGGATCCAAAGCTACGTCTCCTTTCCGGTTCCGGAAAGTGACGAGCAGACGATCGACTTCTACGAATATTTCTGGGACATCTACATGGTCCACAAGCCGAACTTCCGGGACGCCTTCAATATGCTGATCAATGCTTCAAAAAGCGCCCACGACTTCTACGAGAAATACGGAGAAAAGAATAAAGATCTGCTGGCAGAAGCAACCGACCTTGGCGAGTTCGGCAGGAAAACCAAGAATGGCAACGTCGAATTCAGACCGGCCGGCTACCTGAAACTGCTCGGACCGTTCTTCGGGTTTGTTGCGACGGTCCTTCCTTACGCGCCCAAATCCTTCGAGTTCCTGGTATGGTGGTCGCAGACAGGCGTTCCCGTTTTCAAACAGGTTTTTGGGGCATTGGGCGGATTCATGAAGGAGCCGGTGCCGGATTTTGTTGGCGACTTGGTGCGCTATCTCGACCTGGATCCGAGATCTGAGCGGTTCGAAATAAGAAGGCGGATTATGAACGGCGCCATTGACGAACTGAGGGCATTGCTGAGAGACGAAAGCTATGAAAGCATCCTCATCGCCGGGCACTCTCTCGGGAGCGTCATCGCCTATGATGCCTTGACCCGCGTCATCCAGGAAGTGAGCACTGTGCCGGCGGCTACCGCCGGCCCGGCGAGCGGCGGTAACGGTCTAACGCCAGACCAGGTACGCAGGATAAAGGGACTCATAACCTTCGGGTCGCCACTCGATAAGATAGCGCTCTTTTTCCGCGAGCGCATCAAGAATCACCAGGTGCAGCAGGGGGTGTTGGCCAACCTTCGTGGATTCAGAAGCGTTCGATTGGACCAAGACGCTCCCGAAAGCGATGAGGAGCAGAATGCGTCCGAACACAAGCCTAAGTTCAAACTCGATAATCCCATCGATACCGACTGGGAGCATTCGATCCGATGGCTCAATTTCTACCACAAACAGGATATCATCAGCGGAAAACTCGATCTGTACAACCTGAAAGGTCAATTGCTCAAATACCAGCAACCGAAGGTGGCGTCCGGTGAAATAAAGGAGTGCGATGGGAACATCGAGGTTACGTGTGATGTCGGCAAGCTCGCTGCCCACGGATGCTACTGGGGCGAATATCAGGGCAAGAAACGGGGCACAAACGAGATGCACGCTGCAATAATCAAGGAGTTCTTCGCATAGCGGGCTGCTGTCACTGACGCCAGACGAGCGGAGTACGGGTTCTCTGAATTCGGGCCAAGGAGGTACGTTATGGATATGTGGCTGGCACGAGAAGAGGCTTCGTTTGAGCAGAAGCTGTTCGTCCCCGGAGCCGCCCGGGCAGCGCGTTCCAAAAATAATTACAGCATCCTGGTACGCGCAGTGCACATACTTGACAATAGGCGCCTCTTCGGGGCGTCAGATGTCATTGTGTTCACTGTTGTTGTCGACGGTTATCCGGACATGAAGTCGAAGGCGCCGTTCTGGGCCCAGGAGTTCAAGTTCGTGGACGTCAAGGATGGCGCAACATTGCCTATCGACGCCGATTTGGGCGCACTGATATACCGTGGCAAGCCTCGTGATTTCCTGAACCTGTACATCCTTGTCGTTCGAGACATGGAATCAACCCGGAGATTCGCTGATCTTCTGAGCAAGAACCTCGTAGCCAAAGGTCTGGGGACCCTGGCTGGCGCGGCTGTCTCTATCTTCTCCGGTCTGCCCTCGACCATGACAGTGCCTGTGGTGCGGGATCTGACGACGCAGGCGGTTGAAACGACGCTTGACTACTTTCGTCAGCAGAAGAACGTGGCGATCGGCACCTATTATGCCTCGCTTATCAAGGAGAAGAACGATTTCGGTTCAGGGCTGCACCCGCCGGACTACCCATCCAGCCTTGTCAATTGCGGCGGCGCTCTTGAGATCGCCCTTGAAGTTAAGAAGGAGACGAAATGAAGTCGATTTTCCTGCCCTGGACCGCCCGCGGCGTCAGGCACGGGTCGAGTACCTATCTCGCGGCCGTTTCTCTGGACTACGATTTCTTGAGGCGGTCAGCGCCGCCAGTCCGCTCGGCGGATATGCTCATCGATCCAGACATGCCTTTTACGAGGGCGATCCGCGCCATCGCTGAAATACGCTCTGGGGGACGGCTGGAGGGACCGCCGATGGAATACGGCTGCTTTAACCACGATGGGAGTCTCATCCAGGACCCTTCGCTACGGTTCTCCCGACAAGTCCGCAACATTCTTTACTACATCATACGCGACCTGTTCAACGTTAGCAGACGGCAGCCGCAGCACAGTCCTGGTATGATGCTCGGCGTAGCTGATACCGTCCCCACGGAGCCACGCGGCAACTGGGGGGCGCTAATCACGGAGGTCTGCCCTCACAAAGCCGAGGTCGAGCGAGCGTTGCAGCCGCTGATTGAACACCGTTCCGGCCAGTTGCTAGTGCTGCCCAAACTCGATCCGCCAGCTTTCGTGGATCAATGGTTGCAGCCACGCTTCAACGATGGCTCCATTCCCCCGTATCTGCTGATCTGCGAAACGTTCGAAAACTTCCCGCTCGAGTACCAGTTCATCCTGAACTCGTTTGCCGTTGCGGGGCGGCTTTGGTTTGACGACCCGGGAACGTTCGAGACGTACGTCCAGAAGGTCCTCACTGTTGAGCGGGGACAGCGTGATGCCGGGACGCGGTGCATCGTAGCCAGCCCTGTCGATGACGATGTGACATTTGCGGACAACGAGAATTTAATCAAGCCTCTGCTGGAGCTCCCCAAGACGGAGTCTTTGCCGATGGAACCTTTGCTGCCTCCGGAGTTTGGCGAGCAATCATTACTCGAAGCTGCCGGAGAAGCGCGTTTTCTCGCGCTCTACTGCCACGGCGTCGGCCTGACGCTGGAAGAGTGGGAAAAGAAGCCAGGTTTGCAGGGAGCCTTTCTGCTCGAATTCGGCAGCGAGTCAGATGAGGGTCTCCTGACCACCGACGATTTCGCCCGGAACAAGTTTGTCCCTGGCGGTATTGTTTTCTCTCCCGCGTGCCTGGCCGGTGGCACGATGGTGCCGTCTGATTTTTCCTCATGGATCGACCCCGAAGGCCTGACGCCGTATGGTGGAGGCCGCACGAAGCTCTCTGAGACCAGCCTGGCCATGTTGGGCTCTCCCCGTGGACCGATTGCTGTGCTGGCGCACTTCGACATATCAATCGCCAGCAGCGCCCCCATGTTCAACTCGATGACTCAGCGGAACGACCTTCAGACGATGCTGCACACGCAGTTTTTGCGCCATCTCGCCGCCGGATGGACTCTGGGGCGCGCCACCAAGCCATTCCGCTGGGCTGCCGGGACTTGCTATGCTCAGTCGATCTACATCTTCGGACAAATGACTGGTACGTACCCATATATCGGCACTTCCGGAGTCCGGAAGACCATCGGCCAAGCTGTCAACTCGATGAACCAGTACCATGTCGCCGCCACAGACATGCGGAACTACATTATCCTGGGCGATCCCGCGGTACGGCTACCGTCGTAAAGCTGCCCGCTCGCAGGCACAGAACCAGAGGTTCGAGCGGAGACTCGTCAGGCTTCGCGCCCAGATCTGTCAGATTGCCTGTGGCTCACCTGCTTGCTGGCTTGTTCTTACGCCCTGCTATGACAGCGACTCCTCCACAGCATCCCACTTTCGTCCACATTATTCAGCGCTCCCCATTTATCGAAGCCCGTGTTATTGTTTGTTTCAAGTCGATATTACTTGTCCACGTGTCCGCCGCACGATGTTATCAACCGAATGGTGCTCACACCAATAGTAACTAAAGTGCAACGGTGCTCGCTTCGACCATGGAACAAGTTGGCTCGCGCTGCCAAATGTCCCGGCATCAATTGAAGAGGCAGCAATGATACCACGGAAACACCTTAGTGCAACCACTCAGCAGCAAAACCGCCTACCAGTAATGAAGGAAGAAGCCCCGATATGAACCGGGGGCTTCTTCCTTTTTTGTGACTGCAGGGGAAGCCAGCTAGCCTTGCCTTTGTTTCCTGCGCAGGAGAAGTATGGCTGTGCCAATGACCAGTACGGCGACGCCAACTATTCCGGCAACCAATGCCAGGTTATTCGCCGGTTTGAGCGCTTCGGGTGACGGTAACGGGGGCGATGGAGCCGCCGGTGTCACACTGGGCGCCAGTTCTTGCGCTGGCTCCGATGTTACACCGGGTTTCGGAGCTGGCACGGGTGATGGCTCCGGAGCCGGTACCGGGACTGGCGCTGTAACAACCACAGGCGTTGACGGCAACACCACTGGCTCAAAGATTATGGCAAACTCGGTGAAATGGCTCACCGGTGCCATGATGGTATTGTTTACCGGATCCACGGTGCTGCCCAGTTTCTCCCATTTGCCGGCGGAAGCATCCCACCAGGCAACAAAGAGCCTATCGACCGTTGTTCCCGGTGGCAAAGTTGCTGGGTTGAAACTCAAAGTCATGATTATCGGCGGGTTAAACCTGGCTCCCGCCGGGCCGAACTCATAGGCCAGTACGACGGATCCGCCTAGCGGAGGGACCGGCGGCGTAGCCAGGGGCGCCGCGCTGAGGGTAGAAATCGCCTGGCCAGCTTTATCTGTCATTTCCGTACCCGCCGCGATGTTGATATCGACCTTGCTGTCAGCGGTCTTAAGTTTGGCCGCGTTTTGCGTCTTGCCCCTGTTATCAAGAGCGGACGCTGTTCCGGTGAGACCGGTTAGCGCAACAGTAGTGCTCCCGGTTCCCCCGCCAGCAGGAGGGGCGCCACCACCGGGGGCAACGCCACCACCCCCACCTCCTCCCGGAGGTGGGGCAGCATCCTTGACTACCGTCAGGTCAAGCCGGCTGATCTGTCCGCTAACCCACGTGGCGGTCTGCGTTGCCGGCTTTCCATCAACGAAGAAGCTTACGGTTGCTCCCTGGGCGATCGCGCCCTGTACAACCAGCTTGGGATCAAAACTGCCCGGGCCGCCGTACGCCCCCTGCAGGGTAGTGGTTAGTGGGTTTCCGGCAATTCCGGTCAAGACTCCGGTACCTCTGGCCTCTACCCTGGTCCCGACCTTGGCAGGCGCGCCCTCTACGGTCAGGTTGCCGTAGAAAGCGTGCGGCAACTCCGGTACCGCTGCGGAAACGGGGACGGCAATACCGGCAAGCCAGGATGCGGCCAGTAAGCCAACTAACAATCTTTTCACTCTCATTTCTAACCTACCTCCACCAGCCGGGGAGAGAGCCGCTCATAGACCCTCTCCCCGAAGATTCTCAAGGCCCGCTATCAGGGCAACGGGGTGATGCTGAACCCGAATAGAGTGTCAGGATTGTCCATAATCACCCAGTAACCCTTGAACGGAAGCAGGCTCTGCACCTGCCCACCGACCACATATGTCCAGCTATCCTGGTTATGCGGAGGGCTGATTACGATCGAGTAGCCCCTGGCGCCGCCCGCTGCCTGGGCAATGCTGGCAAGCAACTGGTCCAGCGACTTGGCCGGGAACGCGCCAAGTTCGAGAGCCGGTGCCACACCGACGAGGTTCAGCCCCGCCACCAGGGAGCGACTGGGCGGCGAAGATAGGTCGGGAGATGGGACGAGATTCGCCGTCGCCGTAAGTTCGGGCCTCACCTTGACATAGTATGCGTCCAACGGAAGCAGCGCATCGCCGCCGCCCATCTGCCGCCATTGCCCGCCAACCCAGCCGTATATGATCTCGATGTTGGCGCTCTGCTGGGCGGTAAAGATCTGGTCAATCCGTTGCCCGCCGGTGCTCAGTCTCACCGGAGTAGACAGCAGGTTCCAGCCCGCCTGGAGGACAGTGGACAAAATCGCAGGGGACTGCACGGTAACATTGATTATCGCCGGCTGCAGGGTGGCCGCGTTCCCGGCGGCATCAGTGGCCGCCACGGTAACGGTGTTCTGGCCCGGAATCAGAGTTGCATTATAGCTCCACGCGGCGTCGGTAACCGTAGCCGCTGCCGGGACGCCACTGTTCACCGAGATATTTACCAGCGCTCCGGCTTCCGTGCTGCCGGACAGCACCTGGCTCAGCAGGTTGGTTGGAGTGGTGACGGCGCTCAGGCTGACAACCGGCGGGGTGGTATCCAGGACAATCGTTTGCTGCGACAATGATGCGACATTGCCCGCGGCATCCATTGCAGTGACAATAGCGGTATTTGACCCCTGATTGAGATTGACACCCAGGCTCCAGGTTGCCCCGGTGGTAGTCGCCAGCGCCGGCGCGCCGCCGTTCACCGAGACCCTCACAGCAGCCCCGGACTCGATAGTGCCGGACAGCAACTGGCTGGCTAACCTGGTGGGTGAAGTGACGGCATTGAGCGTAACTCCCGGGGCCACGGTATCAAGAGTCGCAGTTTCCGTAAGGGTCGTCTCGACTCCGGCGTCAACCACCCTGACGGTGATGACGTTCGCTCCTTCCACAAGCCCGGTGATATTGGCGCTCCAGTTGCTGCCGGTCACGGTGACCGGACCCACCGTCGCTGCGGAATTGATCGAAACCGCCGGTGTCAATCCAGCCCCCACTGTGCCGGAGACGGTCTGGTCCGGCTGGTTGGTCGGCGTTGCCACCGGGTTTAACGTGACCGACGGTGAAGGCGCCGCCGTTCCGTTTGCATCCCTGGCAGGGATTCTGAGCAGCAAATCTGGGTTATCTCCGCTGGGGACAAGAAGCTCCGGGTGGTCGAACGGGGCTGACTCATTCCTGACCCGCTCGTCGGAGAGCGCTTTCATGAAGGCAACCAGCGCGTCTTTCTGGGCTTTCTTCCCCTGCAGCAACGGGATCCCCTGGCCAACAACCGGGTCAAGGTCGGCCGCGTTCTCAGTCGGGAAGTTGCCGCCCCGGACATAAAAGTCCACCACGTCTTCCAGGGTCATCGTGCCGCCGTTGTGGAAGTACGGCGCCGTCAGCTCCACATTGCGCAATCCCGGCACTTTGAAGAGGCCGTTAGAGTTGTCGCGTATGGTCAGGGGAATAATGGGGTCCAGGATCGGCGACAGGAAAGGCAGCAGGTTTCTCGCCTGCAGTAACGCCCTGGCTGAAAAAGAAAGCGGGATTGGCTGACCGGTCAACGGGTTGGTGAAAGGCGTATTGCCTCCCCGGCCGACATCGTCAGTGGTCAGGGTTACGCCGTTGTTATTGAAGCCATCGTCATAGATGGCCCGGGTGCCATCGGCCACAAACATCAGCTCGATGAGAGCGTTATCGAAATTGTTCAGGAACGCGGCGCCGGTTGCCGAGGCGGCGGTGAACTCAATGCCGCCGTGACAGGCGCTGCATTCGTTGTTCTCAAAGGCATCGAATCCCAGCTTCTGCTGGTCGGTCAGCGCATTCACGTCGCCCGCCAGCCAGCGGTCAAAAGGCGTCTGGTCGGAAACCAGGGTCGCCACGTACATTTGGATGGATAGTCCCCAGTATAGGGAGAAGTTAGCCTCCATGTGGGTATAGCCATCAGGCGTGAGCGCGGTAGAATTCCAGAGCTTGTCCTGGAAAGTATCCTTTATCATCTGGGCATAGTTGGTGTTGAGACCGTTGCCAACGTACTTTCCGTTCGGCTGCAGCGTTGCCCTGGAGAGGGGGCCGAGCACGCTGTCACCCGGGTGAACCAGTTGTTTGCCGAGCGGCGTCAGGCTGAGCATCTTCTTGCCCAGTTTCGGGAAAGTGCGGCCGCGGGCGGACATCTCGGTAGCGTCCATTGGCGGGCCCGTCGCCTGGGAAGCAAGACTGGCAAACTCGATGGCCACCGACCGCTTGACCAGCCCTCCTGACTCATTGAACCAGACGCCGGCATTAGCGTCAGCCGGACCAAACGGATTGTTGCCGTTGAAAATGAAGCTGGCCCGTCCGTCCCAGAAGTTGGTGAAGTTGAATATGGCGTTGATGACGGTGGGCGTATTGCGTCCGGTCACCCGCCGTGTGTTGTTACCGCTGACATTGAAAACCGGGTCGGCCACCGGGGTCATACTGTCAACGGCAGAGCCGGGGATCACGTCCACGAACTCGGTCAGGCGGACGCCCTGGGAGCCAACGACATCGTCAGAATTGCGAACGGTAGCCGAGAACTGCGAATCTGTCGGAGTCGCCCGCTGATGGAAGGGAAAATCGCCCGATTGGAGGGTTCCACCGGGATTGACTACATTAAAGACGCCATTCTTGCCCGGATTAATGGTATTCTTCATCCGGTTATCCGCGCCGGCGCTGAAGTGACAGCTCGCGCAGGACTGGACGCCATCGCTGCCAACCTGCATATCCCAGAATAAAGCCTTGCCAAGCCTGATTGCGGCCGGCTTGCTCTTGACGAAATCAGCGAGGTTGGGAGGCTCCGGCACAACCGTCTGGTTGAGCGGGGCCAGGTCTACTGGAGCCAGAGGCTCAGTCGTAAAGGTAGCGGTAATAGTATGGTTGGCTGATACGCCGGTAAAGGTATAGTCCCGCGGCGAACCAGCCGACACGCCGTCAACCGCCACATTAAATACAATGTTACCGGCGTTCGGGGTAATGGTGAAGGTCTGGCTGGCATTTTCTGCTACGCTGACGGCGCCGCTCGGACTGATTGTCCCACCGACGCCAGCCAAAGCAGTGATGGTATACGGCCCCGCCGCCAGGGCCGGAACTGCGACAGGAATACTCATAGCCAGGACGGCTAATATGCTTAAGACGGTAAAAAACGACCTTTTCATTAACGTGCTCCTCTCATCAAAGTACTTCTCCACTCAGACATGGACTTGACCTCACTGCATCTTGCCCTCCATCTGAACGCAGACTATCGCTGGTTTACCCGTTTTCTCCGGTAGAGGATTACCAAGCCGATTAGTACGATCACAGCCCCGGTGAACTCAATGGCAACAATCGAATTTCTATTAGACGTCGGCGTACCCTCAGGAGCAGGCGCCGGTGGGACCGTAGTAGCCGGCTCAGGTGTTGGCACTGGTAGCGCCGCCGGCGCCGGTTCTGGCGCTGGTACTGGATGCTCATGGGCAGGCGCCGCGGCTGGTTCAGTGATCGGCGTGGGAGTCGGTGCAGTCACAGGTATGACAGCCTGCACCGGCGGTGGGGCCGGTAGTTCAGCCAGTATCCCGACCACCGTGAAGTGGCTTACCTGTGCGGTAACCGTCCTGGCTGCTGTATCCACAACGCTGTCCAGCTTGGTCCAGCCTGTCCCGTCCCAGTAGGCGAGAGACAGTTTGTTTTCATTTATTCCTGCCGGTAAATTCGCCGGGTCATAGGTCATCGAGACCGTCAGCGCCGGGTTGAACGTAGCGCCATCAGGCCCGAAGTCCTGGGCAACTATCACAGAGTGGTCCGGGGGCGCTGCGGGAGGCGTTCCCGCCAGCGGTGCCGCCGTCAGGGACATGAGCGGCGTTCCGTCTTTGGTCTGGAGCACGGTACCCTGGGCGACCGTCAGAGTGGCCTTTCCGTCAATCGTGGTTAGCTTCGCCTCGGAGAGCGCTTTTCCGGAAGGATCAATGTTAAGCGCGGCGGTTGTGGCCACTCCCGTAAGTGCAACCGTAATGATTGGCGGCGCCACCGGCCCCCCCCCGCCGCCTCCCCCGCCGCCACCATCGGCGTCTTCCGGCGGCGGAACACTGAGGCTGGCCGGGACGACCATAGCGGCCACAACCTGCTGGGCATCGGTCGCCCGCAGGAACAGGAATCCGGTCCGGTCTGGGCCGGCCGGAGGCGTTATGACGGCGTTCCACGAATTGCTGGCGGGATTCAATTGCATAGGTACCCACAAAGATGTATCAGGGCCAGGAGGTCCAACGAACCGGTACTCAACGGTCGCAGCGCTGCCGGCGTTGAGCCCGGACTGAAGTACGGCCGGCTCATTCGGATCATTTACAACAAATTTTGCCCCCCCGATGGTCCAGACGGCGGCGTCCGTTGTCTCCACAATGCCGTTAAAGAAGTAGGCGGCTGACACCGTGGCCTTTCCCGGGATGCGTGGAGTTGTTGACAACGCGGTGATTTCCCTGGCCACAACCGGCCCGGGCGCCAGCGTGCGGGTAGCAATGACCCTGACCTCGGTGCCTACCGCAGGGGCGCCCCGCACAGTGGTGTTGGTGCTTTGATAGACGAACAACGGCGGGTTGCCGATTGCCCATTCGCCGTTGGGATTGGCTGCGGAGACCACTCCTTCGATCACCAGTTGCTTCCACGAGCCGGTCGGGAGATTCACCGGTGCGGGCTCAGTATTGATTACCGGAGCAGGATGGATAACTCCGCTGACAGGGATTGAGATCTGCGGGCTGAAGACCTCCAATGCCATATTGGCATCAACCGTGGCGGGTAACTGGGTGGTAAATTGCACCGTAACCAGAGGGTTTAGCCCTCCGCCCAATCCGATGCCCGAATCGATATTCGCCGGAAAGTTGGCATCGTCAATACGGAAGGGAACACCCCCGACAGTCCAGGTTGCTCCCCCCAACTTGATACCGGCAGTCTGGCTGGCAGTCTGGACCGATTGTATCGTCCCGTTAAACAAAAAGGACCGCTCCACGGTGGGAGCTGGTGCGGGAAGAGAGCCCGCCCCCAGCGAGGTAATCGTTTCGGCAATGACGGGACCGGCGGCCAGCGTGCGCATCGCGCTTACCCTGACCTCGCTGCCCACCACCGGTGCGCCCTGCACCGATGTCGAGCCGTCCTGCCTTTCGTAGACAGCCACCGGCGGGGTGCCGATCTTCCATTCACCGATGGTGCTGTTGACACTGGAAACCGTCCCGAAAAGGACAAGCGAGACCACAGAACCCGAGGGAAGTCCCGCCGGGACGGCAGTGCTATCGATAACGGCGTCGCCCGTTTTGGCCAGCCCGGGCGTAATTGCCCTCTGAGGGCCTATTCTCATCGCCGGGAAAGTGCCCGCCGGGTCATTAAAGAGGACCTGAAACTCCGCCGAGGTTATCGCCGACCCTGTTGAGCTGGCGCCGATGCTGACCGGGTTCTGCGCCCCGGCAATAAACCGGGCAACAGGCGGCACCGGTTGTCGCAGGGTTATTACCGGGCCGGCCTGGGCTGACGATGGTATTACCAGCGTCAATGCCAGTAAGATTGCCGTGGTAAACGCCGCCTTACTTTTCATATTGACTTCCCCTTTCCGAGTAAAGGCATAAAACAACGCCGCATCACATTGCCCTCCCTCTGAAGAACTGCCCGGACTGGTTGGCCCCGGCCATGGTTACCTCCCTCTGGCGCGGAGAAAACCGGAATCCGGCGAGGTTAGGGATGACCGTATAGCGGCCGTTTACGAGACCGGAGAAGCTGTAGTTGCCCGAGGCATCAGTTACCGCTGTCTGACTACCGGCGTTGCTGTTGAGTACAATGCTTACGCCGGGGAGAGCTTCGCCGGTACGGCTGCTGAACGCCGATCCCGATACTGAATAAGTACCTGTGGCCGCAGGGCCGATGTTTACCGGTATCTCGGCGGTGACCGCTACGGGAGCGGTGCCGAGCCGGCCACCGTGGCGGGCGCTAAGGAATTTGACCGTGGCCACGCCATGGACTTCGGAGTCAGACCTGATGAGACAGTCGAAACGCCGCGCGACACTCATATGGATGGGCGTACCAGCCGGGACGAAGTAGGGATGATTAAAGCCGAAAGGCGGTACTCCCAGGGAACGTCCGTCCCAGGCGATGATTGTGACATCCACCGGGAAGGTGACCTCAATGACATCATAAGCCCCGTTGAGGCAGCGGATCAGAATGGTCTGGCCTATCCGCGCATCTATCGGGACCTGTGTGCCGGAAATACCGCTGTTCAGTTCCGCCGGAATGACTGCCTGGTTGGGGAGTCTGCCGGTCCCTCCACGATGGGCCGGCACCGGCACGCCGGTGATAAACCAGTAGTCAGGATTGAACTGGTTGAAAGCGAAGAACCCATCCCTGCCTGGTTTTCGCGCGAAATCATCATCGATACCGGGATGAGGCCCGAACGCCGGAAACGTGGCCCGGGCATCATCCGCCAGAGCACTCCAGGCAGAGTCGCGGTCGCCCAGCACCCAGATCGCCTCCGCGTCATAGGGGACGGTCATAGCATGGGGATTGGTGGCAAATTCTCGTAGCGGGTCGGGGTCAGTGAGCAGCCCTCCGATGAAGCCGGGATAGGGATTCGCTATTATTGCGCCCTCGAATCCGGAGCCGGCTCCGGGGTCTATGGGCACCTCGCCGCCGGTGGGTCCCCGGATGATGCCGAGATTAGCCGCCGTCCGGAATTTGCCATCCCGGCAGGCGCCGATAGGAATGGCCGGGTTCTTTTGAGTGGCAAAGTAGGCATCCGGCGGCATGATGGGCAGCAACCCGTAGAGACCAAAGTTGAAATGCTGCACCGTGTTCCGGTGACAATGGTAGAAATAGGTGCCGATGAAGTTGGGCTGCCATTGATATGTGTAGTCGCCAATTTCCATCGAGCAATGCCCCACCCCATCGTTGATGGGTGTCGGCTCGATGCCATGCCAGTGGATGGTATGCGGCGGCGGGCCGCTCCCCTGCGTGTGGCCATGGAAGATGGCCCCCCGGGGGATCCGTGTGGTCGGCGCAGGATAGACCCCGCCGGAAGCTGTCGGGTTAGTAGGGTCCCGGAAAACGAAGAAAACCAGGTCCGTGGCATTGTCCCAGGTGCGTTGTGTCATGCCATGCATCAACTGCCGCTCCAGGGTGTGAGCAATGGGGGGCGCGGTCTGCATACCAGCCGCTGCCATGACCTCCGGGACGGGATTGGTCGGCACTAGCACATCCGGCGTGGGCGGGTCAGCCTTGGGCGGGTCAAACATCTTGACCCATTCATTCTCCATGCCCACGGCTGATTGCCGGGGGATCGTGCCAAAAATCGGATTATTGACTGACATATTGAGTCTCCTTCGTATCCCTAGCTTCTAGATTCCTCAGATTCCGCACAAGCCTGGATGGTATTCGGCGGGACATGGTCCGGGTCATTCGGGAATTCGGTAACTCCACCCGGGAGATTCCGGTCCCCGGTGATATTCATTCCGGCTATCAGACCCAGGTTGTAGTTGCCGCCCTGGGCGGTTTGGCTTGGCTCGGAATGATCGTGCATGGGATAGCACAGCGGTGAAAGCTGGACACCCAGGTCGATAGGCTGTCCGGCCGCATTCAACGCCGTCAGCCCGGTAACGCCGGGAATAACCACTCCTATCTTGCTAGGTATGGAAAAGTCAAGCTCTTCACTAGGCGGCCATATGGGATGCGGCACAGAACCCGGAATCAGCGCATTACCCGGTGACTGAAGCACGGTGTCCGGCCGGCCGATTCCCCTGGCATTCGGCACGTCCGGCGGCCTCATATAGGGTATGACGTAGTCCACCCGGTCCATCGGGTGAATGTTGAAGACATCTATCCACAGCGGGTTCGTCTGCACCGCGCCGTTGATGCTGGTGACGTAGAAATGGTTGGCGTGCAGGTGCATCGAGTGCATCCACAACCCGGCGTTTAGTATATGGACCACGCAGGGCTCGCCGACCTTGAGCATTGGCGTGATGTGGGGGTTATTGTGAGAAAAGTGACCGGACTGGCCGTTGACGGTGAAGTACTGGGCGCCTTTGAAGCTGATGCCGTTGGTCAGGTCTCGACTATTAAGGAAAAGGTCAACGAACTGCGCCGCCGGGTAATCCTCTCCGGCAGGGAAATTACCTACTTCGGCAAACAGGTTGGGGCTTGCCTGGTGGTCAAGCCAGATATAAGTCCGGAAAGGTGGGGTCGGTGGGTGGGGAGCCGGGTTGTCGCCTCCTTCCCCCCAGGCGAGGCCGGGCCAGACATCGGGGTCGCCGAAGGCGTTGAAAAGAGACTGAACATTAGACGTCGGGTTATGGTAGGGAGTCCATTTGTTGCCGACGCCGCCGGGTGGCGCTGCGGTGAAGTCCGGCATAACAACAAAGGCGCCGTGAAGCCCCATTATGCGGTTCACCGGCTCATTGAGATTGTCGTAGTACAGTAACGCACCTGACACGGTGCCGGGTATGATAAAGGACTTGCTCCAGACATTGTCCGGGGCATTCTGGACGGGCGGGATGGGACCACTATCGACGACCCCCGGAATAAAGAAGGAGTGCGGCTCATCAAGCAGGTTGGTGACCTTGATATTAACCGTATCGCCCTGGGTGGCAAAAATAGTCGGCCCCGGGACCTCTACGGGCGGGGTAACGGCCGGCTGGACGCATTTGTACACCCAAAAATAGCACTCAGCGTTATGGATGCTATTGTGAGTTACCATTTGCTTGATGGCATCCCCGATTTGAAGCTCTATGGTATGGGTCTGTACCGCGGCATAGGCGTGGCTCTTCGCGAGCCATCCCAACCTGCTCCCCACGACAATGACGGCCAGACCGCCCATGGAATACTTGAGAAAATCGCGTCTGCTCAGCCAGGATCTGTCAATTTCTGTTTCCACTGTACCTTGCCCCCTGTGCATCACTCGGCTCCCCTGTGTTCACTGCTTTGACCTCATAGTTCAGCCTATCGAATAAACGGACAAGTTGTCTGTCCTTTCTCTTGAGATTTTATGTAACGAAAAGACTTAAACAAAATCATTACGTAAAGAAAACAGGGACAAATAAGTAGACCTACGTATGTCCTGCGCAGTGCAGTGCGCATAAAATACTATTAACGCTTAGAATCAGGGAGATGGTGGGGTGGCATATGGCGATTTCAGCACAGCAGTTGCGCGCCCAGGAAATTGAACCGGCAAGCGCCATTGGGGCGAGACACGCCTGGCATTACGTCTGGTCCCGCCAGAAAATCATTTCCGACGTTTTCCGTTTGGTCGCGTTCGGCGCCGCTATCCTCCAGATAGTGGCCTTCCCTGTTGGCCTCGGTTACAATGCTTTCCCCGATTCCTTCATCAGGGGGAGCCGAGCCTTTCCATGGGGGGGGCCTGGCTACAGTGCAGCAGAGTTGGTCCCGGTAGTCTTGCTGGGAGGCATTTACTCAATCCTTAAGATTGTCCAACCGTTCGAGTGGCACCAGCTGAGAGTAGTCAACTTGTTGCTTCTGTCTGTGGATGTGGCGGCGGGCGTGCTGCTGGTCAACCTCAGCGGTGGAATACACAGCCCATTTATCCTCTATACCCTCGTTCCTGTGCTTACCGCCTCCATGACAAAGAACTACATGGCAACCATTGTCGTATCGGTGATCACAGCCATATATGTCCTGGCCGGTAACATCTTTAACGCCTATAACGCCGCTTCTAACTATGCTCTTACTCTCCAGGCGGTGAATGACTTTTTCGTATATTCGATTGCGCTTAGCCTGGTGGCCGTTCTTCCCTACTCCATCAACTTGACCGAGGTCCGGAGGCTGCGGACCAACGCTGCTACGTCAGAGCGCCAGCGCATATCGCGCGACCTGCACGATAGCGTGTGCCAGGCGCTTTGCGGACTGCGCTGGCAGGTCCAGCGCCTTTTGGGCCGAGTCGCTTCTGACGCCTCCTTATCAGATGAGCTCAAAAGGCATAGAGAAGGCAGTCGCTGCCGCCGAAGAAGATGCCAGGGGATTGCTGGACGTGCTTTGCACCGTCGGCGCCCATGGTGAATTCTTGCCCAATATGAGGTACTATCTGGAACAATTGAAGCATTGCAGCGGGATAAGCTACAGGATGGAGTGTGATGATGCCGACCTCCAGCTTGAAGAATCTGCCGAACGCGAAGTTTCGATGATATGTATCGAGGCCCTGACCAACATCAAGAAGCACGCCCAGTCCCAAAATGTCGCATTCAGCGTGGCACAGAGGGATGGGCATCTCCGGATCAGCATAACCGATGACGGCAAGGGCTTCGATGGTCTGGCCGGCGAAGGTCATGGCCTATCCATTATGCGGGAACGTGCCCGGCTTGTAGGAGGAACTCTGAGTATCACGAGCAACGTTGGAAAGGGCACCGAAATAGAGCTGGATGTCCCCCGTTGCGGGGGGGGGGGGGGAGATAGATAATGCCTGAGCAGACATCAGCAAAGGCGATCAAAGTAATGATCGTCGATGACCATCCCGTTGTGCGCGACGGTCTGCGGCTGTCAATACTGGACAAGCCTGATATGATGCTTGCCGCAGAGGACGCGGATGGATTTCAGGCTGAGGAAACGGCCCTAAAAGTCAAACCGGATGTCATCTTGATGGATGTTTCTATGCCCGGGCGCGACGGGCTGGAAACAATGCTCTCTATCAAGCAGAAACTCCCCGATGTCAAGGTCCTCGTCCTGACCGTCTCGGAGCGATACGAAGACCTTCTTCGTGCGGTCCGCATGGGGGCCCATGGATACCTCTCCAAGAGGCTTAGTGCGGAAGAGATTATCAACGCGGTCAAGCGGGCTGCTGCCGGCGAAGTCATTCTTTCGCCGGATATGACCGCCAAGCTGATGGACGAACTGAAAAAGAAAGCGACCGAGCCGTCACTCAGCCCAAGGGAAGAGGAAATCCTGGCCTTAGTCGGTGAGGGGCTCACGACTGCTGAGATTGCCAAACGGCTATATCTCGGCGAGGGTACAGTCAGCACTTACGTCCGCCGGCTACTGGACAAACTTCATCTCAGACACCGGGCGGAGGCCATTGCCTACGCTATCAGCCACAGTCCGAGAAAGTAAGGAAAGAACTAGTCTTTCCGGTTGATACTTCACCGCCGGTATCTATAACGATTGAAGCTAGGGCTGGTGGCCTCAATCAGGTCTCTTAAATCTGTCTCCAGCTTTTTCCGGTCTGGACTTCCGGGTCCTGGCTTGCCGTAGAAGCTGCTCTTGGCCGACCGTGTTGCAATCCCCGTTTCAGGAACTCATTCCCCAGAATGGGCTTGCCCACTGCGTAGCTTCGCAATCCTGTCCCGGGGATTTCTTCTTCGGTAGGCTTATTGTCGAACTTGCCCGGCTGTACTGCTTCTTCCGGTGGTAGGGCACGTTTGAAGCGATATTATACCGCCGGCAAAGCTACGCATGGCGGCTTTCATCACTCATCATTTCCCCTACTACCCATCTTCCGCCTTCCGGGCGGAAACTTCTTCACCCCAATCCCCCTCGTGAGGGGTTCATTCGGGCTGAACGTTGAATCACTTTCGTGAAGATGGTTGGGCCGGTGCATTCGAACCATCCAGGGCTTACTTTCGCCGGCTGTGGTAAAATATCTCAAAGCAGCCTCACAAGGCCACAATATCCTGTATCAAGATTGCCGAAAAAAGCCAGGCCCGGAGGTTGATACCTTCTTCCGGCGATGCCGGATTTTTGAAAAGTCCGTGTTATTCACCTTTGGGTTATTTTATCAGGTCATGACCACCTCATTTTTTGAGGGTAGGCTTGCACCTCTTATACCGGGTTTCTCGGTGTCAGCCAGCCGGGGGTGATTCAAGGTAATAGTTAGCTGGCTTTCCCCATAGTAATTTCACCATTCGCTTGATATTGCAGACCGTGGTCGCAAGTAGTGTATGGGTCTCTGCTCCGTCTAACCCGCGGTAACGGCACCTCCGCATCGACGGCCAGACCCAGAAAGTACTTGTACGCCAGATTTATCCTGGCGTTCTCAATCACCTGCCGATCGGAATCGCCTAGATGTACTGCAATAGGCAAAGCCTGAGCATGAACTCCGGGTCTTCCGCTGGCCTGCCAATACCCGGATTGTATCGGCCCTGCGGTCGTACAGATAACTTCCGTAGAACGACTCTTGAGGCGATTTGGGCTTGAGCATGAGCACCTCCCACCAATTAGTTATCCGTATTCTATCACATCTTTAGCCTCGAACTAGCTTCATTCAATCCTCAAAGAAGTTGATTTTCAGCAACAGACAGGGGGTGACTTTTTCGGCAGTCTCAATTCGTTCACTTGCGGCCAGCGTATCCAGGAGATGGTCTGAGTCCCATCAATCGGAGCAGGAAGCGGCCTCACGTTATCAGCGCTATTCCACTTCAGCAATAAACGCGCCGTGCCAGGTATGGTACCAGATACCTCCGGAATAGCCATTGACGCTCAGCATACCGTCGTGCTTGCCTTCGAGCATGGTCATTATCGTGTAGTATCCGTAGTAGGCAACGATCTCATCCGCCTCCGCGCCGGGGTAAGCCGTATCCAGGAAATCCTGGGCGATTTTGATGGCCTGCTCCCCGGTAATCGGCATCTGTAACGGCTGCTGGTAGCTCCCCATCATGCCGTACTTTCCGTTCCACATCATCGTTTGCATCTCCGGCTGGTAGTTTCCTGAGTACCTGTCTATGATGATCTCGATTACCCCCCTCCCGGTACTCTTTTCGATCACAGACAGATAGAAATTATTAGAGTATTCCTCAAGTTCGTGGATTTCAAGGTCCGGGTTATCGAGCGATGCCAAGTACCGTTCGGCGATTGCCCTGGCTCCAGCAGGAGTGGGTGGTGTGGGGACTCCAGAGTAAGACCCACCCATCATACCACTTTGACCGCCCATCATCCCGCCACCCATACCACCGCCTCCGCCCATCATGCCGCCGCCCATCATCCCGCCGCCCCAACCGCCTCCGGCATTGCTACGGGGCCCAACTGGCTGCTGATAGGGTGTGCTTCCGGGACCGCCCCCGAATGGAGCACACGCTGTCAAGGCGAGCAATGCCCCAAGAACAACGGAGAAAACCAGTGAGTAACGGATTTTCATATCGTCGGCCTCCCATTCTACTGAGTCTGGTCAAGCCAGGTCCTGTTTTCTCGCTTCGTATTCTTCCTTGCCAATTTCGCCCCTGGCGTAGCGCTTCTTCAGGATTTCCAGAGGGGTATCACCCCTGGCTGAATCCGTGCGCTGACTGATGCCGCCCGTCCCGGCAACGATTGCCCAGATGACCAGTCCCAGTATAACGATCCAGAAAATGCCCATGAGTCCTCCTCCTATGCCGAATCCCCCCATCATCCCCCAGCCACCCCAGCCGGGAACGAACGAAAGGATAAGCAGCAGACCGATAATGACGCCTCCGATGATTAGCGCTGTCTTAACGTTCTTATTCATGGCCTCCTCCCCCATAGTTTATTCAGAGATTTCCTATCTTCTCCTTTCCAGCATACCGGAAGACTATGTAGAAAGTATGAAGAACAGGTAGGCTTTCTGCGAATTCTGACGCTCATGTACCCATATCTAACATCGGCCTATCCCGGAATCCAAATGCAAGAAAACGCCCGATCAAAACGCCCCGGCACCTCCACCCCGCTGCCCAGGGGGAAGATTTTAACCTCGTTTCCCCGGCTCAGCGCCTGATTACCAAGCCGTAACGCGTTCCATGATGGCTCAGGGGCGTTAGTGTTCAGCAAAATGCCAGGCTTCACTATTTAACCTCCAGAGCAGTATTCAAGCGGACTTTTTCGGTTAGAGCAAAAACGGCCGGACATCTTTCGGAGGCAAGTTGTTCGGCCTCCGCCAGTTTCTCCCTGGGTGCATCGCTGCGAGTACCACATGGCAATAGCGACAAAGTACAGGAGAGCGGTGTTCAAGGAGGGAATTTTTGCGTATTTGGAAAACAAGTTGGCGGAAGTCACGGAACGCTACCCGCTGATTAAGTTTGACAGGGTAAATCATGACAGGGACCGTTTGCATTTTCTCGTCTCGATTCCGCCAACGATGTCGGTAGGCAGTGTGATAGGGATCATAGGGATCATAGAACAGAATACGTCGTGGGAGTTCAAGCAAAAATTCCCGTTCTTGAAACGGGTATACTGAATTACGGATTCTGTTCGGTCCGAGGGCTACTTTGTGTCTATGGTCGGGATCAATAAAGCAGCGATACAAGCGTACATTGAAGACCAAGGGAAGAAAGACGCAGGGCAAACGAAGTTTGAAAAAGGATAATACCCTGACCGTAAAGTCGGGGAAGCAACCAGGAAAGAGTGTAAAGATGCCAGAATGCTGAGATGAAAAATGGTGCTACGGCTGTCTTTATGGACTGGGCGGCTCAATGCTTCCCGGTGACGATTTCAAAAGGGCAGACAATGGCTTCTTTGAGGCAGACGGCTTCACAAAGGGTGCACCAATCACACTCTCCCTTTTCATCTATCTGGACCACCTTACCGGCCATCTTCAGGGCGCTTCCCTGGCAGACCTCGAGGCACAGGCCACAGCCATCGCATCTTTCCGAAATGATTATCGGCATTTCACCCATCGCACTAACTCCCTTTACCTGCAACAACGGTAGCAACAGAAATAATAAGCAATTCCGCCGCACTCCGTCTGTGATATTTGTCTCATAACGGTATTTCAGCCATCCTGGCCAGTTCTTCTTTATTGTTGATAATGATCCGGTGGTGATCAAACTTTATTAGCCCCTCATCTTCCAACACCTTAAGCGACCGGGCGACGACTTCCCGCGCCGTGCCGGCCATGCTGGCCATTTCCTGCTGGGTAAGCCTGGGCCGGGAAACCCAGTCATCCGCCGCATATTCGAGCAATATCTTGGCTACACGGCTGGTAACATGTCGGAAAGAAAGGTCCTCGACCAGGGCAGCCAGTTGCCGCACCCGCCCCGCAAGTACTCGGATAATGTTCAGGGCGATCTGGGGGTGCTTATTCAGAATGGTCTTGATATCGTTTTTCCTCAGACCGTAAAGCTCCACCGGGGTCATCGACTGAGCGCTCGCCAGATTGACGCCATCATCAAAGACGGAAACGTCATTAAACGAGTCTCCGGGACGGAGAATATTCAGTATTTGCTCCTTCCCTTCAACGGAGGTTTTGAACACCTTGACGACTCCCGAAACAAGAAAATACATTACCTCAGCCGGGTCTCCCTCAAGCAGGACCATCTCACCACGCCCGGCACTTCTTTCGAAGACCTGCGCGCCAATCGCCGCAATCTCATCCGGTTTCAGCTCGGCAAAGTACGGGTTAGACTTCAAAGATTCAATCGAAACAGCCATACTGACCACGTTCCTGACCTTCACTACGCCGGTAACGTTTTCTTACCGGGAACCGCCCCATCCAATTCTGATTGTAGTGCCGCAAGCAGTCACAGTCAAGAAACATTGCCCGGTAACGCGGCATCCGCAAAACTGTCACGGCGCGAAGCTTGAGCGCAATAGCTGGTATGTCTCAGTGAAACCATACTCCACTTCAAAGATTCGCTTTGACGAAATGCTGAGGCGGATGGCTGTTTCCACCTCACTACTCTCGAAAACATTGAAGTAGGCATCTTTAACCAGTTGTAACGCCTGTTTCCTATCTTGTCTCTCATAGGCGGCACCAGTCTGTTTGAGAGTGGTTTCAATCTTTGTCACCGAGTCTTCCTATCGGAAACTCCGGCATGAAGCGGCGTCTTCGTGGCGCAAGTGATCTATTGAAAAGCGCATAGCCCTGATGTAAGATTGTTATGTTATTCAGCGCCAGGGGACAGGTATTTGAAGTTTTCGCTCGTAATTCCTTTTTATAATGAAGAAGAAAATGTCCGGAGTGTGGTAGACGGACTCGTCAATGCGTTTGAGGAGAAGCTAACCGATTACGAGCTAATTCTGGTGAATAACGGTTCCATGGATAAGACCCCTCAGATACTGGAGGAAATGAGCGAACGGAAGCGCGGTAAGATTAAGGTTGTTCACGTGCCGGTCAACCAGGGCTACGGGTGGGGAATCATCAACGGCTTGAGTGCGGCAGGGGGCGATTTTGTGGGTTACATGTGTGGCGACGGCCAGATACAGCCGGGGGATGTTGTCAGGGCGTTTGACTGCATAAACAGCGGCAAGTGTGACCTCGCCAAAGTGAAAAGGGTGGCCCGCCGTGACGGACTGGTGAGGAAAGTATTATCCCAGGGATACAACTCGTTGTTTTTCCTGTTGTTCAACGTGAGGTCTCTCGATGTTAACGGCAGCCCAAAAATCTTGAAGAGGGAGCTGCTGGAGGTGGTCAGCCCGGTCTCTAAGGACTGGTTTATTGATGCCGAGTTAATGATAAAAGCCAAGCATCTGGACCTGAAAGTGGAAGAGGTGCCGGTGGAGTTCTTGCGGCGGAAGGCTGGCAGGTCGCATGTGAAATTTGCCACTATCTGGGAGTTTGTGAAGAACATGTTCGGTTACCGTTTCGGACGGGGAGCACTGGAATGGCAAGAGAAAATATCAAAGCTGTGATTTTGTGTGGCGGAAGGGGGATCAGGTTTAACGAGGCAACCGAGCTCAAACCTAAACCCCTTATCGAAATAGGAGAAAAGCCCATCCTCTGGCACATAATGAAGACTTATGCCTATTACGGCTGCCAGGATTTTGTGCTGTGCCTCGGCTATAAGAGCGAGATGATAAAAAGGTATTTCTGCGATTATCAACTTGCGAACAGCGATTTTACTATCCAGCTTTGCGATACCACCAGGACCCGGATTCATACCGTGCCGCCGGAACAGGACTGGAAAATTACCTTTGCCGAGACCGGGCTGAATGCCATGACTGGCGCTCGGATCAAGCGTATCGAAAAGTACGTTGACTCAGATTTGTTCATGCTTACCTACGGAGACGCGGTGACTGACCTGAATATCGAACGCCTGATTGACTTTCACCGCTCTCACGGTAAAATCGGAACAGTTACTGCGGTCCATCCCCTCTCCAGGTTCGGCGAATTGCGTATAGAGGAAAACGGCATCGTTCAAGAGTTCAGGGAAAAAGCTGTAATACGGGGAGACTTCGTCAACGGCGGATTCTTTGTGTTTGACCGCAGGATTTTCGATTATGTAGAAGATGACGATAGCTGTATTTTTGAAAGGAAACCCCTCGAACAGATGGCAAAGGACCGGCAGCTGGCGGCGTATATCCATGAGGGTTACTGGCAGTGTATGGATACATACCGTGACTGGCAGGCGCTGACCCAGGATTGGGAGGGCGGCAAGCCGCCGTGGAAAGTATGGTAGAAGTTATGCCGGTGAATGAGCATTTCTGGCGGGATAGAAGGGTTTTCGTCACCGGCTGCACCGGGTTGGTTGGCTCCTGGCTCACCAAATCCCTGGTGGAGAAGGGTGCCGAGGTAACCGGCCTGGTACGTGACCTGGTGCCCAGGTCTAACCTCAACTGGTCGGGTTTCAACGAAAGGATCAATATAGTTCGTGGGGACCTGGACGATTACTTTCTGCTGGAGCGCGCATTAAACGAGTATGAAATAGATACCGTCTTTCACCTCGGCGCACAGACAATTGTCGGCATTGCCAACAGGAACCCGCTGAGCACCTTTGAATCGAATATCAGGGGAACATGGAACGTTCTAGAGGCGTGCCGGAACGTCAGTACGGTGACCCGGATAGTTGTCGCCTCTAGTGATAAGGCCTACGGAGACCAGGAGAACTTGCCCTACATCGAGACCTTTCCTCTCATGGGACGCCATCCTTATGATGTTTCCAAGAGTTGCGCCGACCTTATTTCTGCTGCTTACCACCAGACTTACGGCTTGCCCGTTTGTATCACCCGGTGTGGTAATTTCTATGGCGGTGGCGATCTTAATTTCAACCGCATCGTTCCCGGCACCATAAGGGCGGTAATCAGAAACGAGAGACCAATTATCAGGAGCGACGGCACCTTTGTCCGTGACTATATCTACGTTCAGGATGCGGTTGGAGCCTATCAGTTTCTGGCCGAGAAGATGGATGATAAGAGCATCCACGGCCAGCCATTCAATTTCAGTAACGAGAGCCAGAAAACGGTTCTTGAGATTACCCGGACAATACTGGATTTGATGTGCAGGGAAGACCTGCAGCCGATAATCCTGAATACGGTGAAAGGTGAAATAAAGCACCAGTACTTGTCTGCTCAAAAAGCCAGGGAAATCCTGGGCTGGAAATCAAAGTACACCCTGGAGGACGGTTTAAGAGAGACCATAGAGTGGTACCGTAAATTCTTTGAAGAGAACAGCGCCAAATGATTACCACCCTTGAGGGCGCCCGGGTGCTGGTGACCGGGGTTTCCGGTTTCATCGGTTCCCACCTGGCGAGGAGGCTGCTCAGGGAGGGAGCCAGGGTGCACGGGCTGGTTAGAGAGAGTTCCGGACTATGGCGTCTTCAGGATGTTAGGGAGCGGCTTGAACTCCATTACGCCGATCTGACAGACTTTGAATCTGTGAGTAGGGTTGTTCATCAGGTCAAGCCTCTAAAGATTTTCCACCTGGCGGCGCGGGTTGACGTGAGCCGGACTTTGGCGCTGGTGGACGAGATGGTCGAAGTCAATGTAAAAGGGACCCTTAATCTCGTGCAGGTCACGGCTGAAGCCGGCTGTGACTGCTTTGTAAATACCGGAACCTCGGAAGAATACGGGGATAACCCGGTCCCATTTCGGGAAGACCAGGTGCCGAATCCGGTGTCTCCCTATTCGGCATCGAAAGCTGCCTCCACCATGTTCTGCCGTATGCTGCATAAGACGATGGGAGTGCCGGTTGTGACCTTGAGGCCGTTTTTGACCTACGGCCCCGGACAGGAGAGTGATATGCTCATCCCTTCGCTAATCAGAAAGGCACTGAAGGGTGAGGCGTTGGAGATGACAGAAGGAAAACAGACCAGGGAGTTCAACTACGTGAGTGACGTCGTAGATGGTTTTGTCAGGGCTTCTATCTGCCCTCAGGCCGCCGGTGAAATAATCAACATCGGCAACGGGCAGGAATACAGGATACGGGATGTGGTAGAGTTAGTCCTGCAATTGACGCAGAGCAAAATGACTCCGCAATTTGGCGCGCTGAGCTATCGCCCGGGGGAAGCGTGGCATTTTTATTGTGATAACACGAAGGCGAAACAACTTCTGGGCTGGGAACCAAAGGTAACACTGGAAAACGGTATGAAAATGACTATCGAATGGTTTGGCGAACGTCAACTTCAGGAGACAGAACAGTGAGTGATGAAGCGCTCGACTATGTCCTGCGAAAATTCGATGAATTCATCAGGCAGGCGAATAAATAGGATGAAAGGAAAAAGAGTGTTTGCTTACACACTGGTATTTGCCAGCGTTTTGCTGGCCGCTGGCGGGCAGATAGCCATGAAAACCGGCATGAAACAGGTTGGAGAGATTGGCAGTATAGGGCACCTTCTGGATATCAATACTGTTATTCGCATATTCACTGCTCCAGGTGTCATCGCTGGCATTTCACTCTACGGGATTTCGCTGTTTTTTTGGCTGGGCGCCCTGTCCACTTTGAACGTCAGCGTGGTTTATCCCCTGGTTAGTTTGGCTTATGTGGTGACTGCCGTAATCGCCTTCCTTTTCTTGAAAGAAAGCATAACTCTGCTCCAGGCTATGGGAATCCTGCTCATAGTTGGTGGTTGCTTCCTGATCATAAGGGCGGGAACGTAAAGAATCCCCGTATCAGGCTTCAGGCACCCAATCCTCGTTGCTGTAAATAGTAGTTTGACCAGAAGCCAATCGCCAGAAAAACCACGGCGTGAATAATCAGTACAGCAATCGTCAGTGCTCGCGTGCTTCGTTCAGAGTACATTCTGCCTATCACATGAGCCATGTATAAACACACCGGAACGAGCACAAAAAGCATATACCTGGCGACAGCCCGGTTCACCGCCATCAACGGTATGGGAATCAGTCCCCAGAAGAGGAAGTGCTTGACAGTGTCGTCTTTGGATGACCACAAATCCCGGATTTCTATTATCCCATGGGCAATGAAAAGTCCGGCGGCCACCATGACGAAGAAAAGCACCGCGGAGAGATAGAACGGCGGAATCGCGGATTCCATCCCGCCAAGGCTTACCGCGCCAAGGGGTTCTTTCTCAATAACCAGCGAATGAAGCGGATAAAAGACGGAAACGACCGATATGAGAGCAACCAGTCCAATGAACAGGCCGAAAAATCTTGTCTTCCCGATTCTTCGCCACAAGCTAACAGCCAGAATGAGAGAGGAAGGACCGATAAACAGCCCCAGCCATAGCAGGTAGGCAAAGAAACGTGGCAAAAACCAGACAGCGCTCAGGCTGATGGGTACCTCCCGCAGGGGCAGGAGGCTGTTCTGGAAGTGGAATACGACCAGGATGACCGGAAGAGCCACGATGATGGCGAGTAAAAAATACCAGGCGTTAAATCTAACCAGGGAAACCAGCTTCTCTCTGGAAAACTGTGTGAGAATCTGGCTTCTCAACACCGAGATCAAAAATACCACCGGAGCCAGAACGACCACCGCGTACTTGGTGGCGAGTGATATGCCGAACCAGATTGAAGATGCAAGCTGGGCACTTGAAGGACGGGGGAAAATCAGGAGAAAAAAAGCGATCGATGAGAACATCATAAAATCAAGATCGGAAGCGACATACTGAGAATACGTGATGAACATGGGGTTTACGGCGAGCAAAAGGGCTGCCAGAAAAGAAATGAGAGAACCCATTTTGGGCTTGATATAATAAAAGAGGAAGAAAACGAAGGCAAAAGATAAAAGAAATATCGTGAGCCGGCTTACAACGGGACTTTCCCCGAAAAGTTTATAGGCGGCCGCAAAGATCAGGGATGTAAGGATGGGGTTGGCGTCAATCTCATAGTAAGCCGAGAGGTCTGCGCCAAAACCATCCGTGGCAATCCTTAAGGCCGAGTCAACGTAAAGCGGTTCTATGTCAAGATAGGCGTTATTGAAGAACAATGGATGCGGCAGTATGAGCACCGCAGCCAGAACTGCCGGCATCAGGAGAGTTGACCAAGTGAATTTTCTCTTCATCGTCTCCCTGGTTTCTGAAGCGACAGCGCTTTGAGAGGTTCTCTCATTATTATGCATCACCTTCTATTAGCTCCTCTTTGCCGTCTCCTTTTTGGAATGCGCAGTTCGGTACCGCCGGTGGCCGGAAGTGAAAAGTGTTGCGAGGGAATTGCTTAAATTCCCCTCATCTTATGTTTTACTTCCGGCTCTGTCAATAGCACAAAGGCCCTTACATCTTGCTTGACGTGTGTCCCGCTTTTTCCTATACTTTCTTAACGATCTGATTTGAACATCACGTACCCGGCGTTTTTCGAAAATCAATCACAGGTATATTGGCTATCATCCTGTTCCCGGGATGTTGCCAGCCCCTTTCAGGCTTCCCGAATCTTTCAGACCAGCTATCAGTCCAGGATTGAAACTGGTATGTTTGCCGTTTCGTGCGCCTATTCTGCAATATCTTGACAGTAGAGGAGTTGTCCCGTGAACATTAAAATGCATAGCCGGTGGCATGAGCTGGAAGCACAGGAGGTGCTATCCGTCCTGAACTCTAGTAGGCATGGTCTGACCGCTGCGGAAGCAGCACGGCGACTGGCTGAGTTCGGCCCCAATGAGCTGGTGGAAAAACGCAAGGTTTCACCCTGGATGATTTTTCTGGAGCAATTCAAGAATTTTCTGATTATCATCCTGCTTTTTGCCCTCGTCTTGTCCGCCGTCATGGGTGAGGTGGCTGATGCCATTGTCATATTCATCATCGTCCTTTTTGCGGCGATCCTCGGCTTTGTGCAGGAGTACCGGGCGGAGAAGGCGATGGCCGCATTGAAGCGGATGGCTTCCCCAACGGCCAGCGTGTTGAGGGATGGCAATGAGGTTGAGATAGCTTCGCGGGAGCTTGTCCCCGGCGATGTTGTTTTGCTTTACACGGGTGACTATGCTCCGGCTGATTCCAGGGTACTGGAGGCGGTAAACCTGAAAATGAGCGAAGCGTCGCTCACCGGGGAGTCTACTCCGGTAGACAAGGTGACCGAGCCATTGCCAAATTCTGTGAGTATTGGCGATCGCCGGAATATGGTCTACATGGGCACATCAGTGGCTTATGGTCGCGGCACCGCCGTTGTCGCGGCTACGGGCATGGCCACAGAGTTTGGGAAGATCGCCACCATGCTCCAGGCAGTGGAGACGGAAAAGACCCCGCTTCAGGTGAATTTGGACCGCATCGGGAAGTGGATCGCCGTGGCGGCACTATCTCTCACCTTCGTGCTGGCAGCCGTCGGCGTTCTCCAGGGTCATACGATTCTGGAGATGCTTATCTGGGGGGTGAGCCTGGCGGTCGCCGCTGTGCCTGAGGCTCTGCCGGCGGTAGTGACCATCAGCCTGGCCATTGGGGTGCAGCGGATGGTGAAGCGCCATGCACTGGTGAGAAAGCTGCCGGCCGTGGAAACCCTGGGCAGCACCACCGTTATCTGTTCGGATAAGACCGGCACGCTGACGCAGGACCAGATGACGGTCAGGCGGATATATGTCGATGGCAAAATGATAGATGTTGGCGGTGTCGGCTACGAGCCAAAAGGCAAATTTTCAAGCGGCGGGCAGGATTACGAACCCCTGAAGGATGCCCACCTGGAGATGCTGCTACGTGCCGGTAATCTATGCAATGATGCTCATCTGGTGGCTGAGGACAGCAGATGGCGGATAAAGGGAGACCCGACCGAGGGGGCGCTGGTTGTGGCTGCCGCCAAAGCCGGAATTGAGCATGAAGATGAGCGCAGCCGGTATCCCCGCCTCAGCGAGATCCCTTTTTCCTCCGAAAGCAAGATGATGACCACTGTTCACAAGATCGGTGATTCGCAGGTCGCCTACAGCAAGGGCGCCGCCGAAATAATTATCGAGCGTTCGCACCGCCTTTTTCAAAACGGAAGTGAATCCGATCTGTCCGGGGCAGAACGGGAGAAGATACTCGGCACTACTCAGGACATGGCCAGCCAGGGGTTGCGTGTCCTGGGGTTAGCCTATAAACCGGTCTTGCAGGCGGGCGATGTCATTGATCAGTCCCTGGTCTTTGTCGGTCTGGTGGGAATGATCGACCCGCCGCGCGAAGAGGTCAAGGATGCCATCAGGCGTTGTAACGAGGCCGGGATCAAGTCCGTGATGATTACCGGCGACCACAAGTTGACCGCGGTAGCCATTGCCAGGGAGCTGGGGCTGCTCAAAGACGGCCTGGCTTTCACCGGCGCCGAGCTTGATGAATTGAGCGATAAGCAGTTTGAGGACGTTGTTGAGCGGACGGAGGTCTACGCCCGCGTGTCTCCGGCCCACAAGCTACGGGTAGTGGAAGCGCTCGGGCGGAAAGGCCACGTTGTTGCCATGACCGGGGATGGCGTCAATGATGCCCCCGCCTTGAAGAAGGCAGACATCGGGATTGCCATGGGTATTACCGGCACCGATGTCAGCAAAGAAGCCGCGGACATGGTGCTTACCGATGATAACTTCGCCTCGATTGTGGCCGCGGTGGAAGAGGGGAGGGGGCTTTATGATAACATCAAGAAGTACCTCATGTTCCTTCTTTCGGCCAATCTGGGCGAAATATTGTTGATGGGTGGGGCAATCCTTTTCGGGGGTTTCTTCGGCCTTGGCGGAGCGCTGCCACTGATAGCCATTCAAATTCTGTGGGTCAATCTTGCCACCGATGGTCTTCCGGCCATCGCCCTTGCTGCCGATCCTGCTGCGCCGGATATCATGCGCCGCCGGCCACGCTCTCGCAATGAAACCATTTTCACCCGGCCGGTAATTGCCCTGATGTTAACGGCCGGAGTCTGGATTGCCGGGGTGACCATGGGGGTTTTCGTCTGGGCGATGAAAGCAGGCAAAGAGATCGAAGAAACGCAGGGCATGGTGTTTATGACGCTTATCGTGTTTCAGCTGTTCGCGGCCTTCGGCTTCCGGTCGGACAGGCTTTCGCTGTTCCGCATCGGCCTGTTTAACGCCAAGTGGCTGATTGCTGCCGTGCTGGTCTCCTTCGCCATGACTCTTCCCCTCCTTTACATCTCATTCTTGCAGGAGGTCTTCCATACTTACCCCTTGACTGCGTCTGACTGGGCTATTGTGTTCGGGACGTCAATTACGGTCCTGCCGGTCCTGGAAATCAGCAAGCTCATAATCCGGCGTGTCGGCCGTTCACCAGCCGTGGCGGAGGTTACCGGATGAGGGAGTTCAAGCCGTTTGTCATTGCGGGCACATTCGCAAGCTCAGTGTAAACTCCGCGAAGCGATCCGTGTGAGGCATACACCCCCACCCCCACCTGGATTCCCGCTCCCGTATCGCGGTACGGGACAGGCTGTGCGGGAATGACAATTGTGGAAGAGATCGCCACGTCGTCCCGATTCGTCGGGACTCCTCGCGATGACAGTTGATATGAGATTGCCACGCCTTCCGACTGTTGTCGGAATGGCTCGCAATGACAACTCTGGGCCTATTTTCGGAGGGACGACAATTGAGTTGAATCACCTTTCTGGTGGGGTGGGGCTGTGCTATACTGAGCCTGAAACTGCTCTGATCAGCCAGCCCGCTTTCTGCCATGGAAAATCTGGATAGAGTAAAAGAACACATCGAACAGATTCGTGCCGAGATCAACCGGCACAATTATCTCTACTATGCGCTCGATAGCCCCGAAATCAGCGATGCTGAATACGATGTCCTGATGCGGGAACTCAGGCGACTGGAGGAGGAATACCCCCGGTTTGTGACCTCGGATTCGCCTACCCAGCGGGTCGGTGCGGCTCCCGTTGAGGCCTTCGGCGTGGTTGAACATCCGCAGCCACTTTTATCTCTCGCCAACGCTTTCTCCGATGAAGAGTTGCTCGCATGGCATACCCGCGTTGTAAGGCTTATTGCCGGACAGCCATTCGATATGACCTGCGAGCACAAGATGGACGGCCTGGCGGTCGCCTTGACTTACGTTAACGGCCGTCTTGAGACCGGGGCAACGCGGGGAGACGGCTTCCGCGGCGAGAACATCACCCAGAACCTGAGGACGGTACGGAGCATTCCGCTGTCCGTACCGAAGGAAGCGCCGTCACGTTTCGAGGTGCGGGGCGAGGTCTACCTGTCCAGGGACGGCTTTCGCAGGCTGAACGATGAGCGGGCGAAAGAGGGATTGCCCTTCTTTGCTAATCCCCGTAATGCGGCGGCCGGCTCGGTGCGCCAGCTTGACCCCCGCATCACCGCCAGGCGCCCCCTCGATATCTACGTTTATGGACTGGGCTGGGCTGAAGGCAGGGCGATGCCGGAAACCCACTGGGAGACCATGCAGCTTCTCAAATCGTTCGGTTTCAAGGTGAACCCTGACAACGCCCTGGTGAAGAATATCGAAGAAGCCGGGGCATATTACCACGCCTGGGCCGAAAAGAGAAATAGCCTCCCGTACGAAGCCGATGGCATAGTCGTCAAGGTCAACCAGATTGCCCTGCAACAAGAGCTGGGGGCGGTGGGGAGCGAGCCGCGCTGGGCGATCGCCTACAAGTTTCCGGCCGTTCAGGGCACGACCAGATTGAATGAAATCAGGGTGAGCGTGGGCCGGACCGGCACTCTCAATCCCTACGCTGTCCTTGAGCCGGTGTCCGTGGGCGGCGTGACTATCCGCCAGGCTGCCCTTCACAACGAGGATGATATCCGGCGCAAGGACATCCGCGAGGGCGACTGGGTCTACATCCAGCGCGCCGGTGAGGTGATCCCGGAGGTGGTGGGTCCCATCAAGAGCCGCCGCACCGGGGAAGAGAAAGAATTCAACATCCTTGAGAAGTTATTGGATAAAGAGAAGGGACGTCCGGCCTGCCCGAGGTGTGGGGCTGAGGTTTTCCGTCCCGAAGGCGAAGTCATGTACTACTGCTCCAATGCCGCTTGCCCGGCACAGGCGCAGGCGAGAATCGAGCTTTTTGCCTCGCGCGGGGCGATGGATATCCGGGGGGTGGGCGAATCAATGAGTGCCACTCTGTTGAGGGAAGGCCTGGTCAAGGACGTCGCCGACCTGTATTCTCTGACCAAAGAGCAGCTTGTCCGACTGGAGAGAATGGGCGAGAAGAGCGCCGGCAATATCATCAACGCCATCCAGATAAGCAAGGACAGGTCGCTCGGCAGGTTGATTTATGGCCTGGGTATTCGTCACATCGGCGGGGAGATGGCACAGGTGATCGCCGAACATTTCAATGGTCTTGACGAGCTGGCCAATGCTAAAATGGAAGACCTGCTGTCAATTCCGGCGGTTGGGACAAAGATTGCCGAGAGTATCGTGAATTTCTTTGCCCAGCCGGAAAACCGCCGGATTATCGAGAAGTTAAAAGATCATAAGGTCAGGGTTGAGAAGGAGAAAGTCCATGCTGAGGCCCTGCCACTGGCGGGACAGGAGTTCGTGGTCACCGGCACGCTGAAGCGTCTCAGCCGGGAGCGTGCCCATGAGAAGATACGCGCCCTCGGCGGCGCCGTGAAGGATAATGTGACCCGAAATACCACCTATATTGTTGTGGGTGAGGCGCCCGGCTCCAAGCTGACCCGCGCCCAGGCTCTCGGCATCCGGCAGCTTAACGAAGAGGAGTTTTTGCAACTGATTGGGGAGAAATAAGGTGCGAGTGAGGCACAATCCTACCATGTCATTGCGAGCGAAGCGTGGCAATCTCTTGGCAAGAGACTGCATATTGTTTGAGATTGCCACGTCCTTCTGCGAAGGACTCGCAATGACAGACCAATGAAGGCATGCTTAGGAGGATAGGGTTACCAAATAACTTATGAAACTGATCGTTGGACTGGGAAATCCCGGACAGGGCTATGCCCGTAACCGCCATAACCTGGGTTTCATGTGCGTGAGCTTTATCGCCGGGCAGCACCGCATCAAGCTGGACAAAAAGGCGGGACAGGCGCGCATCGGGCAGGGCGAAATCGCGGGCGAGGAAGTGGTCGTGGCGCGACCTCAGACCTACATGAACCGGAGCGGGCAGGCGGTCAAGTACCTGGTGGAACGGTTCAGGACCGGCCTCGATGACCTTATCATCATCCATGACGATCTTGACCTGCCTGTTGGCAGGATACGCATCCGGCTTGGGGGGAGCGCCGCAGGCCATCGGGGTATCAAGTCGATCATCAGTGATCTGGGCAGCCCGGACTTTGTCCGTATCAGGGTCGGCATCGGTAGGCCGGAACGTATAGCGTCGGGAAGTGAAGTACCGTATCAGGAAGAGGCAATCATCGGTTATGTGCTCAGTGACTTTACGCGGGAAGAAAAGAAGATCATCGATGAAGCTGTACCCAGGGTGAGCGAGGCGATCGAGTGCC
>JACPPV010000001.1 GCA_016190825.1 Chloroflexota bacterium
CACTCGGTCTGGTCTCTTTCTCCTTAACAGGGCCTCGAATCTCTCTTTATTACTCATTGTCGCTTTCCGTGTCCTTACCTTCGTGCTAACCATCTCAATACCCTCCTTAATTATTTTTATTTTATTTTGCCTAATCATACCAGCCAAAGTCGTTGAGGGCTCTGGTTATCGCCATTACGTTCTCCGCCGGGGCTAAAGGCGGTAGCTCGCAAGCAGGGCGGAGGATAAAACCGTTAGACAAACTCTTGCCCTGTTCAATGACTTTTCGTGCTGCCTCGTAGACCTCACCCGGAGTACCACACTGGATCACCGTCGTCTCCAAATTACCTTCAATGATATCATTGGGGAAGTATTTCGCCGCTGTCGCCAGTTCAACCTCGTTGCCAAGCCAAAAAATACCCGGGTCACCCAGCGGCACATGCTGCCAGTAGGGCAGGTTTCGATTATGCTCACCACAAGGGTGATGACAAAGATGCTTAAAGCCCATAGCCAAATACTTCTCGTGAGTCTCTTTCATAAATGGCAGGGCAAACTGCTCAAAGTGCTTCGGCGAAATTAGCTGATTCGAGGCCGCCGCTGATGCCCCCAAAGGCATCACTCTTTCCACTCCAAAAATCTCTTTGAAATATTGGCCGGTGGCAATCTCATAATCAGCTGCCACACGGACCAGATGGCGGGCGGCTTCCGGTTCCTTAAGCATCCATTTACATAGGTTATCGTAGCCTGCGATGCCAGCGACGGTATTAAAACTGGGCCCGTTCATACCGACGAATGGTTTGTTTTGATCTTCGTCCTCGTACACACATTTGTAGAAATCAATCATCTCCGAAGTAAAACAGGCTTTAACATCAGGGACTTTCAGAGCCATCACCTCTTCAGGGGTATTAATGGCGTACTTGGTAACATACGCCCCCTGGGAATATTTGCTGGTCGGCAGTTTTACTTCGCCACCAAACGCTCCACGGTTTTGACGAGAAAGTATCGTTGGGGCAAAAACCCAGTCAAACTCGCGACAGGCTCTCTTTTCGGCTTCGTACACCATTTTGCGAGCGTAGGCACCTTTCTCCCCGGTATCATACATGGCGATATATCGGTCAGTAATAGTCCCTCCGCTGTAAACGACGGCAAAGCTTTGTGCGCCCGCTATGAAAGGCACCCGGTCTGGCTTCTCTCTTCTCAACAAAGCCTCGATTCTCTCTTTGTTCGTCATTGTCGCTTTTCGTGTCTTTGTCTTTACACCAATCATGCCAAACCCTCCTTTTGCGCTCTAATATAGTCAAATATTAATCTAATTTGTGGTTATTGTCAACCGATAGAACTCAATATACTGAGTGTGACGGCAAAGCTTTGTGCGCCCGCTATGAGAGGCATCCGGTCTGGCTTCTCTCTTCTCAACAAAGCCTCGCTTCTCTCTTTGTTTAGCATTGTCGCTTTTCGCGTCTTTGTCTTTACACCAATCATGCCAAACCCTTCTTTTGCGATCTAATATAGTCAAATATTAATCTAATTTGGGGGTATTGTCAACCGGTAGAACTCAATATACTGAGTGTGTTTGAAGCTGGTATAATAGGGGGCAAAAAGGTAATCAAAATCAAGTCCCAGGTAGACACGCCAGAAGAAAAATCGTTTGTGGCAAGGGTTTGCTTCGCTCATGATGAGCAGACAGGGAGTTGTCAACCTGGCGGATGACTGGAGATCGTAGAGGAAATAGTCGAACAAACAGGGCAAATATTGAAAGAGAGACTTAGCCCTTACCATCGGGTGGCAAGAGTCTTTGATGCTGGCCCAACCGACAAAGCGGAAGAAAGCTCATGCTGATACTGGATTTACCTGAAAGGTGCCTATCGGGAAGACCGACCATAGCATTGTCACCGCCCACAAAGTCTTCCAGAAACCTGCCCAGGCTGCTTTGCTTAAGACTGCTGTAAGAAGACGACAGCGCCTATCCCGCTGGAGGCTAACAGCGATAGCCGCCGATAGCTGAAACACGGGTTGGTCAGTGGACATTCGCCCCCACAATCTTTAACAGGCGGCAAGTTTAGTGTAGGCTGTACAGGGTATGAGAGAATGGAAAGCGGATAAGGGACAGGCGTCAAGACTAACCCACTTGCCCCGGACCAAAGGGAAGATTCTTCACCGAGGATTGGCTAGGAGTCGCAATAGGCAGATATGACTACTCGTGAAACTAAAACAGCGGCAATCGGAAAATGGACTTTGAGCGGTGATTTGTTAACCATAATCGCTATCATGAGTGTATCGGTTATGGCCATGGCGTTCTTGCAGCCGATCCTGCCCCTCTACTTGACCACGAAAGGTGTTTCACCATCAGTACTCGGTCTAATGTTTTCCGTGGGCATGGTCGGCATGGTAATTGGTGAAGTCAGCGGTGGATGGATAGCTGACAGAATCGGTATCAAAATCCCACTGATTGTGGGTACCTTTGTGTGTGCTCCGATAGTAGTTGGTTTTGTTTTCGCTCGAAGTACCGCAAGCATTTTCCTCGTCTTTCTGTTCTGGGGAATCATCCGTGCCACAATTTTTGGCCCGGGTCGCGGCTACATCGGTAGAATCGCTCCTTTGGACAACAAAGCCACCTTCATGGCTATCTACGCGACCGTCATGCACGTTACCCGGAGCCTGGGACTCCTTGCCAGCGGTTTCATAGCCGATAACTGGGGATACAATTGGACCTTTCTTTTTTCGGGAGGAATTTCCGTGGTCGCCGGTATCCTGGTCGTGGTAAGGTTAAGAAAAGTCCCTCTTGTTACGTCCGGCACCGACGCAGTACGCCCTCAGTTTAGTGGCCAGACTCTCACCCAAAAACCGCCAGTCAACTTGCGCTCATTTGTTGTGCAATGCTTCCTTGCCGGATTTCATTCAGTGGGGAATGGCATATATTCTTTTTTGCCCCTCCTTGCTACCCAAGTCTTTGGAGCAACAGCGACGCAGGTTGGTATGCTCCTGACAATAGATGGAGTAGTGACGTCCACGCTTTTTATCATCTTCGGGAAGCTGGCCGACCGAAGGGGTAAAAAGCTCCTGATCGTGAGTGCTTTCCTGTTAACAGCTTCAGCTTTTGCCGGATTAGCCCTGGCGAAGGATTTCCCACTGCTCATATTGTCCATGCTAGTGAAAAGTTTGAGCCAAGCGATGTTTAATCCGGCAGCGGTTGCCTTACTATCTGATACCGTGCCTGCATATTGGCAGAGCACTGCTATGGGAATCTATGGTGCCGCCGGCGAGGACGTAGGAAGTATTATCGGGTCGGCTGCGGCAGGCGGTGCCTGGACCGCATGGGGTTCATCATCCGCTTTCATGATTGGCACTGTTAGCAACGCCATAGGGGCGATAGTTACCTATAGCTTTGTAGCAGGAAAATCCCGCAAGGGGCAGGTCAGCACTGCAGTATCACCCACTGACGCGAAGTGATGGCTTTGGTTAGGCCATGATTGAAAAGTTCGTCATGAAAATCACCGCAGGAGTTGCTCGATCTAAAGAATTTAGGAGCTTCGGCGGCATATTGAGCAAGCGACTAGATATAAGCCCCCACGATGGCTCAGAATTTGCCACGGATGCCATTTCAAACAAGCCATGCCTGCGATGGCGCGGGAAACAAGAAAGTCTGACGCCCTTTCAGAGCGCCAGCCCTCTTTGCTGCGAGTGTTCCCTCCTCCTACTGGGCAGGATTTCTCTGAGCGCCTGTCAATTGGTCAATCCACCCCTGCACTTCGGCGGAGAGCTGACCAGTCTCGGAAAGGGCGACGGTATCCTGAATCCAGCCGTTGTACATATTCGGCAGTGGCTTTATCCCCTGTCCGCCGACGCCATCAGTCTTGCCGGCGCCAGCGCTGCCATTAGCCAGAAGTATCCTGCCGACCACTGCGGGAGGCGCACTGCCGTCACCGTTCGGGTCGGGGTCAATGACAGTTAAGAAGTTGGCAAACTGGTTGGCCACGTGAAGATAATAGCCGCCGCCCAGCTTCGCTCCCCAGTTCGCACCGTGAGTGCCAGCGCCGCGGCCTGGAGTGGCAACGGTACCAAGGAAGGCTACCACCTCATCGGTGAACGTATCGATGATGGCGACATGGTCGGGGGAACCGGTTGGGTCGCGGCCAACCGTCGTCAGGGAAAGCACAGCAACGCCAACGAACCTATCGTCAGGGCTGACTGGCGGCTGGATCGGCACCTGCAATGTATCGAAGATGGTGCCGCCCACTTCGCCATTCGGCTTGATGGTGACCGGGATATTCTTGATTATCTGCATGGTGGGCAGGTCTATCACGCTCACCTCTCCGCTGGCGGCGTTAGAGACGTAAGCCTTGGCATTGCTCTGAATTCCGGCGGCAATCGGCATCAGCAGCGCCGATTCAAGCCCCAGCGTCCGGTGGGAAATTTCTCTCAGTATCGCCCCGTTCTCAGCGTCAAGGATTGAGATAGAGCCGGTCACGCCAAAGCCCTTGAAAACGTTGGGGACGACGATGCGTGTCCCATTGGAGGTTATCCAATGACCGTGAGGATGGTTACGCCCGACGCCGGTGGGGAAGTGGTCGACTACTTTGAGGCGCGCTGCCTCGTCCCGCACTTTTACGATATCGTTCTCGGCGCTGAGCGGATTAGTGAGTATTCCGAACTGGGCTGACGCTTCGTTGGGAATAGTCACGATATGGGTGGGCGCCTGTCCGGTAACGATGGTATTCAGGATGGTCCCGGTGGCGCGGTCAATCTTGTTTATCGTCTGGCTGAACCAGTTGGTATTGTAGACCGTGCTCAATGCGGTATTAGTCCACATATTGTGCGGGTTATTCCAGTCCCCGGGTCTGACGGCCAGACCGTTGATTTCCCTTTCCACTGTAAAGGGAGCCTGAGCGGTGAAATTATCCACGTTCACCACGGTGATGGTGCCCGGTTTGAGAAAACCCTTGCGGTCAGCTTGTCCGGGAACATGCTCGAACTGCGTATCAATCCAGACTTCGCCCACGCCCGGCGTTGCTGGAATCGTCTGGTTAGCGGGAACAATGAGGTCCCACTTGGCGGCCTTGGCGTCATCATCAGGGGCTATGGTGGTCAATACATCGAGCACAGTAGTGGCAGGTAGAGAGGCCAGTCCAAGATGCCCGATGAAGGGCAGCTCCTGGGCGGTGACATCCGGGATGGCGCCCTGGGCATCCTTGACTGCAACAACGCCCGTCATATAGGGATGGACCTTGCAGATAAACAGGAAAACTCCCGGCCGATCAAATCTTGCCTCCACCTTACCGTTACCGGCATGGTCCTGGTCAACCTCCAGATTGGAGCCGGTCGGTTTGATGAGTAGGGTTACGGTGTGCTTGGTGCCGGTTTGAGTGTTCCTGTCAAACTGTATCCTGTCACCAACATTCACGACGGACACCGGTGTCCCGGTGTCATCGTTCTTGAACCAGTTGCCCGGCTCATCGGTCAGGAACATAGTGCCCTTGTACTTTTCCGGACTGGGCACAAAGTTGCCCGGGACCGTTATTATGACCAAGGCCAGGATGATGGTAGCATTGGCGAAAAACGAAAGACCTCTCCCCTCATGCATTCTTCTTCTCCTCCCGGATATTCCTTTCTCTTAAATCTTAGCAAACATCTCAACAGGGAGAAATACGTAGTCATACTTATCCTGATAATAGATAGGGGTAAATGCTCATATTGTCCTGATTTGTCCGAAGTTGAAGGAGAATTTGATATACCAATGCAAAGGCGGACTCGAAGAGAGTCCGCCTTTAGTCAGTCAGGAGGGCTGTTTCCCCTACTCTTTGACTTCCTCTCCCTGCTGCGCCTTGCGGAACTGGCGTATCGACTTGCCTAACGATTCGCCGACCTGTGGCAATTTCCCCACTCCAAATACGACGAGAATGATCACCAGTATCAGCCCGATCTCCCAGGGTCCCACTCGAAATGGCATTTGTTACCTCCTTCCCTAATAATTCGTTCCCAACCCCCAACACTGGATTCCCCCCAGATTTACCCCGTTCACGGTGAACCGTTCAGAGTGAACCCGTACTGCGATACGGGGCGGGAATGACAACGACAATTCATCCAGCCCTTTACATTATCATCAGTCTCCCCCTGAAATTACTGACACGGGCGTTGGAATTACTCACCGTTACCCCTCTTTCCACCGGGGAGAACTGGTAAGACATGTGGGAGACGGTTATTGTATAGCGGCCGGCGGGCAGCGCGTAGAAGCGGTAATTCCCGTTGACGTCAGTCGTGATAGTCTTCTGGGCATCGCCGGTCAGGGTCACCGTTGCATCGGGGATGGGGACTGCGCCGCGGGAGCTGATTACCGAGCCGGATACCACATAAAAACCCTCAGCCTGCGTTGCGGCGAAGTCCTGGTCCGGGACGCTGGCGCCGCTGACTGTTACCGCTATGCTTGCCGGATCGAAGGTGAATCCCTCAAGGGATGGCGTCACCGTGTAGCTGCCGTTGAGCAAGCCGGAGAACCGGTAGTTGCCGGAGGCATCGGTGGCCGCGGTCTTGCCGGCGGCGCCGGATAACGTCACCGTGACATCCGTGAGAGGCGTCGCTCCCTGCGTCACCTTGCCCGATATTGCGTAGCCGATGTTGATGGGGATACGGGCGGTGGCGATGACGCGCTGGGCGTTGGCATCACCTTCAACCTGCCCTTCGTTGTCAACGAATTCCACGGTGGCGAAGTCATTGATGGGAGAGTCAACCTTGATGAGCGCCTCGAAGCGGCGGGCGACGCTCTGGTGAATATGCGTGCCGGCCGGTACAGTATACGGCGCATTGTACTGCCCGTAGGGCGGCACTCCCAGGGCTCGCCCGTCCCAGGCGATGACCACCACATCCATCGGAAAGGTGACGTCAACGCAATCGTAAGCCGCGTCCAGACCGCGGACCAGGATGGTCTGTCCCACCTCGGCCTCTATCGATACCTGGGTCCCCGAGATGCCGCTATTAAGCGCCGCCGGAATGACTATGCCCCCCGGAATGGTCCCCGTCTCTCCCTTATGCGCCGGCACCGGGACGCCGGTGATGAACCAGTAATCGGCGTTGAACTGGTTGAAGGCGAAGAAACCGTCTTTGCCGTGGTTCTCGTCAAACCTGTCGTCAACGCCGGGATAGTTACCGTGCTTCGGATAGGTGGCCCGGGCGTCTGGCGCCATATCGCTCCACACGGAATCGCGGTCGTCGTAGACCCACAGCACCTCTACATCATAGGGGACGGTCATGGCATGGGGGTCGGTGGGGAAAATAAGCCGTGAGTCGTGAGTGCCCTGCGGATCGCTCGCCCACGGGTCCTGGTCAGTCAACAGCCCTCCCTTCCAGCCGGTGAACTGCGGAAAACTGGTCAGGTTGGCCGCGGTCCGGCGCTTGCCGTCCCGGCAGTGACCGATGGGAATGTTGGGGTCAACAATGGTAGCGAAATAGGCATCGGACGGCTCGATAACCAACGCCCCGAAAAGGCCGAACTCGAAGTGCTGCACCGTGTTCCGGTGGCAATGATAGAAGTAGAAGCCGATGAAGTTCGGCTGCCACTGGTAGGTGTACTGGCCGATCTCCATTGAGCAGTGGCCGACGCCGTCATTCATGGGAGTCGGCTCGATGCCGTGCCAGTGGATAGTATGGGGCGGCGGTCCCTTTCCCTGGGTCTGCGCGTGGAAGACCACTCCCCGCGGTACGTGGAGCGTGGGTCCCGGATAGGTCCCCATCGCGGCAGACGGGTTGTCATGATCGCCGATCAGGAAGAACACAAGCTCCTTGGCGCTGTCCCAGGTGCGTATCTTCTCGCCGTGCAGCAGGGTGCGGTCCACCGTGTGCTCCTGGCTCGGGTATCTCTGGTAGCCCCGCGAAGCCATGACCTCCGGGACGGGGTTGGTCGGCAGCACCTTGTCCGGGGTGGACGGGCTTGTCTTTGGTGGGTCCCACATCTTGACCCACATGCCCTCCATACCGTCAATGGAGTAGCGGGGGATCCGATTGGCCGGATTTGCGAATGACATTTTTCAGTTCCTCCTCACTTGTGTAGCATATCCTAGTGGTCATCATGGCGGCTCGGCGGCGCTGCCTCATGCGTACCCTCAATTTCGCAGCCGCGGTCGATACCCGTCCCGTACATCAGGTGCCAGTCCTCGTCCATCGGAAAGTCCAGGGGGTAGCTGGCCGGATAATCGGCAGGAGTGTTGGACGGCCTGGCCAGTGTGTTACGGTCGCCGGTGAAATAGATACCGGATATCAAGGCGGTATTATAGTTGCCGCCCTGGGTAGTCTGGCTCGGCTCGGCATGGTCGTGCATGGGATAGCACAGGGGCGAAAGTCTCTGCGTCAGGTCAATATTGTTTCCAAACCTATCTTTCGCAACGTCTTCACCGATGCCGGGTATATGCACATTGCACTCTTCCGTTGGCGGCCAGCACGGGGCGCCGTTGACCGTTGTCTTCGGCGTGTCCGGGTAGCCGATGCCTCTCTGGTTGGGGACATCAGGTGGCCGCATGAAGGGAATGGTGTAGTCAACCCTGTCCATGGGATGCACGTTATAGACATCCACCCAGATCGGGTTGGTCTGCACTACACCGTTAACGCTGGTGATATACATGTGGTTGGCATGCAGGTGCATGGAATGGAGCCACAGCCCGGCGTTCAGGATATGGACCACCGCCGGTTCACCCACCCGCCCCATCGGCGTCACGTAACAGTTATTGTGGGCGAAATGGCCGGACTGGCCACTGATGAGGAAGTACTGCGGTCTCCGGCTGTTGTTCGGGTTCGGGCTGAAGGGGTCCCGCAGGAAACGGTCCATGAACTGCTGTGCATTGTAGACCTCTCCGGCGGACAGACTGCCGACTTCGGCAAAGAGGACCGGACTGGCCTCGTTCAGCAGCCAGAGGTAGTGCCGGAAGGGTGGAGTGTATGTTGCCTCGTCCCCTTCTTCCCAGGCCAGGCCGGGATAATGGGCGCTGGAACCAAAATCATCGTAGAGTTTCTGGACCGGGTGGTCGGCGGCCAGACCGCCGTACGGGGTCAGCTTGTGTCCCGCCGTCCGGTCGCCCTCCGCCGGCAAAACAATGAACGCGCCGTGTAGCCCCATGACCCGATTCACCGGGCTATTCAGGTTATCGTAGTAGAGATGGGCGCCCGCTGTGGCGGCGGTAAAGGAGCCAACTTTGGTCTGTCCGGGGTTGATAGGCCCGCTATCGAACATCCCAGGGATGTAAAAGGCGTGCGGCTCGTCCAGGTCATTGGTAATGGAGATACTGATGGTATCTCCCCTGGTCGCCATGATAGTGGGGCCAGGATTTTCCGCCGGCAGATCCGGGCTGACGCTCTTGTAGAGCCAGAAGTAGCACAGCGCTTCGTGCCCGTCACCAACCTTTGTGCCGTCGTCAAGCAGGCCGGTTTCGTGAGTATGCATCTCCTTGATGGCATCGGTAATGTGGAAGTTGAGCGTCTGGGTGACGGCAAACGCCTGGTTCTTCGGCAGCCATGTCAGTTTGCTCCCCACCACGAGGACGGCCACACCCCCGAGTGAATACTTGAGAAAATCCCGTCTGTTTATTGTTCCCTTCATCGTTTTTTCTCCTCTTTAACGTTATCAGTCTTTGGGCCGGAGCCGTCCTTAAGCCCGGCGTCTCCTTGCTATAATGATTGCCACCGCCATTCCGGCAGCCGCAATTACCGCGCCGATCATAATCCACCACACCAGCCCGATACCGGCAACGGGCACCGCGGCCGGTTCTGGAACGGGCGCCGGTTCAGGCACAGGAGCGGGCGCCGGCGATGGTTCAGGCGTAGTAGCCGGAGCAGGTTCCGGAGCTGGCGCGGGCGCAGGTTCAGGCGCCGGGGTTGGTTCAGGTGCAGGAGGCGGGGCCGGTAGCGTCACAATTGGCGCGGGCGGCGGCGGCGCCAGTATGGCGAAAACCGTGAAGTGAGGCGTCTTTGCCGTCACGGTGTTGGCGTTCGCATCAACCGTGCTGTCCAGATTGACCCACTTCGAGCCATCCCAGTAGGCCATGACCAGGTCTGCCTCATTGAAGCCAGCGGGAAGCTCAGCGTCCGTATAGGCAAAAGTCAGGGTGATAGACGGGTCAAAGACCGCCCCGTCTGGGCCAAGTTCCCAGCTCATCACGATACTGCCCTGGGGCGGCACCGGGGGCACCGTGGACGGTATGCCCAGCGATATCGAGATGAGCGGGCTGCCGGACACTGTTTTCAGGATGGTGCCCGAAGCGATGGCGATGGTCACCTTATTGTCCTGGGAGCTCAGCTGGTACACATCCATCGCCTTACCCGAGTTGTCCACCATCATTAGCCTGTCCGCGGTGAGACCGCTCAGAGCGATAGCTGCCAGCGTGGGGGCGAAACCACCGCCACCACCCGCACCACTACCCGCGTCACCATCGGTACCTCCGCCGCCACCCGCAGCCACAACAATAGTCGCCTCTGCCACGTTAGATATGGCTGAACCGGCCGCATTCAAAGCGACCACACGGTAAAAGAGCGGAGTATTGATCGGCGCTGTAGTGTCCAAGAGGGATATTGCATTCCTGGGCGCTACAAAAGATGCCGAGGGAGCGGTAGTGAAGTTATCCGTGCTCCGCTCGACCCTGAAGCTTGCTTCGTTATTCGAAGCATCGGACCAGGCAAGATCAACTGTTCTCGCGGTTGCGTTGACCGTCGCCATGAGGCCGGCAGGTGCGGCCGGCGCGATTGTCGCCGCGGCGAGAAGGGTGACCTGGACCGTTGCGCTTGTTGACTCATTGGCGGCATTAGTGGCCGTAAGGAAGAGGAAAGCAGTTGTATCAGCGGTTACCGCCGGCGGGCTGGCAACAGCCTGCCACAAACCGGCATTGGCAGACATGGCCGCCCAGCTAGCAGGATTTGCCTGCGGCGCACCGGCAACTACGAACTCCACGGTCACATTGCTACTCACGTCAAGTCCGGAGTCTATTGTGGCCGGCCTTCTCGGATCGTCTATCCTGAACTGTTCGGAACTGACCGTCCACGTAGTCAGGCCGACGGCGTCAACGGTGCCGTTGAACCGGAAGTCAATCTGTACAGTCGCCGGGCCCAGAGTTTGCGGCCCGGGCGTAACAACTATGATTCGCTCGGCGACAAGTGGACCTGGCGCCACCGTGCGTTTGGCAGCCACACTTACCAGGTCGCCGATGGCTGCCGTATCCACCTGTGTCAAAGCGCTTTCGTAAACAAGGATTGGCTGACTGCCGAGCGTCCATTCACCGTTAGCGTTTTTCGCCGTCACAACTCCAGTTATCTCAAAATGGACTATGGCGCCATCCGGTAGGCCGGGCGGCACCGGAGTCGCATCAGGTGTTGGCGAGGCATGTATTGGAGACGGTATCTCCAGAGGCTTCTGGGAAAAGATTTCGCGGGCAATCTTGGCCGCCAGCTCACCCGATGCCGGAACGCCAAACTCGACGGTTACCGGGCTGCCCACCACGAGATCGGGGTCTATCACAGCCGGAGAATCCGCGTTATCAACGGCAAAGGTAACTCCACCAACCGTCCAGACCGAGGTCCCGACCGAGCCGACAGTACCATTAAGCAAAAAGGAAGTAGTGACAATAGCAGGAGCATCCGTCACAGGGCCCTGCTGAATGAGTGTAATTCTCTGGGCAACCAGCGGCCCGGGTGTCACGGTGCGGAGAGCAACGGCCCGCACCACATCGCCTTGCTCAGGCGGAAGAGGCGGAATGCCGTCCATCCGGGTCTCAGCGTTTTCATAAACAAATACTGGCTGGCTGCCTATCCGCCACTCCCCATTGGATCCCACCTGCGTCACCGGTCCTTCCACCACGAAGAGAATCACCGTCCCGGCGGGCAGTCCGTCCGGGGCAGGCGTATCATCATTCTTCGGACTGTTGTTCAGAGTTTGCGGGATGGCAAGGCTCTCCTGTACGGAGATCTCGAAGGCAGTAATAGCGTTGGGCTGCGGTACCACAAGCTGCCACTGGACGCCGGAGATGGTAGAGTCCACCGCGCTGGCATCCACCTGAATTACATTAGGTGCGCCGCTGCTTAGCTGTACATCCACCGGGTTCAGCAACGTTACCACCGGTGGCGCCGCAATTGTGTTCAGCGGCAACATCAGCCCCAGCAAGGTTACGAGCGTGACCCCTATAAGAAGCCATTGCTTCTTCATCTGACTACCTCCCTTATCCATGCAAAAATGACTCGCGGAAATTAGTTTCACATAATATGTTTGCACGAGTGGGGGGGGGGGGGGGAATACGTAAACCTACTTAATCTTCTGTAATGACACGCACCAGACATGTTACATTTCTGTGTAATCAGCAAAGTTTGTGCCTCCGGGATTATCTTTAAGGGAGGCAGCCCCCGTAGTCTTGAGCACATTCCCTGCGTTCAGCGTAAACTCCGCGAAGGATCCTCAGGGTGAAACGTCATTGACACCCCCACAGGGCTGTGGTATCTTTTCGGTATCTTTTTCCCCGCAGGACGTGGCAGGGAGGTGGTGGCAGATAGAGACAACTACAACCTACTTCGAGACTCCGGGCAAGGGCAATACTGAAGAAGTGCTCCGTCTCGTCCGGAAGCGTGTGCAGGAGCTTGGCATCAAGGCGGTGGTAATTGCCTCTACCGGGGGAGATACTGCTGCTAAAGCCACGGAACTGCTGGGTGGAATAAAGGTAATAGCGGTGGGGCTTTCAGCGGGATGGTCCGCACCACCCGGTCACGCTACCCCCAGGATGTTCACCGCGGAAAACCGCCAAAAAATAGAAAGCGCCGGTGGCGCTGTCCTGACAACAACACACGCCTTCGCCGGCATCGACCATGCGTTGCGGGCCGGGACCGGCACGTCGCTCCTCAACATAATAGCCAGGACGCTGAACATTTTCTGCCACGGGATGAAGGTGGTGTGCGAGATTGCCGTTATGGCCGCCGATGCCGGCTTGATACGGACGGATGAGGACGTAATCGTCATCGCCGGGACAGGCCGAGGGGCTGATACCGCGGTTGTCCTCCGCCCGACTAACTCCACAAACTTCTTCGATATGAGGGTCAAAGAGGTACTGTGCAAACCCCATTACCCGGCGCCGCACCTCCCTGCTCCGGCAGGCCAGGCTAAGCCCGGCGAATGATACCAGCAGTTCTCCTTGACATCAAACGTTCAGCACAATTACAATTAATCCAAACTATTAGCGGCAAGCAAACGGGACAGGGAATAGCCCTGCTCTTTCTTATTGGCCTATCAGCCATTTGTCTATCCTCAAAAAACTGCAAGGGGACAAATGGCATCTCTAGCAGGGTACACCCGGCTATGTCAGGTTCACGTGGTTGATGGAAAAGGGGAGGACTATTTTTTGGAATCGCTCGCAAGGCGGCTTGAGACAGCGCTGCTTTCACTGGACGAGCCTGCGGTAAGAGAGGTCCTCGTTCTTCCAGAGGCGTCTTCCAGTCCGCTTAAGTTCGTTGACCAGGTGATAGTTCCCGTCCTTGAGGATATCGGCAAAGGTTGGGAGGATGGAAAGGTCGCCCTGTCCCAGGTCTATATGAGCGGACGTATCCTGGAGACGCTGGTCAGCACTATGCTTTTCCAGACGCACCACCGGCGGGAAAGCCAGCCCAAAATGGCTATTGCCACGCTAATCGATTACCATTTCCTTGGCAAGCGCCTTGTCTCTTCCGCCCTGAAGACAAGCGGGTACGAGCTTTTCGATTACGGTAGGGTAGATGTGGATGAGGCAGTAGGACTGGTAAGCCGGGACGGGATAGACGTCCTCCTTCTTTCCACGCTGATGCTCCCCTCTGCCCTGCGCACGCATGATGTAAAACTAAAGCTTAAAGCGGCCGGCTTGCGTACAAAGGTGGTGGTGGGAGGAGCTCCTTTCAGGCTCGACCCTACCCTGTGGAAAGAAGTGGGTGCTGACGCCGCGGGCCGCACCGCCTCTGACGCGGTGGAAATCGTGAACAGGCTGGCACAGAAATGACAATGACCGGTCGCAGTATGACATCACTGGAACGGGTACTGACTACTCTCGGTCACCACGAGCCGGATCGTGTTCCATTTTTTCTTCTGGCAACCATGCATGGCGCGAAGGAAGTGGGCATAACCATCAAAGAATATTTTTCCCGTGCGGAAAACGTGGTTGAGGGACAGGTCCGCATGAGGGCAAAATACCGGCATGACTGCATCTATGCCTTCTTCTATGCGCCGCTGGAAGTTGAGGCGTGGGGCGGCGAGGTAATCTATGCTGAAAACGGACCGCCGAATTCGGGAGAGCCCTTCATACGCCGGGCAGCTGACATCGCTAAACTTGAACCACCGGACGTCCGTGGAAGCCGTTGTCTGCACAAGGTGATGGCGGCAATTGAAATGTTGAAACAGCGCGTCAATGATGCCCCGATTATCGGTGTGGTTATGTCTCCCTTCTCGGTGCCGGTGATGCAGATGGGATTCGAAAAGTACCTGGACGTGATGTACGACCAGCCTGAGCTATTCGACCGCCTGATGAGGATAAACGAGGAATTTTGCGTGCAGTGGGCTAATGCGCAGCTCCAAGCAGGTGCCACTGCCATCTGCTACTTTGACCCCGTCTCTTCACCGACCATTGTCCCCAGGGAACTTTACCTCAGAACCGGTTTCCAGGTGGCGAAGCGGACTCTCGCCCGCATCAAGGGTCCCACAGCCACCCACCTGGCGTCCGGGCGGTCTCTGCCAATCCTGCCTGACATTGCGGAGACGGGGACAGCCGTCGTCGGAGTTAGTGCCGAAGAAGACCTCGCCGAGCTTAAGCGAGCTTGCCGGGGCAAACTAACCATCCTGGGTAACCTTAACGGGGTCGAAATGCGTACATGGAGCCCGGCGCAGGCGGAGAGCATTGTGAAAGCCGCCATTAGCAAGGCGGGACGGGGCGGCGGCTTTATCCTTTCTGACAACCATGGCGAAATCCCGTGGCAGGTGCCGGAAGAAATCCTCCTGGCAATATCGGAGGCCGTTCATAAATGGGGGAACTACCCGCTGGAGCGGTGAAGAATTGGAAAACAAACTCTGCGTCATTGTTTGCGAGAACTTCAAGCGGGAAGCCGGGGCGGTCATCCAGTCCGAAAGGCTCGATGATGTCATACTGGTGACTTTTGACGCCGATTGCGATCCCTTTTCAAGCGGGTCTGATGCCCTGGTGACCCTTATTGCTGACTGCAAAGAAAAATACGGCCGCGTTTACCTGGTCTCTGGCTGCTGTCTTCCGGACCCCGGCAGCAATGCGGGTGGAAGCGAAACGCACGAAAATCAGAACTTTACCCGGTGTTTCGACTGTTTTTCAAGCAAGGCTTTCAACGATTGGCTTGCCGGGCAGGGTGCTTACCTGATGACTCCCGGCTGGCTGGAAAACTGGCGCCGGTACATTCGAAGCTGGGGTTTTGATCGGCAGACCGCCAGCGACTTCTTTGCCGAGTCCGGCAAGCGTCTTGTACTGCTGGATACCGGGGTTTACGGAGATGCCGACAAGCACCTGGAAGAGTTTGCCGGATTTGTCGGGCTCCCCGGCGAAGCTATACCCATCGGGCTGGAGATGTTCCAGTCTATCCTGAAGAACGCGGTACTCGAATGGCGTCTTCGGACAGACGGAAGAGATAGCGCTTCCAACGAAGCTAAGAAACCGGTTTCCGATTATGCCATGGCATTCGATTTGCTCGGCTCTCTGGCCGGAGCCCGAACTGAAGCCCAGGCCATCGAAAACATGCTGGATTTGTTTACCCGGATGTTCGCGCCCGGCAAACTGAGGTTTTGCTCGTTGGCGAACGGGAGAGCCAGGGATCTCTCCAATACCTTCACCGTTATGAACCCTGCTGAAATAGCGCACTATTCGAAGGCGATGCAGGATGACTTCGAGTGGACAGAGTCCGGCAGCGGGTTCGTCCTGAGGGTCGGTGAAAAGGACAACCCCCTGGGGGTTCTTGAGTTGGATGACCTTGCTTTTCCACAGTATCGGGAGCAGTACCTTGCCCTGGCGATGGTAATGGCAAGGGTCTGCGCCATGGCTATCATCAACGGGCGCTCCTACGAAGAAATGGCCGGCTTGAACGATGCGCTGGCGCGGCGTTCCGCCGAGCTTGAAGCGTCCAATGCCGAGCTAGAAGCCTTCTGCTATTCGGTATCACATGATCTGAGGGCGCCGCTCCGGAGCGCCGAGGGATTCAGTACCGTGCTGCTCGAGGATTACGGTGACAGGCTGGACAGCCAGGGCAAAGAGTACCTGGTGACCATACAGAAGTCCAGCCAGCTCATGGCGCAGCTTATTGACGCCCTGCTCAACCTTTCCCGGATGACGCGGCAAGAAATGCGCTGGGAGACCGTTGACCTTAGCGGCATCGCGCATTCCGTCATCGATGAACTGAAAAAGAACACGCCCGGCCGCCAGGTAAGAGTTGCAATCGCCCCGGCACTCTTTTGCCAGGGGGATGCCCGGTTATTAAGGGTTGCGCTGGACAACCTCCTCGGCAATGCCTGGAAGTTTACCGGCAAGGTGACATCACCGGCTATAGAGGTTGGCGTGACCGACCAGGAAGGCGTAGCGGCATATTATGTGCGGGATAACGGGGCGGGATTTGATATGGCTTACGCCGATAAGCTGTTCCAGCCCTTCCAGCGTCTCCACACCTCCGAACAGTTCGAGGGTACCGGAATCGGCCTCGCCAACGTGCAGCGGATAGTCCGACGCCACGGCGGGCGGGTCTGGGCGGAAGGTAAAGTTGGAGAGGGAGCAACCTTTTTCTTTACACTGGGCAAGTAGGAAGCCCCGGAGTGTTTACAAACCAACCTGACTGCCATCGCGATGGCAGAGGCTGTGATGCCGGCATGTCGGGACTTCGCCTTTTACGCATAACTCACAATGACAAAGGGAGTCGTTAAGCAACTGCGGAAGCCCGACGGGCCGGAAATGTGCATCCGGGAACCGGGTGACCAACATAGAAAGGAGGCACAAAAGGAGTCACAAATGGAATATCGCAGAATCGGAAAATCAGGGTTAAAGGTATCGGCTGTTGGCCTGGGCACCAATGCTTTTGGCGCCAGGGTTGACGAGCATACGTCCATCAGGATAGTTCTGCACGCCCTGGAACTGGGGGTGAACTTCATTGATACCGCAAGCAGATTGCCGGATGCTAGGCACCGATTTGGGGCGAAGGCCAGTGACTAATCCTCGCCTCTCGCTCTTCTTCCCCTTGCCCCCATCTTTCCCACTTATGCTATTATATCCAGCAGAGAATGGCAGCAGGAGACACGATGTTCGCGGAGAGGGTTCTGGAGCAGGTGCGAAAGGGGATGAAAAGGTGGCTGGACGAGGTGAAAAAGTCCACCGGCAACCCGCAGACGCGGGCGCGTTTTTCTACCGTCTCCGACCTGGAAATAAAGCCGGTCTACACCCCAGACGACATCAAGAACCTGGATTTTGAACGTGACATCGGTTTCCCGGGCTCTTACCCTTTTACACGCGGTGTCCAGGCTACCGGCTACCGGGGGAGGGTATGGACCTACCGCCTGTTTTCCGGCTTCGGCACTGCCAGCGATACCAATCGAAGATGGCGCCAACTGCTTAAAGACGGGGAGACAGGACTCAGTACCGCCTTCGATTTCCCTACCCTCATGGGCTATGACAGTGATTCGCCCCGCTCCCGCGCCGAGGTGGGGAAATGCGGCGTGGCGGTGGATACCCTGGCTGACATGGAGGCACTGACAAAAGACATCCCTTTGGACCGCGTCTCCACCTCCATGACTATTAACCCGCCGGCGAGCGTGCTCTGGGCGATGTATCTCGTGGCGGCGGAGAAGCAGGGAGCGGGCTGGGATAAGGTCAGCGGCACCATCCAGAACGATATGCTGAAGGAATTCATCGCGCAGAAGACCTTCATGTGCCCGCCGGAACCTTCGATTCGCCTCATCAGCGATACCATCGAGTTTGGCACGAAGCATGTTCCAAGATGGAACACCATCAGCATCAGCGGCTACCATATTCGCGAGGCCGGCTCGACGGCAGTGCAGGAGCTTGCCTTCACCCTTGCCGACGGTATAGCCTACGTGCAGGACGTGGTCGACCGTAAGAAGCTGGACGTGGATGCCTTCGCCCCCAGGCTCTCCTTCTTTTTCAACTCGCACATCGATCTTTTTGAGGAGATTGCCAAGTTCCGCGCCGCGCGGAGAATGTGGGCAAGGATAATGAAGGAGCGGTTCAAAGCGAAGAATCCCCGCTCCATGTGGCTGAGATTCCATACCCAGACGGCGGGCTGCTCTCTGACTGCCCAGCAGCCCTTTAATAACGTTGTCAGGACCACCACCGAGGCACTGGCTGCAGTACTAGGGGGAACGCAATCTTTGCATACCAACTCCCTCGATGAAGTCCTGGCTTTGCCTTCAGAGTTCGCGGTCAATATCGCGCTCCGTACCCAGCAAATTGTCGCCGAAGAGACCGGGGTGATTAACACAATCGACCCGCTTGCCGGCTCCTATTTCGTCGAAGGGCTGACCAGCGAAATAGAGGAAAAAGCCTGGGAATACATCGAAAGAATTGACAAGATGGGTGGAATGCTGGCGGCAATCGAACGCGGCTTTCCCCAGGTTGAGATAGCCAACGCCGCCTACAAGTTCCAGAAACAAGTTGATAGTGGGGAAAGGACAATGATCGGCGTCAACAAATACCGCCGGGAAGAAGAGACCCCCGTTGAACTGCTCAAGGTCGACGAGAAGGTGGAGACTGAACAAGTAGAACGCTTGAAAGAGACCCGACGGATACGGGATAATCGCAAGGTGGCGCAGGCGCTTCATGACCTCCGCGCCGCCTGCAAAAGCGATAAGAATGTCATGCCCTACGTCATCGAAGCGGTCAAGGAGTATGCCACCGAGCAGGAGATCTGCGACGTCTACCGGGAGGTCTTTGGTGAGCATCGAGACCCGGGATTCTTTTAGTATGAGCATATGCACTCGTTGTCATTCCCGCGAAGCTTGTCCCGTACCGTGATACGGGAGCGAGAATCCACAGGTGGGGGGGCATGTTCCCCACCCGGATTGCTTCGCCTTCCGACTGCGGTCGGAATGGTTTCGCATGACAGCTAGGTTTCATAAGCTTGAGGAAGATGAATGACTCCAGAAAGAAAAGTGAGGATACTGATTGCCAAGCCCGGACTGGATGGGCACGACCGCGGAGTCAAGATTGTAGCGCGGGGCTACCGGGACGCCGGCTTCGAAGTGATCTATACCGGAGTCCATCAAACTCCCGAGCAAATCGCCGATGCCGCTATCCAGGAAAGCGTGGATCTCGTTGGTTTAAGCTGCCTTTCCGGCGCTCATCTGCACCTCTTTTCAGAGGTGGCAAGGCTGCTGAAAGAGCAGGGCGCCGGCGATGTCACCATCATCGGGGGGGGCATCATTCCCAGGGAAGATATCCCGCGGCTCAAGGAAGCGGGAATCAAAGAAGTGTTTCTGCCCGGCACAACGCTGGAAGAAATAGTAAACTGGACTAAAGAAAACGTCAGTCCCAAGTAGCGCGGCTGGCAGAGCGCATAAGGCATAACGATAGGGAAATAAGATGACGGCAGAGATAACAAACACCACGATGAATATTCTTAACCAGGTACTGAACGGCGACGTGCGGGCGGCGGCGAAACTGATCCGCGGCATTGAGGATGATATCCCCGAAGCTACAGCGGCGATGGGTGAAATCTATCTCCACTCCGGCCGAGCCCACATCGTTGGCATTACCGGCGCTCCCGGCGCCGGCAAGAGCACCTTGCTCGGCTGCCTTATTGGCGAGTTCAGAAAAAGAAGCAAGAAGGTCGGCGTGGTGGCCATCGACCCTACCAGCCAGCTCAGCGGCGGCGCCTTGCTGGGCGACCGTATCAGGATGCAAAAATACTGTACGGATAAAGATGTGTTTATCCGCAGCCTGGCGTCACGGGGGTGGAAAGGAGGCCTATCCCGCGCGGCAATTAACACCGTCCACGTTATGGATGCCATGGGCAAGGATATTATCTTTGTTGAAACCATCGGGGCGGGACAGGCGGAGGTAGATATTTCTCACGTGGCGGACACTTCTCTGGTGGTGCTGGTGCCGGGCATGGGGGATGACATCCAGATGATGAAAGCCGGTATCATGGAAGTCGCCGACATATTTGTGATTAACAAGGCCGACCGAGAGGGCGCCGATGGTTTGAGAATTTCCCTGGAAACTATGCTAGATGGAAGTCCGCGCCAGCACGAAATCAGCCATCACTCCGGCATCAACGATGTGTCTCCCGAAACACCGCCTGATCCAGGAGCACACAGGCCGGATGAATGGAGGCCAAGCATCCTGTTGACCGAGGCAATCAATAATAAGGGCATCAGGGAACTGGCCGATGAAATCGAGCGGCACAGAGAGTTCCTTACCTCAAGTGGCAAGCTGGCAGAACGCCGCCGGGAGCGCGCCAAGCTGGAGCTAACGATGGCGGTGGAGACCACTTTGCGCAGCCACCTCCAAAAGACGGATGAATGTTATCTCGATACGCTCATTGATGACCTTGTCCAGCGCAAAACAGACCTGAACACCGCCGCGCTGAAGGTGATTAAGTTACCAACAGAACTGTGACATCATCGAACCGTCGTCCCTATGTGCGTGCTATGGTAATGGTAGTAGCGGCAGAGTCCATTCGGGCAGTTGCCAGCCTGTCTAGTCCAGCGCAAAGGGCGGATACCTGTCGGTAATCATCAGCAGCGCGTAAGCCTCCACTCTTAATGACCACCGCAAGACCCCCAATACGAAGTTAAACAGCCCTTTAGGGTAGTTTCCGGTGAACAGTATGGCAAACCAGGCGATAACGATGCAGACCACTGCCGCGATGCCCAGGAACACAAGAACAATGTAGTGAGGTATCGCCAAAAACCATTTGACCAGGGGCATCCACCGGCGCAGGTTTGTCTTCACATCCGGATAAGCCAGGTCGAGATGGACCGCCTGCTCTTCGTCTGTAGAGGGGTACTCATCTCTCATTAACGCCAGGTAGGCGGATACCCTCATGCTAAACCTGCTCAGCGCCAGATTCCAGTCAAACCACCATTTCGGGTACTTCTGTCGGAAAAGTATCATCAACAGGGTCGGCAAAACGACGAACCCGGCCGTCGTGACCTGGATGCGCCAGCCAGCTTCACGAGCTTCATTGCTCCCGAGTGAGCCGCCCACCAGCAGTGCCAGAATAACCCAGATGGGAATAGAGGTGAAGATCCGGAAAAAGGAAGTCAGCCTGTTCAATTTCCTTTCGGGGTAATCAATGGATAGGGTTACCGGGTAGGGCATCATCTGTTCTGCCATTCTTCCCTCCTTTCGCTTAGCGTAAAGTTATTGCAAGATTTCGTGTTTGTCAATACCTTTTTCGCTGGTGATGTGCCTACAGCAGATACTTTGTTCCTATGCTTCTCCCGCCGTAACACCACGAAAAACATGCGCATGGAATGGCAAACCTCCCGGACAAGAATCGGGATTTGTTGAGGCGGAAGTAGATTCTCCCGACTTGTCAGGACGCGGGAATAACAAACCGGGCAAAGAGGCTTGTTCTCGTTACCGGGTGAATAATCTCATTCAGGCCAGGCGCCAGTCACGGTAGCCCTGCTGAATCACCGAGAGATACTCCGGCGATGGCTTTGTGTCCTCTATCCTGCCCGTCTTGATGTAGGTGACCGCCTGCACCGCTTCGCCGTCCTCGTTGAAGACGGTAACGTTCAGGTGTGTGTAGTCTTTGCCTTCGAGTGCGTCCAACCGCCGCAGGTCCGATTCGGAGATTTCGTAGACTGCCCCGCGTACCTTGTCCCCCCGTGAAAACTGGACCGTGGCAGTGCCGCCTCGCCATGCCCGGGACCAGCCGGAAAAAACGAGCTTGTAGTTGGGCAGAGTAGCGCTGAACTTCGGCACGCAGTCCGGGCAGCGCTCCTTCATCTGCTTCAAGTTAAGATTAGAGGCATAAGCGAAGTAGTTCATAATCGCGTTACACTTGAGACTAAAAGACGATCCCTTATCTCTTGTTACGGATTGTCCAATGTAATCGAGTCACTTGAGCTCTTAGGTGTCATGTCCTCACCTCTCCCTACTCATTCGCCAATGTACCCCGTCCCACCATTATCAGGAGGTATTTATCCTCTATTCTACATCATGGAGAGCCTATTGCGTAATGGGCGGAAGGCAATAGCCAGCGGCATATGAAACTCGTTATAATCTCCTGGTATCTATTCACACAGGAGGAGCAAAGGTTTATTGGAACTTTCAATAATCGATACGCATGCCCATCTGGACATGGATGCCTTTGACCAGGACTGCGAGGACGTGATTTCCAGGGCAAAAGCTGCCGGGGTGGAGAGGATCGTCACCGTTGGCATTGACCTGGAATCGAGCGGGGCGGCAATCAGGCTGGCTGAACAGTACGCGGGCGTGTCGGCAACGGTCGGTTTTCACCCGGGCGAGGCAAGCAGGATCAAAAAAGCAGACATGGTTGAACTGGAAGAACTTGCCGCCCATCCCCGGGTGGTAGCTATCGGAGAAACGGGGCTCGATTTTTACCGGAACTATTCGCCGCGGGAAGCTCAGGTTCAGGTGTTCAAATGGCAACTGGAGCTCGCAGCCGGATTGAATTTACCGGTTATCATCCACTGCCGTGACGCGGAAAACAAAATGATCGATTTGCTCCACAAATGGGCCCCGGGTCATGCGCGGCCGGAAGGGCAGCCTTATGGGGTAATTCACTGCTTCAGGGGTGATTTTGAAACAGCTCAGCAGTACCTGGATATGGGCTTTTTCCTTTCCCTCGGCGCGTATATCGGATATCCTTCATCGCGCAAAGATCACGATACTATACGCGGCATTCCGCTGGACAAGGTGGTTGTCGAGACGGACTGCCCCTTTCTCCCCCCACAAACCCACCGCGGAAAGCGCAATGAGCCGGCCTATTTGCCGCTCACGGTGCGGGCACTGGCAGACATCAGGGAGATAACGCCTGAGACAGTGGCCAAAGCAACAACACAAAATGCCTGCCGGCTGTTTCGTTTGGGGAAGCATGGTTGAGGAAAAGACAGCCACCATCATGGTTCGCGTTCAGCCGAACGCCCGCCAGAACAAGATAGTCCGCTTCGCCGAGGGAGTCTGGTATATCAGGATTGCCGCGCCGGCAATTGAGGGGAAGGCCAACGAAACTCTGGTCAAGTTCCTGGGGGATGCCCTGAATGTGAGCAAAACGAGCCTTTCCATAAAGCAGGGCATGAGGGGACGGCAAAAGGTGATTACGGTTAGCGGACTCACACAAGAGCAGGTGACGGAACGGATGGAGAGCAGGATGGGAGCCGGTAATTAAGCAATGCACTTAACGCTTCGTTTGTTAGCCTGCTACCATACTGCCGAAAAGCCTGCCCCCTGAGACAGGGTCGGTATCCAGAACATAAATGTGTTCGAGCTGGATTCCGTCTTTCGCCGGCATGGAACAAGATGAGTTACCGACCATTATTTCGGGATGCACTTCACCGGAGAAACAATCAGCGTTTCCTGCGCGTTTGCTTTTTCTTCGCGGGTCTGTTAAACTTTTTTCACAGGCGAAGACGGAGAAGAGTAGGAGAGTCCCCGGCGCCCAGCGAGTCTGGTACGGTGGGAGCAGACGCGCGCAGTCCTCTCTGAAAATCACTCCTGAGCCACCAGACGAACGTTCCTCCGCAAGAGGGCAAGTAGACCTGGTCGGAGTCATCAACCGTTAAACTGATGGGGGCATGATAACGTGCCCATCGAGCGTTCCGGTGTAAATCGGGAAAGTAGGGTGGTACCGCGGGTTCTTTATGGTGAGCGGCGTCGAACCATGATTCCCGTCCCTGCAGGGACGGGTTTTTTGTTTATGTATAGCGTACCATTGTGAAACATCCCGGCGAGGCCGGAAGGCGAAGCAATCCAACCACCATCTGTCACCCCCGCGAAAGCGGGGGTCTACTGGCTGCAGGGAGTAGATTCCCGCCTGCGCGGGAATGACAATGTGGTGGCTTGGCATGAATCGCTCGCAATGACAACATGGAGGGACTGATATGTTTAAGCCGGTCAGCAGCAAAGTAAACTTCCCACAGCTTGAGGAGGAAATCCTCCGTTTCTGGAAAGAGAAGGGCATTTTCGAGAAGAGCGTCGAGCAGAGGAAAGGCGGACCGAGGTTCGTTTTTTATGAGGGACCTCCGTTTGCCAACGGCAATCCGGGCATCCATCACGTTCTGGCCAGGGTCTTTAAGGACGTAGTGGTCCGCTACAGAGCATCGAAGGGCTATTATGTGCCGCGCATCGCCGGCTGGGATACCCATGGTCTGCCGGTAGAATTGGAGATAGAGAAGCAGTTGGGTTTCTCAAGCAAGAAGCAGATTGAAGAATACGGCGTGGCAGAGTTCAATAAGCGCTGCCGCGAAAGCGTATTTCGCTACCTCAAAGAGTGGAACAGCCTCACCGAGCGTATCGCCTATTGGGTAGACCTTGAAAAGGCCTATATGACTATGAGCAATGACTATATCGAATCAGTCTGGTGGGCAATCAAGCAGATGTGGGACAAGGGGCTGGTCTACCAGGGCTACCGGGTGACGCCGCACTGCCCCCGCTGCGGCACATCCCTCAGCTCCCATGAGGTCGCCCTCGGCTACCAGGACGACGTCCCGGACCCGTCGGTATACGTCAAATTCCGGCTCGTGCAATCAACAGGACATGGCGACGAGGCTGACCAACGGCTATTGAATCTCCTGACCAGCACAGACACATATTTGTTAGCTTGGACGACCACGCCATGGACGCTGCCCGGCAACACGGCACTGGCAGTTGCGCCAGATGCCCAATATGTCGTGGTTCGAGAACTTCACGAATATCTTATTCTATCTGAAGCACTCTTAAAAAACGCTGGGCTTGATAATAAGGATATAATCGCACGATTCAAAGGGAGCGACATAGCTGGTGCAGAATATGAACCTCTCTACGATCCCCATAATTTCGGGGTATCTCGCTTAAGCATGCCCGTGTTTGTCGCTCAAGAAAAGCCAGAGGCCGACCCGTTAACAAAACGTGGTCTTACCTATAAGGTAATTAAGGGGAAAATACTAGACAATGTTTTTGTCACATTAGAAGAAGGGACGGGAATTGTCCATATTGCCCCCGCTTTCGGTGAGGTGGATTTTGACGCCGGAAACTATTACGACCTAAGTTTCGTGCAGCCGGTGGATTTACAGGGCAAGGTTATCGGCACATATCCCGGTGCCGGCAAATTCGTCAAAGAAGCAGACCCCTTTATCATCGAAGATCTGAAGAGGCACAAGATGGAAGACGGGAATACGCACAACCTGGTCTTCCGCAGCGAGACCATCAAACATACCTATCCCTTCTGCTGGCGGTGCAGCACGCCCCTGCTCTACTACGCCAAGGAGACCTGGTACATCCGCACCACCGCGGTCAAAGACAGACTTATCGCTGGGAATGAGGAGATAAACTGGTACCCGGAGCACATCAAGCACGGGCGCTTTGGCGATTGGCTGGAAAACAATGTAGATTGGGCGTTTTCGCGGGAGCGATACTGGGGCACGCCATTGCCCGTCTGGCGCTGCGAAAGCTGCGGCGCGCACGAGTGTGTCGGCGGCGTCGGCGAGCTAAGGAGTAAGCCCGAATTCAGCGGTCTGAAGGACCCGCTGGATTTGCACCGGCCCTTTGTTGACGATGTTGGCTTCGCTTGCGGCAAATGTGGTGGCAAGATGCGAAGGACACCGGAGGTTTTGGACTGCTGGTTCGATTCCGGCTCGATGCCCTTTGCCCAGCTTCATTACCCTTTTGACAACAAGGAACTGTTTGACAGGGAAACGAAGCAGGCTGACTTCATCTGTGAAGCAGTTGACCAGACGCGCGGCTGGTTTTACAGCCTGCACGCCATCTCCACTTTGCTGTTCGAGCGTCCCAGCTTCAAGAACGTCATCTGCCTGGGGCTCATCCTGGATGCCAAGGGCGAGAAGATGAGCAAGACGAGGGGCAATGTCGTCGATCCCTGGATGATAATCAATAAGCATGGCGCTGATGCCTTGCGCTGGTACCTGTTCACCGCTTCACCGCCAGGAAATGCGCGCCGTTTTGACGAGAAATCCGTCGCCGAAATCACGCGCCAGCTTTTTCTGACGCTGTGGAATGTGTACTCCTTCTTCGTCACCTATGCCAACATCGACCGCTTCACCCCCGGCGCTGCGCAGCCAACTGGCGAACCCCCAGAGCTTGATCGCTGGATAACCTCGGAGCTTAACCAGCTTATCCTGGATGTTGATGCCGCGATGTCCGGTTATGACCCCACCGAGGCCGGCAGAAAAATTGAAGGCTTTGTTGATGAGCTGTCCAACTGGTACGTCCGCCGCAGTCGCCGGCGCTTCTGGAAAAGCGAGAATGACGCTGATAAACTTTCGGCCTACAACGCCCTATACCAGTGCCTGGTAACTCTCACCAAGCTGCTGGCGCCTCTTGCCCCCTATCTGGCCGAGGAGCTATACCAGAACCTGGTCTGCTCTGTATTCACGGACGCTCCGGAAAGCGTCCATCTCACCGATTTCCCGCTGGCGGACAGGAACAAGATTGACCAGCAGCTAACTGACGATGTCCGTTTGGCGATGAAGATATCTAGTCTGGGACGCGCGGCGCGGAGCAAAGCCGGCATAAAGGTTCGCCAGCCGTTACCGGTTAACTATGTTGGCTTCAGTTCGATAAATGAACGGACAGAATCCTCGTTAAGGCGGATTATGCCCCAAATCTTGGATGAGCTTAACATCAAAGACCTGAAATGGAATACTCTGGAAGATGTAGCTGCTCGTGAAAGAGAGGGGTTTGTTGTGGTCAGCGAAGCTACATGCAATGTCGCTGCCCCACCACCATCAAGTATTTCTGTCGAGCTCCAGGCGGAAGGAATGGCGCGGGAAATCGTGCACCGCTTGCAGACGATGCGCCGTTCCGCCGGCTTTGACATCGCTGACCACATCCTCACGTTCTATCACGGTGACGATTACGTCAGGAAGGTACTCTGGGATTTCGCCAGTTATGTAAAACAGGAGACGTTGTCAACCGAGCTGGTTGATGGCATCCCCGCGCCAGATGTTTTCACCGAGCGCTTCAAGCTGGAGGGACACGAAATTACGTTAGGGGTGAAGCGGACGGGATAACCTAGCGCGGTGGTGCGGGGCTTTCCGCCAGCGTCACGGTAAAAGATGACTCCGTTCTCCCCCTCCAGACTGTCATGGTCACGTCCTGCCCGATGCCGGAGGTGTGCAACGCACGGAGCAACTCATCCACGTTATTGACATCCTTGCCATTAAATCTGGTAATAACGTCCCCAGCTCTCACCCCAGCCCTGTCTGCCGGACTACCGCTGGCCACGGAAACTATCAGGGCTCCCCGGCTAACGGCAAGGTTGGCGCTCAAGACTACGAACTGGTCGACGGTCCGCATGCTAATTCCCAGGTATGGGCGGAGAACGAATCCTCTTTGTATCAGTGACTCGATAACCGGCTTAGCGGTGAAGGAGCTGATGGCATAGCCCATACCTTCAACGCCGGCCGCCGAAATCTTGGCGCTGGTAATGCCGACTACCTCGCCGGCCATATTGACCAGCGGACCACCGCTGTTGCCAGGATTGATTGCCGCCGTAGTCCCGATCAGGTCGTACAGCGTTTGCCCCGCAGAAACCGGCACCGTCGCCTTCAAAGTTCGAACTATCCCCTCGGAAGGAGTAACACCCAGATTCAGGGAGTTGCCGATAGCCACCACCCAGTCACCCAACCTCAGAATCTGAGAATCTCCCATCGTAATGGCGGGAAGGTTACTCGCATTGATTCGGATCACCGCCAGGTCAGTCAACACATCGGTGGCGATTGGCTGCGGGTCTGCCGCAAAAGTGCGCCCGTCATCCAGGGTCACGGTAATTGCTCGAGCGCCTTCGAGCACATGGTTATTGGTGACAATTATCCCGTCCTCACTGATGATCCAGCCAGAACCAGCACCCTCCTGTGTAAAAGGACGGTTGAAAACATCCAGCATGGTTATCTCGGTGTTGATCGCCACCACCGAAGGCTTCACAATGGCGACAACGTCAGCAATGGTCGGCAGCGGCTCAGTCTGGCGGTCGATAGGAATTATAAAGCCGGGCTGGATAGGAGTTACATTCGGGGCAGCCGCGGGAGATTGGGCAACGGGTTGAACGGGCGGTGACGGCTGAGGCGACTGAGCAGGTGCCTGCGGCAAAAGCTGAATACATGCCGAGCCAAGAACGAGAGTCAGAACCAGAAGAAAAGAAATAACCGGGCTTAACCGAAAGAATTTCTCCATTTATTTCATTCTACCATGTTCGTGAGCGGGCAAAAAGGACAAGCCGAGAGGGCGCTTACGAATACCCTTGCAACCTGTCATTGCAGAAACATGTCTGCCCCGAGCGATAGGGACTTGTATCAACTCTGCATGTGCAATCTCATGCCAAGACCGTCATTCCGGCCGTATCGCGGTACGGGGTAAACTCCAGCCGAAATCCAGCGGGGCGGGAGTAGACTCCCGCCTGCACGGAGAATGACAAACGGCCTAACACATCTCGATTCATCAGGTTTCGCAATGACAAAGCGCTGCGGCCTCGACCAGGGATACTTCTTGCGACATCAGACAATTAAAACGAACCAGACGCTAAAAAGATAGGAGCGAATAAAAAAAGGGGCTAAGCCGTGGACTTAGCCCCCCTTGATTGAATCAACATGTCTTTCTTGAGAAATTTGACAGCAAGGAGACTGAAATATTATAAATATGTAAATTTTGCTTGAGGGGGAATGGCTGTGTTTGATTGGAAAAGAAAGGTCATTGCTTGTGCAGTGGTCGCCGAGGAGTTGCGTGCGAAACTTCCAGCCGAAATAGAATGCGAGACCCTTGAATTCGGCTTACACCGCACCCCGCAAGCATTGAAAACTGCTCTCCAAGAAGCCATTAACAACTCTGAGGGATACGACGAGTTGGTGCTCGGCTATGGTTTATGTGGAATGGCGGTGGTGGGTTTGTGTTCTAATTCAAGCACACTGATAATCCCGAGGGCTGATGACTGTATTACCATATTCCTCGGCTCACGGGAGGCATTCCGTGCACAGCAGCGCAATCATCCGGGCTCACTGTTTCTGACCAAGGGGTGGCTCGATGGCGGGAAAGATGACGATACTCCCTCCTTACAAAACTACACTAAATGGGTGGAGAAATATGGGGAAGAACGCGCTAAGCGGCTTCGGCAAATTTATCTCCGTGATTTTAAGAGATTGGCGTTCATCAAAACGGGCGAGTCCAAGCTGGATGAATATCGCGAACGTGCCCAGAAGAGAGCTGAATATCTTAACCTGCGCTACGATGAAATCCCCGGCTCCACTGTCCTGGTAGAGAAAATTGCCGACGGGCTTTGGGATGATGATTTTGTTGTAATATCGCCAGGTAATCCCGTCACTTTCGAAGACTTCTGGCCTTTGAGCAACCAGAAGCAGTAACCTGTCTGTGCTTCAATTAGTTGACATAATCTGGCTATCCGGGCTTCCATGAGCAAGGTCCGTCGGAGATAAGATGGCTGTTATTACGATTCGTGGTCTAACCGGCAGCGGCGCGCAGGAGATTGGGCGGGAGATCGCCCGCCTGTGCCGCTGCGATTACGTGGACAGGGAAATTCTTGAACAGGTGGCGCATCTTCTCGGGTACCCTGTCGCCCAGGTTGCGGAGAAAGAGCGAATCCCTCCGCGCCTGGTTGAAAGGATTACGAGCGTGTTCGAAAGGGCGCGAGAGAAGTCTGGCACCGCCGAGAGCGTTTTCCGCCGTACCTGGCAAGACCCCATTGATGACGCCCAGTACCTTTATGCCCTTGAATCGGTGATTCAGGACCTGGCTTTGGAGGGGGATATTGTACTGGTCGGGCGCGGGAGCCAATTTATCCTGCGGAATCATCCGGGAGCGTTGCATGTCCTGGTCACCGCCCCGCTGTCTGCCCGGATCAGTAACGTAATGGCGACATCGAATTCGAGCAAGGAACAGGCGCGGAAAGACATCGAGGAAACAGATAAGAGCCGCCGCGCATTCGTCATGCGATTTTTTAAGCGTTCGCTGGAGAACATGGAGCATTATGACATAATACTCAATACCGAGCGTCTTTCACTGCACGCCGCGGTACATATTATCATCTCCGCGGCCAAGGAGAAAGCCGGGAGATAATAGCTGGCGCTTAGTTGCATAAATAGGCGTACCAACGACACCGTTCGTCCCCGTATCAAGTACGGGGCAGGCTCTGAGCCTGTCGAAGGGCGCGCCGATGGTTTCCTTCGGCTTCGCTCCCTCAACTTCGTTCGGGACAGGTCAGGACAGGCTAGCTCACCATGAACGGCGCGTGCTGTTACGCGGAATTCTGCAACTTAGTACTAGTACCGCCGTATTCAATATGCCCGTAAGGTCCAGTTCCCAATAGGCTCTGGAACCGGGCAGCTCGTGGGAACCTATAAATCCTCAAGCATAGTGGTAAACGTATCGTGGTGCGCTTCTTCCGCTTTCAATATGTCTTGAAAAAGGAAAGCGGTGGTGGAGTCCTTGTCCTGATTGGCTACCTCAATAATCTGCTTGTACAGGGTTATCGCCCCTGCCTCATCCTTGATGTCCTGCTCTAGCCTCTCCTTGATTGTATTACCGACATTTATCGGCGTGGGTCTGGTACTGGGGATGCCTCCCAGGTAATATAGCCTTTCGGCAATGGCTTCGGCGTGCTTCATCTCCTGCATTGCGATGGACTTGAATTCGCTCTGAACAGCGAATCCCTTCACACCGCCCCACTGTACGTGTTGCCACATGTACTGTATGGATACCTGAAGCTCCCGCGCGATAGCTTCATTGAGCATATCCAAAAGCTTGCTTGAGACCTTGGTGACCGAGTCCCTTTTTTCGGGCATATCAAAAACCTCCATAAAAAATCCTACTCTGTAATCCGTTTCCGGCGAGGCAGGCGGGGAATTACCTGAGCTTACCCATGAACTCCCGCGCCTGGCGGTCCCATTCGCGGGCCTCAATGTCCACCTCAGTTCCTGTACCCTCAGCGCAAGTAGAGACCTGAACTCCGCCACCGCCGCCTTCAAAGGTGATACAAGTCTCATTCTGCTCCGTCACCTTCAGGCCATATCCGCTGGGCCCGAAGAAAGCAAACGCCCTGTTGAGTACCTCCCCTGAATTTAGTTTGGTCTTGACCGACATCTTCAGCATTGCCAAGCCTCCTTCTTCATTCCAGATTAGCAGAAGAAAAACGACTAAGTAAAGCCGTTTTCCTTGTGTTTTTGCGCGATAGTCTCCGCCAGGCTGTCCAGCGCCTTGAAATCAGTTTCTGTGGGTAACCCTTTGCAGATTACCGGCGGCAGGAACTCGACTTTGATGCTTGAAAGCATTGCCTTTGCCTGCTCGTCCATCCTGCCGCCCCAGCCGTAAGAGCCCACAAGTGAGACGAATTTCAGTTTTGGCCGGATGATGTTTGTCAGGAACACGGCAAAGGCTGCGTGCGGGTGGAGACCTGCCTGGACCATGGGCGTTGCCACCACCAGTGTCGCCGCCTCTACCATGGCCATGGCAAGCTTACCGATATCGGTAGAGGTCAATTCGAACAGCTTGACGGTAACCCCCCGGTCCATAAGTGCGCTGTTTAAGTAGTCAACTATCTTGCGGGTGGTGCCGTGCATCGTGACATAGGGCAGTACCACGATGTTTTTCGGCGGGTCCGCCACCCAGCTCCGGTAAGCCTCCAGGACAAATGCAGGGTGGTCATAGACCGGACCGTGGCTGGGAGCAATCATATCAACAGAGTATTCCTTGATTCTCTCCAGGTGGCGCTGGATGTTGACGTGGAACGGCATCATGATCTCGGCATAATATCTCTTGGCTTCTTCGTAAGCCAGTCTTTCATCCCTGGCGTAGAGGTCGCTGGTTGCCAGGTGGGAACCAAAAAAATCACAGGTAAAGAGTATCCGTTCCTCTTTCAGGTACGTCAGCATGGTCTCGGGCCAGTGGACCCAGGGAGCGTGGATGAATTCAAGTGTCCGGTCTCCCAGAGAAACGGTTTCCCGGTCGTTGACCGTAATCACCCTGTCCGGCGGAAGCATCAGCAGGTCGTGGAGCATATCCTTTCCACGGGGCGTAACGAGCACCTTCGCCTCCGGGAACCGGTTCAGGACATAGGGAAGACTGCCGGAATGGTCCTGTTCCGCATGGTTGGCGATGACGTAATCGATTTTCTCAACCCGAAGAGTATCGAGATGGCCGGCAAGCACTGCCGAGGTGCTCGGGTCGACGGTATCGATCAGAGCCGTCTTTTCGCTGCCCCGGACCAGGTAGGCGTTATAGCTGGTGCCATCGGGCAGGGGAATCATGGCATCAAATAAACGGCGTTCCCAGTCAATCGCGCCCACCCAGTAAACGCCCGGCCTCATTTCCCTGGGTTTCATCCTATTGGTCCTCCAGTTTCTCAAAGTCGGCCTTAGTGGCTCCGCAAATGGGACAAGTCCAGTCATCCGACAGTTGTTCAAACGGCGTCCCGGGCTTGATCCCGCTTTCAGGATCGCCTAACTCCGGGTCGTAGATATAGCCACAGACCGAGCATCGGTACTTTGCCAGTTTTACGGGCGGCGCCTCTTTTTTCTCCATAACATAACTCGGTGCGGTCTTGGGAGTCGTTCCACGCTTGACCTGCTGGTAGTAGGAGTAGGTCAAGCATGCCTCCTCGCTGACCACATCGGCGGCAATGACCTCGCCGACGAAAATTGTATGGGTCCCCATATCAATCTCCTTGACTACCCTGACTTCCATGAAAGAGGTGGCGTTATCCAGGACTATCGGCGCGCCGGTCTCACCCAACCTGTAGTTGATCTCTTCCAGCTTGTTTGTCTCCTTTCCCGATTTAAAGCCAAGGCGTCCGATGAATGAGAGCGGTGTATCCTGGCAGAGGGTGGATGCGGTGAAAACCCCGCTTTCATGGATGAATTCATGAGTCAAATTGCTTTTGTTGATGCTCACCGCAACGGTTGGGGGCTGGGAGGTTATCTGAAACAAGGTATTGGCAACTTGCGCATTAAGCCTGTCTCCTTTCCGGCTACCGATGATATACATGCCGTAGCCCAGCTTCGATAAGGCCTGTATGTTTAGCAAGTCCTTTCCAACGGTGCTCATCGCGATGCCTCCGTGCCTTTCCATTTACGGTTTCTTCGCCCCTAGCCGCCGTCCAGGGAAGGGTGTTCCTTTTTCACAAACCAGGCGGCCGGATTGCCAAGGTATTCCTGGTAATCCAGGAGAGCCAGATGGTGCTCCCGCTCTTCAGCGGCCAGCGCTTCGTAGAAGTCCCTTTCACCATCGTATCTGGCTGACTTGCCCTGGTTTTTATAGTAATCATAGGACGTGACTTCCATGTCTATGGCGCTCTTGATGGCTTCAAGCTCGGTAATGGCGCCTCTAGCAGTAGAGGGTATCTGCTGGAGGGCCTCGACGAATATAGTCTTCAGTCCCACGTTCGGAGATTGAAGGCTGACTTTTGGCCATGCCTTTTTTAACCTGAGCGCGTCATAGATTTCTTCGAATCTTTGGCGGTGGATATCCTCGGCAGCAGCAAGCGTGGCAAGCAATCTTTTGCCGAATTCGTTCCGGCTTTCACGGCTGCTTTTCAGGTAGTATTCCTTGCCATCGATCTCCATCTGGATGGCATATTGCAGGGCTGCCATGATTTGGTCTTGCTCGGTTACCACAGTTTTCTCCTTGGTAAGAAGTCGGGTGCAGCGAAAAGCCCGGCAAAAAGGGTGTATTAACGAATAGTATAGCAGATTTTCTGTGGGTAGACAGGCGTTAGATGGCTATTTGATAGAAAAATGATAGAAGAAAGAAGGTGATAGTGCTTGCGGAGAGGCGGGGTATGACGCGATGCGGCTCATCTTGCCGGCAGCACCGGCCTAATGCCGCTCGATCTTCTTGATCTGGTAGCGCAGCTTGCCGGACGGGGCGGTGACCTCCACAATTTCTCCTTCTTCGTGGCCTATTATGGCCTTGCCGATGGGTGAGGCGCTGGAAATCTTGCCCCGCGCCGCGTCAACCTCCCGCGGGTTGACCAGCACGTAACACCTGTCTTGGCCGTCCGGAAGGTTGCAGAGGATGATGCTATCACCGATGCTGATGCATACGGCCGATCTTTTCTGCTTTTCAAGGACTACCGCCGATTTCAGCATTCTTTCCAGTTCAATGATACGTCCTTCAATGTGGCTCTTCTGCTCCCGGGCTGCCTGGAGCGGCACGTTTTCGCGGAAATCCTTGTCAGCCGCAGCACTCCTGATCTCCTCGATGACGTTCAGGCGTTTGTCCTTCAGCTCCTCCAGTTCCGCTTCGAGACCAGTCAATCCCTCCCGTGTCAGTATCGTCGCGTCTGGTCGCACTGACAGTACTGGTGCTTCCTTCTTCAGATTGGTTTTCTTTACTTTCAGATGGACCGCCAGGTTGGTCTTGCTCCAGCCCTCTTTTTTGGCGTACGCCAGAAAGTCGCGGATCCGCTCGAGCTTTCCTCCATGGTCGGAGTCTGAACGGGATAGCTGCTCGGCGAAGTTCGCCACTTCGGACCCGGTCAGTCCGGCCAGGGCATGCCCGGGCCCGAACCACCGTACGAATTTGTTGACATCCTGCTGGCTGGCGCCTTTCATTTCCGGCGGCAAAGTTGCCAGAAAGTGGTTAGCCGCCTCTCCCAGGGTTAGATTCCGAATATCACCACTCATATTTACCTACCTTTGGTCATACTTATCATTAGCTTCAGCCTTTGCTCCTCGCCGGAGAAAAGGAATTTTCATTGACTCTATTGCCATGGAGACAGCCCTGTCCGCGGCAAAACGCATGATTGCCGCGCCATGCCAGTCGAAAGACAGGTCTCTTGCTCTCAGCATCGCCTCAGCCATACCGCTTGCCTTGACAATGTCAAAAAGCTGGTCAAGCTGCTCATCACTAAGACGCTCATAGAACTTCCTTGCCCAGTACCCGATTCGCAGCTCCGCTCCCAGTTTTTTCTGCCACTCCCTTTGATAGCCGGACAGGTTCCTGGCTGACAGGTCATCGCTTTCCAATGCCATGTGCAGGTGTTTCGCAGCGATATCGGCGCACAGCAGACCATAGTATACTCCTCCGCCGGTAGTGGGTTTTATTTGCCCGGCAGCGCCGCCAACAACCAACGTCCGCTCGCCACAGGTCTTTTCGAGGGGCTGTAAGGCAATTCTACCATGTCTGGCCTCGACCTTCCCGGACTTAATCCTCCCTTCCGCCAGGAGACGGTCTATGAATTTCTTCAGGTACGTTCCCGCGCTGTGCCGGCACAAAAGCCCCGCCAGAGCCCTTCCCGGAGATATCGGCACCAGCCAGGCAAAAAAGCCGGGCGCTGTCCCAACTCCCATGTAAACCTCTATTTCGTCAACCCCATTTGTCTCGACTTCCGCCTGGGCTCCGGACACGACATCCCCCGGTTTGCCCAGCCCCAGCGTTTCAGGTAGCTTCGAAGCAGAGCCGGAAGCGATGACGACAGCACGCGCCAGGACAGCCTGCCTGTCCTCCCCGTTGCCATCAAACTGCAGGTTGGCACAATCGTCTTCTATCCGGATTTCCGTTACCCGGCTGTTCAGACGGTATTCCGCCCCCTGTTCTTGCGCCCGGCGGGCCAAGATGACGTTCAGGGCGGCGCGGTCAATGACCGCAACCTGCGGCTCCGGTCGCTGCAAACCTAGCGCTTTGCCGGACGGCGAGAACAATCTGGCGCTGTTCGCCCGGCGGTATACCATTTCATCGCCTGCATCCAGGAGGTTGACACACTCCTGGCCGATAATCCCGGTGCAGCAGACCGGTTCGCCGACCTCAGTTTTTCTGTCCACTACGACCACCCTGTGGCCCCTGAGAGCGAGCAGGTAGGCTACGCGGCTCCCCACCGGGCCAGCCCCGATTATGGCTACATCATGCAACCTGGAAGTCCCTTTCCTGGCTCAATTGACTGTGGCATCTCAGCAGTGACCTTGTCATATAGATTCAGTCCTCTATCAAGAGCGATTTTCTCAGCTCGAGGAGCGTCGTGTTTGCTACGTTCCGCCGGTTGCGGGCGTGGGCGGTTAGAACACGCGACTTTTCACCAGCTATACCAATGCAAACTATGCCGGTTTGTCCCGATTCCGGTGGCGCTATTGCTGTCACACTGACACCGATATCGGCCTTAAAGAGTGCCCGGACGCCCTCAGCCATGGTGCGGGCGACCTCAGGGCTGGCAGCCCCGTGGCGCGCCACGATTCCGCCATCAATTCCCAATGCCATCCTGGCTGCGTCACCGGTCGCGGTCGTTCCTCCCCGGAAAAAGGTGTGGCTTTCGGGGGCTTCAGCCAGGGTCGCTGTCAGAAGGCCGCTGGTGTAATTTTCCATTACCGCCAGGCTGAGCCCCCGCTGCCTCAGCAGGCGTCCGACGACTCCTTCGAGCGTATCTGTGTCCGTACCCCAGATATATTTGTCCAGCGCTCCCCTGATGTGTTTTTCCCCTTCGGCAATCATCGTCTCGGCCAACTCTTTCTTTTCAGACCTGGCAATGAAACGCAGGTGAATGCCATCCGATTTGGCATAGATGCCGAGGTAGGGATTGCTCACCGAGAATAGCGGAGCGACCATCTCGCCGACAATCGCTTCAGGTAGACCGCCGACTTTGAATGTCTTCGTGAGAATAACTGCGGAAGACCTTAAGCGCAGTCCGGGTTCAACCGCGTTCAGCCACATCGGCTCCAGCTCGCGGGGAGGACCGGGCAAAGCGATGATAATGCGGCCGTCTTTCTCGATCCACCACCCGGGGGCGGTGCCTCCAGTATTCCGCAGAGGACGGGCTGAAGGAATCAGGCGGGCTTGTTTCAGATTACTGGGCGGCATCTGGCTTCCCGTTCCCGCCCGGGCGAACCATTCTCTCAGGTCTTGCTCCAGGGATGGGTCAAGGGTCAATTCCTCGCCCATCATCGCGGCGATAGCCTCGCGGGTCAGGTCATCGGCGGTTGGTCCGAGTCCGCCAGTAGTCAGGATCAGGTCTGAACGTCCCCATGCTGTACTTAGTGCGGCGGTCAAATCGGGCAGGTCATCGCCTACCGTGGAAATACGGTGGAGGTCGATGCCGAGAAGACGCAGACGTCCCGCCAGGTAGGCGGAATCGGTATCAATGATTTCTCCCTGAAGGATCTCAGTACCCACGGAAATAATTTCGGCTCTCACCGGTTTTCCCGTCTGTATTGAGGGCGCTAAGGGGGATGGTTTTTGAAGCATACCGGTCTAGCACCTGGGAGCGGTCATGCCCAGGAATTTCTCCACGAATTCCATGGCGCAGAATTGCCCGCACATGCTGCAGGCTGCACCGGCTGCCGCGTGTTTACGGTGGACTAACCGCGATCTCGCTGGGTCGATGGATAGTCTGGTTTGCTCCTCCCAGTCGAGGTTCTTGCGGGCTACGGACATATTCCGGTCCCTCCCGGTGGCTCCTTTTATATCTTTGGCAATATCAGCCGCATGGGCCGCAATCCGCGAGGCGATTACGCCCTGTCTCACGTCCTCAGCATCAGGCAGTCCGAGGTGTTCCGCCGGCGTCACGTAACAAAGGAAGTCCGCTCCGGCGGCGGCAGCAACCGCCCCGCCGATTGCCCCGGTAATGTGGTCATAGCCAGCGCCGATGTCTGTAACCAGCGGGCCAAGGACGTAGAACGGCGCACCCCGGCAGATTGTTTTCTCCAGCTTGACGTTGGCCTCAATCTGGTTAAGCGGGACGTGACCGGGTCCCTCAACCATTACCTGTACTCCGGCTTCACGTGCGCGCTCAACCAGCTCGCCCAGGGTTAAAAGTTCATCAATTTGCGCCCGGTCGGTGGCATCTGCCAGGCTGCCGGGGCGAAGCCCGTCTCCCAGGCTCAACGTAATATCGAATTCTTTTGACAGCGTTAGCAGCCGATCATACTGCTCGTAAAGGGGGTTTTCGCGCTCATTGTGGAGCATCCAGCCAATGAGGAAAGCCCCGCCCCGGGACACCACGTCGGTCACTCTGCCCTGCCGTTTGAGACGGGCAACGGCCGACTGTGTTATGCCGCAGTGGACGGTCATGAAATCAACACCGTCTTTCGCCTGTTCCTCAATGATGGCGAATAAATCATCGGCGGTCATTTTGACTATTGCACCGTGCCTGTCGATGGCGTCCAGAGCTGCCTGGTAAATGGGAACGGTGCCGATGGGAACGGAGGTTGCTGCCATGATTGCCCGCCTGACCGCAACGATGTCATTGCCGGTGCTGAGGTCCATGACGGTGTCAGCACCATACTCCACGGCCACTTTTAGCTTTGCTATCTCAGTATCAATGCTGCCGTAATCAGAGGAGGTGCCGATGTTAGCGTTAACCTTGGTCATCAAACCCTGGCCGATGCCGCAAGGGAAGAGATTGACGCGAAGCGGGTTCGCCGGAATGACTATCGTGCCGTCAGCCACTCCCTGCCGGATAAAATCGGCTTCCAGGCGCTCTTTTTCTGCTACCGTCGCCATTTGCGGAGAGATAATGCCTTGTCCGGCCAGTTCCAGTTGAGTCATGCAGCCCCTTGTAAGAAAATACGCGGACTACCCCGACGAAGGCGGGGAATACACACCGATGTTATGGTAATAGTATCACAGCGAAGTCTGGTGATGCAATTCGGAAAAATCCAAAAAATGAGATTGTTTACAAACTCCGTTCGCCCTGATCTTGTCAAAGGGCCGTTCGTGGTTTCCTTCGGCTTCGCTCAGGACAGGCTCAGGGGTCACCACGAACGGTTCGGATAGCTTGTCAAACGCCCTCAAAAATCCCGAAAGTCACCCCTGTGCCTCTTGTTGGCATTCTTACCCTTGCCACTTGTTACTTGCTATACTGGTGGAATGGAGTTGCTCATTGCCGGCGCGAGGAAACTGGGGTACGAGCTCAGCCAGCGGCAGCTTGAACAGTTCTCCGTCTACTACCGGGAACTGGTGGATTGGAACCGGCGGTTCAATCTGACGGCGATAACGGACTATGAGGGAGTGCAAATCAGGCATTTCCTTGATTCCCTGACCGTGACCCTGGTGCTTGGACCGCTAACAGGAACGAGTTTTTGGGCGATTGATGTGGGGACGGGAGCGGGGTTCCCGGGCGTTCCGCTCAAAATTATCCTTCCAGGCATCCGTCTGACGTTGCTTGAGGCAACCGCCAAGAAGGCGGATTTCCTCCGGCATGTCACAGGGATGCTGGGAATTCATGATGTTCAAATCATCACCGGACGGGCTGAAGAGGTCGCGCACCTCAGTGAATACCGGGAAAAATTTCATGTTGTGCTTTCCAGGGCGGTGGCGCCGTTGCCGGTCCTGGTTGAGCTCACCTTACCATTTTGCGCCATCGGCGGCTGTTTCATAGCCCAGAAAAGCGGAAACGTTGATCAGGAATCTGAGCACGTCTCCGGTGCTATCCGTATCTTGGGCGGCAGCCTCCGAGAGGTAAAGAGAATAGAACTGGAAGAACTGGGCAAAGACCGGTACCTTTTCATAATTGACAAGATACTGCCCACCCCTCCTCGCTACCCCCGCCGTCCCGGGATGCCCGCAAAAAGGCCGATTACGTAGGAAGAAGACAAGCACGGACTGAAGCCGGGCTATTTGACCTGCCGGAAGTAGGGGCACTGGGGATCGGCGCCAAGGAAATCTTCCGCGCCTTTAGCCCGGGCAAAGGACAGGGCGATCGCCCGGCAACCACGGCAGACAGCCCAGTAATAGCAGGATTCGCAGCCATCGTGGTATTCAGAGCGGTTGCGAAGCGACCATAGCACCGGTGATTGCCACAGCTCGCGGAGGGATTTTTGCCTGATATTACCTATGGACAAGTCCATCCGGCGGCATGGCATTACACTGCCATCGGAGGTTATGGTCACGCCGTACATCCCGGCAGCGCAGCCCCCGATCGGGAAGTCAGTCTGCGGGACTTCTTCCCCCAGTTCGCTCAGGATGAACAGTGGGTCGCTGGAAAAGACCTCCACTTTGTGATCGGCTCCCAACTTTCGGGCTTCTTTATATAGGTTAGACAGTTCGGTGGGGGTCAGCATTTCGCCCGCCAGCTCTTCTCCTCTCCCGCAGGCCACCAGGCGGGAGAAGGTAACAGCGCCGGCGCCTATCTCTTCCGCGAGCAAGGTCAAGCCTTCGATCTCGCCGGCGTTTATCCTGGATAATGTGAAATTGATGTTGGTATCAATTCCTTCGGAAACAAGGTTCCTGATACCACGCACCGCATGTTCGAAAGAGCCCTGGCCTCTTACGCGGTCATGGACTTCCTGCAAGCCCTCGAGGCTGACCTGGACGTCACTAACTCCGGACTCTTTAATCCGGTGGGCAATGTCTCCGGTTATCAGCGTTCCATTGCTCATCAAGGATAGAGAAAAGCCGAGCGCGCGGGCGTGCGCCAGTATATCGAAGATCTCCCGGCGCACCACCGGCTCGCCGCCGGTAAAATGAAGGCTGGGAGAGATCTGTACTTCGTACTCTCTTCCCCAGCCTTCGACCGTGTCCTTGATATCTCCAATTGCTTGGCAGATTTCCTCAAAGCCCATTTCATCCACTGCCGCTTTCTGATAGCAATGCAGGCATTTGAGGTTGCATCTCTCTGTCAGGTGCCATTGGACGAAAAAGCTAAACGGAATTCCCAGCATTTATTAATCTCGCTGCCAACTGGCAGTTTACTTTCCCTTTCAGCTCTTTCACTTCAGGCAGTTCCTGGGGATGGCCCTGCTCTTTTCCAGGGCCACCTTGTATTCCTGGAAGAACCGGGCCTCTAAGCCTTTGAAGGTCATAGCGTCACCTCCTTGCCATTTATTGCTTTCATTATAGGGGGAGCCGTGCTTGATGAGTATCCGTAGATATACGTATTTTTGGTGCCCTAACATCGGAAAAGGTGGTCTGTTAGCATTTCTTTAGAGAAATAGGTCATATATATGGTATAAGCTGATAATAAATTATCCGTTTTCTTACCGAAATGATAATTAATACGTGTTTACACTCATTATAATATGTGGTAAAATACTTACAACAGAGGGATGTGATGAGGCAACGGTTTAGCCGGATACCAGTGGAACGGTCCATCTCCTTGCCTATGTGGCTCTTCAAAGGCATTCTCTTCGCTGGTCGTCCGACCAGGGAATGCCAGGCGATTATTTTTCAATAGCGGGCTGTTGAAAGGGGGGTGTGGCGTATGAAGGGAGGGTTGAGTGCTTCGGTTGCAATCGGGCGAATCATCACTATCGTGCTTTTCGGCATCTTGTTCTTAGCAATCGCCGGGGCAACCCTCTTTTTTTTCGGGCCTACCTCTGTTCTTGCCGAGGAAGCGGAAGAGCCGCTGCAATGTTTGACCTGCCACAGTCAGGTGCTGATAGGACACGATAAGCTTGGGGAGGGCAGCCAGGCTTGCTGGTCGTGCCATCTCAGCACGCAGATGAAAACCCTGCATCTTGCCAGCGGGCAGGTGAAGTTCCCGCTCTCCGAATCACCGCGATTGTGTGCCCAGTGCCACCAGAAGCGATATGACGCCTGGCTCAGTGGGACCCATGGTGTTCCAGCCTGGAGAGAGGGTGATCCGGAAGTGCGCGGTTCGGAGAAGGCCATCTGTGCCCAATGCCATAATCCGCACCGGCCGCAGGTGGTCCTTACCAGCATAACATTATCGCATCCAGATGCCGTGCCTCAGCCGCCTGAGATCCCAGTGAACTTACTGCTTGGCGTTGCTGGCAGCTTTGTTCTTATAGTGGCAGTAGTGATATGGAAGGGAGGCGGTAAGCGATGAGTCCGATCAGACGGCGTGATTTTGTGCGCTACATGGGTGGGATGGTCGGGCTCGCGTTTCTGGGGAAGCTTGGCAGCTCGCTGCTGATATCAAGAGATAGAGTCGAGGCCGGTCAATCCGGCGACTTACTGCCGCCGTCCTCGCCGAAAGCTGATGGTTTCAGTACAACTGCTGACCCCGCTATAAAATATGGGATGGTGATAGATGTCGGCGCCTGTATTGGCTGCCGGAGGTGCATGTGGGCTTGTCAGAAGGAGAATAACACTCCGTCCACTATCTCCCCTCTGTGGATAGAGGTTTTCGAGCTTAAGTCAGGCACCAGCGTGACCGGGCATCCTTCAATTGAAGACCTGAAGCAGGGAGCTACCACCTCTTATACGCAGTCGCCAACAGAGGGCAGATGGTATCTGCCGGCGCAGTGCTTCCATTGTGAGAACCCTCCTTGCGTGAAGGTATGTCCCACGGGGGCAACATACAAGGATGCTGATGGCCTGGTGCTGATGGACTACACGAGATGCATCGGCTGCCGCTTGTGCGTGGTTGCCTGTCCGTACAGCGCCCGGCGTTTCAACTGGTGGAGGGGGGAAGTCCCCGCGGAGGAAACCAATCCCTTGGTGCCCGTGCGGCAGATCGGAGTGGTCGAAAAGTGCACCTTTTGCGTTCACCGGGTGCGCCGTGGGCTGCTACCCCGCTGCGTTGAAGTCTGCCCGGTTCGGGCAAGGCATTTTGGCAATTTGAATGACCCGGAGAGTCAGGTATCGAAGGTGCTTCAGGAGAATCTGAGCTTCCGGCTGATGGAAGAGCTCAACACCGGGCCAAGTATCCGCTATATTACGAGGGGTAAGAAATGGATACAGTCATAACAAAACGGGAGCGCCGCCAGAGGCTTACCGACGACCTCTTGCGTCCATTGTTCCATACCACGCCGGTGTTTTTTCTTGTGGCGGGCGCATTGCTCATCCCGGTCCTGTGGTTCCTGTATGTCTGGTATATCCAGTTGACACAGGGACTGGGCGTCACCGGCTTGAGGACGCCGAGCGGCGCCGCCTGGGGAATATATATTGCCAACTTCGTGTTCTATGTGGGCATCGCCCATGGGGGCATCGCTGTGGCAGCGGCGATACGTCTCCTCAAGCTGAAGGGATATGAGCCGATCGGCCGGATTGGAGAGGTGCTGACCGTGGTCAGCCTCAGCATGGCAGGATTGAGCATCAGCCTTGACATGGGGCGGCCGGACCGATTGTTCAACATTATTGCCTTCTGGCCGCAGCGGATAGGCTCTTCTTCTTTGAGCTGGGATGTGACCGTCATCATGCTCTATTTCTCGCTGTCAGCCTTGTATCTCTGGCTTACCATGCGGCACGATCTAGCCGAGTGTGCGGCCCAGTTCCCAAGGCGTGCCTGGCTGTACCGTCCGCTGCTGCTGGGCTACCGACCCGATGAAAAGGCGAAGATCGACCGGATGGCATGGTGGCTGTCAATAGCCATCGTTTTCCTCATTGTTATGCTGAGCGGCGGTGTTGTCCCGTGGATTTTCGGCCTGCTGCCGTCCCGTCCCGGATGGTTTGGCGCATTGGCCGGTCCCTATTTCCTTACGGCAGCCATATCTTCGGCAATGGCCGGAGTGCTGGTGGTTTCGGCAATGGTGAGGGGGGTATTCCACTGGGAAGCGCATATTAAGCCCCAGATTTTCCGTGGCCTGGGCATTTTCCTGGGGATAATGACCATGTTTTACCTGTATCTCATCCTTGCTGAACAGCTTACCATGAGGTATGCGGCGCCCATCTCCGAGTTCCTGGTATCGGAGATGCTCTTGACCGGGGAGTTTGCTCCCCTCTTCTGGTCCATGCTCATCGGCGGTTTCTTTCTGCCGGCGCTGTTTTTGATACTCCAGGCATTTCATCCCAGGTGGTTCGGCGTCACCCGCACAACTATCGCCGCCATGGTGATACTGCTTGCTTTCTGGATAAAGCGGTTTCTCATCGTGGTCCCCTCTTTGCTGCGCCCCCTCCTGCCTTTCCCCGAGGGGACCTACCAGGTCACCTGGGTCGAGTGGTCAGTGACGGCAGGGGTGCTGGCGCTGGCTATCCTGATGTTCATTGCATTTGTCAAACTGTTTCCGATGGTGGAGGTGAGTGAGGAATGACAGGCTCTTTGTTCGAGCTGGCAGAGATAATGCCGGTGGTGAATGCCTCCACCGCACCGGCCTCGCAGACGGTGCCGATTGGCTTTATCGTGCTGGCTGTAATCCTGACGCCCGTTGTTACGCTGTTGCTGATTTCCATGTTCGGAAACCCCCGGACATTTCGTGTGCCCGCGTTGTTTCTGGGCGGCTTCGTTTTGCTCGTCGGTGCGTTGGTGCTTGGCTTCGCCGCCCTCAGCTTGGTTTTAAAGTTTTTTGTGCCCCAATAAATCTTGACTGCCAGGGAGCTTTCCAACTCCTCCTCACTCCCCTCTCCCCATATTACAGGGAGAGGGGAGATTTTTCCCGAGGGCTCACTATGTTTCACTTTCACTTCCTGGGTCTGCCGGGCAGCATCCCCATGGTTGGTTGATTAATCAGCCAAAGAATTGTAGAATTCTCTTGTAATATAAATTATTTCCCGAGGTGATTTGTATGGAAACCGGAACCTGGAAGGTCAAGACCGGGCTTGCCCAGATGCTGAAGGGCGGGGTCATCATGGATGTTGTCAATCCTGAGCACGCCAAGATTGCCGAAGACGCCGGCGCTTGCGCCGTTATGGCGCTGGAGAGAGTACCGGCCGATATCCGCAAGGATGGGGGTGTGGCGCGCATGTCGGACCCGGCAATCATCGAATCTATCATGAAGGCGGTGAGCATCCCGGTCATGGCGAAGTGCCGCATCGGCCATTTTGTTGAGGCTCAGGCGCTGGAGGCGCTGGGTATCGACTACATTGATGAGTCGGAGGTGCTGACCCCGGCAGATGAGAGCCACCATATCTGGAAACAGAACTTTAAGGTGCCTTTTGTCTGCGGTTGCCGTGATCTGGCGGAGGCCCTGCGTCGCATTGGCGAGGGGGCAGCTATGATCCGCACCAAGGGCGAAGCCGGGACGGGCAACATCGTCGAAGCGGTGCGGCACATGAGGGCGGTGATGGATGGAATCCGCAGGCTGGTCAACACGCCGCAAGAAGAGCTGATGACTGTCGCCAAGGAAATGGGAGCCCCGTTTGAGCAGGTCAGCGAGATACATAAAACAGGACAGTTGCCGGTGGTCAATTTTGCCGCCGGCGGTGTGGCTACGCCGGCTGATGCCGCCCTGATGATGCAGTTGGGCGCCGATGGCGTGTTCGTTGGGTCGGGCATTTTCAAATCAAAAAATCCGGCTCTCATGGCTAAGGCAATCGTACGGGCTACTACCCACTACCAGGATGCGAAGGTCATCGTCGAGGTCTCGAAAAACTTGGGCGAGGCGATGCGCGGCCTGGATATCAAGCAGATCCCTGAGGATGAGCTGCTGGCCACAAGAGGGTGGTAGCATGAGGATCGGAGTCATTGCGGCTCAGGGAGCCTTTGTCGAACATATCAACCTGTTGCGGCGACTCGAGGTTGAGGCTTTTCCCGTCCGGCTGCCGCGGGAACTGGAAAAAATTGACGGTCTGATAATTCCGGGCGGAGAAAGCACTTCCATCAGCCAGTTAATGGCGGAGTATTGCCTGAGCGAAAGGGTTAGGGCCCTTGCCAGGGAAGGGTTGCCCGTATTTGGAACCTGCGCCGGCATGATAATGCTGGCAAACGATATTTCTGATGGGGAAAAGGTTGAACCGCTGGGGTTGATGAATATCAAGGTCAGGCGTAACGCGTTCGGGCGGCAGGTGGACAGCTTTGAGTCAGACCTAACTATTCCTGCCCTGGGAGAAAAACCGTTTCCCGGGGTCTTTATTCGGGCGCCGCTGATTGAGCAAGTGAAGAGCGGTGAAGTGCTTGCCAGGCTTGGTGATGGCACAATTGTCGCTGCCCGCCAGGGGCAATTCCTTGCCTCATCCTTTCATCCCGAGTTGACTGATGATCCGAGGTTTCACAGGTTTTTCCTGGATATCGTGGAGGGGTGCGATTAGTCCCGGCTGGCCGGGATTAGCCGGGACACATTGAGGAGGACTGTTTGCGGCAGGTAGTCACTGACGACCTCGAAGTATTACTTGCCATTTTCCCGCCCCATATTCGTGATCCACTGGTACACCAGTCGGATGTGAGCGAACTGCTGGAAGTGGTATTGGACCTGGGCAGACCGGCGGAAGCGCGGTTCCCGGGGAGGGAAGTGATGCTTGGCGCGCAGGAGATCAGCCAGCAGGATATAGATTATGTAGTTGCCCGTGTCGGCGTTTTTGGCGATGATAACCGCGCCGGAATTGCCCGCACTCTTCATCGCATTTCGGCTATCCGCAATCGGCAGGGACGCATCGTGGGATTGACCTGCCGCGTGGGGCGGACAGTCTTCGGTACAATGAAGGTCATAGAAGACCTCATCGGGACGGGAAGAAGCATACTGCTTCTGGGGCGCCCCGGCGTGGGCAAGACCACCATGCTGCGTGAGGTCGCCCGTGTGCTCGCCGATAACTTTCGCAAGCGCGTGGTTATCGTCGACACCTCTAACGAGATCGCCGGCGATGGCGATATCCCCCATCCCGGGATCGGCCATTCCCGCCGGATGCAGGTCAAAACTCCCAATATGCAGCATGCCGTTATGATTGAAGCCGTAGAAAACCACATGCCGGAGGTCATCATTATCGATGAGATCGGCACGGAGCTTGAAGCCCTTGCGGCGCGCACCATCGCCGAACGGGGTGTGCAGCTGGTGGGAACCGCTCACGGCAATACCCTGGAGAACCTGATCATGAATCCCACCCTTGCCGATCTTGTGGGTGGGATTCAAAGCGTGACCCTGAGTGATGAAGAGGCAAAGAGGAGGGGAACGCAGAAATCAATTCTTGAGCGGGCGGCGCCGCCGACCTTCGATATCATTGTTGAAATTCAGGATCGCATCAAGGTGGCCGTCCACCCTGATGTCAGTGAGGCGGTTGATGCCGTACTGCGCGGACAGCAGACCGATACGGAGGTGCGCTGGCTTGACGAAAATGGTGAGGTGCATCTGGAAAAAGCAGCGCCGGTCGTCGCGGCTGCCCCTCTTGGCAGGAGAGTTGCCAGAGTGCAGGAGGCAGTTCGGGTCGCTAAAAGTGGTCCCAAACACCGGCTCTTCCTCTTCGGGGTGAACCGGGGACGCTTTGAGCAGGTAATCGGCGAAATGGAGGTAGATGTGGAGCTGACCCAGAGCTTGAAGGACGCCACTCTCTTTGTGACCTCAAAGAGTCACTACCGGCGCAAGCCGCAGAAGGTCAGGGAGGCAGAGGCAACAAACTTGCCGGTGTACGTGTTAAGGGCGAACTCACCAGCGCAGGTCAAGCAATTGCTCGGTTCCCTTTACCCGGGGCAAGTGCCGGCACTACCTGAACGTGGGGACTCATTGAAAACGGCGCTCGATGAGGCGCGAAAAGCGGTAGATACAGTTGTTGACGGCCAGCAAGCCGAGGTTGAACTCAGCCCCCAAGGCGCCTACATCCGGCGTCTCCAGCACCTCATCGCTGAAAGAGGCGGCCTTGCTTCTCAAAGTGCCGGGCAGGAGCCGGCAAGAAGAGTGCGAATTTTCAAAGGGTGACGCCAAAACGTTAATCGTGGATTTCCTGCCGGCTTACCTGCCATTGCCAATGACAGTTTATGTTTATCTTTCTAGCTTGGCGCCGACGTAGATCGCATGAGCAATTTCTGCATGTAAGCCGCTAAGCTCATACTTTCCAGGCTGGGATCGGTCTCCGGGAATTAGACGCTGACTGCTGTCCCGTTTCTGGATAGGTTCATGGCATGGTCACAGACTCCCACCAGTGGACACTGGCCGCACCGGGGGGGTTCGCTCTGGCAGAACTGCTCCGCCACATCCAGGAAGGCGCCGTTGTAACGCTGCGGGTTTGGCTCCGGAAGAAGACTTTCTGCGAGCGCCTGAACAAAGCCTGCGGATGGCTGCCGGGGAAAAGTATTCTTGAAGAGATGGGATAGCATCCTGAAAGCGTTACCGTCGACAACTGAAACGGGCAGGTCATACCCAAAACACATGATAGCTTTGATGGCGTGATTTTCGAGGCCGCAGGTCCTGAGATAAGTTTCGGAATCTGCGGGCAATTTCCCCTTGCCGTCCAGACTCAAACAATCTACCGTTGATTTCAAAGTGCGAGTGTGCTCTTCAAGGTCGAGGCTCGCGAGTGCGTCCGCCAGGTCAATCTTGCTGGCTTCCGCCAGCGACTGAAAAGAGGGGAAAGCCTGCAGCGTTGCGTTGTATGCAGGTATTACTGTCTCCGGGGGGCTCTCTCTTAACCAGAACTCGCCGATGAACACCTCATAAGGGGTTCTTCCGGCCTCCCGCCAGGGATACCGGGGAGGATTGTTGGCTGCCCAGAGAAGAAGGCCATCCCGTATCTGGGGTCTCTTGAGGTCAAGGGACTGACTTAATTCTTTGAGTGACTCGCCGCCTGCACCGCTGCCACTGACCATGGGGACCACTCTCCCGCCAGCATAATCCTTGTGACAATAATCAATTGCTGTTTGTTAGGCAGCAAAAATCGTAGAAAAGGGTGATATTTTTACGGTCAGTAAAGGACTAAACTATTCTAATTTGCATTCATTACAGTGTCAATAGAAATTATGTTACATTTTTATGTCAGATATGGTCGTGCCAGTATCAGACTTGGTGACGTGCAGTATATTTGTGATACATTCCGGGAGTCAGGCCAGTGAGGGAAAGGCGGCGTCAAATGCCAGGGACGCCTATGACTCTTTGTGGGAATACAGTTCCTGTGCTACACTACAAAAATGGGGACACTATATGGCAGTTGAAAGGCGGCAAATAACAACCCTTTTTACCGAGAGTGACCTTTATCTTTTCAATGAGGGCACCCATTTTCGTCTTTATGATAAGCTCGGCGCCCATTTGTTGACCGTTGACGGCCACGCAGGCGCCTATTTTGCTGTCTGGGCGCCAAACGCCGGGAAAGTTTCCGTTAGCGGCGATTTCAATGGCTGGGATAAGAACCGCCACCTTTTGTTCCCGCGGGGACAATCGGGCATTTGGGAGGGTTTCATCGAAGGGGTTGAAAAGGGCGCCCGGTACAAGTATCACATCGAGTCTCGCTATGGTGGCTACCGGGTGGACAAAGCAGACCCCTTCGCCTTTTGTCATGAAAAGCCACCGGCAACTGCCTCTACGGTCTGGGACATTGGCTACTCCTGGGGTGACCGCGAGTGGATGTCCATGCGTCACAGGCGAAATACGCTTAGCGCGCCGATGGCTGTCTACGAAGTGCACCTGGGGTCATGGAGAAGAGTGCCGGAGGAAGGTTCCCGTCACCTTACTTACCGGGAACTGGCGCCATTGCTCGCGGAGTACGTCAAGCGGATGGGATTTACCCACGTCGAGTTCATGCCGGTCATGGAACATCCCTTCTACGGTTCGTGGGGTTACCAGGTGACCGGCTACTTTGCCACGACCAGCCGCTACGGAACGCCGCAGGACTTTATGTACCTGATCGATGTCCTGCACCAGCAGGGTATCGGAGTAATACTTGACTGGGTGCCATCCCACTTTCCGACTGATGAGCACGGGTTGGGCTATTTCGATGGCACCCACCTCTACGAGCATGCCTACCCGGAAAAGGGGTTTCACCCGGAGTGGGGCAGCTTTATCTTCAACTACGGGCGGCACGAGGTGGTAAGCTTTCTTATCAGCAACGCCCTTTTCTGGCTGGATAAATATCATATTGATGGCTTGCGTGTCGATGCGGTGGCTTCCATGCTTTACCTGGATTATGCCCGTCAAAACGGCAACTGGATGCCGAATAAATACGGGGGCAAGGAAAACCTCGAGGCGATTGATTTTCTGCGGAAATTCGATGAAGCGGTGTATCTCAATTTTCCCGGTGTTCAGACGATCGCTGAGGAATCTACAGCGTGGCCGGCAGTCTCGCGGCCTACGTATGTCGGCGGGCTTGGCTTCGGACTGAAATGGGACATGGGCTGGATGCATGATACCCTCATCTATATGAGCAAAGACCCGCTATTCAGAAGGTATCATCATAATAGCTTGACCTTTCGCATGCTCTACGCCTTTCATGAGAACTTTGTCCTGCCTCTTTCCCATGACGAGGTGGTCCATGGGAAAGGCTCACTCCTGGGCAAAATGCCGGGGGATGACTGGCAAAAACTGGCTAACCTGCGACTTCTTTTCGGCTATATGTATGCCCAGCCCGGGAAAAAGCTCCTCTTCATGGGCGGGGAGTTTGGACAATGGCGCGAGTGGTGCCACGACGAGAGCCTGGAGTGGCATCTATTGCAATACGCGCCGCACCAGGGAGTCCAGAAATGGGTTGCCGATCTCAACCGCCTTTATGGAAACGAACCGGCGCTTCACGAGCTTGATTGTTCTTCCGACGGGTTTGAGTGGATTGACTGCAATGATGCTGACAGCAGCGTTATCACGTTGCTTAGAAAAGCGAAGTCAACGGATGATGTCATCCTTGTCGCCGCAAATTTTACGCCTTTGCCGCGTTTTAACTATGTGGTTGGCGTTCCCCGCGGCGGCTTCTGGCAGGAGCTTCTGAATAGTGATGGCGCAGAATACGGCGGCAGCGGCCTGGGCAATTCCGGCGGGGTTCATGCCGCTCCGACACCGTGCCATGGCCGTTCGCACTCGCTCAGCCTTACCTTGCCGCCCCTTTCCACCCTTTTCTTTAGAAGCGGAGGGATTTAGATGGGTTTCCCCCGCGCCGGGGGCGTTCTGCTCCACTTGACCTCGCTTCCGGGTCCTTTTGGCATCGGCGATCTAGGCAGTGCGGCTTACCGTTTTGCCGATTTCCTTGTCAGCGCCGGGCAGCGGCTCTGGCAAATGCTGCCGGTGGGACCGGCCGGCCAGGGGGATTCTCCTTACCAGTCTCTCTCCGTCTTCGCCGGCAACCCCTTGTTCATCAGTCCGGAGAAACTGGCGGAACAGCATTTGCTCGGGGCGGAGGATCTGGACAAAGTTCCATCATTTTCAGACTACAGTGTGGATTTTGACGCGGTCACCAGGTTCAAGATGCCGATGCTCAAAAAATCATTTGAGATCTTTGAGCATCACGCTACTGAGCAACAACGGGAAGAATTCGATGGTTTTTGCCAGGGACACGTCTCCTGGTTAGAGGACTATGCGCTATTTATGGCATTGAGAGAATCACACGGCCTGGCAACATGGAGCCGGTGGGACGAAGACTCTAGTAAGCGCGATCCCGTTGCGATCGAAAACTGGCGCCGGAAGCTCTTCAGGGAGATCCGGTGCAACAAGTACCAGCAGTTTCAGTTTTTCCTTCAATGGGCTGAGTTGAAGCAATACTGTAATCAGCGGGGTATCAAGCTCATCGGTGATGTTCCTATCTTCGTCTCTCTGGATAGCAGCGATGTCTGGTCCCGTCCCGAGATGTTCTTTCTCGATGACACGGGACGGCCAACGGTCGTCGCCGGCGTTCCGCCGGATTACTTTAGCGCTACCGGCCAGCTCTGGGGCAACCCTCTTTACCGCTGGGATGCCATGGCAAAGGATGGCTACCGATGGTGGGTCGGTCGTCTTCGGGCTATGTGCAGTCTATTCGACATTATTCGCCTTGACCATTTTCGGGGGTTTGATGAATACTGGGAAATCCCGGCAGGTGCCAGGACTGCCGTCAACGGACGATGGGCGCCAGGGCCTGGCGCCGACTTTTTTGACACGCTTCAGCGGGAGCTCGGAGCACTGCCGATTATTGCTGAGGACCTTGGCATAATCACGCCTCGGGTGGAAGAGCTGCGCGACCGGTTTGGTTTGCCCGGGATGAGGGTGCTCCAGTTTTCTTTCGGCCCGGACCCGAAGACCAGGCCCTTCAATTATCCAGAGAATTGCGTGGTCTACACGGGGACCCATGATAACAATACCACGATTGGCTGGTTCAAAGGGGAGAGCATGACGACCATGAGCCACGAGGAGTGGCACCGAGAAAGACAGCTTGTCCTGGACTACCTGGGGACTGATGGGCATGAGATTAACTGGGATTTCATCCGCCTGGCGCTGATGTCTGCGCCGGATACCGCGATCATTCCGCTCCAGGATATCCTCGGGCTGGGGGGCGAGGCGCGGATGAACGTTCCCGGCGTGAACGAGGGAAACTGGCGCTGGCGTTTCCGGGAGGATATGTTGACCGCTTACATCAGCCGCCGCCTGAAAATGATGGCTGCGGTGTATGGAAGGTAGACACAGGGTATTGTGAGCCGGCCAAGCATTGTGGGGGATTTCAGGCTTTGTCTTCCGAAGATTTCTTAATCACGGATAGACAGTATTCCATCAACGCCCACCTTGCTTTGAGACCGCCATGATGTTCGACAATGCGTCCTTTACCGTTAAGATCGTGAAAATCCATTTCAAAGTCTATCTCTCTTATGCTAAATTTTACGATCTTTTGGCTTGATATCCCACTTAGGCGTTGCTGATATATGGGCAAAGGCGCATCTCATCTTGTAGATAAGCGCTCTCATAGAGTCTACGTCATTATCTGAATAGTGCCGAACACCATCCTCTGATTCCCAGTATCTCTTTGGGTCGAAGTCTCGATCCACTGCTGTAAAGTTCCAATACTTAAGAAATCATACCACCCCTACTTTTCCATCCCTAACAAGGGGTTAAGTGTGTGCGTCTCCCGCGAAACTGTCACCCCCCGAAAGCGGAGGTCTACTGGTTGTGAGGAGTAGATTCTACGGACACTAAAACGTCATTGTTAGCCTTACTGATTGACTTTTGGCTATGGTTTTAGTTCGACGGTGCTGATGCGGGAGTATATGGCTCCCGCCATGGTTAGCTGGCTCCTTATTAGACTTACTGCGTTCACGGCAATGCGGCTGGACTCTCCGGCTTTGACGCGGGTGAGTAGCTGTCCCAGTTCCTGCTGTTCCCGGGGTGAGGTATACTGGCGGACCCGCGCCAGGGTCAAGTGGGGACTGAAAGCCCTGCCCTCAGGAGAAAAGCCAATAACTTCCATGCTGGACTCCATGCGCTGGTAGAGCTGACTTAACTTATCAACTTCTCCCCCGATGCCAATCCAGATAACCCGGACCCGGTTCAAATTGGGAAAGGCGCCAAGAATTGTAGTCTCAAGAAAGAAGGGTGGTATTCCCTCGGCAGCCAGCGCCATCGCTTCCGTAATCTCGGCAATGCGTGTTGCGGGGATATTCCCGAGGAATTTTAGCGTCAGGTGGATGCCGTCCGGGTCCACCCATTTTACCGAGGTTGAGCCGTCCAATTTCAGCCTGTCCACTAACCGGGCAAGCATTTCCCTTGTTTCTCCGGGGAGTTCAATTGCGATGAAGGACCGAATCTCTTCCATAGCCTTCTGTCTAACCGGATTTGTCGTTTTTGATGTCCAGAAGTCTCTGCGCATTGCCGCCGAGAATGAGCCGCTCCGTTTCGCCCGGCAAAGCCTGGGAACGGATTTCTTTGAGTAACCGACCTGGCTTCAGTAAAGGGAAGTCACTGCCGAAAAGCACTTTATCTGCGCCGACCATTGAAATCACGTGTTGATAAACCTGTGGACTGTACAGGAATGGCGAAGCCGCGGTATCAAAGAATACGTTCTTCAGCGCCTCTTTGACCTCCGGCATGAGAGAAAAAAAAGGCAATCCGCCGCCCCAGTGGGCGCAGACAATGGATAGCCGGGGGTATCTGGTGATGAATTCATAGAGCACATTCGGTGTAACCTCTCCCTTACCCGGGTACCTGTGCCCGACCGGCTCCGAAGCATGAGTCAGTAGAATCAGCCCATGCTCGACCATCGCATCAACCAGGGGCGTCATTCGGGCGCTAGTGGCAAGGTCAAACTTCTGTATGTCCGGCCGTAGCTCTCCCATGCCCTTCAGCCCGCCCCTGGCGCAGCGTTCGATTTCCGTAGTAGCAGCCTTCACCGGTCCGGGCGGGATTGCGCCGAAGCCAACTAGGCGTCCTGGGTAGCGGGTAACTGAATCCATGATGTAGTCGTTAGTTTCGACGCATATCTCGTGCTCTGTCCAGCCGATATTAAGGCCCACCGAAACGTCCACGCCGTCCCTGTCCATTTGTATAATGAGGTCTTCAGCCGTAGCAAGCTTGGCTTTCGGTGAAGAATAGAGGGTAGCGAAACAGGGATCGTGCGCAACGTACTGGCTGCGGTCCTGCTTGACCTGCGGCGGGAAGATGTGAGCATGGAAATCGATGATCACCAGCGAATTGTAGCAAAACCTTCGAGGCAAAGGCAACGGCGCAACCGAAGCGCTTTGGAGGGCATATCTTCGTGGCTAGAGTACAAAGCCTCTTATGGGAGTGGTTGACGGGCGCGCTGCGATGAGATAAAGTTTATATGGTTGCCGAAGTGGCGGAATGGCAGACGCACTACGTTCAGGGCGTAGCGCCCGTAAGGGTGTGTGAGTTCAAATCTCACCTTCGGCACCAGGAAAGATAACCAATAACCAGGAAACAAGTTCCAAATAGACTTGGTTCTTGTATCTTGGACTTTTATCTTGGTTAGATGAAGCACGCGCTTGTAGCTCAGTTAGATAGAGCGCAGCCCTGCGAAGGCTGAGGTCGTGGGTTCGAGACCCGCCAAGCGCGCCATTCAAGGGCGGTTAGCTCAGCCGGTTAGAGCACCTGCTTTACACGCAGGGGGTCAGTGGTTCGAATCCTCTACCGCCCACCATATTTTGAAGCTGAAAAAGCCCTTATGTTATGATTAACATAAGGGCTTTTTCTTAAATGGCACAAATTTGGCACAAATCGATTTTGGATTACCGCCCCCGGCTGACAATGTCCGTCTGCTTGGGTAAGACAATATCATCTGGAAGAAGACGGGGGCGAATTACGCGATATCCAGGAACTTTCACATCTTGCGCAACTCGTGCTATTATCCTGCATTAGAATGGGAAGCACTATTGGTCTACCAGAAACCGGGTGATATGCCCAAGATGACACGAGAGGGACGGGATTATATGTCCAAGTATCACACTGATGTTTGGGAGATACCAGCAGTAACTAACCAGGTGGAGCAATGCGGGCATCCGGCGGTTTGTTCTGTTGAGATTCCATATCGCTCTATGCAGGCATATAGTGGAAGGGGAGCTAATGTCTTTGAACCTTTTGGGGGTTCTGGCACAACGCTTATCGCGGCTGAAAAGGCGTCTAGGAAAGCGTATCTGATGGAGCTTAATCCTGCCTACTGTAACGTTATTGTCAGCCGTTGGGAGAACATCGCTGGGGAGAAAGCAACACGCATTACTAACTAAGAAAAAGGCTAGCCCATGAATAATAATCCTGGCCAGATTAATTTGTTCGGAGAAAGCCAGCAAAAGTTGTCTCTACAGGCGGACTATGCGCCAGTCCGTCCTGACTATATGGAGGTATCTCGAATCTTTCTTGCTAAAGGCAGCATTTCCACTGCGGAACGCCGACAATTCGTCGAGCGCATCTGTCGTCTTTATCCCGAAGTCACCGTGAATGAATGTTTAGATGTTCCCCACAACCGGATAGAGTTGAATGAGACCGACACCCTCGCTCTGCATCAGTCAGGCAAGAAGACCCTTGTTTTTGGAGAACTCAAGAATGCCGTCCGTTTCAGCCAGGAAGAAGGCAACACCTGCCCTAACTACTGGCACTTCTCTCCTTACGGCTTCTGTCCCTATGGTTGTAAATACTGCTACTTGGCCGGTACGCAGGGCGTAAAATTCTCTCCTACGGTGAAGATATATGTGAATCTTCCCGAGATGCTTGATGAAATTGACCGGACTGTCCAGCGTTTAGCGAAACCAACCTCATTCTATATCGGTAAGCTTCAGGACCCTCTGGCGCTTGACCCCTTGACGGCCTATTCCACCATCTTGGTACCGTTCTTCGCGGAACACCCCTATGCTCGCCTGACGCTTCTAACTAAAAGCGTTAACGTTGACAGATTGTTGGAGCTCGAACACAAGAGGCAAACCATTCTCTCGTGGAGCGTTAATCCGCCGGAGATATGCGATATTTTCGAAGAGAATGTTCCAGATATGGACGAGCGTCTGGAAGCAATGCACCGAGCAGCTTCAGCCGGCTATCCTGTGCGGGCGGTTATGATGCCCATCATACCTGTCGACGGGTGGGAAGATATCTATACCGAGTTCACAAGGCACCTTTTAAAAACAGTGCCAATCCAGCGGCTTACTCTCGGCGGTATTTGTATCTACCGGGGAGCACGCAAGCTAATGGAGCAAAAAAAGGCTCGAAGAACCCTGTTTCAAACAATATTGAAAACGTAATGGAAAAAACGGGAGACGGCAGAGCCCGCTATCCTCAGCTCTTGAGGCAAGAAGTCTATTCTGCCATTGTCAACGCTGCGCGGCGTGTGTGCCCAGAGGTGGAGCTTGCTCTCTGCTTGGAGGAGCATGGATTATGGCAAAACCTCGGGCTTGAGGGAAACATAGGTCGTTGTAACTGTGTCCTGTAAGGAGTACGCAGGCTGTCCAATAAGTCCAAAAATCGCCATTTTCTGAGCCTAGCCATTTTTCGGCTCACGCCTGAGACGCAGGCTTTTTAGACAGCCTGTACGGAGCTTTTTTAGATGATTGAAGACTTATATACTGAGAAATTGAACTGGTTCAAGCAGAACGAAAGACCGGAAGTAGTGCTACTACTAACCGATAACCCGGATCTAGTGAAGATTGTCGTCGCTTGGATAAGCCTGGATGTAGGACGTGCAGACAAACTTACGGATTATGACGGCGAATCGGAAAGTGAATCATGGAAATGGCTGTGGCAAAATACGGTTTATCGTTTGGGCGAATTAAAACAGAAAATCGGCACTTCCCTTTCTGAAACAGCTTTGGAAAATAAAATGAATCCTCTTATCGGGAATCGTATTATTTACCCCGATGGCACGGTGAATTCCTTTGTTGAGAGATACATTCGTGAACAGGTGGTCAAACTATTTGAGGCAAAGCCAAAATGGCAAGGTAAAAAGCAGTGAACGGTTCGCTACTTTATGGCCTTGAGTGAGATATAGTGTGACATAGGTCGGCCGGGGGAAGGTAGAACTGTCTTTGTGCTAGCCGGGACTTCAACTGACCTGCTGCCACCGTTTACTCAAACCATTCATTTTCTCGACTCTCTTCATTGATGTAAGCATGACCTCACTACCTGCCGCGAATTGGTAAAGGTACTCGTTAACCAATCGTTAGTAAACTATCGGGAACTATTTCCTGATTCAAAGCTTTTCGATTCTATTGTTAGTCATTTACTTCTCCCTTTGTCATCTCGTGACATACCTTTCAACATTGGCGTGAGAATGGAAAACACCAGGACCATCATGACCATAGGCATCATCGCATTGAACATACCAGTGACAGATTCAGGTGTTTCCGTAGGGGCGTGAGACATCGGTTCGACTGGTTTCTGCGTCTTTTGCTTCCTCCTGCCCTGCTTTGGTTCTTCGTTTTTACCCTTCCCGGGCTCCTTCTTGACCATCTTTATGCCTCCTTCCGGCAGTCGCCGAATATAAGTTATCCTGGCCAGTTCCGTTTGGGGTATGCCCCTTGCCTCGATCTCCTCCGCGAGATACTCGCCAGGAGGGATAGCAACATCGGGATAACTATCTGTCCTAGTCACCATGGTAATCCTCCACATCCAGAATACGCACTCTGTCTTCCTGAACTTTTTCAATAGTAAGTCGATAGTTTCCTGTAAGAGTCATCGCGTACTGTCCGGCTCTTTTCCCTTTCAAGGGTGCAACCTCAACGCCCGGTGGCCGTGCAGTTGCGTGAATTTATCCGTAGCTCCCCAGACTGCCAGCCGCTCTCAATGATTCGCTAACCATTCAATACGCACATTACAGTCCGGCTTGATTTTGTTGAACTCGGGATCGCCCGTAACCAGGATGGCATCTTTGAGCTGTGAAAGGGCAGCAGCAAAACAGTCAGCATAAGCTATAGGGCAATCTGTTTTAAGGTGGGCTGCCGCCAGGGTAAGAGGTCGGTCTACATTCACAATCTCGATAGGTAACTCGTCAATCCGGCCCAAAGTCTCCTGAGCTTTAGGGAGACCCCTTTCACGCTCTACTATGTACATAACCTCACCCATGTTAACCACACACATGCAAAGATGGCACTTCCTATCTTTCGCAGCGTCTAAAAGCTCCCTGATGCGGTCACTGCCAGGTTCCGCCTCCAGGTAGGCAAGAAGAGCATAACTATCCAGAACGTATTCACCGGACTGGGGCAAGCTATTTGCCTCGTTCTGCATCTTGCCGCCTTGATTTTACCAACTCTTTGACCAGGGACGTCTTCCCTTTCAGCATACCATGCGATTCTTTAATCGGAGTCTCAACAGCCGGCACGATAGAAATAACTCCACCATAGTCAATGACGTGTACTCTATCGCCTTTCTTCAGGCCATAGCGTCTCCGCAAGTCCTGAGGTATCACAACCCATCCCTTTTCTGAAAGCGTTGATGTATTCATCGCGTTCTCCTATATCCCCTTTCTAGCTCATAGTATATACCATTTCAACGGAAATAGCTACTAATTTTAATCGCCGCCGTAGGGGGAGGGGTGAGAATTTAGCTAATGCTTGAAATATCTCAAAAGCTCTTTTTGTTGGACAATGAAGCTAAGCACGCACAAAACACGAAGCACCTTAACAACCGAATAGTTCGACTTCGCTCACTATAAATACGGAGTAACAAAGCCCTGACCTGAACGCTTGCCCTGAAAGGGGGTTTAAGCGTGGTAACTACTTTATGCTCTCCACAAGACGAAAACCCCCTATCCTATGACCGATTAGACGGCGAATGGGCACAATGGTTTCGCACCGCCCAAAGGTTTGAACACAAAGTGCCTGCACAGGATAGGGGGGACATCAGACATAGTATCATACTGGAACTGGCAAGGGCTAGAGCCAGGAACGGCGAACA
>JACPPV010000008.1 GCA_016190825.1 Chloroflexota bacterium
CAGCACACATCAATAGTTCCGGCATGAAATATTCCTGCCAGTTGTAGGCTTCACCGGCCTCCATCATGCCGGAACACAAACCATCCATGGCCATCTCGAACGGGTCCATCTTCTCCGCCAGTCCAATCCTTACCCACTTCATAACACTGGCTTCATCAAAGTTAAACACCGCCTCACGCAGTTTGTTAGTAATCTCCTGGGTTTTTATCTCTGTCGTCATTATCCCGTTCTCTGCATAGTTATTTATAGGAATAAATAAAAAATACATCATTAGTGAGACGAGAGTCCACGACTTTTGTCGTATTCTAAACTGGTCTCATTTTGTTCTTTACCTTTAACATACTATCTCTGATGACAAGTTCCAAGTTTTCCCGCCTCTTGTTTGATTGCTAGCCGTGATGCTCATGTCGAACGCTCTTGACTACGAGGAGGGGCAAGGATACTGCCAGGACTAACAGAGAAATCCACTGGGCTTGATTAAGCGAAAGGAACACGGTGTTGCTGTCCAGACGCAGGAAGGAAAGAAGAAAACGGCCAGTGGAATATGAAATAAGGTAGATAAGAAAAAGGTTGCCCTCTCTGCGGATCCGGTCGCGCAGCATCCATAACGCGCCGAAAATCACCAGGTCCATGATTAGCTCATAGGCTACCGCTGGGTGTGATGGCGGCAAGCCATAGGCAGGACTGCCCGGATGGGTGTAGATAATGCCCCATGGCAGGTTGGTAGCGAGACTCAGGTGTTCTCCATTGATAATGTCTCCGATCCGCCCTATTGCCTGCGCCAGGATAAGCCCGAGTGCTGCCGGATCGGCAAACGGGGCAACAGCGGTGCCAGAGAGTTTCCCGTATATCAGCGCACTGAGCGTGCCACCGAGGATACCTCCCCAGATGGCCAAGCCGCCCTCCCAGATAGCGAGGATGGCCGCAGGGTTTGCCATGTATACGTCCCAGTAGTCAACCACGTGTATCAGCCGGGCGCCAATAATTCCACCCGCCACGGCCCACACGGCTATGGGATATATTTTGTCCTCAAGGAGTCCTTTCCCGCGCGCCAGATGTGCCATGAGCCAGACCCCCACGGCGATGCCAACCATGGAAAACAGGCTGTGCCAGGATAGCACCAGCGGCCCCAGCCGGACGAGGATAGGGTCAATGCCAATTTCTATCATCTATTCTCCGCTCTCTGCTTCTTCGGGCGCATCTACCCTGGTGCACGCCCATATTAGCTTGGCGTTCCCGGCTATCATTTGCTGTGAAACTTTCAGCAACTGTCGCACCTGTCCGTCAACAAGCCGGTAGTAAACATACTTGCTGTAGCTCCTGGTATCCACAAAGCCGCACTGTTTCAAACAGGCGAGATGGTTGGAGACCCTGCCCTGGCTTGAGCCCACGAGTTGTACCAGTTCTCCCACGTTTTTATCTCCATCAAGAAGAGTATAGAGTATTCTTAGTCGACTCAGGTCACCCAGGGCACGGAAAAAATTTGCTGCCAGGGCTAGCTTTCCGGCGTCCCTGTCTCGCTCTATTGTAGCTACCATTCTTGGTCTCTCATATATGTTTATGCGAATATGAAAGCGCTTTGCAGGGCATTTGTCAATAGGAGGAATGTAGAGGTTGTTTAGCAACTCACCCAAGCCGTTCGTGGCTCGCCACCGACCCTCGCCACAGGTGGTGAGCCGTTAGCCTGCCCTGAGAGCAGACGAAGGGAACCACAACTGCCCTTCGACAAGCTCAGAGCCTGCCCCGTACTTGATAAGGGGGCGAACGGAGTTATTAAACGCTCTCGGAATATAGACGAAAGACTGACCGATGTGATTTCGCCTTACAGGTATGCGTCTGCTTTTCCAGCATTTTGGACAGGTGCAGGCATCGTCCGGCCAACCGGCCCTACAAGGCGAGGAACCTTTAAACAGCTCACAGTCTAACCTTTTTCCTCCAGAGGCGTTATACTGTAAGTGATATAGTCATGAACAGGAGACCTGAATGAACAGACGTTGGATAATCACTATCGGGATGTTTGTGGTCCTGGTTACACTGCTTGGTTCCTCTGCGTGCCGCCGGGCTGCGGAGACCGAACCTTCAAAGGGCTTTCCGGGCATCATCCCCACACCCACACCAGCACCCGTGCCGGCGGCGTCTGCGCCTCCGATTGCCATACGTCCGGATGTGGACTTTGCCGCTTCTGACCTGGGAGTGTCACAGGAGCGCAGAATAGTACGTAATGCAGACATGTCGCTCATTGTGAGAAGCGTAACTGAGGCACGCGATCAGGTCGTCTCGCTGGCAAACAGGATGGAGGGCTTCGTCGTTTCATCTTTTATTTTCGGGGAAGAACTCGAGATGCGCGGCAGCATTACCATCCGCGTGCCCGATGGTAGATTTGACCTGACGTTGTCCGAGCTGAGAAAGCTGGCAGTGAGAGTTGAATCGGAAAGCACCAGCAGCCGGGATGTGACTGAGGAGTTCATTGACCTCCAGGCACGGCTGAAGAACGCCGAAGCAACAGAGAGCCAGCTGGCTGCCCTCCTGGTCAGGGCACAGAATGTCGAAGAAAGTCTGAAAATCTACGAGGCGCTGTCCCGCGTGAGGAGCGAAATCGAACAAATAAAGGGCCGACTCCAGTTCCTGGAACGCACCACGGAGACGAGTCTGATAAATATACAACTCAGACCTGTCGGCACAGGGAGCACACTGATTCCAGCCGGATGGAACTTCCTGGAAGCATTGAAATCCGCCATTCGCGGGCTGGCAACCTTCGGGCAATGGCTGGTTACCATGCTGATATGGGTAGTTCTGCTTTCGCCTGTTTGGGGAACGCTACTTGGCATTATTGTCTGGCGGGTGCGCCGGCGGCGCAGGAGCCAATAGCAGGTGCATCCCAATCAGAAAAGGCGCCCGGAATGACGACGACTTAGCTAGCGATGAGAACAGCAGGGCTACTTATGCTCGCCTTTACCTCTGCGGAGGAAGTCCTCGATGTCCCGAATGATTTTCTTCCGGTCTTCTTCGGAGGAATCGAACGGCGTACCCTGTTCTAGCTTTCCTATGTGACGGTCCAGGTCCGGATTCTGTTCACGGATGTAGCTGACAATCTCTTCAATTTGCTTGTTGGCGTGGCGGACTTCCGTTTCGATTTCGCTGAAGTCAATATCAACGGTAAGTAACTGTGTCAAGACGCGGAGGATCGCCTCACAGATAGAGGGGTTGGGAATCTCACCGATGTAACTTGGTACGCGGCCCCAGAGGCTCAATCCATCTATCTTCCGCTGTTTCGCCAGCCCCAGTACCAGGCCGTTCATACTGGTCGGGCCGTGATAATCCCCGCCTATTTCGAGTTCGAATGGTCTCAATTGCCTTTTCAGCCGGGGAGAATTGACAACGGCAAAAAGCTCCGGGTTTTCCCCGTGCATCACGTTCGCCAGGAGCCCGCCAACGGTGTAAATCCTCTTGACAGAAAAAAGCTCCGCCAGGTCCAATATGAGGTTGGCGAATTCGTAATGTCCCTGGGATGGGGGGTCGGTGCAAAACAAAATAAGGTCGCCTGCGGATTTCCTGTTTTTCCAGTAATAGAACCGGTTTCCTGGGTATTCGATTTCCTCAAGTACCCCACCCCGAACAAAGATATCCGGAAGGGGAGAAAAATCGTACGGTTCGATTTCAGCGAACTCAACCGTGCTCAGCTTGCCAACTAGGTAGTCGACTACCCCTACGCCCACCTGTCCGGCATCAGCCCAGCCGACGACAAGGCTCGGGTTTTTCAGGCGGGGTTTTTCAAAGATATTCAGTCGGGAATTCACTATCGCTTACCAGTCCTGACTCTTTAATTTTACCGTCAAAAGGAAATATAATCAAGACGATTTCTGTTCCGGTACGAACTTCAATCAGAACTGTTTTGTGTCAGATATTAGCATCCATCATCGTCATTCTCCGCACCGTGTCAGGACAGGGAGTAAAATGAGGCGAAAGGTCTACTTGATGCGAGGAATAGCATCCTTCCCGTACCTCGCGCGGGTTCACCCTGAACGGTTCACCGTGAACGAGACAAGCTTCGCGGGAGTGATAGTCTCGAAGGGAGATGCTGGACCATGAACACTCTTGAACAAGAAATAGGCGAGATGCTCAGGGAAAAGGGGGGCACCATCGGGGTGGTGGAATCCGCCACTGGAGGGCTGATATCCCATATGGTCACTGATATTCCCGGCAGCTCCGATTACTATAAGGGGTCGGTGACGGCTTACAGCAACGAAATTAAAGTCAGCGTTGTAGGCGTAAGAGCGGAAACCATTGCCAGCTACGGCGCTGTAAGCCCACAGGTGGCCAGGGAAATGGCGCGGGGCGGTCGGAAAGTGCTGGCTGTGGATGTGTGCTTGTCTGACACAGGTATCGCCGGCCCCGGTGGCGCAACACCTGGCAAGCCTGTTGGCTTGTTTTACATCGGATTGTCCCATCGAGATGGTACTTACAGCCGGAAATATATCTTTAGTGGCGATCGACAGGAAATCAAGCGCCAGGCCGCCGAAGCCGCCCTGAGCTGGCTGAAGGAGTACCTTTCAAGAATGTGATACACCTTCTCTTCAACCGTATTATTCAGCAGAGGCAACCATGCTGTAATTCTGACCCTGAACACTATGAATGGGAAGAATCCGTCCCCCCAGCCGCCGCCCACCGGATTCTCCGGCAGGTCAGGACTGGAATGACAAGTGGATTGCCATATAACCTCAGAGTTCTGAGCAAAAGGAGTTACAATGAAAAAGATAGGCGTTCTCTTTCTCCCAATTCTGACGGTCGTCTTGCTGACGGTCTTCGCCTGCCAGCGCGCTGCACCTGTAGTACCAGGGCAAGCCGCCGATGATGTTGTTCCGGCGCCGGGGCTGGGCCCCACTTACAGGGCAAACATTCAACAGCAGGGAGTCAAAAATCCCTGGCCGCCAATTCAGACGCTGGAGGTCACTCTTGAGGAGAACGTTTTTCTCAGCTATCGAGCCCTGATAGAGATGAAAAGGGGGGAAACGAGGAACAATATCATTGGCGTAAGAGCACCCAGTGAGAATGCCAGCAGCCCGGAGGTTGGTCTTGCCGTCACGGGACTGTCCGCGGGGATCGAGGTGAAACAGGAAAGGCTGTGGGTGGGTCCCAGCGCGATGAAACAGTTACTGATAGTGGAAGTCTCGCCGAATGCCAGACCGGGCGAATATACGCTGCACTTCAAAGTTGAAGTCAACGGCAAGAACTACGGGGAGATTCCCGCAACAGTTGTCCTGGTAAGATAGATTTCAGTGATGACCGTGATTCTTCATAATTGTCACTGCTGCCCATCAATGCTATACTTCCTTAAACATTAAACGAGGGGAAGCATTTGATAAGAAGGGCTGACGGACGTGCATGGAATGAGCTCAGACCGGTCAAGATAACGCCGGGCTTTCAGCAATTCGCCGAGGGCTCAGCGCTGATCGAGATGGGCAAGACCTGGGTGGTCTGCGCAGTCAGCGTGGAGGACCGCGTGCCTCCCTTTCTCAAGGGGAGGGGGAGTGGCTGGGTTACGGCGGAATACTCCATGCTGCCCCGTGCCACCGTCACACGCACGCCACGGGACTCTTCACAGGGGCGGATATCCGGCCGGAACCACGAAATCCAGCGCCTCATCGGCCGTTCGTTGCGGGCGGTTACCGATCTGGACGCGCTGGGGGAAAGGACCCTTACCATGGATTGCGATGTGCTTCAGGCTGATGGCGGCACCAGGACAGCAGCCATCACCGGCGCATACGTTGCCCTTTACCAGGCGCTGCAAAATATGGCTAACATGGGCGTTATTTCCCACATCCCGCTGGAGACAGCCATTGCCGCTACAAGCGTGGGGGTGGTCAACGGCTACACCGTGCTGGACCTTTGCTATGATGAGGATTTCAACGCCCAGGTTGACTTCAATGTGGCAATGACCGGCAAAGGAGAGTTTGTCGAAATACAGGGTACGGCTGAGGGTAAGCCCTTCAATAAAGAAGCTGTGGAGCATCTTCTCTCGCTGTCAGAGAAGGGTATCAGAGAGCTCTTGCAGGCACAGCAGTCAGCCCTGGAAGCGATCAAGCAAAGGTAAGGCGTTTAAGGTCTTACCTGTCCGCTGCCGAAGACAATCCACTTGTAGCTGGTAAGCTCCTTCAATCCCATCGGACCGCGGGCGTGCATCTTCTGGGTGCTGATGCCTACCTCCGCCCCCAGTCCGAACTGCCCGCCGTCCGTGAAACGGGTGCTGGCATTCACGTAAACGCAGGCGGCGTCAACCTCGTTCGTAAAACGCATGGCGGCGCTGTAATCTTCGGTCACTATGGCTTCAGAATGGCCCGAGCCGTACCGCCCGATGTGCTCCAGAGCTTCATCCAGTGAGTCAACCACTTTAATGGATGCAATAAGAGAAAGAAATTCCTTGCCCCAGTCTTCATCAGCCGCCGGGACAACTTTTGCCTGGGTACCCGGTCTCAATAAAGATAGCGCCCGCCGGTCACAGCGCATTTCGACCCCGGCTTTGCCCAGCTCGGCGGCCATGGCGGGAAGAAAATGGGGCGCGATCTCTGCGTGCACTAGGACGGTATCCAGGGCATTGCAGACGGTAGGGCGCTGCACCTTGGCATTGAAAACAATCGCCACTGCTTTAGCTGTATCGGCTGTCCTGTCTACATAGGTATGACATACGCCGATTCCGCCGGTTACCACCGGCATGGTGGCATTCCGGGCAACGAAGCTGATCAAGTCTGCGCCGCCCCGCGGTATCAGCAGGTCAATGACGTCTCTCATCTTGAGCAGGTGATTCACCAGGGAACGGTCAGTGTTTTCGATCATTTGCACCGCTTCTTCAGGTCCACCAGCCTTTGAGACGGCCTCCCGGACGATGCTGCAAAGGGCGAGGTTGGAGTTGATCGCCTCCTTTCCACCGCGCAGGATGACGGCGTTGCCCGATTTGAGACAGAGGACAGAAATATCGATCGTGACGTTGGGACGGCTCTCGTAGATTGCTCCGATAACGCCGAGGGGCACGCGCTTTCTGCCCAGCACCAGGCCATTGGGCAGCGTGCGCATATCAGAGACTTCGCCCACGGGGTCGGGCAGCGCCGCCACAGTGCGTACGTCTTTAGCCATTCCATCGAGGCGACTGGTGTGCAAAAGCAGCCGGTCAAGCATGGCGTCGTCCATGCCACTGGCTCTGGCATTATCGTGATCGATTTGATTGGCGGTGAGTATTTCGTCCTGTCTTGCAATCAGGTCATCGGCGATATTGAGTAAGGCCCGGTTCTTAATGTCAGTGGAAAGATTGGCGAGACGGCGAGAGGCCTTTTTCGCCAGCTTCCCCTTATCATCCAGTTCCCGAACTGCTGTGTCGATTTGCTCGCTCTCTCTTGTTGTCGTCATTCTCTTCCGCCTCCCGGAGAAAACCCGCCAGTTTACGGCGCTGTCATCATACTACAACCTCATGTTTGAGAGAGTCAAGCGAGGAGGCAGAGTTCTGAGAGATGATCGGCTTCGGGTGGAGGACTAGGGGGCGGGCAGGGTGAAGAAAAAGGTCGAGCCTACGTTCGGGGTGGAATCTATCCAGATTCGGCCGCCGTGGGCTTCCACGAGCCTCTTGCAGACTGTAAGCCCGATGCCGGTGCCGGTCACACTCTGGTCCAATCTTTCAAATGGCCTGAACAGCTTCTCCCGGTCTTCAGGCGAAATCCCGGCGCCGTGGTCACTGATCGCGATAATCACTTCTCTTTCCTCCTGCCCGGCAAAAATTTCCACCTTGCTGCCGGGTGGGGAATACTTGGCAGCGTTGTCCAGGAGATTGAAGACCACGCGTTCAATCCTTAAACGATCGCCGTTGAAGGTCAGGTGACGTCTGCCCGCACGGAAGATGAACCGATGCCTGGTATGTAGCATCTTCGTCTTGCGCAGAACTTTCTTGATCAGTCCGGTAATTTCCACTGACTCCTTTTCCAGGTTCAAGCGGTTTGCCGCTGCCCTAGTCAGTTCAAGTAGGTTCGCCACAAGCTCACTGGTTGCCTCCGCCTCGGTTACGGCGTCGGTGATCAGTAGTTCCTTCTCCTCCGCCGAAAGCTTGTCCTGCGCGCCGAGGACAGTTCTGAGGCCTCCAATTATGACTGTGAGCGGGTTTTTGATTTCATGAGCTATCATGCTGGCGAACTCGTCCTTCAAGTGGGCGATCTCACGTTCAGCGGTAACGTCTCTGAGCAGCACCACCGTGCCGTAACGCTCGGACTCGGCACGGATGGGGAAAAGCGTGGCTTCAATGGTGCGTTTGGTTGCTCCCGAAAGAATTTCGAACTCCACCCTTGGTTTTTCATTTATCCGGGCATTGGCAACTCTCCAGGCAGCGATTAAGGATGGTACATCCAAAACCTTCCTGGCGATGGCCTCATCCAAGGTATGGACTGATTCCCCCAGAAAACACTGCGGATCAATATCAAGCAAGGACCCTGCCGCGTCGTTGCAACGCAGTATTTTTTTGTCCGTGTCGACCACGACCATGCCGTCTCTCATGCTGGAGATGATGGAGTCCAAAACCTGCCTGTCATCCATATCGACCGCCCGTCGGAATGCTCCCGTTCGGCTATGGGTATTTAGCATATGAATAATTATGGTGGTCTTTTATTACATTCGCGTTACAATATCGCCCATGTCTCCAACGACATTCGCTAGTGTCCGGGTGATTGTATTGTAGCAGTCGTTTCGCCCAATGTCTATGTTTGTCTATATTCTTATTCTTTTGGCTCATCAAAGTGACTCAAAAGGAAAAGCTGTGGCATGGGCACCGGAGTATTTTGTCTCGGTAGTTGGACCGGCTGAGTCCTGGCACACTTTACCCCATACTGCACCAGATGGAGAGCAGCGGTTTTCTTTTGTCTGAGAAGTCCGTCATTGGCGGTAAGATGCGCAAATACTACCGCATTACTGAAGAAGGTAAACTAGCTCTTTCACAGTCATACGAGAACATAGGAGAGCAATCCCAGGAGCTCATGGACAACAAAGGGAGTTAATTTGTGGAATATATAGTCATATCAGTAGCAGCACTTTTCGTTTCATTGTTAACACTTTTCTCCGGCTTTGGACTGGGGACGGTGCTTATGCCGGCTTTTGCCCTTTTCTTCCCGATACCGGTGGCAATAGCTGCGACCGCCGTCGTGCACCTGGCCAACAATATCTTTAAGGTAGTTTTGACGGGGCGCCATGCAGACTGGGGAGTAGTTATTCGCTTCGCTGTCACCGCTGCTCTGGCGGCCATCCAAAGGAGAGGAGAGGAATTGGCGGGCCGAGCTGTGACCATTTGGAGACGTTAGGGAAGATATCCCGGAAAGTGAAAGCAAAGGCGGGTTAGATACTTGAAAAGGACCGCTTTGAAGCTTTGCGTGGGCTGGGGGACTCCATATCGCGAGGTACGATTGCGAATTGAAGCCATTGCAACAAAGTGAGAACGACCAAAATACCCGCCACCACTGAAACAGCGCTGCCCCATAGTTGTGCCCTAAATCCCCCAAGGTAAGATATACCTTGCCTACTACCTGCTTAATCTTTGGCAGGTAGTATACTCCGAGAGAGTGACTAAAGGCAAGAGGATTACGCCCACTCCGAAGATTATCCACATTCCCCAGAGAGCATAGCTTTGCAGGAATTCAATCAAAGTTTTTCACCCCTGGTTAAACGTCAGATTGTCATGGAAGTAGCCATAAAAGTACGTTCAAATCTTGCTGGATTGCTACGCGCAAAAAACCTCAAAGCTGTGCACGCTGATCGCTACGGCCGGTCGACAGCCTTTTCAGGTACTTTTCAGGATGTTTACTGAACTGCCGGCGACACGGGGAGCTGCAGAAGTAAAAGGCCTGGCCAAGATACTGGGTAACAGGCAACGATTGTCCTTTGTCTACCTTTCTGCCGCAGGCCGGGTCTATTGCCATCGTTGCGCCGGCCACCGTGCTGTTTTTCCTGGGTCCAGTTTGGTTCTCCATGCAGTTACTCCTCAAGTTTTCTACCCAATAACGCAAACTCTCTGGTTCCAGCCCTTTCTGCTTGGCTGATGCGAGAATCTCTTCCCAGTACTAACTTTCATAATTGACTATACGTTTGTTTGAGATTGCCAGGGCGAATGACCTGTTTGGTCCATTCAAAGGTGTAGCATTTTGAGAATAGGCGGCAACAATAAAGTCATCAATGGCTCCACGCAGGTTCTTAAAGGAGGTCACGCTCAGTCCTCTCAGGGCTTGACGCCACAGGATGTTGAATCAGCATTCCACCTGGTTGAGCCAGGAGACATGGGTAGGCCGTGTAATGGAAACAGACCAGCGGTCATGCTTTGGCCACCAACGCCTTCAAAGCTCATGGCTCCACCAAATAACGCTTCCTTCCCGATGCCGACGCAGGCTTATGACAACTTAGTGGTCCCGCAACGGTTTTCTGGCCAAAAGCACTGCCGGAACCGATATTGTGGCAAGCAACGCAAAGATAATGAAGATCAAACGGTAACTGCCCGTCACATCAAAAAACCAGCCGGCTATTACCGGACTCAAAATGCTTCCGACCATCGTCACGCTCATCAGCCAGCCGAGAATTGTGCCTAAGCTCCGTCTGCCAAAATAGTCCGCAACAAGAGAGTTACGCATCGGCATCGTTGCCCCAAGTCCCAGTCCATACAGGATGACGAAGGGTGCAATGTGCCAAGTTTCACTGACCAGGGCAAGGGTGACCACCCCGACACACTGTAAGG